>JABSRQ010000011.1:101948-145834 GCA_013215055.1 Pseudomonadales bacterium | reverse complement strand
CACAAGAGTTCCAGTTAGTAGGTAGTACCGATTCCTGGAACTATGTTGCCGGCCTGTTTTATTTCAACGATAACGTCGATGTTGTAAATCCCTATTATCGAAATTTAACAGGGGTTCCTGAAACTGTGAGACACTTTTACGGTGTTGAAAGTACCTCTTATGCAGCTTTTGGACAAGCTGATTGGTTAGTCAGTGACGAACTCACTCTGACCTTTGGTGGTCGCTGGACTCAGGAAGAAAAAGAATCCTATGTCCAACATCTGGATGATACCACTGTATTTGCTCCTGGACCGGTAGTGATCCCCGCCTATAGCAGTGAAGGCAATAAAGAAACCTGGGATAATTTCTCACCCATGTTTGTTGCCAGCTATGCCTTTACCGATGATTTAAGTACCTATGCCAAAGTCTCTCAGGGTTGGCGCTCTGGCGGCTTTAATGCGGAATCAGCCACTATAGAAGAAGCCGAAACGCCGTATAAGGAAGAGACTACAACGGCCTTTGAACTGGGTATGAAAGCACAGTGGTGGGATAACCGACTTCAGACCAATATTGCCATCTTCCAGAACAATACCGAAGATATGCAACTCTCGGCTTATAACGCGAGTACCGGTTACTCTTCCATAGAAAATGCCGGTGAAGCAGAAGTTACGGGCTTTGAATTTGAAGGTTTAATGGCGATTACCGATGGTCTTACCGCCTTCTTCAACTACGGTTATATGGATGCCAAGTATAATGACTTTAAAGACCCTATTACCGGTGAGCAATTGAAGGATGTGGCACTGTTTGCTTATACCCCCGAGAGTAAATACTCAGTGGGGCTGGAATACATCACCGATGTAGGTTTTGCAGAGCTACGCGCCCGTGCGGACTACTCCTTTACCGATAATCAGGTCTTTTATCGTCAGGAATCCTCTGCCACACCAACTGCCAGCCCGTCTTACAGCTTGCTGAATGCACGTATAGCCTTTACGGAGATTGAAGTCGGTGCCGACCAAACACTTGAAGTGGGGCTATGGGGTAAAAACCTGACCGACGAAGAATACCGTGTAAATGGTATTCCTGGTTTTTACAATAAAGACTTCTACCCACATGTTGCCAATGGCGTGAATTACTACGGTGATCCTAGAACTGTCGGTGCAGATTTAACCTATAACTTCTAATATTGGTATTATCAAAACAACAACACGGGGCGATTAAAGCCCCGTTTTTTTATGACGTAATAACAGGCTCGAAAAAACCAATAACCAGCTCATCGGAATCGCATAAGCTATGCGCTGATACAAACCAAACCCCTCTCCTGATTCAAGCGCCTGCCCCATCAACGGCATCAAAGCTATTTGGGCCAATACACAAAACAGCGACAACCACGCAAACCAGCGTAGTTTAAATTCACTCCCCGCTAAATAAGCCCACATTGCAGGAACAAGCAAAAACGTCAGCGTCATTATCACGGCGCCAACACCATGCATAGCTTGATTAAACGAATCACTTTCGGGATGACAGCCTACATCACAGGGGAAAAAACCTGCGATAATACTGCCAATACCATGCAAAATAATCATCACCGCCGAGATTTTAACAGCGATAGATTTAAACGATGAAAACACAAAAAAACCAAAACCGATAAAAAGTAGCCCCAGCGGATAATTATTAATAAACGGCGAGATAAACGCTACCGGGCTACCTAAGGCGTGAAGTTCACTCATCGCCTGTTGATAATGGCTGTAACCCGGATACATAGCCCCTGCTATTGTCACCCCCAATAAAAGCCAAAACGGAGCTATCAAACCAAACAAATTTAAGACTTTACTATTCATAAATACATCCTGTTTATTTATTAATAACCGTTTATTTAAACTACGTATTCAGCTTATAAAGCAGGTTTTGTTTAACCCCCGGCCATTCATTTTGAATAATACTGAACAATACAGAATCTCTAACACGCCCATCAGGCATGATCATGTGGTTACGTAATAACCCTTCCTCTTTGGCTCCCAGACGAAAAATCGCATTGCGTGATGCATGGTTAAGATAATCTGTTAGAAATTCAACACGATTTAATTTCAGCGACTCAAAGGCATAAGTCAGCATTAATAATTTGGCTTCGGTATTAACTGGCGTTTTTTGATAGGACTTCGCCAAAAAGGTGAAGCCAATTTCAAGCCGTTGATTAGCCAGATCCGCCTTCATAAAGCGGGTTGAACCCGCCACCTTTTCGGTGTGCTTATCAATCGTTGCAAAGGCCAGACCATCACCCCGTGCATGGGCGGCAATAGCATTATCAAAATAGGCATCCAAATCTTCGATACGCGGCACCAGGGTGACAAACAGCTGCCATAACTCACCATCACATATCGCATCAATAAGCCCATTTTTATGTAACTTGCTTAAAGGCTCTAAACGCACACATTCACCTTCAAGCACAACTTTGTCGAATTCCATTTTCTGTACCTCGCTTATATTAGGTCTTTTATAGCAATATCAACGAATCACTTCAAGCCAAACTCTAACAGAATGAGTTAGAGATGATTAATATCCATCTGAATAACCACGGCCTTATTAACTTCTTAAAAATGCTATAAAAACGTAATAATACTTTACTAATATGCCTTCCATGCCTGTTATATAAATAGCGGCATCGATTTTTAAAACACTTATAGGGGATGGAATATGAATGTGAAATGCAAGACGATATCCAGTGTCGCGGCATTGCTATTAACCGCAAATTTACATGCGGATGTTATGCCGGATCATCAGATAAACAATGATTGGTATCAAGATGCCCACGCGGTGATTCAACAAAAACTCCAACTTAAGCCAAGCAGTAAAGCCAAAAATGTCATTCTTTTTGTTGGTGATGGCATGGGTATATCCACGTTAACCGCCAGCCGCATTTTACAAGGCCAGCTGCAAGGCGAAAATGGCGAAGAGGCTTATCTTAGCTTTGAACGTTTCCCGTATTCGGCCCAAATAAAAACCTATAATGTGGATGCACAAACTCCTGATTCGGCCGGCACGATGACCGCCATGATGTCGGGGGTTAAAACCGATGCGGGCGTTATCGGTGTCAATGAAAATATTCAACGTGGTGATTGCGCCAGCATGGCTGGCAACACATTAATAACGGCGCTGGAATTAGCCGAAATTAAAGGCCTGGCTACCGGTATTATTAGCACCGCCAGAATTACCCACGCCACCCCAGCGGCAACCTATGCCAAATCAGTGGAGCGTAATTGGGAAGATAATTCCGCCATGCCTACGCAGGCCATTGCCGATGGCTGTGAAGATATCGCCACACAACTGATTCACTTCGAAAAAAATCTGGAACAACGTTATCCTGGTATCGATGTTGATGGCATCGATGTCAGCATGGGTGGAGGGCGTAGACACTTTTTACCTAACGATGCGACCTTTAATAGCCCGGATGCTCGCAGTGATATTGAAGGTGATCGAACCGATGGCCGTAACCTTATTCAAGAGTGGCAGGATCTATATCCGCACGGTAATTATATTATGAATCTGGCGCAGTTTAACGCAATTGAAACTGTCCATACACAGAAACTATTTGCGCTGTTTAACGAATCACATATGGCTTATGAATCCGATAGAGGCAATGACATCGCCGGAGAACCGTCACTCTCGGCGATGACAAAAAAAGCTATAGCGATACTGGATAATAACCCCAAAGGATTTTTTCTGATGGTGGAATCTGGGCGTATCGATCATGCCCATCATGCCGGTAATGCCTATAAGGCATTAACTGAAACGCTGGAATTTTCCAAGGCTGTTCAGCAGGCGTTAGTCTCAACTCATCCAGAAGAAACCTTGATTCTGGTCACCGCCGATCATGGCCATGTATTTACCATTGGCGGTTATCCCAAACGAGGCAATCCGATTTTAGGCAAGGTGGTTAATGTTGGTGAAACCGAAGCAGCATTAGCCGAAGATGGCATGCCATATACCACCTTAAGTTATGCCAATGGCCGAGGTTTCAGGGATTTTTCGGGCCGAAATGACTTAAGCCAGATTGATACACAGGCCGCTGGGTTCCATCAAGAAGCCACCGTACCGCTAAGTTCGGAAAGTCATGCCGGCGAAGATATCGCCCTGCATGCAACAGGCCCGGGCTCATATAAGGTACAAGGAGTGATTGAACAGAATGTGGTCTTTCATCTGATGAATCAAGCCTTGGGTTTAATCCAAAGCGCATCAGGGGAGAAGAAATGAAGCCATTAGTTCTTTTACCTCTGGCCATCGTCATAACATTCTCGGCTTGTCAGTCAGATAATCGAAAAACAAAACTTGATGATGCAGATATTGCCACCACCGTATTAAACCCGTGGTTCGCCGCCGGGGAAAACACGGTTAAACGTGCTGCAGAAAACATTGGCTATTTACAAGACCAACACGGCAAAGCTAAAAATGTCATCTTGTTTGTCGGTGATGGCATGGGCATATCTACCGTAACCGCAGCCCGTATTCTGGCTGGGCAAAAACAGGGCTTGCAAGGTGAAGAATACCAGCTGAGTTTTGAGAAATTTTCGTTTTCAGGTTTTTCAAAAACCTATAATACCGATGCCCAAACACCCGATTCAGCCGGCACCATGACCGCATTACTCAGCGGTGTTAAAACCCGAATGGGTGTATTAGGTGTGAATGAAGACGTTGTCAGAGGCGATTGTGCGGGTGTTAGCGGTAACGAAGTATTAACCGCGTTAGAGCTGGCAGAACTGGCCGGAAAATCTACCGGCATCATCTCTACCGCACGTATAACCCATGCGACACCTGCTGCTGCGTATGCTAAATCAGCCGATAGAAATTGGGAAGATGATTCCGATATGCCTGCAGAGCAACGTGCGGCAGGTTGTGAAGATATCGCTTTACAGCTAATCAATTTTTCCGCCAATTTACAAAAACGCTTCAATGTTGATAACAAAGGTATTGAAGTGATTATGGGTGGAGGTCGGCGACACTTTTTACCCAAAGATGCGATCTTTAATAGCCCAGATGCCCGCAGCGAGATCGAAGGTGATAGAACAGATGGCCGCCACTTAATTAATGAATGGAAAACGCGTTTTCGCGGTGGCCAATATATTATGGATCAAGCCGGTTTTGATGCCATTGATACCGATAACACCTCACATTTATTGGCTTTGTTTAATGAATCTCATATGCAATATGAAGCCGACAGAGGCAATGATCTTGCCGGAGAACCGTCGTTATCACAGATGACCCGCAAGGCGATTGATATTCTCGATAATAACGCAGAAGGTTTTTTCCTAACGGTTGAAGGTGGGCGCATAGACCACGCCCATCATGCAGGCAATGCCTATAACGCACTGGAAGATAGCATTGAATTTGCCAAGGCTGTACAGGCAGCCGTTGATAACACCGATGCCAAAGATACGTTAATCATCGTCACCGCCGATCACAGCCATGTCTTCACCATTGCCGGTTATCCTAAACGTGGCAATGCAATTCTGGGTAAGGTTATCACCGTAGGTGAAATGCAGGCCAAGCTGGCCCAAGATGGCATGCCTTTTACCACACTAGCTTATGCCAATGGCCGCGGTTATAAAGACCTTGGTAGCGAGACTAATGCCGATGCGGCTTATGCTGAAGAGATCATCAGCGGGCGCGTGGACCTTGCCAATATCAATACACAATCGGCCGGCTTTCATCAGGAAGCCTTAGTGCCGCTGCAAGCAGAAACCCATGCCGGTGAAGATGTGGGCGTTTATGCCATAGGCCCGGGCGCAGCATTAATAACCGGCACCCATGAACAAAATCTGATTTTTCATGTGATGGAGTTTGCTGCTGACTGGATTGGCAAGGCCGATGCGGCGGTGAATTAAAACATTAAAAAACATGAAGTAGCTGAACGAATCTGCAGGCGTACAAGGTGGCTGCCCGTACGCCTTCGCAGATTCACGGATTTAAATCAGCAGAGAATCATCTCCCCTATGGGTTTCTTGCCCAGGGCGATATTCGGATTGCCTGGCATCCTCAATCGCCTTCAACAGTTTTTGATGCTCTCGATTTCCGTTACCGGAATGCAAATAATGCCCGGCAGCATCCAGCACATGCTGCAATAATGTCAGGCGATAATGATGATTTAACAGGGCCTTGGCAACAAAATCATCATCTTGGCCTGTTTCACGCATGCTTTTGGCTTTTATTAAAGCCTGCTGTAATTCTTGTTCCGTTGGCATCGTCATGTTTAGACCTCCTATTCAATCTTCAACTTATTTCAGTGTAGCTTCTATAGGCAGAAAACCTTAAATTATATTTGCAAATGCTAAATTAGAATGATCTAATATTCTGGTGTTATTAGAGATCTGGACAATGACGGAACTGACATTAGCCACAGCCCAACACCCCCTGAGTATGCAATATGACATCGCCGAGGGGATTTACCGCCGCGATGCATTGGGCACTATACTTAACAGCAGTGTCTTAAAAGATATCCCCCTACACCGCAATGATGCAGGCAATAAATAATGGCGATTCTTGTAGGATGTATCATAGGGCTTGTATTAGGGCTCACCGGTGCCGGCGGCTCGGTGTTTGCAGTCCCCCTATTGATTATTTTTCTGAGTTTACCGGCCCAGCAAGCCATAGGTTTATCACTGGGCGCGGTCGCCTTAAGCGCATTATTGGGTGTTTTCACCAAACTTAAAAGTGGTGATATCCAATGGTTGCCGGCAATGGTGTACTCCGTTATCGGCAGCCTTGTGGCCCCTTTGGGTAATTGGGCCAACCGTCAGATTGACGAAACGCTACTGATGCTAGGCTTCTCGGTGTTAGTTGTGGTGGTTGCCGTCAGAATGTGGCTGCAGGCGACCAAGCAACCTCAGCACACCACCGTGGTGCGTGCTGGCATACTTAGCCAAGAACCCAGCGCGATAGCGATATGCCGCATGAATAAAGGCGCACCTTTTCGCATTGGCCTGCCCTGCGTTATGGGCGTTAGCGCAGGAGCCATGCTAACCGGGCTTTTATCCGGCTTGTTTGGTGTTGGGGGGGGATTTCTGATTGTGCCCACGCTGTTATTCCTCACCGGTATATCCATCAGGCAGGCCGTCGCCACATCACTGGTGGTGATAACAGCCATCAGCGCCTCGGGGTTTATCAGTTTCTCTTTATCCGGCAGCAATGTTGATCTGCATTTACTTGCCCTGGTTGCCAGCGGCGGCATGATGGGCATGATTGCCGGTGTATTCACCAGTAAATATCTGGCCAGTCCAACGCTGCAAAAAATCTTCGCCGTATTGATGCTGCTCATCGCCGCCATCACCCTTATTACTCAAGTATTAAACTAAGGAATTGTCATGTTATTACGCCAATTGTTTGATTACAAAAGCTATACCTACAGCTATTTACTGGCCGACGAAAAAAGCCGTGAAGCTGTATTTATCGATCCGGTTGCCGGACAATTAGATTATTACCTGCAGCTACTGAATGAGCTGAATTTAACCCTAAAACTGGCTGTGGATACCCATGTACATGCCGATCATATTACCGCATTAGGTGCTTTAAGAGAGAAAACCGGTGCAACAACCTATCTGGGTAAACCCGGTGATGTGGCCTGTGCCGATCAGCCACTGATCGATGGTCAGACCTTGACCTTCGGAGACATTAAAATCCAGGTGATCTATACCCCAGGCCATACCGATGACTCCCACAGTTTTTATATTGAAGAAGCCGATAGCCGCTACGCCTTCACCGGCGATACATTGCTGATCAGAGGCTCCGGACGCACCGATTTCCAAAACGGCTCAGCTGCCCAGTTATACGACAGTTTGCATAACAAATTATTAACCCTGCCAGAAGATACACAGGTTTTCCCAGGCCATGATTATAAAGGCTGGAGTACCTCCACCATAGGCGAAGAAAAAGCCCATAACCCCCGCCTACGGATTGATAACAAAGATGAATTTATCACGTTTATGAACAACCTGAAGTTGGCCAATCCCAAGTTTATGGATATTGCCGTTCCCGCTAATCTTGGCTGCGGCCAAAAATAATTATAGTGAAAAATATCATGATGACAGACTTTATCAACGCCAGCATCGGCGGCCTTCTGATCGCCTTTGCCGCCATTTTAATGTTAGCTTTTCTGGGCCGTATCAGCGGCATCAGCGGCATCTTATGGCAGGCAATTTCAAACCCGGATAATTCACCGATAAGCAGCAATGGCTGGCGCTGGTTTTTCCTCGCTGGTTTATTAATTGGCCCGTTTTTAGCCCATCAGGTATTGGGATTTTCCCAACCGGAACCCAGCGATGCAGGCTTGATCATGGCGATAGTAGCCGGCTTACTGGTAGGCTTTGGCACCAAACTGGGCAGTGGCTGTACCAGTGGTCATGGTATCTGTGGCATCAGTCGCTTCTCCATACGCTCCCTCGTCGCCACGCTATGTTTTATCGGATCGGGTGTTGTCACCGTTTTTATCACTCAGCAGCTGCTTTGAAGCCGCACTTTTCATCTATTTAAGAGATTTTTATGTTTCAGATTATTGCATTAATAGCAGGTACACTCTTTGGCTTAGGCCTGGCAGTTTCAGGCATGAGCGACACTCAAAAAGTCATAGGCTTTCTGGATATTTTTGGTCATTGGGATGCATCCCTGATGTTTGTGATGGCCGTAGGTATCGCCGCAACGGCACCCGCGTTTCATTTTATTCTGCGACGCTCCAAGCCCCTTATCGCGGATAAATTTTACCTGCCATGCAATACCGCCATCGATAAAAAATTACTGCTAGGCTCGGCATTGTTTGGCATAGGCTGGGGTTTATATGGCTATTGTCCGGGGCCTGCAATCGCGTCTTTAAGCTACCTGAATATCGATTCCGCCGCCTTTGTGGCCAGCATGCTGGCCGGCATGTTTGTCGCTAACAAGGCCTTTCCGGCTTAAAAACCCAGGGTCGTGATCAATGATGTTGCTTGTTTTCAATATGGATTAAATAAAACACATGATCGTAAAGCTGATGACCAACAACAGGCATAAACGTTTGGCTCTGCCTTTGTGAGCGGTTTTTTGCGGCAGCCTGCGTTGTTGCACCTGCCCCAAATTTCTGCGGCCACTCATTACCGCAGGCAATTCCTGCAGCTCCAATTGCATCACCGTGGTGCAACGTTTTACCGCATGACTTTTGGTGATATTAACGATGGCAAAGTTACAATAACCGGCGATCTTCTGAATATCTTCCCGGCCCTGAATATAGAAGCCTCGAACGGGAAAACAGGTCTGTATCATCGGGATATCCAGCGAGGTGATGTACATGCCTTCCTCTAATTGATTAACGGGCATTCTGCGATAAATTCCACTGCTCATAGTCTTGGCCTAATTTATAGAAATACGGATAAAAGTCTCTAATCCCTTAGCCCGATATTGTTTATATCTCCTTTTTCAAATTGCAAACAGCAGGCCAGGCAAGCCAAAAACCGCAAATACTCGCCATCATTAAAGCTGCTCAATGCTAAAATAAATTGAAGCTGACAATTCACACTCTATAGAGTGACACCAGGGAGTGTTGAATGACGATTAATGACCATGACTCTCTCTATGAAAGAGGTATCAAGACCACAAAATTTAAACATCAGAACGTCTTTAAATAAGCATGATATTGAGTAGATAAATTTTATGCAGAAAAAGTCACTAACCATAGGCCGTGTTGCCAAGCAAGTGGGTGTTAATGTCGAGACGATTCGTTTCTATCAACGCCAGGGTCTGATCAGCCAACCCGTTAAACCCAGCCAGGGATACCGATGTTATCCGGACCAGGTGATAGAGCGGCTACGTTTTATTCAGCGAGCCAAGGCGCTGGGATTCACCTTGGCAGAAATCTCTAGCCTGCTTGAACTCAGTTCCTCGCAGTGTTCGGCCACACGTCAATTAGGTCAGGTCAAACTCGACTTGATACGGGCAAAAATTGCCGACCTGCAAGCCATGGAACGGGCTTTGGCCAGTTTGCTGACTCAGTGTGATGTCAGCCAGAAGCATTCAGATTGCCCTATCATCGCAGCGCTAAACAAAGAGGCCTAAATTCCCTGCCATCGCCTTGACTCCGTACGAGGGTACGGGGTTTATGCTTAAGAATATAAAGCACCGTTTTGCGAAAAACTATGCGCAATGTAATCGCCAAAAATCATACAGCTCATCAACAGATTCTCGGTTGCCTGACTCTTTTTTCCTCATTGAGTACCTTGCTATGCTGTGCCCATACTGCTGGTTAGCTCAGGGCTGGGTGCAGTGCTTGTCTCATTAAGCCAGACCTTCCCATTATTCATCACCTTGGCTAATTATGAAACTTGGATGTTTTGTGTCTCCGCAGTTTTACTGGGGCTTTCTGCGTGGGTCTTATGGCGCAGGCCCCAACGCTGCCCTACAGATGCGACATTAACAAAACACTGCGTGCAAAGCCGAATATGCTCCATACGCCTGTTTTGGCTGGCGGCAATATTGTGGTTAACAGGATTTAGCGCCGCCTTTTTGCTACTTCCACTGCGGCATCTATTATCGCTTTAAGCTGTTAACGGGAGAAGACAATGCATCTGATCAGATTATGCTTAATCACATTTCCCCCATTGTTATCGATGACAATTAACGCCGAAACGATAGAGGTCGATATTGCCGGTTTAACGTGTCCATTTTGTGTGCATTGCCTGCAGCGACAATTAGAAAAGTTGCCACATATCAGCACCGTCGATATCAGCCTTAAGCACCGGAAAGTTCGCATAGTATCCACTGACTATAAAATTGATATCAAGCTGATAAAAAACACGGTCATTAACGCAGGGTTTACACCGGTGAAAATCAGGACAATGAGTGATGAACAATAACGCCTGGGTTAAATGCCTGTTTATCATTTTAATGCTGAAAATATCAGAAACCTGGGCCATGGGTTTACGTACCATGGTCGCCTTGCCCGTTGAAAAAGGCGGTGAGGTCCTGCGTAGCACGGTTATACATAATAGCGAAAAAACACAAACCGGCTGATGTTTAATGCAGCCATAGGTGTAGACCACCGGCAAACGTTGCTGATGGGCCTGGCCTATCATTTGTCGTCAACTCAGGAAAATAGGCCTGTGCAAGCCGAACTTTTTATATCGTTATATTGTAGTCCAGTCAGATCATGCCGACGGTACAGACAGGCTGGGTTTATTGGCCGGAGTGGTGGTATCAACCCTGGGCTCACACGATAACGCCATCCAGGCCGGTGCCGTATTCACCCACTACCAAAATCGACATAAAATAGATCTGGATGTCGTTTATCAACAGGGATTAGACCAACGTAAAAACAGTGCCAGATATGACATCTCGTGGCAATACCGTATGGCCCCCGCCGAATATCCGCCATGGGGAATACCTGCCTCATGGTATCTGGTGACAGAAATAGGCGGGCGCTGGATGCAAGGTGAAACCGCAGTTCCGCAATTCACGCTAGGTTTGCAGAAAGCTTCCCGGCGCTGGGTATTCGAAGTGGGTCTCATACGAAATATTAAGATCAGCCAAAAAAGCGATTACCTTGTTAGCATTCGCTTTCATTAATAAACGGTTTAAGTGGCATGATGAAACTTTTATTAGAATCAACCATTAGCTGTCCAGAATGTGGACATCGTAAATCAGACACCATGCCTAGCGATGGCTGCCAGTGGTTTTATGAATGTGAATCCTGCCATAAGTTGTTAAAGCCGCGGCTAGGAGATTGCTGCGTCTTCTGTTCATATGGTGATGTGAAATGTCCGCCAATACAGCAGGGAGATTCCTGCTGTATTAGATGATTGAAATTGACCTGTGTCAGATACCCAGTCGATATCGCCTGCAACGTTTATCACAAACCTATCGAACAGAGGGCCGTTATCACCGGCTTACGGTTTGGGTAGAACATCGTCTGAACAGATAACAACTCGATAAAATGATGGCCATTATCTCTGAGTATTTTAGTTAAACAGCGTTGGTATTCACGATCTATATCCAGCCTGCTACATTCATCCTTTTGCTGCCTGATATGACTTAGGCGTTTAGCCTCAAACTCGCTCAAGTTGTGCACAAATTCTTTTGTGATATTTTCTTTCACCTGAAAGTCTCCATCTATTCAGCATTAAAACTAGTTCATGCCAACGTTTCGGGCCAGGGCTGAGATTTATTTTCATCACTTGAAACCGGATTATCTATACAGCATTAAACAATATCGGGGAAAGGGGCTCACAGCGTCATTTATGTGCAAAGGTTCTCCCTGCTAAAACTCGGCCCACTCCGCATCATCGGGAGGTGATTCAGGTATTCGAGCAGGAGCTGCCACCACTGAAGCAGGACTAGAAACGGCGGGGCTGGAAACAGGGCTGCTGCGATATTCCATCGTACTTTCAGCAGCACCATCGGTTTTGAAAAATGCCACTTTATTCTCAAGCTCTCCGGCTTGCTGGCCCATCGTCTCGCTGCCTGAGGCAACCTCTTCTACCAGAGCCGCATTCTGCTGCGTCATCTCATCCATTTTTGTCACCGCCCTATTCACCTCGGTGATACCTAAGGACTGCTCTTCACTGGCGGTCGCAATGGTGGCCACAAGCTCAGAGACTTCCTTAACCGCATGCACAATATTCTTCAACGATTCACCCGATTTATTAACCAGTGATTTTCCTTCCTCCACCTTTTTGACACTGTCTTCTATCAGATCTTTAATTTCCTTGGCAGCTGTCGCCGAGCGCCCAGCCAGGTTTCTGACTTCACCGGCCACCACGGCAAAACCACGCCCTTGTTCTCCGGCTCTAGCGGCCTCAACGGATGCATTTAATGCCAAAAGATTGGTTTGAAAAGCGATCTCATTAATCACCGAAATAATATCGGCGATTTTATTACTGGACTCTGAAATAGCGATCATCGCGGTGATGGCCTTATCAACCACCGCTCCTCCCTGCTCGGCAATATTGCTGGTATTAATCGCCAACTGACTGGCATTTTTTGAACTTTCCGTATTTTGTATAATCGTCGATGTCATCTGCTCCATGCTTGCGGCGGTTTCTTCCAAACTAGCGGCCTGTTGTTCGGTTCTGCGGCTTAAATCCAGATTACTGGAAGAGATGGCGTTAGCACCGGATTTCACCTGATAAGAGGCCTGCTTTATCTCCGCCATCACCGTAACCAGATTATCAATCGTGGCATTTGTATCACGTTTTAATTCGTCAAACATGCCCTCATACTGGCCCTTAATCGTCTGTGTCAGATCACCTTTTGCCATGGCATTAATGGTTGCCATCAGCTCAGTCAGCGCATTCTCGGTTGATGCATTGAGATGATTAAGATTCTCAGATAATGTCAGATAAAATCCTTGCAGGGACCCGGTCTGTAAACGCACATCAAACTGACCTTTGCCAGCATGCTCAGCCAGGTCAGAAACCTCACCAACAATCTTTTTCAGCTTGCCACTCATTGTATTGGTATATTCACTGAGTTGCTGAAGTTGCCCTTCATATTGCCCCGTTACCTGAGCCGATAAATCCCCATCAGAAATTGCCCTCAACACCCCTGTTACGTCATCAATACCCTGTTGAATAACCGAAGCCTGGGCATTTAAATCGCTGGCTATCTCCAGGTAAAAACCCTGTTTCCCCTGTTCATTAACCCGAGAATCAAACTGGCCTTTCTTGACCTCGGCCACCATATGGCTGATATCTTTAATGGTTTCTTGCAGTTTTGTTACCATACTATTCGTTGCATCGGCTAATTCAGCTAATTTTCCAGAATAAGCACTATCCACTTGTTGATTTAGATCACCCGCGGCGATATCGGATAAAACAGCTGAAACCTCCGAGAGTGAGCTATCTACCGCCGAGACCATATTATTCAGACCCTCGGCCACCGAATGATAAAAACCGGTTTTACCACTAAGATCTATGGTCTGTGTAAAGTCCCCCTGTTTTGCTGCAGAGATTAAGCCGGCTATTTCATCCTGAGTTTGCACTCTTTCGGTTTCATCCGTCCACTCAAAGATATAATCGGTAATCTTCTGATCCTTATTTAAAATCGGCGTCACCTGCCAGTCTATGGTCAGCCCCTGCTGTATAACACGGTGACTAGTAGATTCTTGAATTTCGCTAAGATGGTTAAGAAAGTCACTCTGTTCTGCACATAGTCGAGACATAGGCATGCCGTTATCAAGCTCCTGCCCTGCCACAGAGAAGCTCTGTGCATGGCTGTTAATAAAACGGTTCATGGCCTGGTTCATATAGGCAATATTGGCTTGGGTATCGGTCATTAATACATTGGTCTGGCAGGCATCCAAGGCTTGGCGTATACGCAGGTTTTCAGCCGACTTTATTTCATCGGCTTCTATGCGTTGGCGAATACTGTTTTGCATGGAAGACAGGGATTGCAATAAAACACTGCTTTCATCTTTACCCTGAATTTTTATATGGGTTTGTAAATCACCTGCGGCAATGCGCTTGGCAATATCCACAGCATATTCTAATGGCGCACTGACCACCTTGGCTAACATCAGCGCCGAGATGATATTCGACAGTAATACAACAATAAGGGCAGCTACGCCCAGTTTTACCAGTATTTCACCAATATTAATGACTTCATCGGCACTGCTATAAACTTCAGACGTTAATGGCGCTTCGGCAGAAAAAATGATCTCAATGATTTCTTGGCCTATCGCTCTGCCTCTTGCTACAAGGGCATTACCCTGTACTCGATTTTCATCGACATAAGAATCCACGGCCTCGATATTGACTTCGATATACTGCTCTAATAACGGAAATAGCGCTTGTGCGGTTTGAGGCTGCGTTTTTTCTAATTCAACTAATAAATCTCGCAGCATTTCTGCATGCTCTTCTAGCTGAGTCTCCGATTCATTCTGCCAACTTACGGCTAAATCAAACAACCAATATTGAACCTCGGTGAAGGTAAATTTCACTTCCCGTAACAGACGTTGATTTTCCAGAGCGACTTGCTGGCTTTGAATAGCCTGATTAGCACTGAGGTTACCATATAATAAAGCCGATAAACCCACGGCCGTGACCAACATAATCACGGAATTAAATAACAAAATCTTCTTGCGTAAGGAGAAGTTTTGCAGCATTGTGCTCAGGTTCAGCATATGGTCTCCCGCTCAGGATCTACTTCCTTGTAGTGTGTTCTAAGATTCCTCATTTATAAATAATTAAACTGATAGCCCCGCCAAGATCACCTAATTTACCACCTTCTTTTTTACCCCCGGTGATATCTAACTCTCCTTTAGGCGTACCATGGCAACTCAGGCAAGATTCGCCATAATACTCTGGTAATATATATCTAAAGGCGGGCTTTCCCTTAACCGCAACCTCTTCATAGAAAGGTTTACCTTTTTCATAACTCGCCTGCAGAAACATATCGTTAATCACCTTGGCTTCCCATTTATCCGGCCTATTGGCTCGATTTCTAACAATTTTCTTGGGAGCTGTCAGTTTAATCTTCACCCTACCGCCGGTATTTTTACCGAAGGCTGTACCCACTTGCCTGGCAAAAATAGCCGGTAAAAATCCTTTAAAACCCACCTCGGAGTCATTGATTAAATCCTGAGCATCATTCATAACTTGCGCTACCGCATCCAGCATCGCCTGCTTGGCTGCAAGAGGGTCGTTGGATACATCCAGTTCTTGGCCTGAGGCCTGTTTGAAGTTTTTCTTCGCCTCGGCGATGACATAGTCGGCGGTAAGTTTCTTGCCAGAACCTTTTTCATTAATTAATGCCTGGTTTTGCGAGATAACCTTCCTGGCTGAACGATAGAGGGTAGTGATTTCCTGGCTGCTATTGATGGAATCGGCAATCGCCGAAAAACTCAATAGACCACAAAGCAGGAGACAAAGGAATTTTAAATAGGTAAAACTGACGCGATTGACTGAGTTCATCACAACCTCCATAAAGCTGAAGAAAAGAAGTTTTTAATGCTCATTTCAGTATAGTTCGATAAAGTAAATTTCAAGTTTTATAGCCTATAAAATCTAATTTTATGATCAGTGGTAGAGTCTATATAACAATAATTTATCAACAAATTTTTAGACAGATTAATACTCGATAAGAACCTAACAAACTATAAATTCTCTCGGCGTTTTTTTGTATGGCGTATCTGACCTGGCTTATCGCGTTGACCAGATACCCACTTGCCAGCAAGCTTATGGGGCAGGAGTTGAGAAGTCGAAATCGATATCGATAGTCACGCTACCAGAGAAAGCTTCCAGCGTATCCGAATCAATACCGTTAAAACTTGCGGCAAAACTTGTCTCGGTGTTGTCGGTGATATCGATACTTAGTGTGTCATCGGTATAACCAAAGTCCGGCACATTCTCGGCGGGATAAAATACTTCTGGCAGGCGGCTGTCAGTATGCATCAGCTTAGTCGTCTCGGCTGTTAGAGAGTCCCTCATGACTGTCGTCATCGATGAACTTTCAGTAACCGCCTGCTGCCAGTAGCCACCCATAGTGAAGCTGAATTGCGCCTGTGTTTCAGGCGTATAGGCACGATAAAGATAAATCGGCGCAACAACCGTACTGTCTTGTAATAAGACCGTCATATCCCACGCTATATAATGGCTAAGAGGTACCGATTCAGTCGTTTCTCCTTGAGTCAGAGTAACACAGCCTATCTCGCTGCCTGGATCTGCAATTTTGCTCATAACCATATCAGGGGCAGAAAATTCGGCCGTATAACCCAGCTCAGAAAAACTTAAATCAACAGCGCCACTGATAGTGTCTTTATCGGTAACCGTCAGCACGGTAGATCCCGAGGTATTAACAAGCTGACTACCACTGAGTGTCAGTTGATGGATAACTAAGTCAGACTCAGAAGTATCTAAGGCGAACTGAAAACAACTGGCGCTGAATTGATCATCCTTGATAAATTTTATTTCACAAACTTCGGTATATTTACCCTGGAAGCCGGTGATGCAACCGCTAGGCATTGCTTCATCAGAGGTCATGTCGATTGTGGTATTTTCCGATTTAGCCAGCCATAAACCGGCGATATCAATCTCGGGTTTAGGCGCGTCTTCTGGATAGCTTATAGCTATCTTACATGCGCTGAGGGGCTTGCGGTCATGATCAATACAGGAATGATTTGATACGTTTTCATAGCTTGTGTTCCATTATAGTTTAATTGTGTTTTAGTGCAGATTAAGCTTTTTTAGGCGTGAAAAAACCCTGATCGATCGTTGGATCAATCACATAGCGTTATTCACAGTTACGCTGCATTCACAGCAAAAATAGATGTGGAGGTCTTAGCGATTGCTCTAAGAACTATCCTTATTGAGCATTAACATTTCATGACATTTCCTTATTAATATTGAATTGATACAGCGGGTAAAATCATTTTTATTGTTATTTATACCGCCCTGCCTTGAGCTGATGTTGCGATTTCATATTTTTCAGGCAAACGTGTCCTGCGATATTTTCTTCCATTGAAAAAATCGGATTAACTTTCTATTTTTTAAGGACCACAATCACATTGTGATTGTGGTCATAGCTACGGGAGGTTAAAGGTGTTGGCCTAGCTCAAAGCTGGCAATAAGTATCGATATATTGTTTATAAACACTGAATATCGCGGTATAGACTTCCTGGTAATACAAGCCAGATGACTGTACCTCATCACAGGTGATCGCTGCGCCTATCAACTGTGTTAATAGCAGTACACTGGCTGCACTCTTAATCTGATCGCTGCCGTGCATTTTTAAATCATTGATCGACATGGAAATTTGCTGTGTTGCCATGTTCCCATTTTCATCTTCGTATTCAATCTCAAGAATAAATTCCTCCGTACCTACAGGGCTTGGATCCGAACTAAAAGATTCGATAAAGAACTGTTCATCGTTAAAGGCGAAGTTGATAGTCTGCACATCTTCCGGATTTTGTGAAACTTCTTCAGCCCCTGAACGCTCGTGTGTCATGTTATCGGGATAATCCAATTTGAAGCGCACTTCAGCTACGGCATGATCGATAAAACGCATAAAACCATCGCTAAAAATACGCTGTGCATCATTGGGCGTAATCATGGCTGAATAAACCCCTTTACCAATATCGGTGATCTGATTCAGGGCTTCATCATTAAAGTTATCACCAATGCCAATACCCGCCAGGTAAATGCCTTCATGATTGGCGATAAGCGTGTTTTGCGCAATAAGTTCTGAATTGATCTCGCCGGTATTCATATAGGCATCGGTCAGCAAGACGATACGGTTAGATTTATTGGCATCATAATGGCGGTTGGCGACTTCATAAGCAGTTGTGATACCGAGGTTCATATTGGTGCCGCCTCGACTTCTCAGGTTGGTAATATGCTGCTGATAAGTACTGTCGTTATAAGACAGACCTTCTGCAACAATCGCAGAGGTCGATTCGAAGGTGACGATATTAATAATATCCCCTTCTTTCAGGCTAGCCTGCATGGATGCCAGACCATATTTTGTGACATCAAGCAGAGTCGTGAAACCGTCTTCTCTTTGCTCGGCATAATTGCTACTCATGGAACCAGATATATCGATAACAAGCGTCAATACAACATTGGGCCTGTCAGCCATGGTCATCGCCGGGCCACTAACGGTTACACCAAGTGTATAAAGTGTTTGATTAGTCTCTGCATCTATCAATGGAATTTCACTGCTATCGGTTTCCAGCAATCCCATAGAAACCTGAAAGGGGCCCACGCTTTGTGCATTAAAATGCCCAAACTGTTCGGCATTCAAAAATTCATAGGGTCTGGCCCAGGATGCAGAAGGTAGCTGATTATTATCCAGCGCATGCAGCGATAAATCCTTGGCTGCAGTGCTGCTGGAATCATCGTAGGAAAAGTAAAAGAAACTGCCATCTTGCTTACCCACAACCACCGGCTCTGGATTACCGGTATTAGGAATTAAACCACCACCCAACTGCGGGCCACAGCCCGCATAAATTACTGTCAGCGACAGCACAAATAACATTACTTTAGAACGTTTTAACCATCTTTTTCTATTTATATTCATCGTTCTACATCCTTATTTTTTTATTCTTCAACGTAGGGTTAGTTTCTAACTAACCGTACCGCACCGGCTATATTTTTGGCGCTATTGCCTACATCGCCATTGCCAAAGGAGACATTCCAGGCGTAGCTATTATTTAAAATATACGGTGATGATGACCAGTAAAAACTGCTGCTACTGGCTGGAAAAAGCGTTTCATTGATTGCCGGTGAGAAACAGGCGTTATCCTGCAACGAGGCCAATTCATTTTTATTCGGCAGACGCCAATCGCTGTAAGAAAAATCGCTGTTACTGGCTGCCGCGGCTAATGCCTGCTGCCAGGTCATCGCGGTGATGCTGCCGGTGAGACATTCATTACCATTGATTCCTAAAGAACATTGCTGCCACATCAGGCCAGTTTCACTATCACTGATGGTGCCGTCACCATGATTAATATAAAGGCTGTCAGGCTTGCTGATGGGCATAGCCGCATTACGGTTGCTTGTGCATTCGGCTTGTACCGACACACTCAACAAGCAGGACAGTGACAGGCTGGTCATCGTGATAACTGCTTTGACGGTGTTTTTCAAAATCCCTCTCCTCACACGTTTTATCATTGCGCCGTCTTACGTACCAGACGTAAGTAATGGTGATTAGTTTTGCTTGATGCTTTTATATCACCCACGCTGAAATTAACGCGCCAGGCTGCCACTGTGTTGGGAGCAAAGGCTGTAGCCGTCCAATAATAATCTTGAGTGTCAGGGAAGAAGTTACTGTCGATTGCAGCACTGGTACGGCTGTTATCGATGATGGACTGTAGCTCCTGTTTGCTTGGCAGGCGCCAATCATTTTTGCCACATAAACTTGCGCCATTAACCCGCTCTACAAAAGCGGTGGTATTGCAGTCGCCGGCATCATAACTGCCATTATTCTCTGCGACTTGATAACCATGACAGTTGTTGCTGCTGTCATCTACCGTACCCACACCTCCGCCATTTCTGGCATTGTCATCGTTATACCAGAGGTAGCTATCATCGGCATCATGCAGAGATTCACCACTGATGCCATTGGCGTTGCTTTTAATTTCCCAGACCAGCCCCGTTATATTGTCTTGTACACAACTCCAGCTTAGAGCAGAGACATCCAGTGGGTTTCCATCAACGTCCAGTTTGGTAAAGCTGAAACCTGCATGACCATCGCTGTCGTCACGATGGCTGGTATCGCGTCCACTGACACCATCCTGCCCCGCCCTAACAATATCACTCTCGCCATCACTGCCATCAATATCGGCGCTAGCACCTGCCGCAGCACAGTCGAGATTATTTTGATGGTTATTGCTGCCGGTGATGGCGTCATAGGCATAGGCATAATCACCACAGAGGATGATTCCGGTATCATTTAAGGGGGCTGTAGCCGTTACTGTATTCGTTCCAGTATCAGTTCCGGATCCAGTATCTATTCCGGTTCCAGTATCTGTTCCGGTTCCAGTATCTGTTCCGGTCCCAGTATCTGTTCCGGTTCCAGTATCTGTTCCGCTATTTATTAGCGTATTGCCGCTATCCTCTACCGCTTCCAGTTGCTCTCGAATATCTTCGAAGAAAAGTTCTTCGCTGATAGTATCAGCCGGGGTTAATGCCTGCTGATCAAACCGTGCATGCCAGCGTAATATATCCTGGTAGTCAATTACATCATCATCATTGACGTCTTCGCTTAAGAGGTAATCACTTACAAGCTCCAGGGCTAATACAATCTGGGCTTCGCTAAGTTGTAACTCCTGCTTGCCATAAATGATATAGCGATACACATCATCGGTAAGGCGCGATACTTTCCAGTTTTCGGTACGGTAAAGCTGCTTGCCGATAACGACTGTATGAATAGCTTGAGTCACCGCCGTTGGCTGCGTATCGATAACGCCGTCATCTTCAACATCGATATCCATGCCACCAGTGGCAGTGATAACAAAGACTTGATCGCGGTCCTGAATACATTTGGCATCAATGGAGAAGGTGCCGGCAATATCCAGGTCCAAACTCTCGCGTGACCGGGTAACACATAAATGCTGAGCATCATCATCAAACAACTTTGTTACGCTGATGTCGGCATTGATAACAGGCCCTAATAACACCTGTCCTTCGTAAGGGGAATTCTGATTACCGCCCCCGCCAACACCTCCTGAACCATAGATACCACCATCACCACTGCAGGCTACCAGCAATAATATCGAAGTATATTGAATCAGCCGTAGCAAGTTATTTTTCATCATTACATCCTTTAATGACATCAATATCACCTTCAAAGTAATAAAGACCAAAGCCCACCCTATGAAGTTCTTCTTCGCTAGACTCATCAGCCCCGTTATCGGACAGCCATTGGTTAAACTGTGTTAGCAAGATAAAGACTTCCTTTTCACTGTAGTTTTTAAAGTCGGATATTTTTGAACTTGGAATATCTTTATAATCAACAACCAACTGTAGCCGGCTGTCTTTGTCCTCAGGTTTATTGAGATTAAAATCCAGCGTGTTTAACAAATCTGCAGTCGATATACCCAGTATCTGTAACAACTTTTCATCACTGTGATGCGGAATATAGGCATCACTGATCAGCTCTATCGATTTATCATCATTCTTTTTAACACAGCCGCCTTGTTGCAACTCATCGAAGATAGCGCGCACCGGCATATCTCCGCTATAACGTTTTACCAATTCAGAAAAGCTGTTTTCACCTTCCAAAGGCAGCGACTTAGCCACACCGTCAGATTGAAAATCTTCATCTTTAAGCCAGCCGCTGATAACCCGTGCGGCTCGTCCCAGCTGCTCCACCTCCATAGAATCAGATTCCAGCTTTTCCCTGATTTTGTTAACATCCTTACGATGCAAACCGGTTAATACACAGATGCGCGCAACTGACTGTTTGCGCCCCTTGATCTGAAAATCCTTTTCGGACACATCTACATAAACCATCTTGGCCAAATCAGAAAACTCGGCATGAGAAATACCATGGCGCAACAAGACCCGAATTAACGGCCTTAATATGCGTATCACGGCATTGTGCAGAGTTTTTTGTAATGTGCTCATGGATTTAAATTCAGTGTGTTTTATGCTTGCAGCGCAAGGTGAGAATAGTTTTTAAGATGTTGATAGCCCCGATCATTGCAGTTTCAACGCATCAACATTGATGTAAAATTCTATCGTCCTGGTTTGATACGCCGTTATCGTTCCGCTATGAAGATTAGGATCTAGCGTGCCTGCCTGACCACGTTTGAAATCGGCATCAACTTTACAGTAATGCGTTATGCTAGGCTCAACAAACTCAACTTTTAGAATATTTTTAACATATATAGCCTCATCATCGATATCAACTACAGCTCTAATAATCGGATCACTGGCAATCGTTATTTGTCCGTTATCTGGCACACCTAACATCGGTACATTGCTGCGTATAGAACGAGGATCAATAGATTCTTCGGTGAGCTCTGGGTAAAAGATATTACCGTCAACATCAAAGCCGATGCCACATCCACTAATACGGGTTCCAAGCTTCATCGTATCGGCACTGGGGTCAACAAGCCATTGAATAACAATGCTTTCGCCCAGCGTAATCTTGTTATCACCAACAATGCTTAGTGCAGGTGCCGATGGAAGCAAAACCGTGGAGTTTTCTGCATCAAGCCCATTACCGCCACGTGTCCATGAAAACCTATATTCCATACCGGCCTCAGTACTATCCGAAATAAAAAATACTTTTGAAAATAAGTTTATAATTCCTAAATAATTATTAAAAATGTAACTGTGATGAAAAGCATGAACAGACAATATTTCATTGTCAGCTAGATCAACAACGCCACCGCGGTTAATCAACACAGCATGGGCTTCGGTCTCTCCACCTTCTGTTACATCAACCCAAAAGTCAGCCGATCCAGCTCCGGTAGCAACATCAATTGAATCCTCTATACAGCCACTAAACATCTGGCTCATCAATAGCGTGAGTAAAACGGGGATAATTTTAATATCCATTACCAATATTCCTTTAAATATTAATATCAACAACTTATATCTACATTGCCTAAACCATTACGGCATCAACATATCAATATTAACATAAAACGCTATTTCTCTAGTTTGAGTCGCCGTTATTGTCCCAGCAAAAAAAGCAGGGTCTAAAGTGCCAGACTGATCATGCTTAAGCACGGTAACAAGCTTACAATAATGCTTTACGCTAAACGCCACCTTAACAATATCTTCAACCTATATGCCCTCAGCCCAGCCTCCGGGCACCCCTTGAATAACAGGGTCACTGGCAATCGTTATTTGGCCGCTATCAGTCACCCGTTTATGAGAGATGCCAATGCTACGAATATATCCTGCGTTAAAAGATTCCGCCGTCAATTCCGGATAAAAAATATTGCCGTCGCCATCAAAAATGATACCACATTCGCGAATAACCGTTCCAATCGTCATAGCCTCAGCATCGGGATCAACAGGCCATTGAATGCTAACACTCTCACCCAGCATAATCGGCTTATCGCCTACAATCGTGGCTGTGAGAGCGAGTGGCAGTTGAACGCTGGAGTTTTCTACATCAAGCCCATTACCCCCGCAAGACCAGACAAATCGATATTCCCTGCCAGCGTCCGTAGTCTCAGACATGAAAGACAAAGGTTTTTGTGCGATAAGACCCAAAAAATCGAATAATACTCAAATACGGCATGGCTATTAAACGCATCAACAGACACATTTTCATTATCGGCAAGATCAATCGATCCGGCGGCTTCGGCGCTATATAAAGAGCTTCCGACCTTTGTATGCCCATCCTCTGCGACATCAACCCAAAACTCTGCCTTTACCGTGTCGGTAGAAACCTCGATGGAATCAACCTCTATACAGCCACTGAATATCAGCCCCATCAACAGCGCGATCACACAGGAGACAATTTTGATATCCATAACCAGTATTCCTTACCATCTTAAAGTGATATTTTTTTGGTGCTTTCTTATTACTCCTAGAAATGACTATACCCCATACAAGCAATAATTATGGAAATAATTCCATAATAAAGTTTTTTTGCATTAGATAGTTTTCATCTAGCCATATAATCACCTATTGATTACATGACTTTAACCGGTGTAAAAAGCAGTCAGTAGGCTTTAACCTGAAGCCATTCAGTTACGTCTTTTCATCACGACAGCGACTAAAACGCCGACGATATTCTTCAACCGTTAGACTGGTGAATCTCTTAAACAATCGGCCAAAGGAGCTAAGGTCCTCATAACCGACCTGATTGATAATTTGTTGATTGCTTAGCCCACTGACTTCCAGCTGATATTTGGCATTTTCAACCCGCACCTGTTGCAAATAAAGCAGAGGGTTTAAGCCTGTTGCCTGTTTAAACCGGCGTTTAAAATTTCTTGGCCCCATCGCTAAATGATCGGCGAGATCATCGATGCGTATTTTTTTACCGTGGTGTAATTCAAGCCATTGCTGGGCTTTGATCATCTGCCTATCGTGATGGGGCTTACCCTGATGTAGATGATGAAATGGCTTCTGTAATTCACGATACGGATCGGCCAGCATCAGTTTTGCGGTGAGCAAAGCCAGTTCCTTGGTAGAGAAGTGTTGAATCAGGCGAATACATAAATCAACAAACGCGGTGGTTGCCGCGGCACAAAAAAGCCGAGCATATTCCAACACTATCTGTTGATCATTGTAGGCAATATCAGGGTAGCGGCGTTGAAACTTCTTCGCCATCAGCCAGTGAGTGGTGGCTTGCTGATCTTTTTTAAACAGGCCTGCCTCGGCTAAAACAAAAGCGCCGGTACAGGCACTGGCAATACTTGCACCTTGCTGAGACTTAAGCTTTACCCAATCGATACACTCGGCTAACTCCCCCAGGTAACGATGAATGTCTTCACTGGAGCTATTGGCGGTAAACGCGCCAGAGACGATGACAACATCCGGCTGCAGGGTAAAATCTTTAATCGCGTGGTCTACCACAATCATCTGGCCATTGGACGTTTTAACTGGCGCACCATCTACCGACAATAACTGCAGAAAGAACAAGGCAGTTCCCACCTCATCATCTGCTTTCTGATGAGCATTAACCTGATTGGCCACCTGAAAAATATCCAGCACCGCATGCACCGAGCTTGCCATGCAATCAGGCAACACAAGCACGGCAACCACCACCGTATCAGATTTAGCATGCATGATAATGTCACTTTTCGCAGTAATAATGTCAATTATGACAATATTCAGGCTGCGCCACAAACATTACGATAAGCTGACAAATTGATGTTTAACACAAGGTAGATGAGATCGATGATTAAACTATACGGTGCCCCCAATACAAGAGCAGCCAGGCCATTATGGTTATTAGAAGAATTAGGCATGGAATATGAGTATATTTTTGTTGATCTGATGGCAGGGCAAACACATTCATCCGACTTCTTAAAATTAAACCCCAATGCCAAGTTGCCGGTGTTAGTGGATGGTGATTTTGTATTGCTTGAAACCAATGCCATCTGTCGTTATATCGTTGATAAAATGCCTGACTCGGGGCTGTTTCCGTTAGCAGGCGAGCCTGCCTATCGACATGAGCAGTGGTGTAACTTTCAGTTAACTGAGCTGGAATTACCCGCTTTTATGCTCAGAAAAAATGAGTTTGTTTATCCCGATGCCTTACGCATTCCGGAGCTGGAAGCAACTATGTTATGGGAGGTTCAACGCGCCAGTAATATTCTAAGCCAGGGATTGGCTGAACAAGATTATATTTTAGGTAAAGATTTCACCCTGGTTGATATTCACCTTGGCTTTACCCTGCTGTGGTTAAAAAGCATCAACATGCCTATTGAACAGGATAATATTAAAGCCTATATGCATAGGCTTTTTTCCAGAGAGGCTTTTCAAAAACTAGTCAAGAAAGGGTATTTATTCGCCCGTTAAGGTGACTGATAAAAAATCAAAGATACGCGCGCAGATGCTTAAAATGGCATAGGATGCTTACGCCTGATTTTCTCGATTTCGTTGAGTATCTCGTCAGATAAATTCAAAGAAACGGAATCAATATTGCTGCGTAACTGCGCCATCGTGGTTGCGCCAATCAACGTAGAGCTGACAAACGGGCGGCTATTCACAAAGGCCAGAGCCATCTGGCACGGGTCTAAATCGTAACGTTTGGCTAAATCGATATATTGCTGGGTAGGATTATCCACCTGCTCCCCCACTCTATGTTCGGTGCGTGTCTCCAACGTCAGGCGCGCACCGGCAGGTTTTTTACCATTGAGATATTTACCCGATAAGATGCCACGCGCCAATGGTGACCAGGCCAGTAAACCACAGTCTTCATGTAATGCGGTTTCACTTAAATCGGGTTCAAAGTGTCGGCATAACAAAGAATATTCATTTTGAATGCTGGCGATGCGTGGCAGATTATTTTCTTTTGCCAGCTGCAGATATTTATTTACACCCCATGCGGTTTCGTTAGATAAACCAATATGGCGAATCTTGCCAGCTTGAATCAACCCCTGCAGGGTATGTAACACTTCCAGGAAATTGTCTTCTTCGGCCTGAACATCAAATTTTGGAGAAAAACACCAAGTTTTACCAAAGTGATAAGAACCTCGATTGGGCCAGTGTAATTGGTATAAATCGATATAATCGGTTTGCAGACGGGATAAACTTCCCTCCACCGCATCGAGGATGTTTTTTTGATTAATCTGGTTTTGTCCCTCTCTTAACCACTCAAAACCCGGGCCGGTAATTTTGGATGCCAAAATGACCTTATCGCGGTTTTGACGCGTTTTAAACCAGTTGCCAATAATGGTTTCGGTGGTACCAAAATGCGCTTCTGAAGGCGGAATGGCATACATTTCCGCGGTATCAAAAAAATTAACCCCATGCGTTAACGCATAATCCATTTGTTCAAAACCGTCATCCTGAGTGTTCTGCCAGCCCCAGGTCATGGTACCTAAACCAATCAGGCTGATATCTAATCCGGTTCTTCCTAGTTTGCGGTATTCCATGATATGCGCCCTTGTATTTGATGTATTGCCAACACTATAAATCATTTAAACATCTGGGTGTGTGACAATTAATGTTTGTCTAAATAGAAAGAAGATAAACCCTCAAAAATTTAAAGCCAGAACCGTTTCTCAAATTGCTAAAATGTTTTGCATTTTTTAAAACATTTTTTCAAAATGAAAACGACCTCGTCACCGTATGCCCAAAAAAATCATTACACCTTCCAATTCCCTATAAGCCATCACCATAAAAGTATTACACCCGCGCGCCTTTCACTCTAAAACAAAAACATACATAAAAAGCGGCACGATCTATGCCTAACTGAAATGTGTCTATTAACTTTAGTGAAGCTTGTCATGCATTTATTCTCTTTAATGAAAGCCTATATGGCCGGGCTGCTTATGCCTGTAGCCCGATTTTATATTCGTTTTTTTCCTTTGCTGCATGGCAAGATGCCACTATGGATTCTTTTTCATTGGCGTGAGAAGAATTATACTGCACGCACCACACAGGGTATAAAAATGACTGGGCGTTCCAATGATCTGGTCCAAGGTTATATTTATTATTTTGGTTTATGGGAACCTAACCTGACCGCATTTATTAAAAAAACGCTTACCCATAAAGACCGCACATTTATCGATGTAGGTGCCAATGTAGGTTACTTCTCTTTATTGGCATCACAGCTATTGCCCCATGGAAAGGTGGTCGCCATTGAAGCCTTTCCCAGCATCTTTGAAAAACTCAAGAAGAACGTACGGCTCAATAACTATAAAAATATTCGTATGATAAATTATGCGGCCTCGGATACGGAGTGTGAAATCGCCATGCATCATTCTATTGATAATGAAGGTGCCACCACCGGTAAATTACACGCCTATAGCGTTAGACCCACTGAATTTGAAAGCGAACCGGTTGTTGTTAAGGCCAAGCCCCTGCACCAGCTGCTTAAAACTAGCGAAATTAATAATGTTAGATTAATAAAAATTGACGTAGAGGGCGCTGAATATGAGGTGTTAAAAGGTTTATACCCACTCTTAAATCAATTACCCAAAGATGCAGAGATCATCGCTGAAATCACGCCATCGGTGCTAACACAAACCCAAATTTCTGAAATAATTTGCACCTTTGATAAACACGGATTTAAGCCCTATAAAATAAGTAATACCTACCATCCCGAGTATTACATGACCTTTAAATCTCCCACATTACCTGAGTTATTGACAGTACTACCGGAGCAACAAGTAGATATCATTTTTTCAAGACAAAACCCCGCCGCATAAGATGTTGCAAGCTATCGGCTTTATACTGACGATCAGATAGGAACCAGGCATGACTCGCTACAGCCTGATTAGCTGGGGGCTGACTCTACTGCCTTTGATTTATGCGCTTTCAATGACGAGGGTTAAATCTGTCTGGTGGTTAGAAAACCTCGCGTCATTCCTGTTGATCCCTGCTGCAGCCTATATATTATTGATCCTGATTTTTGTTTATTTGCAACAGTTTCAACAGGCCCTTATCTGTGTCATTTTACTGAGTCTGTGGCTAATACACAGTAATAACAAAATACATTGGATGCCGATAAAAACGCCAGCCGACTGTGAGGAGAACCTACAACTACTGCAATATAACCTTAGATACTTTAATCCTGAATTGTCACTGATTATTGATCTGATCAAACAGCAGCCTCTGGATTTTATTTTGTTGCAAGAAGTCGATCCTGTAAATGGCGAGTTGTTTATTGCCGCGCTGGCCGAAGAATACCCTTATATGATTGGTGGCCAAGCAAAAATTGGCTACCCAGGTGGACAATTAATATTCAGCCGCCATCCCTTATTAAATGTTAGAGTTCTGCGTAATGTCGAGGGATTTTCAATGACTCAGGGCATCATACAACTGGATAAAAATCTTATATTACCCTTCATCACTGCTCATCCGCCCTCTCCTCGCAGCAAAACACTTTGGCTACAACGTAACAGATTAATCAGCGAGATCCAGGCACTGGCGAACAACGCCCCCTTAGAGATACAACTGATTATGGGGGATATCAACTTGGCTGCAGGCACATCAAGGTTTGAATCCCTATTCCCTGACCATCAGAGCCGGCCATTACCCAGCTGGCCTGTCTTAATGACTCCGTTACAAAAATTAGCTATCGCCATAGACCACCTCTGGGTAAAAGGAGCTATCCGGATTTGTAGGCGTGAAGCTAAAACGTGGGGGCGTTACTCAGACCATAGGGCCATACAAACCAGCCTTATGATTTATAATCGCTCTGATAAGACAGAATAATCCTCAATTTATTGACCCATAAAATAGCAGGTCATTAAAAAAATTAAATTCAATTGATAATGATCTGAAAAAAGATAATTAAAATCCACCTTTTAAATAAACATGCTCACTGCCATAGCTATTGGGAGTGATTTTTATCAATCTACTATTAAACGCTTTCTTTTGGCCTCAAACTTATTTAGTGCTACGCTATCGATCATACAGAGGTACTGTTATATCTAGCCCCCAATTACTCATCAATTATAGAACGGCAAACCGTATGATGAATCAAAATCGCTTTAACATTATCAACACCCTGGCGATTGCCTTTTCTCATAAGCTCTACTGGTTATTGATAGCCTTGCTGGGCCTATCCATGGAAGCCACTGCGCTGTATTACCAGCATGTGCTTGAAGAAGATCCTTGTCAGGTATGTATTCATATACGCATTTGGGTAGCAGGGTTTATTCTGCTTAGTGTGCTTATGCTAGCCATTCCCAAAGGAAAAATAGCCAATATCATCGGCCACCTGATAAACACGGTATTAATAGCGGGTTTATGGGAACGTTGCTTATTTCTGCTGAATGTTGAAAACGGCAATGCCAACAGCAGCTGTAATTTTTTCCTTAACTTTCCTCACTGGTTTGCATTGGATAAATGGATGCCCGAACTCTTCGAGGTACGTGCTTTATGCAGTTATACACCCGATGTTTTTTTTGGCATCACCATGGCACAGAGTTTAATGGCGCTTTCTAGTGGGTTGGTTTTAATCTCAATTAGTGCTTTAGCTTTGAATATTTTTAAATATCCAGAATCCATCTAAGTAGAAGAAGTGCATGCACTGCACCCCAAAGGCGAAAAGTCAGTCATCAAGAAAGGCCTAATTCCAGGCCTTTTGAATCACCAGCCATCACTAACAGGCTTTCTTAATCTCGACTTCTATCTCCATCAAAAAATCATAAATATCCAGATTCACTTGCGCAGCTCTCTGCCTAAGAAACATATACCCCGTCCCTGGATAGCGTTTGATGATATCCGCCTGGAAATGCCTGGCCCATTTCTCCCCCTCCGTAGCCGGCAAGATGGTATTGGTCTCGCCCCATAATATCAGTGATATGGGCCCCTGCGTGGATTTAACCGCAGCACGTAGCAAGCTGTCTTCAACATCCAGATTGCTAAAGCTGCGAATATTTTCAGCCTCAGAAAAATAGCGATGAAATTGGCGATCCCATTCCGGCTCTTGCGCATAATAAGAGCCCATCTGATGTTTTTTCATAAACTGGCAAAAAAGTTTCCGGCCCAAAAATGTTTGCATCAAACGGCTGCCTAATTTATGCCTGGCACCACCAAAAGGTGTGTCTTTAGATAGTTGCCCCAATACCCCAGCCTCTATTATCTCCGGCGCATCCAGGGTTGCAGCAATCACATTGTCCACCTTTTCTGGATATTGCATAGAAAATTCCATCGCAACCGCACCACCGACACAGCAGCCCAACAACGAACACTGAGGAATGTTCAGATGTGCAAGTAAGGTATTGATTTGCTCGGTATAAAGTCGAGTATTGTAAGTAATATCCGGTTTATCTGAGGCGCCATAACCCAAAAGATCTACCGCGATAACACGCATGAATTGACTGAAATACTCAATCTGATGTTCAAACAAGCGATGATCCATCATGCCATTATGAATCAAAATCAACGGTAAATTACCGTTTTTATGGGGCTGGCCCTCGTCGATATAAGCACATTGATATTCACTCACAGCATGAAAATGAAGCGCATATTGCATACGTTTTGTCCTTGTCACCATGACTAAAATGGATTTATTGATTGTCACCACTATTAGCGTACCGGTCGGTACGGTACGATGTTTCACCATGACAAGTCAAGACAAAAGCAAAAAAGCCGGACGGCCTACAGACCCCACTCTGAGAGATCATTTACTCAATCATGCGATGAACGTTTTATTAGCCAAGGGCCTATCAGGCTTTAGCATGATCAACGTGGCCAAATCAGCCAAGGCGTCAAAAGAAACCCTTTATAAACATTTCGGTGATAAGCAGGGGCTATTACATGCGGCCATAGAAAGAGATGCAGGATTTATCGATATGGTATTAACCGACCAGGTCGACAGCTTTGACAACACAGAAGACAGACTTAAACAGATGGCCAAAAACTATCTAAGCTCTGCCTATACCGAACACGGCCTTGCATTACAACGATTAGCCTATGCCGATGGAGATCATGGCCTGGGGCCGTTGTTTGTGAATAAAATCACTAGCCGAGTGATCAACTGTGTAGCTGCAGAATTTACCCGTATACACAGGGCCGATGCTGTAGAAGATGCCGAACTTTTCCTTGGTTTGGTTCAGGGGAAAATGTATAACAAAATTGTTTTTGGTGTAGTACCCAAAGATTTAGAAACTGCAATCACCGCGCAGATAGATAAAGCCTGGAACGTTTTTACACTGTATTTAAATCACTCGGATTAATAACATGTTTTGCTTATAAATTAAGTCAAACAGGCGTTAATACGCTAATCACTTGTCACATAAATCAAACGCATTGCCGTGAATTTGATAACATACAGCACATTCTTCTACGCTTAAGCAAAAACTAAGCCCTACACAGGACTCCCCCATGCCTTCATTTGATGTTATTTCTGAAGTTGATAAACAAACCCTGACCAATGCCGTAGATCAGGCCAATCGTACGGTTGAGACCCGCTTTGATTTTAAAGGTGTTGAAGCCCGCTTTGAGCGTAGTGCCGAGTATGTTGTTACCATCGTTGCCGAAGGTAAGTTTCAGGCCTCACAGATGGCGGATATTCTTTCTGCCTCTTTGATCAAAAACAAAATTGATATCTCTTGTTTAGATAAAGAGCTGCCTAAAGTATCGGGTATGCTGGTGAAACAAGATATCAATGTGCGTAATGGCTTAGATTCCGACAGCTGTAAAAAGGTCGTGAAGCTGATCAAAAATGGCAAGTTTAAGGTACAAGCGCAGATTCAAGGTGAGCAGGTGAGAGTAACCGGTAAGAAGCGTGATGATCTGCAACAAGTAATGGCTATGTTACGTGGCGCGGAATTAGATATGCCGGTGCAATTCGATAACTTCCGTAATTAAACACCCACATTTCTCTAAATAAAATATGGCTAAAACCGCTTATACATGGGTTGTAGCCACGCCCTTCCAGGTGGGTTCAATACGTTATTTTAATGTCCCCTCCAAACTACCCGCATTGAGGCTAGCTCGCCCTTTGGTCGCCTCATAGAAGTTATATAACGTGCTGCTTCCGTCACTGCCCGGCAAGGAAAATAGACGTATATCGTCATCCAACTGATCCACCAACGCTAACTCAGCTGCATCAGAATAAAGTAATACCGTTAACACTCTAAAACTATTTTGCGCTTGACCATAAGCGGGTTGTCGCGGCCCTCCTAAGGTTGAGATAACCTCATTAACCTTTAGGGTTTTTACTCCAGCTTCAGAGGTAAATTCACCCGTCGCAGGGTTGCTCCACTGCGCATCATCAAAATATTGATAATCCACCAATTCGCTGGCGGGAGCCAAACCCATTAAATACAATTCATAAGCGGCATAAGGTAGACCATTACCGCCGTTAGCAAATTCACCAAAACTGTTTTTTCCTAAACCCGCATTCGCCTGATAACGATTATTACCTAAATCCAACAGCGAGTTTTGCGCAAAACCTCCGAGCTGACCACCTTGTTCGGCATCCACACCGGCAAATGACCAGTGGCTATAATAACGGCTTGGGAGAGCAAAGTTTGCCCAGCGGTGTGCCAACTCATGTAAAGAAGGCCCAAAACGAAGTGCATCTTTTTTGGCCAAATGCATAACCCCCTGTAATTGCCCGGCAGAACCATAATCGGCACTGCTATCATAAGTTGCCCAACCTAGACCCTGTTCAAAGCTGCGCACCGAGCTATAACGGCCAGAATACTTCAACGTAGAAGGCATATTTTCAGACGTAAAAGGAGATACAAAAAAGATAAAATCGAAGCTGTCATCCAAATACGTATAGATATGCTGGCTTAATAACTGCAATTCGTTTGATGAAAGACCATCTCTATCATCGATACTGGCTCTATCCACTTTCAGGCTTAACACTCGCCCCCCGGGATGAATGGCCATGCCCTCAGGCAAGATATTCTCAGGTTCGATGATTTTCTCTGCTTCATTATCTAGCTGCTCATCCTCCTCAATATTGGCACCTGCATTGGCATCTACGCCTGGCTGACCATCACCACCGGAGCCGCCACACGCGCCAAGGGAAAGGCTTATTGCCATAAGGGCAATAGGCAGGATTTTATTATTCATCGTTATGCCTTTCATTAACTACAGCCAGGTTTTTCAAACCCGCTGATGATCAGAAAGCACAAATCATCTCAAAATTAATCGCCGCTGCCTATTGGCCAATAGAACTAAGCCTTGGTGCCATATTCTTATAAATATGCCTCGGCGGCTTCTCCCACAATCGCCTTAAAAGCCTGTGTAGTATCATGCCACGCGGTTTCATATTCTGGGTTCCACTCGTCGTTCAACGTTTCTTTAACAACCATAAAAAGACAATCAATTAACGTAAAATAATAGGTTTTGTCTTTTAAACCATACATTTGATGGCGCATCACTTCTTGGCTGATATGCACCTCGGCATAGTTGGGATGCTTGATAATATCGGTAATAAACGTGAAAATAATATTCAGTTTCTTGCCCTTAAAATAGTTAATATCGGTGCCGTTAAAATATTGCTGCGTTTCTGGGTATATAGAAAAGAACTTGTCAAAAAACAAGCTGCCCATAGCATCTGTCCCAATGCGATTGTTAGCGCTGTGAAATGAGTCTTCCAGTAAACCTACATAATCATCCATTTCTGTACTCTCTTTATTTCCATTTATCTGCATATCGATTGATTCAACTTAGCGGTTTTTTCGATGCGTGAACTGATCCGGCATAAAGGTATTCGCCGTGGTGCTGAATTCAGGATGTACATCAATAATCAGCTATTGCCAAGTGAGGAAAGATAAAAACACCAATAAGCAAGGATGCGGGTAAAGTAGCAAAACGCGCTATATTTCGCATAATAGTTTAAGTACCTTATTTTTATTAAAACCCAGCTGATAGCGACTCGATTAAAACGTTTTTCAAATTCTTTAAAACTTCTATTTTACATAGAACCCTGCTCATCACTTAATGCACAGCACATTCATGTATCTTTTAAATTTTCTTCCCATTCTTCAATAACTTCTTTAGCTGCCCGAAAGGCTTCAATACCTGCGGGAACACCACAGTAAACCGCTGATTGAAGCAATACTTCTTGAATTTCAGCAACACTGCAGCCATTACGCAACGCGCCTCTAACATGCGCCTTTAACTCCGCAGGGGCTTTTAATGCGGCCAATGTCGCTATGGTAATCAGGCTTCTTGTTTGTTTAGGAATGACATCTTTAGTCCAGATTTCACCCCAGCAATTCTGGGTAAGCAAATCTTGCAGAGGCCGGGTGAAGTCCGTTGCGGCATTAATCGCTTTATCGACATATTCATCGCCTAACACCTCACGTCTTACCGCCATGCCTGCCTTGTACTTTTCACTTTCCATGTCAATTCTCAATAATATAAATTCACTCCTAACACTGCGGGTTAGGAAGATTGTGTTTTACCATACACCCTGCATCATTTTAGGGTAAGTAATGGGCCGGGAGCTGGTAAAGGTATGAGTAAAATCCGTGCATAACACTTCAAACTTGATACCCGATTTATTTCGTGGCTAGAACACCTGCAGCCCCGATATATAGTCCAGAAACCAATTTATGAACAGCACCTGTACTTGTAACTTTATCTTTAAAGACTGAAGCTATGACACCATACAGACCATAAACAGTAAACGATATGCCCATCGCAGATGCTGTTAGAATGGCAGCTTGAGGTAAAAACGACTGATCTTGCTTTATGAACAATGGATATACCATAAAGCTTGCGAGTAAAGCTTTAGGATTGGTTAAAGACACAAAAAGAGCAGACTTAAACATTTTAAATTTTGAAATAGACTGGAATAATAACTCATGACTTGAAGGTTTACTTGTGAACGATTTGTAAGCAAGAAATAACAAATAAAGCACTCCAGTCCACTTCAGGATAACCAGAATGTATGTGGTTTTTTGGATCGCAATACCTAAACCAGATAAGACAAAAACTGCATGAACCCCTGTTGCAGCCATGAAGCCAAGCGGGATAAAAATGGAGTTCAAAGGCCCATACTTAAGTGATTGAGCTACAGAAAATGCAGCGTTTGGCCCTGGCAATATCAGTATTGAAGTAAACGTAACAATGAACATAGTTAATAATGTTAGATCCATTCACTCTTCCTCCTAAGAAATAAAACGTTAGCCACACAGTCCAGTGTGTCTTGGCGATTTTTATCGCGGCACCTGACAACATTCAGAACTTTATTCCCACGTGTAAACCATATGCATTCACGGTACTTGCATGACTATTACTATCAAAATACCTTCTAACATAGGGATATATAAATATATTTTGAAGATTAAATGAAATGCCAAATTCAGGATATGCAGCTATTACGAAGTCTTCTTCACAGGTTTCATTTTCTTCTTCAAAAGCACTACAATTGAATGTCTCACCCAAAAATAAGCCAAGCCCAAAGTAGGGATTAATATATTTATTACCGAAATGTAAATATCCGGTTACTGAATAACCTGCAAACAGCCTGTCAACTTTAGCTTTGTTAATACCCGTATATAATACGCCACTAAACCGACCTGAAAACGTATCAGTTATATCGCCCAATACTGAAATTTCTAATCCAGAATGCTCTCCACCAACTTCATTAAAAGCACTTAGCGAAATGCTTACATCTTTTGAAACTTCTTCTGCATATAGATTAAAAGTAATCGAACTTAATAATAAAAATAGAAGACTAAAAATTTTCATGTTTTCGCTTAACGCCGGCCAAAATTGCGGAATCTGTGCAGGCCCATGTTATGTACTTTCACCATAAAACTTCTCAACAAACCGCATAAGATGAGGGTCGGTATTAGCAGGAATTTGGCTTCGATGAAACCAACGAGCCTCATGAAATTCACTTTTGTCTATTGTTAGTGATGATGCACGATCTCCCTTTAGTGCATACCAGATAGATATATCCGTGTGCCCAGCAGTCTTACCTACAGTTTCTGTGCTTGTAAGTAGCAATGGTTTCTCATACAAAAATTCAGCATTAATTTTTAGTTCTTCGTAAACTTCTCTTTCAACAGTATTTCTAGGATGCTCTCCCTTCTCTACATGACCACCTGTAGGAAGCCATTTTTCAGCATTAATATGATCAACAAGCAGCAGGTATTCACCATCGATCACAACAAAATAGGATACCAAATGTTTGTTTGGAGTAGCTGGTTTTTCTATTCTGCATAGTTCAGCACCAGAATCTATCCATGCGATAACCTTAGATATCGTCTCATCCTCGATAGAATCCAAAGGTCTAATGGATTCAATTTCGCTTCTTATTTGTTCTCTCATAATCTCATTTTCATTGATACATAACCGCGTCTTCAACAGAGTATATCCATTGATTAAGTCACCGTTTCTAGTCCTTAATATGCACATATATTCATTTATTTTACATCTACACATTCAACATATTATTTTTTCTTCATGCTTATTCTTTAAGGCAGGTAGCCTGCATCAGATATATTAAATACCAATACAGGTGATGAGCAATGCCCCAAAAAAATGTCAGGAGGATATAACAAAAATTTATACTAAAGATAACCTATAAGCTCGCCGGAAACTTCTTACTCTAGCGATGCCAGCTTACCTTCTTATCGAAAGCATCACACCACAAAATAAATTCGTTAGAAATATAGTATCAGCATTAATGGGGGATTGTTAGAACGGGGCAGATGAAATCTATAGGGTTTATTATACATATTCTAGCAAGTGCATTAAGCATGATTTAATCAATCTCATTGGTGAAATAGATTACGCTATCTGCAGTAAAAAAAAGCTTTTTCGCTGTAAAGTTATAGAGGGGTTACAATTCTTAGCCTGGGCCATATACAGGCAGCTTATCTGGCCGAGAATAAGGATGAAGGCCCTGATGATCAGCCCACAATCACAGGCCGACACACAGAAGCGAAGCAACAATTCCCAGCTGCATTTTGCCTTGATAAATATGGCGCTACAACTAATACCTGCATTGTTTATGCTGGTATTAGAGGGTCACCTTCAACAACCGTTTAACGACTAATAGCTTAAGTTTTTTTCAATAAGCTCTTCATGGTTTCAGCCAGATCGGCTGGATAGATAATGGTTTTAGCATTATTGGATGCCGCAATTTCGCTCAGTGAATTGATATATTTCTCACCCAAAATAAACTGCGCAGGTAGGTCATTGCTACCTAAAGATTCGGTGATCATCGTGATTGCGGTTTTACTGGCATCGGCCAAAAGAACCTGTGCTTCTGCATCACGGCGTGACGCTTCGAGGCGGCCATCGGCTTCCAACACCTGCGCCTCTCTATCACCTTCGGCTTTGGTCACGGTCGCACGGCGTTGACGTTCTGCGGCGGCTTGCTCTTCCATGGCTCCCTGCATGGTTGCAGACGGGCTGATATCTTGAATCTCAACGGTTTTTAAGGTGATACCCCAATCGGCAATATCATTCGAGATGGCCTCTTTAAGTTTGGCCTTAATCACATCACGTGATGAAAGCGAATCATCCAGTGACATCTCCCCAACAATCGAACGCAGCGATGTCTGCACCAGCGTTTGTATGGCGATGCGATAATTTTCCACCCCATAAACCGCTTTATCCGGCGATATAATCGAGATATAAGCCACCGCATTGGCTAAAATAGTGACGTTATCTTTGGTAATCACTTCCTGCGCCGGAATCTCTAACACGATATCTTTAGTGGTGACTTTATAAGCAACGGTATCCACATAGGGGATAATCAAATTAAGCCCGGGATTTAACGTGGTGTGATATTTACCCAAACGCTGCACTACCCAGCGTGTGCCCTGCGGGACTAGTTTTACGCCTAGAAAAATGGTTAAAAATACCAGGCCTAATATAAAAGCAACGATAATTAATGCTGTATCCATGAGTTTCTTCCTTATTTAAGAGTGAGAATATTGGGGGTGTTTTTTAGGTTTACGCTTTTACCACAATCAATGCATTGCCCGAAACGTTGATGACCCTGGCCCGATCACCGACTTTAATTTCATCATCACAGATGATTTGCCATTCTTCGTCACCCAGTTTTGGGGTTGAAAAACGCATCATCCCACGCTGACCATTAGCCGGTTCTTTGATCACCATACCGGTTTCGTTAACTATTTTTTCTGCGGGTAAACCCGCCTTAGTTTTATCTATAGCTAACGGCTTAAGAAATTTAAACCATAGGACCGTAAAAGCTATGGATGATAACGTCCAAAGCACTACTTGCACGGTAGTTGAAATAGGAAAAGCCAATAAGACCAAGCCGGTAAACACAGCCCCGGCTCCAAACCATAAGAGAATAAAACTCGGTAATAACATTTCTCCGGCCATCAGGCAGATGCCAAGAATAATCCAGTGCCAGTATTCAATTTCCATCGTCAATAAACCTTATATAATGCAAACTTAGATATACCTGTTAGTTTACAGAAAACTTATGACTTAACCACGGTTATCCGTGAGCGCTGCCAAACAAAAATTCCACACATGGCAATCAATAACGGCATCAGTAACAGCAGGGCAATAACCATTCGCCGTTGCTTACTGGTTAAATCCAGGCGCTCTACCTTAACCTGCTGCTGATCGATAAAAACCTGGTAATCCAGTTCAGCCAACCAGTTAACCACATTAACTGCCATCACCGCATTACTGTATTGATTGATGTAACGGTTACTTAAAAAATCCGCATCGCTAAAGACGATGATGCGTGTATCCGAGTCATCCTGTGCGGTTTTCTCTTCCCAGATGACAAATGATAATGCCACTGGCCCAGGGATATCGACGCCCTGATCGAAGTGAACATTGAGCATGCGGTCGGTTTCTCCCCAGCTTTTATCGCCACTGGAGGTCACCACAATGGGAGCCAGTTTTATGCTTGGCCGGTAATCATCTAGCACAGTGATGGATCGGGGACGAACATAAAAAGTGTAATCCAGCCCAGCGGTGATGGCCTTATGCTGGCCATAGTTGCGTGTTGCAGGGCTGCCAGCATCGCCGCCAACATGGCTGCTTAAATCCACAACGGTATCCGTGCTGATATTGATGCCCCATTTATTGAGTATTTCATTTAAGGACGGGTTTTTATGTAACTGCGCCTCGGTTAATGGTTTATCCGCTGTGCTTACCCATATATTTTCAATCAGGAATAAGGCATCACCACCACGTAATAAATAGGCTTCTATCAATAGCTGTTCATGTTCGCTGAAGTCTATTTTAGGGCCTGCAATAATTAACACATCACAATCTTGAGAGATGCTATCGGTAATACCCAGCATCACGTTTTCACTGTGGATATTATTATTCACCAATAGGCTGACAAAGGTTGTTAAGCCCTGAGGCTCTTTGTTCTCTATCATATATTCATCATGGCCAGTGACAAAACAGGCTTTGCGCTGCGGTCTTGTTACGCGAATGATGGCGTTAGTCAGAGCTTCTTGAGACAGGGTTGAATCGGAGAAATCCACCACTCGTTCTTCATCACCCGAGCGTACAATAAGCTTGCTTTGTCTGCTGCTAATCACGGTTTCAAATTGCGCGGCATAGGCAATGTTTTCTATAGGATCGATAATCTCGGTTTCAATATAGCCATTGGATTGCCTGCGGTATTCGTTTAATAAATCCTGCAGATATTTTGCCGGTAAACCTACCGTTAGCACGGTGATTTTTACCGGCTGTTGGAGTGCATGAACTACGGCGGAGGTGGTGACATTTAGCGTATGCTGTTTGGCCTGCGTCATATCCCAGCGATAAGGCGATTGATAAGCCACATAATTCACCGCAACGACGGCAGCTGCAGAGAAGGTGATGATGGCAAAGATGATACTCATGCTGCGCCACCGGGCCAGATTTGGCGCTTGCCGGGATGTCGTCAACTGCAGCAACAGGCATAAACCTAATACAAGCCCACCCAGCAGACAAACTCCAGCGCTAAGCAGTGTGAAAGATTGAGTGATATAGAACGCAAGCAAGCCTAATGTCAGGCTGATCATGGCGATAAAAATTATCAGGGGCTGTCTTTTCAGAATTTTATTTTTCATCGTTGGCAACTATTTCAAGCGTCTGTTTTCTATGCTTAATCGGGTTAACACCAGGCAAAACAAGATGCCCGATATATAATAAATCAGGTCGGCAGGGGTCATGATACCGGCGACAAAGTTTTCCAGATGGGTCAGCGTACTGAATTGCTGAATGATGATTTCACCCGGGCCACTCACATAGCTTGTGAAGCTGGCCGAAAAATACAGCAGAAACAGAATCGCATACGCGCTCATCGCGGCGATAATTTGATTCTGCGTCCAAGACGAGGTCATTAAACCAATCGCTATAAAAAAGGCCCCTTCCAGCCAAATACCCAAATAACCGCTTAGCGTTGTTAGGATATCGGGGGCACCAAAATATTCGATAATAACGAAGTAGATACCGGTCATGGCGATAAGTAAACTGAAGAACGTCAACATGCCTAAATATTTACCTAACACAATGGCGTTATTACTCAGCGGTGCAGTCATCAGAAATTCCATCGTACCGGTGGATTTCTCTTCAGATAATAATCGCATGGTTAATAGCGGCACTAAAAATACAAACATAAATTCCATGATCTGAAAAACATTCTGCAACGAGACTTCACGGTTCTGATCGATGATCATAAAAAAGAAGACATTAAAAATGCAGATGCTCAGCAGCAGAATAATATAGGCCATCGGTGTTTTGAAATACGTCAGCAATTCTTTCTTGGCAATAAAATAAACTTTATTCATGATTAAACCACACATTCTTCTTGGTGATATTTAATGAAGATATCTTCCAGATTTAAGGCCGGCTGATGCTCAAGCTGATTCTGCTTAATCAGGGTGGGTAAATCTTCATCCACAATGAGTTTCCCGGCTTTAATCATCAATACTCGCTGTGCAACCTGTTCGATTTCGGCCAGTGTATGGGAACTTAATATCACCGTGCGCTCGGTATTGAGGTCCTGAATCAGCTGACGTACCTGCCGATTTTGTATCGGATCCAAGCCGCTAGTAGGCTCATCGAGAATCAATAACGCCGGTTCATGAATGATCGCCTGGGCAATGCCAACACGCTGTTTATAACCCTTGGACAACGTGCTGATGGTTTTATGGCTTACCCCTTCTAACTGACATTGTTCCAGCACTTTATCAATCTGCCTGCGGCGGCGTTTAGCCGGTACATCTTTAATTTCAGCAGCAAAACGTAAATAGTCTTTCACACTCATATTGTCATACAGCGGTGGGGTTTCGGGCAGATAACCTATTTTTTGCCGAATCTGCAACGAATTTTTTGCCACATCGATGCCATCGATAAAAACCTCGCCGCTAGTCGCCTGCAGATAAGAGGTTAGAATACGCATCAACGAGGTCTTTCCGGCTCCGTTTTTACCCAGGAAACCGACGATCTCGCCACGCTTAATCTCAAACGAGACATTATCCAGCGCCTGGAAAGCACCATACTTTTTACAGACATTTTTAGTAATGATCATATCGGCAGATATTTCTATGCGGTTGATGATTTTGAGCCATTTATTATTAGTAACTCAGTGATGCAGAGTAACACCGTCGTGTGCTATTAACATACAAATTTCAGCGGCGTTTTTCCGATCAACAACCGTGGTGGCCTGCGTTAAAGCCTGCCCTAAACACAGCTTTAAATAGACCAGAAACCGCTTTTTTTGTATGCTTGTGTACCCATGCCTGATTATTGGCATTATTTATTCAATGGCAGTAAACCTGAGATACTGGGCTGACATTAAAAAATGGACTACAGATGTTAGCCAAAGAAAGACACATTAGCGCACCGTGGCAAAAACACCTGTTTCACCTGCTTTTATTGCTAGGCCTGTCACTCACCTATGCTCAGACCTGCGACGCAAAAATCGTCATCGCCATTGACATCTCCCAGCTCGAAGACGGCCAAACCACCGGTGATGACTATTATTACCTGATAGATGCCCGTGGCCGTTTAAACTACCAGGAGGCCATAGCCTCTAATCTCTGGAAGACTCCGCGCCACGGTGAATACAACCGAGGGTTAAGCCAATCCCCAATCTGGATGAAATTCACCCTAAGTAATCCCGGTACACAGGTCAAAAAACTGATTCTGGAATATGTTGATCCTGCGGTCAGCAGCATCGATATTTATCATAGGCAGCTTGGTTCAACACAACGTTTTTCGCATGATAATTTCAGCTACAATAAAGCCGTTGCATTAAGGCCTGTGGCATTTTATCGCCCGGCTTTTGCGCTGCAAATGCAACCCCACAGCCGCACGGAGGTGTATCTGCGTATTAATCCCGGCGATACCTTCCCTATGCACAGTTTTACCTCGATGCGACTATGGAATGAAACCACCTTTTATCAAGCCAGCCACAAAGAATTATCGTTTTTAATCCTGCTTTTATGCTTCGAGGTCGCCATGGGGCTGGCAACCTTATTGGTATTTTTCTCCTGCCGCGATACGGTATTTTTATATTATTCCGCCTTTGCTTTTTCTACCGCCTCAATATTAACCGCCTTCAGTGGTTTATGGGCCTATTTTATCTACCCCTTTGGCTATTCACTGCACCTGGTTCTACTACAAATCAGCTTATGCCAGATCGCCTCCATTTTATTTATCCGGCGCTTTCTAGCTCTCGAAAAATATATGCCGTTAATCAGCAAAGCCTTATTAGCGGTGGTCTTTATCGATGTGATTGGTGTGGCCTTTAATCTCTTGGGGCAGCCAACCTTATCCCGCTTCATCATTGATTATACGGCAGCAGGGTATTTCTTATTACTGCCCATAGGCATTTATTCCCACTTCAAAGGCGTTCGCCACGCCCTGCTGTTCACCAGCAGCTGGCTCTTATTTATTCTCGGTATGGTGCTTGGGTCGATGCGCTTAAAAGGCATCGTTGCAGATACGTTTTACAGCTATTGGCTGATCTATATAGGTGCACTGGTTGAAACGATTTTATTATCCCGCGTCATGTTTCTGCATATGCGCGACCTACAAACAGAAAAGGATAGGCTTGAAAGCGAATACAAAAACAAGCTGCAAGATGCAGCAGATAACTTAAACCTGAAGGTCGAGGAGCAAACCCGACTGCTGCAGAAAGCCAAAGAAGAGGCCGAAAGAGACGCACGTATAGATCCCCTGACACGTATCCCCAATCGTCGGGCTTTTATCGAGACCAGCCAACGTTTTATTGCCCGCGCTAAACGTGGCCGACAAGAAAAAGCCTTTTTGATGGTGATCGATATCGATCATTTCAAACAGATCAATGACAGCTATGGCCATGCCATCGGTGATCGCATGCTGATAGCCGTTGCATTAAAGTTAAGCGAACATCTGCAGGAAACAGATATGGCT
>JABSRQ010000011.1:10796-101938 GCA_013215055.1 Pseudomonadales bacterium | reverse complement strand
GAAGAGTTTGCCGTGATAGTGCAAAGTCAGGATCTCGCAGCGGCCGAGGAATTAGCCCAACAACTGCGACTTGCAGTAAAAGACATCAGGATTCGTCATGAAAACCGCGATATCAGCGTAACAGCCTCCATAGGAATGGCACGCTGGCATAAAGGTGACTCTCTCGATGCATTGATGCATCATGCCGACATGGCATTATATAAAGCTAAAAATGAGGGCCGTGATCGCCTGGTAATAAGCACCGAAAATCAGCCCTTATCCGTTTAAAGCATTCAAATAGCCCTCAAGACTGAGGGCCTGTAATTTAACCAAAGAACCGCTTCCAGATACTTTCATTACGTTGATCATGATATTCCTCACGCAGATGATCAACCTGCTTTAACATCTCCTTAGCCTGCTGCATTTGCCCATCATTCGCCTTTATCTGAGCATCATCCACGACCACGGACACTTTATTTAAGCCTTGCAGAAAGAGGGCCTTTTTCTCTTGCGGAAAACGCAAGGTCTTGGCATGTGCCAGCAGTTCATCAAGCTCGGTGAGTGAGGCACTAAATTGGGCCATTTCCTTGGCTCTCATCGTCTTAATATAGGCGGTTTTCATCGCCTTCATGGTTTGCTTGGTATCCATGTCCATGCCTGAAACCAGGCTCGACAAAAGCATACAGCTTAATAATACAACTAATTTCTTCATGTGTTCTCCGCATGTTAAGCGGCGCATTATAGAGCTTTCATCAATCAAAGGTATAGGCATAAGGCGATTAAGCTGCTGGTCGCCAGGCCTATTTACAGCAACAATAGAGAAAGCCAGATCAAACACTGCACGAATAACAACAAGTTAGCTATAATTGCTGAGATTCGTTATTAAGCTTTATTTTTTCCCAAGCTTCTCCAGTAAAGGTGACAGCATGTCCGCTGAATTTGATTTTGATATTATTATTATTGGTGCTGGCCCGGCCGGTGAGTCTGCTGCGTTAAATGCCAGCAAACACGGGCTAAAAGTGGCAGTGGTCGATAATCTTCCCGAGGTCGGTGGCAGCTGTACACATAGCGGTACAATTCCCTCTAAAGCTCTGCGTTCAGCGGTTTCAAGCTATTTACGTTTTCAACAAAATCCGCTGATCAATAAAAGTAAAACCGCTGAAACACTCAAATTCCAGGATTTACGCATCAATGCCCAGGGTGTCATACAGAAACAAGTGGATATGCGTAACCGTTTTTATCTGCGTAATAAAATAGAGCTTTTAAAAGGCCACGCCGAGTTTGTTGATGCCCACACGATCTGCATCAAACAACAAGATGAAAAAACCTTCTCCATCAGTGCGGCTAATATCATTCTGGCCACAGGTTCCAGGCCCTACCGCCCGGATGAAATTAACTTTAATCATTCACGTATTTACGATAGCGACACGATCTTAAATATGGATCACACTCCTAGAAAACTGATCATCTATGGCGCGGGTGTTATCGGCTGTGAATACGCCTCTATCTTCTCCAATTTGGGTATTAAGGTCGATTTGGTGAATACCCGTGACCACCTGCTGGAATTTCTCGATGTTGAAATCTCCGATGCACTGAGTTATCACCTTACCGATCAAGGCGTGATCATTCGCCACCGCGAAGAATTTGATCATGTTGAAACCCGCAAAGATGGCATCACCCTGCATTTACAATCCGGCAAACGCATCAAGGCCGATGCGCTGCTATGGTGTAACGGGCGAACCGGTAATACCGATCAATTGAACCTGAAGGTTGCAGGCCTGGAGGCCAACCATAGAGGCCAGCTGGAAGTGAATGAAGATTACCAAACCAGCGTTGATCATATCTCGGCCGCAGGCGATATTGTTGGCTGGCCCAGCTTGGCCGGTGCCGCATATAATCAAGGTGCATCGGCAGCCGCCTTTGTACGTGGCAAAAAGGCCATCTCGCAATTAGATCAGGTGCCAACCGGTATCTATACCCTGCCCGAAATCAGCTCGGTAGGTAAAACCGAACGGGAACTCACCGATGCCAAGATCCCCTATGAAGTGGGTAGAGCCTTCTTTAAAGATACTGCCAGAGGACAAATCTCCGGCCAGAATGTCGGTATGTTAAAAATCCTTTTCCATATCGATACTCATGCGATTTTAGGCATACACTGCTTTGGTGATGAGGCGACTGAAATCATCCATATCGGCCAGGCAATCTTAAAGCAGCCGGGAGAACATAATACGATTCGTTATTTTGTTAATACCACCTTTAACTACCCCACCATGGCTGAGGCTTATCGTATTGCTGCGTTAAATGGTTTAAACCGTTTAGGCGAATAATCCTTAACGTATTACTCAAATAACGGACAAAAAAATACCCACATCATTTGATGCGGGTATTTTTTTACAGCAAGTAAGTCTCAGAAAAAGCTATTTAAGATCTAACACATCCTGCATATCATAAAGGCCACTGTCTTTGGCATTTAACCAGGCTGCAGCTCTCACCGCACCTCGACCAAATGACATTCTGGAGCTGGCTTTATGGGTAATCTCTACGCGCTCACCTTCGGCCGCAAACATCACCGTATGATCACCAACAATATCGCCGGCACGCACGGTGGCAAAACCGATGGTGTCTTTATCTCGGGCACCGGTTTGTCCTTCACGGCCATACACGGCAACCTTGCTTAAATCTCGGCCCAGCGCATTGGCTACAACTTCACCCATGCTTAACGCGGTACCTGAAGGTGCATCCACTTTATGTTTATGATGCGCTTCGTAGATCTCGATATCGGAATCTTCACCCAATACTTTTGCTGCGGTGGCCAACAAGTTAAAGCACAGGTTTACCCCTACGCTGTAGTTTGAAGCCATGCACATAGGCATGGCAGCTTGATTCGCCAGTAGACTCTCTTTTTGACTCTCATCAAATCCGGTAGTGCCAATAACAATTTTTTTACCAGCCGCATTACACACCGCCGCATTAGCAACAGTGGCAGCAGGTACGGTAAAATCAATCAACACGTCAAAATCGTTAATCACGGTATTAATATCATCAACAACCGTCACACCGTTTTTTCCAATACCGGCTAACTCACCGGCATCGGTGCCGATTAACGAACTGCCAGGGCGCTCAATCGCCGCCGTTAGCTCGGTATTCTCGGCCAGGGTTACCGCTTCAATTAAGATTCTACCCATGCGCCCACTGGCACCTGTTACTGCAATTTTAATCATGATCAAGTCGCCATATCATCAAAGAAGGTTTTAACACCATCAAACCAGCCTTTACGCTTGGGATTATGTTTATCACCGCTATCCAGGGTTTCCTGGAATTCTTTTAATAAATCTTTTTGACGTTTGGTTAGATTCACCGGCGTTTCAACCACCACGCGGCACATCATATCGCCCACACTGCCACCACGCACAGGTTTCACACCCTTGCCACGTAAGCGGAAGGTTTTACCCGACTGTGTCTCGGCTGGAATTTTTAATTTCACTCTACCGTCCAGGGTTGGCACTTCAATTTCACCACCCATGGCCACATCAACAAACGAGATAGGTACATCGCAGAATAAATGTTTGCCGTCACGTTCAAATAAGGCATGTCGGCGCACCGAAACTTCAACAAACAAATCACCGTTACGGCCACCATCACGGCTGGCTTCACCTTCACCGGACAAACGGATTCTATCGCCGTTATCAACCCCTGCAGGAATTTTTACATTTAAGGTTTTTTTATCTCTAACAACACCTTGACCACGACACGATGTACACGGGCTTTCTACCGTTTTGCCTTTGCCATTACAATGTGGGCAGGCTTGCTGTACGGCAAAGAAACCTTGCTGCATACGTACCTGGCCCTGACCATGACAGGTGCCACAGGTTTTCACTGAAGAACCCGGTTTTGCACCTGAGCCATCACAGGGTTTACACGATACGATGGTAGGAATATCGACTTTTTTCTCGGCGCCTTTAACGGCTTCTTCGAGATCTAAAGTCATATTGTATTGCAGGTCACTGCCTGGCGCGGGGCCACGTCTACGTTGTCTACCACCACCAAACATCTCACCAAAGATATCACCAAAGGCATCACCAAAACCTTCACCGCCACCACCCATGCCACCTTGGCCATTAACACCTTCATGGCCAAAGCGGTCGTATGCAGCACGTTTCTCTTCGTTAGAAAGCACCTCATAAGCTTCATTGGCTTCTTTGAATTTGTCTTCCGCGCTTTTGTCGTCCGGGTTTCTATCCGGATGAAACTTCATCGCAATACGGCGGTAAGCTTTTTTCAGGTCTTTGCCATCAACATCTTTGGCAACACCTAATATTTCGTAATAATCTCGTTTAGACATAGTTCTTCAACTTTTTTAAGCTAAAAAGCCCAGCGCGTTCAAAGACGCACTGGGCTGGCAAATAAACTCTCGTTATAAGTGATTATTTGTCTTTATCGTTCACTTCTTCAAACTCAGCATCTACCACTGAATCATCTTGTGCCGCTGCATCTTCAAACTCAGCGCCGCCTGCTGCGCCGCCTTGTTCCGCTGCTTGCTTCTCATACATACGTTGAGCTACAGGCGCAGATGCTTCGGTCAACTTGGCAGTTGCCGCTTCAATCGCGTCTTTGTCATCACCCTTCAGCGCAGTTTCAACTTCTTCAATCGCCGCTTCAATCGCGGTTTTCTCTTCATCCGTTACATCATCACCGGCTTCTTCTATAGTTTTCTTGATGCTGTGAACCATGCCGTCGGCGGTGTTACGCACTTGAATCATCTCTTCAAACTTGGCATCGGCTTCTGCATTCGCTTCGGCATCGGCTACCATTTGCTCGATTTCTTCATCCGACAAACCCGAAGACGCTTTGATCACGATAGACTGAGATTTACCGGTGGCCTTATCGGCAGCCGATACATGCAAAATACCGTTGGCATCAATATCAAACGTTACTTCAATTTGCGGCATACCACGTGGGGCTGCTGGAATGTCCTGTAAATCAAATCTACCCAGCGATTTATTCTGTGAAGCTTGTTTACGTTCGCCCTGTACCACGTGAATGGTTACCGCCGCCTGGTTATCGTCAGCGGTGGAGAAAATTTGCGATTTTTTGGTAGGAATCGTGGTATTTTTCTCAATCAATGGCGACGCTACGCCACCCATGGTTTCAATACCCAACGATAATGGCGTAACATCCAATAACAGCACATCGTTAACATCACCAGAAAGTACTGCACCTTGCAAGGCTGCGCCCATGGCTACTGCCTCATCGGCGTTAACATCCTTACGAGGCTCTTTACCGAAAAACTCAGTGACTTTAGCTTGCACTAAAGGCATACGTGTTTGACCACCAACGATGATCACGTCATCAATTTCAGCAGGAGACAGGTCTGCATCTTTTAGCGCAGTTTTCATAGGCACTAAAGTACGTTCTACCAAGTCTTCAACCAGAGCTTCTAATTTAGCGCGGGTTAACTTAACAACCAAATGTTTCGGACCACTTGCATCGGCAGTGATGTAAGGCAGGTTAACTTCAGTTTGTTGCGCAGAAGATAATTCGATTTTAGCTTTTTCAGCGGCTTCTTTTAAACGCTGCATCGCTAAAGGATCACCTTTAAGATCGATGCCCTGCTCTTTCTTGAATTCGCCAGCCAAGAACTCGATTAAACGCATATCGAAATCTTCACCACCCAGGAACGTATCACCGTTAGTGGCTAATACTTCAAATTGGTGCTCGCCATCAACTTCGGCGATTTCGATAATAGAGATATCAAAAGTACCACCACCCAAGTCGTAAACCGCTACGGTTCTATCGCCTTTGGCTTTATCCATACCGTAAGCAAGAGCAGCTGCAGTAGGTTCGTTGATGATACGCTTAACGTTTAAACCAGCGATTTTACCTGCATCTTTAGTGGCTTGGCGCTGTGAATCGTTGAAGTATGCAGGAACGGTTACAACCGCTTCGGTAATGGTTTCACCCAAGTAATCTTCTGCCGTTTTTTTCATCTTTTTCAGAATTTCAGCCGCAACCTGAGGTGGAGCCATCGCCTTGCCACGTGCTTCAACCCATGCATCACCGTTATCGGCACCGACGATTTTATAAGGCACCATTTTGATGTCTTTTTGCACAACGTCGTCTTTGAATTTACGGCCAATTAAACGCTTAACCGCGTATAAGGTGTTCTCAGGGTTAGTCACCGCTTGGCGCTTAGCTGATTGACCCACTAAGATTTCACCTTCTTCGGTATAACCGACAATTGAGGGTGTCGTTCTATCGCCTTCGGCGTTTTCAATAACTTTAACGCTGTCGCCGTCCATTACCGATACACATGAATTTGTAGTACCTAAATCGATTCCAATAATCTTGCCCATCAGGGATCTCCAATTTTTGATCAATGCCAGCCTAAGCGCTGCGCATTTATATTAATGTTGATTAAGTCATCTCTATATAAGGGTGACTTTTGATTTTTCAAGCCCGAAGCACGTAAATAAATTAAGGCGCTTTAGAAACCACTACCATGGCTGGGCGTACCAAGCGATCGTTTAAGGTGTAACCTTTTTGCATCACATCCATCACCGAATTTGGCTCCATATCCGGGTTTGGCACCATCGTCATCGCCTGATGGAAATTTGCATCAAAGGGCTCGCCAACAGGGTTAACCTGAGTGACATTAAATTTAGCCAGCGTATCTAAAAAGGTTTTATAGGTCAGTTCAATACCTTCTAAAACAGGCTTGGTTGCCTCATCATCCCCTGCAGAACCAATTGCGCGCTCGAGGTTATCCATGATAGGCAGCAGTTCAGCCACAAATTTTTCCAGTGCAAATTTACGTGCATTTTCTACATCACGTTGAACACGTTTACGGATATTTTGGGTTTCCGCCTGCTCACGTACCATCTGATCTTTCAGCTTGGCGACTTCGGCCAAGGCGGCTTCTAGCTCAGCGCTCTGGGAAACTTCTTCTGAAGTTTCCAGTTCGCCTTCTACAGCCTCTGTACTCTCTACAGCCTCTGCATTCTCACTCGCTACAACATCTTCAGCAGATTCATTGATTTCTTCTGGGGCTTCGTTCTTGGTCTCGTCGGTCACGCCGCGTCTCCTACAGTCAAACAGTTCAAACAATCTTAATATCTGGCCACTTTATGGGGATGATTTTCTGGCTTTCAAGCTTCACCAATACAATTAATAGCTGTAAATATAAACAGTAAAAACTTGGCATTTCCCAGCATAGACATTATAGTGAAAACACTGTTTAAAAACACAGCCTTTTAACGGAGTAAAACCGTGTTACTCAGCTTATCTATCTCGCAATATACTATCGCTGAAAAGCTCAACATCGATTTTGGCGGCGGCATGACAGCCATCACCGGCGAAACTGGCGCGGGTAAATCCATTGCCTTAGATGCATTAGGATTAGCCTTGGGTGCCAGAGCAGATAGTGGCGTGGTGAGATATGGTTCGGAAAAAGCCGATATTCGTGCAGTGTTTGATATTTCCAGTCTCAAAAACGTTAAGCAATGGCTTAAAGACAATGACTTTGACTTAGACGGCTGCAGCGAAGAAGACTGTATTTTACGCCGTGTAGTCACCAAAGAAGGTCGATCCAGAGCCTACATTAACGGCCAACCGGTTAATCTGCAGACCTTAAAACAACTAGGCAGCATGCTGGTAGATATTCATAGTCAACACGCCCACCATCAACTTTTACAACGTGAATATCATCAAACCCTGCTGGACGCCTTTGGGAAAAATCACAAAGCGATAGACGCCGTTGCCAATACTTATAGCCAATGGCTGAAAGTTAAAAAACAGATTCGCACTATAGAAACCCAAAACAGCGAAGCCGAACAGCGCCGTGAATACCTGCAGTTTCAACTCAAAGAATTTGTCGAGCTGCAGATTCAGGATGATGAATACAGCCAGCTAGAGCAACAACATACGCAGCAGGCTAATGCCGAAACGTTAAAAGACAGCTGCATGATGACACTCGCCATTTGTCGCGACAACGAACAAACCGCGGTTTTAGATCAGCTCCAACACTGCATACAACAGCTGCATGAAGTAAGTGCTTACAACAAGCCCAGCCTCGAAGCTGTAGAACTATTAAGCAATGCACAAATGCAAATTGAAGAAGCCTGTTACGGCCTACGGAATGAGCTGGAGAGTTTATCCGGTGATCATCAGGATATAAAAACCCTGGAACAACGCCTGGCCAGCTTCCATGATTTAGCCAGAAAACACCGGGTAGATGCCAAAGCCCTGCAAGACGTTGAAACCACCATCTCTGAAGAACTACAGTCGCTAGATAATAGCGAGGTAACTCTGGAAGAGCTGGCCACCCAAAATACCGCCCTTGAACAAGCTTATATGATTGCCGCCGACCACCTCAGCCAGCAACGTCAAAAATCTGCTGGCAAACTCACCCTAGGCATTAAACGTCAATTAAAAGCCTTAGGCATGGGCAACTGTGAATTTACAGTGGCACTGAATAGCGATGCCAATCAAGTGTCGACCATAGGTTTTGATAATATCGAATTTTTAGTCAGCACCAACCCAGGCCAACCACCACAGGGCTTGCAGAAGATTGCATCGGGCGGTGAGCTTTCACGTATCAGCCTGGCGATTCAGGTGATAACCGCTAAATCATCAACCATTCCCACTCTGGTATTTGATGAGGTCGATGTGGGCATTGGTGGCGCAACGGCAGAAGTGGTGGGACGTTTATTAAAAGAGCTAGCTCAATCGGCGCAAATCATCTGTGTCACACATCAGCCACAAGTGGCTTCCCAGGCTTTGCAGCATTTCTTTGTATCAAAACAGCAGCAGAAAAACAGCACCCATACCTCGGTAACCACATTAAAAGAGACAGACAAGGTGCATGAGATTGCCAGAATGTTAGGCGGGGTAGAGATCACCCAACGCACATTAGACCATGCCAAAGAAATGTTGGCTTGTTAAAACGAGAAACGCAGCCGAAGGCTGCGTTATTTTATAGAAAGTTCACTACAATTTAAGCTTTAGGTTTTACATATAAAACCAGGCTATGGTCCATCAATTCAAAACCATGACGTTCGGCGATTTCTTTTTGTATACGTTCAATTTCCGCATCAAAAAACTCAATCACTTCACCCGTCTCTGAACACACCATATGGTCATGATGTTCTTCCGGTGCCATCTCAAAGACACTATGGCCACCTTCAAAATTATGCCGTTCAACTAAACCAGCCGTTTCAAACTGGGTTAAAACCCGATACACAGTCGCTAAACCGACGTCTTCACCTGCATCTAAAAGGGTTTTATAGACATCTTCTGCACTCATATGAGCGCCTTTAACCTTGGCATCTTCAAGGATCTGTAAGATTTTCACACGTGGCAAGGTCACTTTTAAACCTGCTTTGCGTAATTCTTGATTGCCTGCCGACATGGATAAGTCCTTAGCGTCATTTAACGTAATGGGTTATGATAACCCTAATATAGGCAAGTCGCTACATATATGAATGCCTACCCTATTGCTTATCAGTGGTTATTTTTTCCTATGTCTGCATTTAAACTTTTCATCGCAGCCTCTTTTACTTTGATCGTATCTCTGCAAACTGCTTGCAGCACCTCACATTTCCCCTGGGTTTATCGTATCGATGTAGAACAAGGCAATATCGTTGATGGCGACAAACTCAAACAGGTCACTGTAGGCATGAATCGCCGCCAGGTTAAATACCTTTTGGGCACGCCGATGTTACAAGATACCTTTAATCAAGATAGATGGGATTATTTCTACAGCTTTGAAACCGGTAAAGGCCGCCTTGATAGAGAACTGCTAACCTTATATTTCAGCGGTGATCAGCTATCTAAAATTGAGAAAAAAGATTACGACACCACAACACGAGACTTCTAAAATTTGAGTTAATCGCTACCTGATAAATATAAAAATATAGAGGCAGCCATGTTTAAGAATTTAATTTCACTCGCTATCATTGCAGCCGTTGGCTACTGGTACTGGAATGGGCCTTATCAAGATAAGGTCAACCCAAGCTACACACAAAAGGTAGAACAAAACGAAAAAGATTTAGCCGCCTGCGAGCGAGGTAAATCTTATATTTCAGGTGCGGGCGGTAAATCTGACGGTGATCCGGAAACGGCATGTGCCAAGAAGTTGAACCTGTATTTTGCCGATGGCCACTGGCATAGCTACGACGATGTCAGGCCCGATTAATAAACCATCCTGCTCATCTGCGCGGGATAAAAATATTAAGCTGTTTTTGCTTTTTTATCCGCGCGGGCTCTTCTGGAGGCCTTGGGATCAGCGATCAACGGCCTATACACTTCAATTCTATCACCCGCCTTCACCACCTGCACAGGCTTAACTGACTTACCAAAGATACCCATCTTGACGTTATCCACATCGATCTCAGGAAATGCCTTAGTAATGCTGGATTGCTTCACCACATCCAGAACGCAAGTGCCTTCTTCGACTTCTACCGTGACAATCTGCTGCTTATTTGGCAACGCATAAGCCACTTCAATTGTTAATTTCTTATTTGCCATAAACGTGTTTCGCTCTCTTAACCACAGAATCCACCATATTATTACTGACCGCATCAAACAACTTGCGCGCAGCCATACCTTTAACCCGGCTTGATAAGCTGAACTGAATATCTAGAATAACCTTGCAGGCATTTTCATTCAAATGCTGAAAGAACCAACGCCCTTCAAAACTCTCAAACGGTCCATCTTCCAAACCCATCACAATCGACTTAGGCGCATCCAGCTGATTACGCGTAGTAAACTGCATTTTAATGCCTTTTTTCTCCAATTTCAGGGTTGCAACCATATGCACATCACTGACCTCTAAAATCTCCGTGGCCCCGCAGCCATCCATATACAAAGGATAATCCGCGACATTGTTCACCAACGCATACATCTGCTTATCGCTATAAGGCAATAAAGCACTGCGGTTTATATGGTTCATAGTCAAAAACCTAAAAGAAAAATCACGCCATGAAGCGCTTAAAACCCGTATTCTCGTTAATTCGCCTGCGAATAGCAACAAACATACACATCCGCTGGCTTTCACTTTATACTTGCCGCCATGGCAAAAAAGAAACCTAAAATAGCAGATAACATCATCGTGCAGAACAAAAAAGCACGTCATGATTATTTTATAGAAACCACGTTTGAAGCGGGCATCTCGCTGATGGGCTGGGAAGTTAAAGCCCTGCGCGAAAAGAAGGTGCAACTAACAGATAGTTACGTTTTCTTAAAAAATGGTGAAGCCTGGTTATTAAACACCCTGATCACCCCCTTACCGACGGCCTCCACACATTTTGTGACCGAACCAACACGCTACCGTAAATTACTGCTGAACAAAAAAGAGCTCAGCAAAATCATCGATAGTGTTAATCAAAAAGGCCATACCTGTGTCTGCACCAAATTATATTGGAAAGGCCATTTGGTCAAAGTAGAAATTGCATTAGCTAAAGGTAAACAAGAACACGATAAACGCCAGTCAGAAAAAGAACGTGACTGGAACCGTGAGAAGCAACGTGTTCTGAGCAATAAGGTTTAACCCCTCCCGCGCCGCATTCATGCGCGGCGTATCACACTTCGACGCATATTTAACATAAAACGCCCTTTAAGCATCTAAATCATGCATTTTGAGTAAATCTTAAAGGCAAGACAGTTTACAATACGTCCGATTCTAATCACCCATTAGTATTCGCGACGAGGCCCACCTTGCTGTACATTCAAAAATTACTGTCACTACTGCTATTAATCAGCGTAATGTCCAGTCCCCTTAACGCTGCCGTCAGTGATGAAGACGCCAAAAAACTGCAGAATATTCTCACCCCCAGTGGCGCACAAAAAGCCGCCAACGCAGATAATTCCATCCCCGCCTGGAGCGGTGAAAACAATGCTTTAAGCCGCAGCGTTGCGCATATTTCTGGCCATGCCTACCCGAATATTTATCGCTCAGACAAAGCCATTATCGATGTTCACGCACATAACTTACATCGCTATACCCAATATCTAACGCCGGGTTTACAAGCACTTTTTAAAGCGTATCCAGAAACCTTTTTTGTTCCGGTTTATCCCAGCCATAGAGAGCATAACTTCTCCAAACACGTCATCCAACGTAATGAGTGGAATGCAAAAAATACGCAGCTCAGTAAAGACGGGGATCATTTAAAACATTATACCGGTGGAGTACCTTTTCCCATTCCCCAATCGGCCGAAGAAGTGATTTGGAATGCACGCTTAAATCATCCCAATGCGGTATTAAACGGCATCCTGGATGATATCGGTGTCTACCCCAATGGCAAGCGACATCTCTTGCGCCAGGAATTCACTTCCGAATACCCCTTCTCAAATCCTTATAATGAACCGGGCATGACCGAAGCCAGAATCGGCGATAAAATAGCACTGATGATGGTTAACGTCATCAAACCGGAACGCGACAAAGGCACCATGACCGTTGTACTCGAGAACATTAATTCCAATAAACATGAACGTAAGGCCTGGGTTTACACCAGCCAAATGAAAAGAGTACGCCGCGCCCCAGTACTGGGCGCCGATATTCCCTATGGCCCAGGCGGCTTTGCCACGCTGGATGACATACTCGGCTTCAACGGCAGCATCGCCAGATACAACTGGAAACTCTTGGGTAAACAGGAAAAATTCATCCCCTATCATGCCTATGAATTTGATAGACAAGATCTGGATTATTTTGAATTACTGATGGAGCATCATGCCAACCCGGAATATATGCGTTATGAAAAACACAGGGTATGGGTTGTAGAAGCTGAACTCAAAAAAGGCCAAAATCACAGCTATAGCAAACGCCGATTCTATATCGATGAAGACAGCTGGCAGATCGCCTTATTAGAGAGCTACGATCATGAGGGTAATATTTGGCGCGTAGGTATATTAAACACCGTTTATGATTTTGCCCTCAAGGGCCATGTGGCCAGAGCCCAGATGATGCATGATTTAAAAGCCAAGGCGTATTTATCCATGCGCATGGTCAATGAAAATGGCCAGCCACAACTGCAAGGCAGCCCAAAAGGCAGCGCCTTTTACTCCGCCACCAACTTAAAAAAGCTCGGAAAATAAGCTAACTCGATTAATTTGCATAAAATTTCAACACAATGAAACCTTTATGCGCTAATACACTCAAAGTTATTGCACAATCGAAGCATTGAGCGGATAATTTGATTCAAGAGAAAGTTTTGGGGTCGTTTTGGATTCGACATTGGTATCAAAATTCTCTGGTGCATGTCGTGATGTCAGCCAATCACGTAAATCAAAAGCTGAATTCGTTATAGTTGCAAATGACTCTAACTATGAAGGTTACGCGCTAGCCGCATAAACCTTTAACAGGGGTTCGCCCCCTGTCGGTCAATAACAAGGTGCCAGTACCGCGCTATTGACTGTCATATAGAACTGGATCGTAGCAAAGTTTGCTTGAGGCGGCGTTACTAAACAATATCAAGATCGCGATTTACGTCCTGCCCATCGGGCTGTAAAGAGCTAAATTAATCGATGGAATCTATGCATGTAGAGCCGGGACTGGCGAACTGATGGACGCGGGTTCAATTCCCGCCGACTCCACCAAATTACTGCCTAGCAATCCAATAAAGCTTAAGCAGTTATGAAAAGCCTCACCCCGCAAGGGTTGAGGTTTTTTTATGCCTACAGCATTCTAAACCATCCAATAACACCCCCCGTTTTATCGTAGTACTTTAAGTTACCACAACCGCTTACCTCACTTGACAAAACATTGAAACCTCCCATAATGGGAGCATCAAGAAAGATTAAATGCGTATCGTATCAAAAAGAACATTAAAAGAGTTTTGGCAGCAAGCCCAATACTCTGACTCACAAGGGCAATTGGAAGCTTGGCATGAAGAAGTATTGAAAGCTGATTGGTCTACACCTCAAGAATTAAAAGCCCAATTTGGCAATGCTAGTATTCTTCAAGATAGCCGCGTTGTATTTAATATCAAAGGCAATGATTACAGGCTCATTGTTAAAATCAATTACCCTTACAAGATGGTGTATGTACGCTTTCAATGTACGACCAAATAGACGCGGTAACCATATGAATATCAATCCCATTAAAACTGAAGCCGACTATGAAGCAACTTTAGAACGCATCATGGCTCTAATGGATGCCAAAATCGATACACCTGAAGGTGATGAGCTAGATATTTTAGGCACGCTGGTTGAAGCCTATGAAGCCAAACACTTCGCGATGGATAAACCCAATCCTATTGAGGCTATCAAGTTCCGAATGGAACAATACGGCCTCAAAGATAAAGACCTAGTACCTTATATTGGGAGAACTGGCCGCGTCTCTGAAGTGCTGAATTATCACCGCAAACTAACACTACCTATGATCCGTAAACTACATAAAGGCTTAAAGATCCCAACTGAAAGCCTAGTGCAGGATTACCCACTACAAAATAACGCCTAAAACAGTGTGATGTATATTCCTTAGATACCCTAAAATCTCGCCGGCAGATGCACACCGCAGCCGCGAGAATGCTAATTCAGCTTGAGGCAGGATAACCCAGAACGTCTTTTATAATATTTAAGTGCTCTAACAACCAATCTTGATTGATAGGTCCCCAGTCTACTATTTGATAAGCCCCATCCTTGGTCGCCCCAACAAATTCACACATCACATCAATTTCAGGCAAGGCTTTAATGGTGTCCTGAGCGGTACGCCTAGGCATACCCGTTTTTTTTGTGATAGCCGGTACCGTATTACAGCCACTGGCAATCAAATGCGCGACATACAAGCGACGATAGAAACTTGTTTTTGTTTTACTGTGTACCATACAACTTAATTCCCCATCTATTTCCTATCAGTTTAAAACCTATGGAAGAACTTTAATACCGGCAATAATCCTACGCGACGTCGCGCAACATATTGATAGCGTTTAGCGTATTTAACGATTTTGCTTATTTGCTCATCACGCCAGTGATCGTTAAAGAAACTGATATCCAGTCGAGTGATACCATGCCCAAAGCCCCCCCCTTAAGCAACTGGAATATTTCATTCGAACCGCTGAATCGGACACATTCAGAACCGCAGCCGAACGCTTGGGCATCAGTCAGCCGACACTCTCTTCTCAGCTCGCCACACTGGAACAACGCCTACAGGTCAGCCTCTTTGAACGCACACGCATAGGCGTTATGTTAAGCCCGGCTGGCAGAGAATTTCTACCCAACTGCCGTATGGTGCTAACTGGTTTTTTAATGGTCATAGAAACAAGCTGACTACAGATATTGGCCGCTATGAAATTGATGATGCACTAACAAATACAACGGTGACAGAAAACAGAATCCGCCTACAGTATGACGTTAGCTTTTAGAGCTACGGTTATTTTCAGTTAAGAGCATGAGGTATGGCTGAGTTAAATAAACAACAGAGGTAAAACCACCTCCAAACAACCACCCAACTAACTAACTTGGACTAAAGTGCATTCATAGCTATGATTGATGCAATTTCAATCATGGATTAGCGATATAAACATGATTCGATATGAATAATAAATAGACGTTTTAACAGGGAAAACATCATGTTTAAGTTAAAAAAAATCACGTTATTACTGAGCACGTGTACACTCTCATTAAGCGCCTCGGCCATTACCTTTGATGATCAAAGCCTTTTAACCACCTCCTACGATCAGATTTCTACGTATACCCAGGAGGGTGCCTATATCGATAGTATTGCCGTACCCTATTCAGGCACTGACTCACAAAATGTACGCGACTTAATTTTTGACGGCGATAATGTCTATCTATTTAACGGCACCTTTAACCCCAGTTTAACCATCTATGATAATAACCAAAATAGCTGGCAAGAACATTTCATTACTGGCTGGTCCATTATTAACAATGGCAGCTATGGCGGCATTGATAAAATGGGCGACTATATATTCCTCAGCAATCAATCAACCGGCAGTGGCGATACGCAAACCAAGGGTATTGTACGATTTAACCTCAAAGATGAGACTTCACAAAACTTTGCCGCCGATATTGATCCGATAGATCTAACCATAGGACACGATGGCGCGCTCTATGCGTTAACACCTAGCGGCAGTCCTGGCGGACGTTTTATCCATATTTATGACCCTGAAACGCTGGCCGAAACCCAGACAATTTCACTGGCCGAACTATTTGGTTTTACAGAACATCGAAGCATTGCCGTGGATAAACAAGGTAATATCTATATCGTTGACTGGGATGGCGAGCTTCACAAGATCAATAATAATGCCGAGCTGATTTCCACAACCGACCTATGTACAACACTAGACTTGGTTAATTGCTCCTTTGTAGATATCGCTATTTCAGCCAGTGGAAAAGTTGCCATAGGCAGCAGTGCAGGTGGTTTAATTCTTACGGATTCCGAACTAACGACATTTGATTCACGCTCAGTTGCCGCAGACCCTATTTTTGTCAGTTTCGCCGCCGTCAAAAAACCGCAAGCGCCAACACCTCCAACAACCCCCAAACCCGGAAGCACAAACCTGTTAATGCTAGGCCTAGCCTCAATCATAAAAATAAGCAAAGGCATTAACAACTAACACAGCTACATTAAGTTGCTAGCCCCTTAGCGGGCTTGCAATAAGCCTGCCTTAGCTGTTTTTATGCATAAAATATGTCTAAAAGATGGCTATAGGCATTTGCGCTAAGGTTAACCGACTTGTTATGATGAACTTCATCACAATAACCAAGTTGACTAGTTTCCCTGCAATGCATTTCATGTTAAAACCCTACATCCCTCTTTTATTGGCTCTACAACTACTGTTTATGCAAGGTTCAGCCATTGCAGATGTGCAGGAAGCCCTGCCCGAACTGGAACAGATCATTGAGAACAAGCAACAACGTCGCGAGAGGCTACAAAATAAACTTTCAACCCTGGAAGCCGAAAACCAATCCGTTCGGCGTGAGATTACCAGTCTTAATATCGATTTAAAAAAATTACATCAGCAAAGCCGAAAAATTGAAGTGATGTCCTCATCACCTCCCAGTGCCGAAGACAAAAATAAGATCAGCAAGATAGCCTATAAACGCCGCGTGGCCGAGATTGCCCTGGATAAAAACAACCATCGTTTCACCATATTGCAGGCGGAAGAAAAACACATCTCTCACAGCATTACCCGCCTGAACAGTGTTTTAGATTCATTAAACCTTGAACTGCAAGCTCAGCATCAACAACACGGAATAGATAAGGTTACCAAGGCGCATCAGACTAAAGAAGATAAAAGCAAACGCCTGGCTGCCAAACGCTTACGCAAACAAAAAGACAAGGTTCGCCGACAACAGGTGGCTGCCAGAAAGAAAAAAGCGGCACATAAAAAACAGCAAGCATCCGAAAAACAACGTTTAGTGGAAGAAGCTCAGCTGGAGCAAAAATTGGCGGGTTTATCGCAAGCGGATGCCGCACTGATGCGAGCCCAATATATCGCTAAAAATAACCCCACCAAGACACCTGCACTGGGCAATTCACCGAGTATTAAAGTGGTCAATCCCATCGGTTCAAAACCCAAAAGTGTTGGCAAGATGGAGCATCTGGGTAATCACCAATATGCAGCGACCATCACGGTAAAAAAAGGCCGACAACAGTATATTATTGGCGATTTCACCTTCACCAAATCCATTCCCAAGCATTTTAACGGCTTACGTTGCCTGGTACTGGTAGATGCAAGAAATAATCAGGTGAACTTTCAACTGATCGCTAAAAAATAAATCTTAGTGCAGATCTTCTCACCTCGGCCCCTAACTAACAAGAAACAACGATCACCTCTTCTTGTTGCCAATCGGGCCAATTAGACACATCAATATCAACAACCACAGACCAACGTAAACTATTATCACCCGCGTAAAAGCTATGCATCATATTCTCTGGCAATACAAAACTGACGGATTGTTTATACGCGCTACCCGGATTAAACATTTCCTGAGTCGATAGTATTTTTTCTTCGATTAAATATTCATGTCTATGGGTAGAGCGATTAGTACCACTACCACTCACAGCGATTTCCCTGAGTAGCAATCTCGCCTTGATACCATTGATCATCAGTTCCTGAGACGGGTTAAAGGCAACAGTTAAGCTAAGTTCCTCCCCTGCTGAATAGGTTTTATCTATTAGTTCAATACTGACTTTGCCCAGTTTTTTCTGCGCAATCATCGGTTTGAGTATTTTAAAAGCCAGTACCCATGGCCCAAACATAAACAGACTTAAAAATAACAAACCAAAAATATCACCTTCACGCCATTTATCCGGCATCATAAAAGCGGGTATCAAAGTAAAAAGAAAAATAAACGGGATGATAAATTTTAATTTGATAGCATCGAAGGCATTAATAGCAGCTTCACTAGCTTCACCCACACTAAAGTCCAATGTCGGTTCAACAGGGCTGATTTTTGTTTTAATCGTAGGGTGAGCCTCAACAAGTATATCGCGCTTAGTTTTAGGATCCAGTTTCCACGGAATATCTGCCCTGGCTTGTAAATACCAATCTATATTGATAATTTTCCCATGGTAAGTCAGCGGTTCACTCTCCACTATAAATTCAAAGGCATAATAATATTCACCCGGCTCTAGCTGGCCCTGAAATAAACTCAGTTTCTCAACACCACCTTTATCTTTATTGCCTCTACCATGTGTTTGCCAGAATTTTTCAATAAATATGTCATCACACTGGCAGCTTTTATCGATCAGAACTTTAAGCTGGCCACTGACTTTGTCACCAATTCGATACCGCTGCTGGTCGCCCTTTAGAAGAATATCCAATTCACACTTAGCCATTTTAAACTCCTTTTAATTGGTAAAAATAATCGTATAGCTCTGATTCCATCGCTCTGATGTTATCGCCATAGGTATTTTTTAAGCGTTTTAGCAAAGCGCTATCCAACGTGGGCACGACACCGTCACCACGTCTGGCATACTCGATGCGCTGTGAAAAAATCCTTTCAAGCTGCTCTATAGACGTAACAGATACGTTAACACTAACAACGTTTAAGCCCGCCCAGCGCATTTCTCTACTTAAGTCTCTATGGGTGGTTACCGCCAACTGCTGACATTGACGATATAAACGCATCCTTCGCCAAAACTTTAAGTTTTCAATACTATCGACAAATAAGACATTATCTTTAGGAATAACAGCCTTTTCATCTGGAAAAAGTTTTATATAGACCAGCTGCTTAAAATGTCGATGTAGCGCCAACAGATGGGTGGTTTTTCCACGCCCGTGATCGGCAATAAACTGTATAACAACCTTTTTTTCCTGCAACCTGACGATTAATCCCTCAATGTTGACACAGGCCAAATGTTGACGCTCATCCATATCCAACTCACCAAAAGGATTGAAGCGTAGATTCAGCGCAGCGTAGGATAATTCAGGCATCAAACTCCCTTCCTTTATAACAAGCTTAAATGTTTAAGTAAGCCGTTTGATTGTAGCTTTTCGGCCTAATAAGTGTATTTATGGCAATCGTAATAAACGCTCTTATCATCAGGCTAGCATATCGCTATAGCCACAAACAATATACGACATCAACATGCATGGGCTGATATAAACTCCCCATACCTAAATGCAGATGAAACCTGGGTCTGTAACAAAACGTGTTAATATAGCGCCTCGTAAATAACGGCTGCCTTACAGATGTTCACCGATAGAATGGGTCCCCAGCAACGTTATCTTCAGCTGCTAAATAGTGCCAAGCTGGATAATGACCCAGCCCAGCAGCCTGCGCTGCAGGCTTTGGATGTCCTTCATGGGCAATTAGAGCAATCCAGGGCTCATCGTGATGTGATTCAGGGCCTGTATCTATGGGGAAAAGTCGGCCGAGGCAAGACCATGATGATGGATTTGTTTGTTGCATCGCTGCAGCCGGAACATTGTCTGCGTCAGCATTTCCACCATTTTATGGCATCGATTCACCAGCAGTTAAATCAGCTTTCGGGGCAGGTCGACCCGTTAAAAATTATTGCCAAAAATCTCAGTAAAAAGTACAAGGTTTTATGTTTTGATGAGTTCTTTGTTGCCGATATCGGTGATGCGATGTTGCTGGGGCGTCTATTGCAATATTTATTTCAGCATAGCGTTGTGCTGGTGGCAACCAGCAATACCGAGCCTGAGAAATTGTATTGGGACGGCCTGCAGCGCCAACGTTTTTTACCGGCGATAGCGGCGATAAAAAATGCTACCCGTAGTATTCATTTAACCGGGGCGGAAGACCATCGCCTGCGAGAGCTGGCATATGCGCAGAATTATTTTGTAGAACCACTAACGGAGCCGTTTGCACCTTATAGCTCGCAGATTCAACGGTTGATGAACTCATTAGCATTGCCACATGTCGGTTTGGCTGCAGCAACGATTGCAATTCAGGGGCGGGATCTGCCGTTTTTATCGCGTCAGCAGCGCAGCATCTGCTTTAGTTTTTCTCAGCTATGTGAAGGCCCACGCAGCCACCTTGATTACATAGAACTGGCCGATCAGTTTGATACGGTAGTACTGTTAAACGTACCATCATTAAACGGCCAACAATACGAACATATTCTTGCCAGAGGCACGGAAGATGGCAGCGGTGGCGCAACCACAACAGGAGCAAGGCAGGTGATATATGCCGCAAAGGATGACGCCGTTCGCCGTTTTATTGCGCTGATTGATGAGTTTTATGAACGTGGCATCCGCTTCTATCTCAGCAGCGCTGTACCGCTGGAGCAACTGTATACTCAGGGCAGTTTAACCTTTGAATTTGAGCGGGTGCTAAGCCGGCTAACAGAAATGGCCTCACTGGAATACCAGGTTGAAGGCCTTAAGTTTTCTGCTGATGAAACATCGGCATTAGAGTCGGCATCATAAGCGAGATGTCTCTGCGGAACTGGCTGATAAGATGCAGGGCATCTTATCAGCCAAGTAGAAGAAATATTAAAGCTGAATAGGTTCACCTTTTTATGTACAGACTCTCGCCTTCGCATATAAAGTAACAATGCCCCTGAAATGGCTAATATGTCTCGCAAACTATTTGAGACCATCTTAGCGCCTTCATACTGTCAAGATGCCTTTGGTAAAACCAGCTTTGCTCCTGCCAATCTCTTTGTGTCGTGTAAGCAAACCTTTTCAATAATTTACAGGCCAGCTCTGCATCGTTATTGATAGCATGCTGGCTAACCACCGGCAGCGCATCCATACTCAGCTGGCTTAAATAAAATTTATCAATATGCTGTCCACTTTCAAGTTTAGCAATATTGCTTTTTGCAATCGTGGCATCGGGGTTTATCAAATTTAATACGGCAATAAACATTAACGCTGAAAGACACACACTGATAATAAAACGCTGCCTTGCACCTGCGAGCACGGTTGCCACAAAAATCAGCAGGCAAGAGACGATAAAACACATAAACCATGTTGAATAAAAACGCAGCGCGGTTAAGTGATATTCACTCACATAAAGAACCATACGGTGCGCCGCAGAACATTCCATCAACGCAATCGCGGCAATGGTAAACAAGGCTTGATAACGAAATAAACGCTGCAGCAAGGCTGCATCATCTTTCAAATAATCATCAGCCAGATAAAGCAAAGGTAATGCAATTACCGCAATCAAAACCAGATCCCAAAAACCTTTTCTGGCGTAGGATGAATAAGTAACACCCTGTGTATGTGTCACCAGCGCATCACCACCAAAAAAGTAAGTAAATTGCACAGCTATGTAACTGGCAAATAACAGATTGATGCACGACATAATCGTCATAATCTGAATACCATCAATGGGCAGTTTTCGGGTCGCTACAGTCATAACCACAGACGATTTCTGATGCAGTGCAATATAGTAGAGTACGGCCGTAGTAATAGCGGCAAAGAATAAGGTATACAAAAAGGATTCTGACAACGACAACATATCAACATCAAACAAGACATCGGTGAAACGTTCAAAACGCAGATCTGACGAGATCAATAAACTGCCAAACATCCACAAGATCGGCAGTGCCCATAACAGCCCTTTTAGAATGGAACGCAGATGAGGATGGGCTATCAAAGTACGGGTGGGCAATAACGCATCAGGCAGCAAACGCGCAAGGGCTACAATCGGCAAGAAAAACAAACGCAGCAATGCCAGCAGTAACTCAGAAATTTTGTAGTAGCAGCGCTCTCGGGTCTCTGTCACGCTTAACATCAAAATCAGCAGCAAGCCTAAGCTATTCAAAAGCAGCAAGGCAAAAGATTCGTAAATGCTGAACGAGAGTGCAAAAAATAACGTGAACCCTGCCAACGCTACTGACAAGCGGTTCCAGCTTTTACGCTGGTAGTACTGGAATGCCACAAGCAACGTGGTCATCAACCAAAGGTAAACCGTAACATTAAAGCCCAGCCCCATATCGACAAAAAGGTATTGTGCAAAAATGCCGTAAAGGCCGGATAGCCCCAAAATGATAATGGACAGATATTGTCTGTTTTCCATGATAACGCCCTTAGCTAGATAGTTAAGTTCATTATGCAGAGCCGTTTTGCAGCACTGATGTTCATCATGTGCAAATTTCGCGGAATTATGTGCAATTGTTGTGCAATGCATTTAATTCCGCTAGCAGCATTGCTAACATGAACGCAGCTAAAGTAATAATGGACACAGCAATGGCAAAGATACTGGTCGTGGATGATGACCCACATATTAGAGACGTGATGGTATTTGCCCTGGAAAAACAGGGCTATCAAACCCTACAGGCAGAGAATGGCCTGCAGGCGGTTGATAAATATTTTCAACATAAACCCGATCTGCTGGTTATGGATATTATGATGCCGGAAATGTCGGGGCTGGAAGCCTGCAAGGCAATACGTAAACAGGCCGAGACTCCGATTATTTTTGTTACCGCCATGGATGATGAAATTGATATGATTCTGGGCCTGGAGCTGGGCGGTGATGATTATATCTTTAAGCCATTTAGCCCTCGCCAACTGGTTGCTCGTGTTAGAGCGGTATTACGCCGTACATTACAGCCAGCCACTGAAAACACAAACAGCGAAGACGATTTCAGAAAAAATAAGCTGTTTATCGATAGGCACCGCTTTCAGGCCGCCTGGGATGATCATCCCATCGTGCTCACCGTAACCGAAATCAACCTGCTGCTCACGCTAACCTCATTCCCTGGTAAGGTGTTCAGCCGCAGTGAATTGATGCAGCGCGCTTATGACAATGTTATCGTCAGTGATAGAACCATCGATAGCCATATCCGCCGCGTGCGTTCCAAATTTGCAGCCCTGGATGGCTACCCTATAGAAACCGTTCACGGTGCAGGATACAAGTTAAGCCTATGCGAATAAGCCGACATGTTCATAAGCTGCTAAAGATCAGAACTGTTTTACTGCTGGTTAACTTCACCATTATTGTCGTTATCATCGCCAGTTTGAATCTGCTGACCATCTATGAGAATACCCTGATACGACAAACCGAAGCAGAACTGAATAGCCAGGCTTATTTTATCAGCGCCATCTTAAAGCAGCGCCAAAAACTAGCGGCACAAACGACAAACACACAGCAAGCTGACTGGTCTCCGGTGGCTGCAGTGTTAGATCTATCCAATGACCCGATTCAAGCGCTGGAGCCCGACCTTATTGCCGGTAGCAACCCATTATCAATAAACGATAAACAACTGGGGCTGTTGATCAATCCCATTCTCAAAGAAGCGCAGCGTTTTGCACTGTCGAGTATTCAGGTGCTTAACCCTGATGGCACGGTTATCGGCTCCACCAATACCGATCAGATCGGCCGGGCTATGCACAACCGCAAAGAAGTACGTGAGGCGCTTCACGGTGAACACCAAAGCCTATTAAGAGCCAGAGTGGTTAAACATCCCGACCATGTATTCAGTTCCATCAGCCGTTCGGGCAGCTACCGTGTGCACATTGTTCACCCGGTAAAAATCAAGCAACAGGTGATTGCAGCCATCGTTGTCTCACGCACACCCAAAACCCTGTGGCAGATTTTATTACTGAATAAATCCAGCATCATCAGTTATATTTTGCTGGTCATTCTGATGATATGGGCTGTCTCCATTGCTACAGCCCTAGCGATTAACCGCCCCATTGCCGAGCTTATCAAACAAGCCCAACGTGCACTCAACGGTGAAAAAGATGCCATCAAACCTTTAGAGCATCCCATTACCGAAGAGGTAAACACCCTGTCGGTAACACTGGCCAAGTTATCCAAAAGCCTGGAACAGCGCTCAGAATACATTCTGGAATTTGCCTCCCATGTCTCCCATGAATTCAAAACACCCGTCACATCGATTCAGGGTGCGGTAGAATTACTGTTAGATCATCACGACACAATGACCCCTGCCGAGTTAAAAAAATTCCTCGGCAACTTACAAAAAGACAGCATACGCCTGGAAAACCTCGTACACCGTTTACTCGAATTTGCCAGGGCCGATTACAAAATAGCCCCCGGAAAACACTGTGCCTTGGCTCCACTGCTAAACAACTTGCAAAGCCAGTACCACAACAAACAAACCAGCGTCACCATACAGAGCAACATATTGGAAAACACACATATCGCCCTGGCCGACGAGATACTGCAAAGCATTATGGAAAACCTCATCAGCAATGCCCAGCAGGCCCATGCCACAGAAATACACATCACAGCCACGCTGAATACGCAGCATCAATATATGGAAATAAACGTGGCCGACAATGGTGATGGCATCAGCACCGCCAATGCCGAAAAAATATTTACGCCCTTCTTCACCACCAAAAGAGATAAAGGCGGCACAGGCCTAGGCCTATCGATTATTCGATCACTGTTACAACAAGCTAATGGAAGTATTGAGTTAAAACACAGTAAAAAAGAGACAGGCACAAACACTAGCAACACAACCTTTACGCTACGATTACCGATTATGTAGTGCTACCTAAGCAAGCAATTTATTAATGCGCCTGTAACGCAGGTGCAAAAAAAACGCCAGCACAAGGCTGGCGTTTTTTATCTTACAGGGTAATAATTACTGAGCAGTACCGTCTGCAACTTCAATCAATAATTGCTCACCACGCAGGTTCAGCTTCAGTTCTGACCACTGGCTGGCACCATCGGCTCGGGTTTTAGCACCTAAGTTTCCATCTAGCGGAGAGATCGTTGCATAACCGGAAAACAAAGCCTGGGCTTCAGATTTCAGATCAAGATAATCTTCAGGCACTTGCCCCAAGGCTGCACCGGCAACTAAGCGGTTGGTTTGTGCATCAACAATCAGCTCACCATTTTCCATAATGATTTGAAAGTCACCGAGGTTATCGTTGGTGACTTTCGTCATCTTCACCTTGGGAATTTCAGCCAGGGTTTTTCCTGGAACATTGATATTTAACGCAATGCCTTCAGGAAGCAATTTTTCTGAACCGGATTCCAGCATGGTTTGTTCCAGAGAATCCAGCGTATTCACAACAATCGTTGCAGCCGCAAGTTGGCCATCTTCAACACGGGCATCAGCCTGTGCCAAAACAGCATAAATCTCAACTTTCTTGGCATTGATCTGATCTTGTAAATCTGCGATTTCCAGCTGCAGCGCTTCAACCTCAGCACTTAACTGGCCCACTAAAGCCATATCAGGATTTTCCTTAGCCAGTTCAGCCTGAATTAAATCACCTTTAGCCTGCGCTTCAGCACCCTTCATATAAGCCTGACCACCTAAGGCTTTAAGCTCATCACTGATTTCACTGACCTCAACCAACAAAGGTAAATCAACCGCAACAGACACGGCGATAGAAGATACACCGTTACGTAATGCAAACATGGCTGCACCAACGGTACCGGAATTATTGGTTAACTTGCCAACATTTTGCCCCGCGTTAGAACCTGAAATAACCACATCGATATTTTTATCGGCAAATAAACCGTAAAGCCCTGCACTAACAGAATCTACCGGAGAACCCTGAACAGAAAAATTTGTGCCTTCACCGGTTTCATCGGTGAAACCTACTGTAGCTCCGCGGTCAGTATTGATAGAGCCACTGGTACCGCTGCTATCTTCAGCCGGGGCAGAAACATACACCGAATGTCCCGCAGCTTTCAGAGCACTTTCCAAAACAACGATACCGTGTGCACCGTATCCGTCATCGTTGGTTAATAAAATATTTAATGCAGTGGCATTGAATGAAGTCGATGCAGCTGCCGCTGCAATGGCTAATGGCAAAGCCTTTTTTAAAGTTTTTTTAATCATTTCTGTATTCCTGTTTTTGTCATTTTTCTCTAACCCACTCTAACGTTATAGCTAAAGTTTTCGCAGACTAACACCTTAACTAAGAGTCAGTAAATAATTTAATGAAGATGAATTTCCCTTGTCAAAAAAATTAGTAATCAGATAAAGTGAAAACGAAGTAACAAAAAACAACCAGTTTAAAATACAGTAAAATCAACAAGTTAAATGAATTAAGCAAGGAGTAAATGTAAGTTGTCGATTCATTTAAAGTCGGTTAAATTAGCCGCGGAACTTTCACATTGGGGAATGTAAATGTTAGTGAATAAACAGCTATGCCTAGCCGCTGCGTTGTCGATGACAATGCTCAGTACACAGACACAGTCTTCTGAAGTTGATCTATCCTTCTCTGGCTTTGCCTCCTTCGCCGTTACCAAGACCACGTCAAAAGAAGAAGAAGGTGACTACAACGACGAAATAACTAATGAATCAAACTTTCGTGATCTTAATCTCTTGGGCCTCAGGCTGGATGGTGATCTTGATGACTCTTTAAGTTTTGGCGCGCAAATGGTCGCCTACGGCAAGGATGATTATGAACCCGATTTTGACTGGATCTATGTCTCCTACGCATTTACACCTGGCTTATCCCTCACCGCCGGTAAAATTCGTGCGCCACTGTATATGTATTCCGATTTTATCGATGTTGGGTATGCCTATCAGTGGATAGATACACCCGATGCCATTTATGGCAGAACCTTTTTTAAATCATTAGATGGTGGCAAGTTAAGTTATATCAGCAGTATCGGTGACTGGACATCGGAGGTGCTGGTTTTTGCCGGTACAACACAGGAAGATTTTACCGTCACACTGGAAGATGACACGGGCGCCTCTTTCGATGAAGCCTCCCATGTCGAAGTTGACGATGCTATGGGTATCGCCTGGACCATGGAATATGAATGGCTGACCTTCCGCATCGTCTATGCACAGATGGATGTCACCCTTGACGATTTCAGTGCCATCGAAAAAAGTGTGGCTGGTCTGAATGCAATTGCACAGGGTATGCCCGGCATCGATATTTCAGAGCTGGAACAGCACTTTTATTTACAGGAGGATACCACCGAACATTATGGCGCCGGCCTGACCCTGGATTTTGATTATTTCTTTGCTGTAACGGAATATACAAAATCGGATATCGAAGACAATATGGTCTCCTCAGGCAAGGAGGCTTATTATGTGATGATGGGCACACGTTTACCGGCAGGATGGAGTATATCGCTAACCTATTCATCGCTGAAAACAGATGTGAATCAGGATACGTTGGATCTAAGTAATGAACTTACTGCAGATTATATTAACGATCCCGATCGTAGAGTCAGTGGCTCTGCCGCGGCAATGAGAAGTACGGTAGAGGGTATTCTTCATGTAGCGCAAGAAAGCCTGGTCCAAGAATATATCATCGGAGCACGTTGGGATTTTCATCGTTCGGCCGCTATGAAGTTTGAATATATGCTTAAAGACGATGACGGCTATGCATACGACAGCAGCACCTTTACATTGTCAGAGATAAACCTTCAGCCCAGTGCCTACCGCATTGGCCTGGATATGATTTTTTAAGGAGGCCATCATGAAAAAGAACATCTTATTCCATATCGTCTGCTCAATAATGCTCTTCATCAGTGTTTCTGCTACTGCCAATACTGTTGCGGTGGTGGTTAATCCAGAAAATCAGAGCCTGCTGAATCGTAGCGAAATACGCAAAATATTCCTCGGTAAAGAGAAGGCTTTCTCAAATGGTAAAACGGTTTCAGCCTATGACTTGCCCGAAGGTAATGACAACCGCGCACTTTTTGTTGATAAGGTTTTAAACAAAAATGAATCACGTTTAAATGCTTATTGGGCACGTATGCTGTTTTCATCCCGAGCTAAACCCCCTAAGACGGTAGCGTCTGCCGAGAGAATTAAAGAAATCATCTCTGAAAACATCAACGCGATTGCCTATATGAATAAAGACGATGTTGATGACAGTGTTAAGGTTGTTTATACCTTTTCAGAATAAATATTAATTTCAAAGCCGGGCATACCGGATTTTTGGGGAACCGTTAGTCCTCGTTTTTTAGACGTGCTTACAACCGCCATCCAAGCTTGCTGATGAAACTGCAGGCTTAGCGGCGGTAATATCAATTAAGAATTTTAAAGTCCGATTAGCTGGGCATAATACGATAATAAAAAATGATTCGGCGTATATCCTGCTTTTAAATCAGAGGGAATCATTTATCGTGGGTATCTGGTTTTGTTTATCCATATTGGCTCTAATCTTACCGGGTGAGGGAGTCTGATAAATAGATTAGATAACCCCTCTCATCACAAGCTAGGCTGGGTCTCACTTATTAGTTGAGTCTGCGAGATATTGTTCAATTTTCTGGCATACCTCATCAATAGCAACTCTTATTTTTCTACACTGATCATGAACCTCATTAATATCTGGAGCATCTTTAGTATTTCCTTCCATTAAATGGGCAATATGGGCAAGTTTATATGCTGATATATTAGCAGCCATGCCTTTAATGTTATGTGCTTGATTACTGATATCTGACCAACTTTCTTGAGCCACAAATGATTCCAGTTTTTTTAGCTCTATAGAAGCATCTTGTAGGAATAAAGAGGCTATACGAAACAGTCTCTTTTCTTTTGAGCCGAATCTTTTCAGAGCATCTTGTTGATCCCATATTACCAGAGTCTCCGATCTCTTCGTTTCTTTCGCTGCATATGTCTTGGTAATTTTAGGCTCTGTATCAACATTTAATAACCATTTTTTCAACATGCTTAGCATGTCTATATTATTAATAGGTTTACTTAAATAGTCATTCATACCCGCCTGTAGACACTTTTCCCGGTCTCCTGCCATGGCGTTAGCCGTCATAGCAATAATAGTGATATTCTTATAGTTTTCTCCAGAAAACCCTTCTCGTATAGCTTTACTCGCCATGTATCCATCCATGACCGGCATCTGGCAATCCAGTAAGATCAAGGTATAAAAGTCATTTTCCAGGGTTTGATTAAGACACTCGATAGCTTCTTGACCGTTGTTTGCAATATCTGCTGTTAGCCCTATTTCAGCAAGAATTCCCAAGGCAACTTCTAAGTTTATATGGTTATCATCAACTAACAAAATACGGCAATCTTCAGGCCATGGGTGTTGACTCATTTGTTGATCGTTCACCAGCTTTGATTCTTCAATATTCATCAATCGGGAATCAGTTTCATCATTAGACTCGCCTAAAGTCATAATACATTTCAAAGCCGTGATTAAATCTTTGCTATTGATTGGTTTTGGAAAGCTGGCATGGCAGCCGATAGAATCCATATAATTATTACTTGCCTGGGAAGAGAGCGTCATCAGGATTAATTTCATGGATTGATATTGTTCATTGGCGTTCAATAATTTACATAGCTGTGAACCGTCTATATCGGGCATGTTAAAATCTATGAATGCGGCATCAAAAAGTGACTGAGAATTATTATGCAGTCGTCTTGTACACTTTATTAATGCAGCCTTAGCTCCGATAGCGATGGTGACCTCCACCCCCCAGGCTCTTAGTTGTTTAGCAAGAGTATCAGCCTGACTATTATTATCATCCACTATCAATAAAGATAAACCGGACACATCAAAATCAGGTGCTGAAGATTCGGAACTATTGCTGGGTAGCATGGGAATAGATACAGAGAAACAACTGCCTTTACCCAGTTTACTTGTTACCGAAACATCTCCCTTCATCAGTTCACAGAGTTTTTTAACAATACTTAAACCCAGCCCTGTGCCTCCGTATTGACGTGTTGTTGACGCATCAACTTGTGTGAATGAGTCGAACAATGCCTTCAGACCTTCTTCTGGAATGCCTATCCCTGTATCGGTAATGGAAGCATTTAGCATTAAAGTATTATCATCTGTTTCTATCAACGCTACTTGAATTTTTACTTCACCAGTTTCAGTGAATTTGATGGCATTCGTGATCAGATTGGTAAAAACTTGACGTATGCGGCTGGGGTCTCCTAAAACCATGGTGTCAGTTATGGCTGAGATATCCAGGATTAATTCCACCCCCTTTCCCTGTGCTTTTAAGGCCTGAGAGCCGGTTAACATTTCAAGTTGTGTGCGAAGATTAAAGTCTAATGCTTCCAACTCCATTTTTCCTGCATCCACTTTTGAGAAGTCAAGAATGTCGTTAATCAATGAGATTAGCGACTCTGCGCTGGATAAAGCCAGTCCGGTTTTACGTTGCTGATCACTATTTAATGGAGATTTATTTAATAGGCTTAACATGCCTAAAATACCATTAATGGGCGTTCTGATTTCATGACTCATACAAGCGAGAAATTCTGATTTATATTGATTGGATAGAATTAATTCATCACGTTGATGTTCAATACTTTGTTTAGCTGTATTAAGAGCGGTATTTTGAATTTCAATCTCATCTTTCTGGTGTATTAGAACCTCATTCTTTGCGAATAGGTCTTTTTGATCTTTTTTCAATCGGTTAAAAACCAGAGATAAAATGCAGACCATCAATACCGACATTAAGCCCAGTATTAAAAATGTACCACGGATGTTACTACTCACTTGGGATTGGGCCACATCCACGGGAAGAATGACTTCCATAACACCGCGAACATCCCCCACTTGCCAATCGTTTTTAGGGGTATCCGCATGGTTATTATGACAGTCTATACAGGATTCTCGCATTCTATCCGCGACTGCATAGCGAATTGATGCACGACCATCGAATGTTTCAAATCGGTAAAAGGCCGTTTCAGGCTGATGATTTAAAGCCTTCCAGGCATCTTGCGGAAAAGACTGGCTAAATAATTTCTGATTCTCTTTCTTACGCCATGGAAAGGGGTGACGGCTATAAAGAAAGGTTTTTGCTCCCGATTGATGTTGACCTATTCTCTCGCCCAGCATCATGCTAAATGTAGCCGGTAAAGGAATAGCATTTTCCTGATTCAAGTAATCATGGGTAATCGTTATACCTTGTTCTTTAGCGGTTTTAATGACTTCAGAAGTGTATAAGGTTCGAAATTCTGACAACGCCTCCAGGTATCGTTTTGCCCCGTTTACTGAATTATCTCGAATCATTATATTTGATGTGTGAGATGAGTAAAAAAAGGCCATAAATATACAGCTGATCATTACAATCGATATTATCAGTAGAGTGTGTGCACTGATGAAGCGGGATAATCGGAATTTCCATGATCCGTAACCTTCAGTCATACCGTATTTAATCCTTCTTGAAAAAATGCATCACTCCCGATGAATAATTCATGGATGCAGTTTCCAGTGTAGACATAACTAATGAACTTTTACTTAGTGAGGGAAAATGCATGTACATTATTGATTTGTTAGACGTCCTTCATCTAAATATGTTTTTCCGCCTGCTTTCAAGTACCTGATGCCCAAGCACTGCTAGCAGAGATGCTAAATCATTCAGAGTTCCCTCAGAATATTCAAATACTGTTGTGCACATGATCGGAATTCAATCGCGGATTAACCCAATAACAAACCTTGTTGAGTAGGTCGTCAAATTCAAAAGGTTTTAACATGATGTCATCCATGCCAGAGTGCCTGCATTTTTCTTTAAGTGCTTCTGATGTGCTTGCAATAATAGCTATGATAGGAACATGTTCCATTTCAGCTTCTAAGAAACGTATTTTTTTACAGACTTGAAAGCCGTCCATCTGTGGCATCAGGCAGTCCATTAAAATAAGATCAATATGATTATTTTTGAATGTATCAATAGCTTGTTGGCCATCTTCGGCGATTAAAATTTCAGCTTCAGTATCTTCTAAGGCCATGATGATGACCTCACGGTTTAACTTATTTTCTTCAACGATAAGTACTTTTTTACCCGATAACGTATTGTCATGCTCGAACGCACTTATAGCGTTTTCTATCTCCACAAGCTCGGGGGTATTGATGATGGGTAATGTCAGCAGCACTGTAAATTCACTACCCTCACCGAGTTTTCCACTCGCGGAAATCTCTCCACCCATGAGCTCTACCAGTTGACGACTAATGCTTAAACCTAAACCTGTACCACCAAAGCGACGAGTTGTGGAAGAATCATGCTGGGTAAACGCCAGAAATAAATGGGATATTTTATCCTCATCTAATCCGATACCGCTGTCTCGCACCTTAAAATCCAGCTGACAAAAACCACTCTCTTCTGATAGTAAGGACAAGCTAAGTTCTACAAATCCACTCTCTGTAAATTTAATAGCATTATTGGTTAAGTTCATCAAAACCTGTTTTAATCTGACATCGTCCACATTCACGATAGGATAATTTTCTTGATAAAAGCGTGTACGAATATCTAAGCCTGGTTTTTGATTGCTGGCAGAGGATATCTCTAGCACTTCACTGACCAGCGATTGTAAATCACATGCTTGTTCATGCAATTCAAGCTTTTCAGATTCAAGTTTGGAAAAGTCCAGCACCTCATTGATCACTGAAAGTAATTGCTCTCCAGAAGTTTTTATCAATTTTACGTGCTTAGCCTGGACTTGAGTTAAGGCAGTATTTGACAATAACTGGGCCATACCTAAAACACCATTCATCGGGGTTCGTAATTCATGACTCATATTGGCGAGGAATTCCGATTTAGCCTTGTTCGCTATTTCTGCATTATCCTTGGCTTCTCTGAGTTGTTGATTATGTTGTTCAGACAAAATACTGTGATGCTTTCTCATGTTTTCTTTTTCTACATCGGCATTATTGATCACACCTTGCATAAAAAGGTAGGAGTGATCATCTGATAGTATTAGTGTTTTTACATTGAAATCGATATTTTGATTACGTTCCTTAATAGCAAAACTTTTAGAAAAACGTAGCTTTCTATTTTTTACGATTGATTTATAAATACGCCTGATTTCATCGTCATCAAAGAAATTATCCAGCGTTTCATCTTGCCCGGATTTAAGGTTTAGCCAGGTAGTCAGGGTATGATTAGCTTCAATAATACGTAAATCATCAACTCTACATAAACCTATGCCTTGATCCAGGTTATCAAGTGTTTCAATGAGTCTATAGGGATGTTTTTCCAAGCCAGTGTTGTTATTGGGAGGTTGCATAATAAGATCGTTAGCTGCTAACAATTTTATCTTGCAACCCTGAGACGGCGGATAAAATTATGGCTATATCTGCTTCTTCCACCCCCCCCTCATCAAGTGCTTCCTCTAATAAATCGGCCACTTCAGAAAAGTCTGCTGCTGTAATATTGAAAGGAGCATGAACGGTTTTAAGGTCTCTGCCTTCATATTTATCTGGCCCACCTAATACCTTTGCCAAAAAATTAGTCTGATGTGCTATCAAACTATCCATATTGGTATTAGAAAAATAATGCTCGACCTGTTCATTATCGAGTATTTTTTGATAAAATTTTGTAACAACCTGAGTGAATGTTTCAAAACCACCGTATTTATCGAATAAGGTTTCAGCCATCATTTCTCCATAATTACACAATTAATTCTCACAGAAGTATAGACAGCAAAAAAGATAATCCTTGTAATTCATTGAGTTTTTTAAAAAAGGAATAAAAACTTACCTAAAATTACTTTTTGATCTAAAGTAAAAGACATAGAAGAGTGCAAGAAATGTGATGGTAAGGTTAAAATCATTGCCACAATCAAAGACCCACTTGTGGTTAAAAAGATCTTGGACCATGTAAATCCCCCCCCTGCACATTTACCATCAGCCTTTCATATTCCTGAGCCCCACGGCCCACCACCAAGTTTAATCACGTAGTTGCCACGTTGATCTGATGATTTTTAGTGCCATAAAGTATTTTTTCGAAAATGCCCTAACCCTTTTGTCGACCAACTATTTAATAGAATTAAGACTTCAAACAGGTTACTTTGATAGATCTATACACGCTATTGGGGCTGTTTGTCGAATTGACATTAACTCGTATAACTATTGCTATACATTCTGTGAATACCGACAATCACGGTTGTTCTTCTTATACCCCAACGGCCGCTTAAGCCTCATTTCAGGCAAACTACCTTACTACAAACTAGGAATTAGTTTGTCTGACGTTGATACAAAATCACCCTATACAGTACCTAAAACAGTTAGGTTTTAGCAGTGATTCTTAAAGCACACTTTTGTGTCACCAGCAGTCTTTAATATTCGCCGATTCAATAAATAAGTGCGACTCGATATAGCCTAGAAGAAAGGAGGTTATCTGGTATATTTACCAGCTTCTCTCTTCCGGCAAGATTTGAGTCACTATGAAAAAATATAACCAGATAACCAAAGATGAAAGATACCAGATCCAAGCTGAATTAAAAGCAGGCTTCTCAGCTTTGGATATAGCGAATGGATTGAAGCGTGATAAAAGCTCAATTTATCGTGAGATAAATCGAAACTCGGGGCTGCGTGGTTACCGCCCTGAACAAGCTGAATCAAAGGCTCTGACTCGGCGCAAGGAAGCTGCGAAAGCCATTAAAATGACACCCGTGTTCATTGATAAAATTGATGATTTAATACGTTTGGAATGGAGCCCAGAGCAAATATCTGGACGTCTCTTGAAAGATAATGAGTACATCAGTCATGAGCGTATTTACCAACATATTTGGGCTGATAAACAGCAAGGTGGTGATCTCCACACACATCTTCGCCGCCAAGGAAAAAAGTACGACAAACGCCGTAACGGTAAGAGCACACGCGGGCAAATTAAAAACCAAATCAGTATCGATAAGCGCCCAACTGTCGTAGATAAAAAGACACGTGTAGGCGATTGGGAGATAGATACTGTCATTGGAAAAGGCCATAAAGGAGCGATTGTAACGATCGTAGAACGCAAAACTTTATTCACTGTAGCTAGGCTGGTAGATAGCAAGCAAGCTGACGTCGTCACTGCTGCTACTATTCAACTTTTAACGCCTTTAATAGGCCGCGTACATTCGATTACAGCGGATAATGGTAAAGAGTTTGCGTGGCATGAAAGGTTCGCTGAAGCGTTAAATACCAAGGTTTATTTTGCTCATCCGTATAGCTCTTGGGAGCGGGGGTTAAATGAAAATACCAATGGTTTACTGCGGCAGTATTTCCCCAAAGGTACCGATTTTAGAAAGCTTAGCCAAGAAGATATTGACGAGGCGGTTTACAAAATTAATAATCGACCACGAAAAACTTTAGAATATAAAACGGCAGCAGAAATGATGGATCGATCATTGTCAAAAATGGCTGCTTAACTTATGTCGCACTTCAAGGTTGAATCTGCGATTAATATAAATGGTGGTTCGCTGTGATTACTGCAGTAATAAAAAAATTTTAGAGCAGATCATTTTCCCTTCTGACATTGTTGATAAAGACTAAAAAAACGAAACGGCTAACAGCGAGTTTTGATGTAACCACTGTCTTTAACTCACTTTGGAACATATAGTATTGATATGTTAGATGAGAGAAAAGTATCACCGAGACCTTGCAGATAAATTAACTACGCCAGATACACTGGCGAGCTACCGTTTTTACTTGATTTTTCGAGGTCAGATCGCTTATCTAACACACTAAATCCTTTGCCCTGCTTTCAATATACTAAATAAGTACAGGGGGGCAGATTCTATTTTTACGCTTAAATATTGTTTGCTGAATATATCTCCGTATGATGTATCCATAAGCAATGTGTCCGGTCAGCCCTGACGGATAAAACACCCAGCATTAAGGATCAAGGCCTGTGAAACCTCTACTCATTCTATTCGCCATTATCGTCGCCGTATTTCTGCTCTGGCCGACACCTGCCATCTATCCGTTAAAGTTGTTAGTGGTGTTTTTCCATGAATCATCCCATGCGCTGATGACTGTCGCCAGCGGCGGGAAAGTTGTGGAGTTGGTGGTCAATCCTATGCAAGGTGGCCATGTGCTATCGCTGGGCGGCAATCGGTTTCTGACGCTGAGCGCCGGCTATTTAGGTTCTCTGGTTTGGGGCGTGGTGATTTACTTATTAGCCGTCGCGAGTAAATACGATAAAGCCATCATGTTTTGTCTGGCTTTAACTATCCTCGGCGTTGCGGCATGTTTTGTCAGAGATGCTTTTGCTCTAGGCTTCAGTGTATTGACAGCGATTTGTATGATCATTTTGAGTATCAAAGCTTCCATGCACATCAATGACTTTGTCCTGCGCGTGATTGGCATGACCAGTATGCTCTATGTACCACTGGATATTTATAGCGATACCATTGCCCGCTCATCATTACGTTCTGATGCATTTATGTTAGCCGAGGAATTTGGCGGAGCCACGGTTTTATGGGGGGGAAGCTGGTTGTTATTAAGCCTGGCAATATTATTCGTGACGCTGAAATTAAGCCTGAAATTATCATCTGATAAACCGCAGGAGCAGCCGCTTGAGACCACTAACGATAGAGCATAGACACCGGTCAATAAATAACTAGAACACGTAAAGTCCAGGCCTACTGCGGTATTTCAGACAGAAATACCCAAGCAGCTTTGCCCGTTTGCTATTCAATAGAAATAAGTCGTCATGTCAGGCTTTCTTGACAAATTTAGCCGTTACCATCATTTCACCTGCACCATCGACTCTGCAGTCTAGCTCGTGGTCCTTGCCATCTTTGATGCGCCTGATCAGCGCCTTCGTACCTATTTTAAGCACTTGAGAGCTACTTTTAACCCTCAAGTCTTTAATGAGTGTGACTTTGTCACCTTCTGCGAGAAGTCTGCCGTTGGCATCTTTTACCGTCACAGCCTCTTCATCGACCAGCACTTCGTCCGGGTACCATTCATGCGCACATTCCGGGAAAATCAATAAATTTTGATCCTGATAGACAAGTTCTGAGCTACATTTCGGGCAGGCATCAAGTGTGGTCATCAACGTCTCGTTATTTAGCGTGAACTTAAAAGACGCATCTTACTGCCACAAATACGCAGTTACGAGAGTTTTATTCACCCTCCCATTAAGCAATGAGGCTGTAAGCTTAATGCCCGTTTATGACACATCACCGGCCAATAATCTAACGATAAAAACTAGACTTAAATGGTAATATCGGAAGGACGCTTTGTAGAGTATAAGCAATATAACCGCGATTCATCGTGCATTATGAATGCCTTGTATGACTGCAGTTGCATTACTTACAATGAAAATCCAACGCTTATAGCCTGCAATCGAATATAAGCTTAACCTGTTAGATCGGTTATTTTTATTAAATTGTTAATGGACAAAGCTGTCAGGGCATGTCGGTAAGGCATGCTGAAGTTAGTTACCCTTCAGCCACAGGTCCAGCCTTAAAGAATATTACACTATCAATAAAACCCAATAGCACTATTGCTTTTGTCGGTGCCTCAGGCTCAGGAAAATCAACATTGATTGATATTCTAATTGGCCTTATCACACCTGATGAAGGGCAGCTACGTATTGATAACAATAAAATAACTGATAGTAACCGTAATTGCTGGCAGAAAAATATAGGTTATGTTCCGCAAAGTATATTTCTTTCAGACTCGAGTATCGCTGAAAACATCGCTTTTGGATATTCTCGAGAAAACATTGATGTTGATAGATTAACAACGGTTATTAAGCTGGCTCATTTGGATGCTCTCATTTCTGAATTAAGCGAAGGTATTGAAACCAGCGTCGGCGAGAGAGGCGTTCAGCTATCAGGAGGTCAACGCCAACGCATTGGTATAGCTATTATACCATGACCCTGGAGTGCTAATATTTGATGAAGCTATGCTAGCAACGTATAATGTGGTTCATATATCTTCCACAATGCCAGAAAAAGATAACTCTTGGGAAGCCTTTAATAGTGATGGGGGTGATTTTATCTTATTCATAATAAGGAAATGAATTGTCTGTTTGCGAACGATATTAGTTCAAAACTTCAACCTGACATTGAATAAAAACTTTTTTATAGAAAATCGGAAGAAAAATTATTGTAATAATATGTTTATTTTAAGGGGTGGCGCGTTTCTTTGGGTCGATATGTTACATTTGGAAAGGAAATGATGGCTGCTGATAGAAAAATGAGAGAAGACGTTTCATACAAGAAGAATTTTTTAAACGCAGAGCATTATAAGTCAATGAGGGCGTAAGTATGAGTGATGTCAACGAAATAAAATTAGTTATTCTTGTTCTATCAAATAATGCAGATCCTTGGAATAAAATTGAAAATGAAGGGATTCGCAAAACTTGGTATAAACACAGCCAGTTACCAAAAAATGTTTCAGTACTCTTTTATTATGGTGGTGATGAAGAAAAGATAGTTGATGATAGGCTGTTTTTACCATACCCAGAATTGTTAGAAAATATCGGGTATAAAACTATAGGTGCATTTGAGTATGTTGAAGAAAATTTTGATTATGATTTTTTATTTAGAACTAACACAAGTTCATATGTGCATATTGAAAATTTATTAAAACATTTGTCTCAATATGAGTTTAATAAGCATATATATTCGGGATTTAACGGAGGGATGTTTGCATCGGGGTGTGGATACACCTTGAGCAAGAAATCGGTTCAAACGGTCATAAATAATAAAGATAAATGGAATCATGAATTGATAGATGATGTTGCTCTCGGGACATTATTAAACTCTCTGAATATAAGAAATACTAATGCTAGTCGTATTGATATAACGAGCCTCATGGAGTTACCTAAACTAAATGTTGATTTATTATTTAAGCAATTTCATATTCGATGTAAATGTGACTGGAATAGGTTAAATGATATTGTGATTATGAAGCATATTCATGACTTATATAGTGGTGTAAAACCTGATGAATCAATAGATTTTTCCAAGAAAATAGATATAAATAGTGTTAACTACGAATGGCTAAGTAATGTAATGTTATCAAAGTTAGAGAAAAGAGACGTTTTACTGTTACTTAGGGAAAAACCAGTACTTTTTGCTAGAGTAATATTGAAAAAATTAAGATCAAAATTTGTAATAGCCAAGAAAAGGTAGTTGAATAATTGAAAATTTTAACACTTCTTACCTATGTTCAAGAAAGTAGCTGGGGCTATAGGCTGCACAACTCATTTAATACAGAAGAAGGTGTTGAATCTCGTATGTTGTGCTTAAGGGACAGCACTGGCGACAATGAAGTATATGAAATAATAGAAACACCTTGGGATAAAATAGCTCTTAAAGTTAAATGTTGGTTTGAGCAAAAAATTCTATTTTCTAAAAATAAAGAGACAGTTTTTTCGAGTGCATTATTAGGTGTTAATCTTAAAAAAAAGAGAGTTCAAGAGCAACTGGAATGGGCCGATGTCATATGCATTCATTGGGTTAATGGTTGTTTTTTAACATTAAAAGATATTAAATATTTGAATAATTTAGACAAAATTGTTGTTTGGCAATTTTATGATAGTTGGCCATTTACTGGTGGATGCCACGTGAGAAATGGTTGTGAAAAGTATATTTTAGAGTGTGGGTCCTGTCCGTTATTAAATTCAAATAAAGAAAACGATATAACAAAAAAAATATTAAAACTTAAAAGAAAGCATTTTTCAAATGAAACGTTTAATATTATAACTCCAAGTAAATATATCAAAGATCAGGCTATAAAAAATAGAATGTTTGCGAAGAGCAACTTTAAAATAATAAATCATGGAGAAGATAAGGTATATAGATTAGATAAAAATTCTTTGCGAGAGCAATATGGTTTGAGCAAGGAAAAGACGTATATTCTATTTGGCGCAACATCAACTAAGATAGGCTATAAGGGGTTTGAATATCTAAAAAATGCATTAAATATATTGGACTTAAAAGATACTGAAATAATTACCTTTGGAAATGATGAGGTAACGTTAGAGAATTTTAAAGTTAATAATTTAGGCTTTATAAATTCAAGAGAAAAGCTAATGGAAATTTACTCTTTATCTGATGTATTTGTTGGGCCTTCATTAGAGGAATCTTTTGGGTTAGTTTTTTTAGAAGCGATGTGTTGCGGGGTTCCATCAGTATGTTTTGAGAACACAGGAGCTGCTACAGATATTGTTCAACATAAGCATACTGGTTATATCGCAAAATATAAAAATAGCGAAGATTTGGCAGAAGGAATTAAGTATGCTTTGCTAGAAAAAACTAGGCTGCAGGAAAATTGTTATAAGGTGGCAGAGGATAAATTTATGCTTAAACAGATAGTTAAAGAGTATATGAGTTACTTCACAAGTCTTGGTGCCTAATATGATAAAGAAAACATTGAAAAAAATATTAAAAAAAAAGATTTTACCAGGATATACCAGAATATTAATTTGGACTTAACAGTTAAACAAAAAAAAGTTTTAGTTTCATATATTGATGGCCACCTATATGAAACATTGTCAGGAAGCATTTACCATACTAACGTCTTAGAAGCCAACCAGATTATAAAGTTTTTTATTGATAATGACTTTGTAATAGACTTAATACATTGTCAGGAAAATGATTTTAGTAAAATAAAAGAAAAACAGTATGATGTGATATTTGGATTTGGCGTAGCTTTTGAATATTTTTGTTCAAGGCAAGAAAAAGCAAATAGAATATTGTATTTAACTGAAGGTACCCCTGAGTTCTCAAGAAATGCTGAATTAAAACGAATTGAGTACTACTATGAGAGGAAAAATATAAGATGCAAAGTTTCTCGTTCTGGACGGTATTTTACAAATAAATCGTTTGAGAATATTGATTATGTGATTTCTTTAGGAGACGTTGAACAGTTGAGCGGTCTTAAAATAAAAACATACTCGATAAATCCGACAGGTCTTTTAAATAAAAAATATTCTTTTTTTAAAAGAAATTTTGATGAAAGTAAAAAGAATTTTTTGTGGTTTGGTTCTGAAGGCGCTATACATAAGGGGTTAGACTTACTTATTGATGCTTTTGAAGGCCAAAAAGATTTAACTTTACATGTGTGTGGTTTGATAGATAAAGAAAAAAACCTGATAAAGGCTTCATCAAAAAATATAATAAACCATAACAGAATAGATGTTAATGGCGAGCATTTTATAGAGTTAGTCAATAAATGTAGTTATATAATTCTCCCGTCTTGCTCTGAAGCAATGTCAACATCTGTATTAACAGGAATGTTACATGGGCTAATTCCAATTGTTATCGAAGATACTGGATTTAATAAATTGAAAGATAAGGCTCTTTTTTTAAAAAATTATCAAATAGATTATATTGAACAAGAGCTCACTAATATATCAAAAAAATCAAACAGTGAGTTAGAGGTGTTACATGAAGATATTTTCAAATACGCAAGACATGAATTTTCAATAAATACATTTACAAATAATCTCAACAATACCTTAAGTGAGATCTTAGAAAAAGAAAACTAATGACTTCTTTGTCTTTTATAGCAACTTGTCTTATGAAAAGATGAAAATTATATTTATTCATTAGGTGTTGTAGTGTTCTTGCTAGTTGCTCCGCTACTTTATAGCCTGAAGAGTATAAGCAATATAACCGCGATTCATCGTACATTATGAATGCCTTGTATGACTGCAGTTGCATTACTTACAATGAAATCCCAACGCTTATAGCCTGCAATCGAATATGAGGTTAACCTGTTAGATCGGTTATTTCTATTAAATTTTTAATGCTCAAAGCTGTCTGGGCATGTCGGTAAGGCATGCTGAAGTTAGCCGTTTTCTAAGGTCACTGTTAAGTATTGAGTCTTGTTGGCGGTGCATGCGCTTCGGGTAACTGAAAGGCTGGCGGGATGGGCTCTTGAGTTCTACTGATGTGATCTAAGATCCTTTTGATGACAATAGGATCTTTAATCGTGGAAATGATTTTAACGCTGCCACCACATTGACTGCAGATCTCAATATCAATATTGAATACGCGTTTTAGGCGTTGGCCCAGGTTAAACGGTAGGCAGGGCTTTTAACCTCAGCTGATTTTTGATTTTCTTTTAGCGTGATTTTCTCTCTGACGATTGCTTTTCTTAGTTTGTGATTCGGTGCGAATACACCATGATCGCGAGTAAGGTTAAGTTTAGGGGGCGGTATGAGAGCCGCTAAACGGGCTATAAATTCAAGTGGCGTAGATACTACGTGAGTCGTACCGTTGTTATAAGGCGTTTTTAGTTTATACAGCACTTGACCTTGTTTATTCCGGCCCAATCTGGCCTCTGATAAAGCGCCTCTGGCGGTATAGCGGCACAGGCGTTCCAGCCTTTTTGCGTTCTTTAGCTTGGCAAACAACACCAGCATGCAGAGAAAAACCATTGGCTTTTACAGCTTGGGAATAATTACCATCAATGATGGCGGGTAGCGTTTTCAGCGTCAGTGTTTTTTGGCCTTGCAACGGCCCCGTAGCAATGCGGTAGGTAATGGCGCTGCCCTGCAAGTGCGGCATGCCGGTATCATCTTCTTCGGCCAAGTTTAGATAAGGCTGTTCGGCATCCTTCTCCAAAAAGCCCGATGTTTCTAAGCGGTGCATAGGGCTGATGATAATCGTAATAACCACAGCACATATGTAAAAAATTACAGCTGATCGACAGCTGCTCACCGTTTGTGCTGTTAAGCAGTCGTAATGTCCACAGGGATTCCAAACTGGACCATTCGGCGGCAAGTACCTGCAGATTAAAACGAATTTTTTTAGTGATTTGAAACTCTGCAGCCGTCTCTTGAATATATTCTAGAATGGCATCGCCACTGGCCATAAGCTTTGATCCTGACCAGGGTTTAAAGCTATAACCCATAGTGAACATATCCGAATCGGAGCGAATGCCAGGATAACGAAAAAGATCCCAGGTACCGCCTATGGCCTGCCGCGCTTCGATAATCGCATAAGATTTATCCGGGCAGCGTTGTTGTAAATGATAGGCTGCGCCTATACCGGCAATGCCGGCCCCTATAATCAAGACGTCAAAATTTTCCAGTTTCAGCAACCCCTCTCAGTTATTAGGATGAATAAACGCAGCGATAAAAATAAACACTGCCTTTATTCTAGCGGAAAATTAAAAACCTGAGATTTAGCCCTGAAACGGATTTTTAAACTGTATATAGGGCCAATTAAACCCCTATTCGCTTAATCGGACGTAAGCATTAATCGCGCTGGCACACAATCGCCAGCCAAGGTTGCTGATTAACCGGCAGGCCTTCGGGACGATAATAATGATTGAGAATCTTAAAACCCGCTTGTTCCAGGCAAATTTCATTCTGCTCAAATTCCATATAATTCCCATAACGCTGTCCTTGCCAGCCTTCGGCATCCCCCCTTGGATTCGACGTAAACAAAATACCACCTGTTCGTAGCGCACGATGACAGGCTGATAAAACAGCGGGCAACTCCTGACTGGGCACATGAAACAAAGACGCATTGGCAAAGATACCATCGAAGCTGGCCTCTGCCAGATCAAGGTTTAAAAACTGTTGATGGTAAACTGGGCAGCCGCTGTGTTGCCGCGCCATATCACAAAACGCCTTGCTGCCATCCAGACCCGTGGGGCGGTGACCCAATTGTTTAAAGTTCAGCAGGTCTCGTCCGGGGCCACAACCCAGATCGAGAATATCCTGGGCTTTATCACCGCTTAGGGCTTGTAAAAAAGCCTGGATATTTTGACTCACATCGTGATCTTTTGTGCCCTGCCAAAAAGACTGGGCATTAGCTTCGTAATGCCCTACGGTGATTTTCTCAATTTCATCTAATAGGGTTTGTGATTGTTTAATCGACATATTAATGTTTCACGTCTCGCTGTTTGTCATCAGTAAAAAGATCAGGCTTTATACATTTGATTAAACTTCTTCACAGAGAATCCATTTAATAGCTGATCACCAATTTTTAAGACCGGCACGCCTCGCATACCTGTAGCCGCAAATTCCTTTTGCCCTTTAGACGTTTTAACATTACATACGCGGTAACGTATGCCCTGCTGATCCAGATACTTTTTGGCCGAATCACAATTGGGGCACTTATCCATGCTATATAAAGTAATACGTTTCATTCAGTCTTCACTTCTCTATGTATTCAAGCCTATCAATGCGGTTTACTCTACTGTAGGCCAGACTAAAAATCACTCTAACATAAGTAGCAAGCGGCTATTAACCTCTTTACTCCCCCCATCCATAGCACCCTGATCCTGCCAGATATGTCTAGCATTTGATGGCCTCTGAAAAACCGGTGTTAACCACCCTTTCACACCGGCCGTGACAATATTTATAACCCACCATGCACCGATTTCCCACTGAGATCGATGCCTTAAAATCTGGCTATACTTACTACAAGCCCATATAAACTCTCTACCTCAGGTAATCTAAAATGGATGTTCAGCTGCTAGTGACAAAAACCGATTTTTGCATTTCCAACCTTGAGTCTCAATTTAAAAATATCGGTGTGCCTTATCACCTTGATTATATTGAGGATCACCCGGAGCTGGTCTCCAGCCATCATATTCGTCACTCTCCCAATATACTGATAGAAGGTAAGCTAATTTTCAGGCACAGGCCTACACCCGAGGAATTGAAAGGTTTGTTCCATTAAATAATCACCATTCCATCATAAGTTAATAGCCGCCACTTACAGCCACGGGAGCAGGTTAACGTGATCGTCGAACAGATCTGGACCGGCAATGCCTATAGAAACTTTAATTACCTGATTGCCTGCCCAAAGACAGGTGAAGCCTTGGCCATCGATCCTCTGGATCATAAGAAGTGTCTGGCTACGGCAAAAAAACATGGCTGGAATATCACTCAGGTGTTGAATACCCATGAACACGGCGATCATACCGGTGGTAATCAGGCGATGATTAAAGCCACCGGCGCAAAATTACTTGCTCACCACCTTGCCAAAGATAAGATTGCAGGCATAGATATTGGGTTAAAAGCCGGCGATACCGTTAAAGTAGGCAGCGTTGAGCTGTTGGTATTAGATACACCAGGTCACACGTTATCACATATCTGCCTGTTATCGAAAACCGACACCGCCGCACTATTTAGTGGTGATACCCTGTTTAATGCCGGTGCCGGTAATTGCCATAACGGCGGACACCCCGAAGAGCTATATCACACATTTATCACACAGCTATACCAGCTGGATGATGACACGCTTATCTATCCCGGGCATGACTATATCAATAATAATCTGGCATTCAGCCTGGCTAGAGAACCTGACAACAAAGATGCACAAGCCTTGTTAGATCAAGTGGAGCAACAAGACCCTCAGCAAGCGCTGGTCACCACCCTTGGCCAGGAAAAAAAGATCAATAGCTTCTTCCGGCTGAACAGCCCTTCACTGATCGCTAAACTGCGGCAGGACTTCCCCGACCTGTCCGTCGATGCAGATGCTAAAACGGTATTTCTTCGTCTGCGGGAATTACGCAACCACTGGTAATCAAACGGGCTAGCAAGACATGATCAATGCGTGGGGCATCCTGCATTATAATTGTCCATGGCCCTACAAATCCCATAGAAACTGCTACGCTTAAAACATGATATTTTCAGGATGTATTGAGGTTTATCATGAAAATTTTAATGACCGGTGGCACCGGTTTTATAGGTGCATTTTTATGTCACAGGCTTGTTAATAACGGGCATAAAGTCACCGTTTTAAGCCGTAAACCGGAACGTGTAAAATCCATCTGTGGCAAAGAAGTATCAGCCATTCAGAATTTCAATCAACTGGTCAGCTCCGATGAATTTGATGCCATCATCAATCTAGCCGGCATGCCTATTGCTGATAGACGCTGGACCCGCGCCAGAAAAAAATCACTGGAAGACAGCCGAATTAGCATCACTCACGAATTAATCGTATATCTAAGGTCATGTGATTATAAACCCGAGGTGATCATCAGTGGATCGGCTGTGGGGTTTTATGGCGATTGCGGCGATGAAGTCATCAATGAATCCTCGCCCTTTCATCGGGAATATACCCACGATCTCTGTGAGCATTGGGAGCAAGAGGCGATGAAAGCCCAAGCCATGGGCATCAGGGTTTGCCTGCTACGTACGGGTTTGGTGATAGGGCCAGGAGGGGGATTTTTACAAAAAATGTTATGGCCATTTAAACTGGGCTTGGGGGGGAAACTGGGCTCGGGTAAACAGTGGATGTCCTGGGTACATAGAACAGATTTGGTTAACTTGATCGTATTTCTATTGGATCATAAAAAGTCTGCAGGTGTGTATAACGCCACCGCTCCCACACCGGTCACCAACGAAGAGTTTACCCAAATTTTTTCCAATATTTTGATGCGACCTGCTTTTTTTGCAGTTCCCGCCTTTGTTCTTAAATTGTTACTCGGCGAGATGTCGCGGCTATTATTAACCGGACAAAGGGTTTTACCCAAACATGCAGTCGATGAAGGCTTCCATTTTCAATACCCCGATTTGCGTAGTGCTTTAAACAATGTATTAACCTAAGACTATCGAGGTTTTTTATAATAATAAGCTTATCTATTTAACGGCCTTTGCCCGAATGACTTATTCACAGGAAAATAATCACCCTCAAAGACGCTCGCCATCACTTAAAAATCCTTGATGTGATCATTTTTATCCCCCATTTCTGTAGAGATATTGTTGTCTGCCGCTTTTGAACAGCCTGTTAATAACAGGGCGAGGGCGAGGGTGAGGTTTGAGATTATAAGCTCGCTGGTGACGGGATTGTCTGCACTAAAGGTGTCTGTTTATCAAAGGTATTTTAGGCTGAAAAAATCCAAAACCCACTTGCCAATGTTTCCGATTTAGAGAGGGGCTACCTGTTATTGATAGATCTACTCTGGCTATAAAACTTAGCTTAAATGTTTTCTGCGCAAGTTTTTTTGGTTAAGCTACTAGTCACATTTTTATTGCGACTAGGAAAAGCGATACCTGCATATGATGGAATTATTACATAAACTGGAAATCCTGGATCTAGCCAGCCTTAATCACTTTCTCTACTTTTGGTTAGGCCTGAGTGTCATCAGTGGCCTGATTATTCTATTGGGTAAACAATTACCGATCAGCAACCGTATCGAAAATACCTTTATCCGCAAGCTGGGTGGCAGCATCGATAAAAAAACCGGTTGGATGCTGATGGAAGTGCCCATCCTAATTATGGTAATTTATTACTATGTGATAGGTGATCAGCCATTAAATGTATCCGCCGTTATCGTGGCCGCATTTCTTATACATTATTTTAATCGCGCGATTATTTTCCCCCAACGTATCAAGGTCAAAGGCAAAACCATGCCGGTAATTTCAATGCTGGCTTCCACGGTATTTTATATTATTAACGGTTATATCATCGGCCATTATTTTGGATCCTTAACAAGTTACCCAATAGAGTGGCTATATGACCCTCGATTTATTATTGGTATGACGATGTTTATCACAGGATTTATCATTAACATTCAATCGGATAATATTTTAATCAATCTGCGTAAGCCGGGAGAGACAGAATATAAAATACCTTATGGCAAGTGTTATAAATATGTCTCCTGCCCAAACTATATGGGCGAATGCATTGAATGGATTGGTTTTGCGATCATGACCTGGAGCTTTGTAGGTTTTGTGTATGCAGCCTGGGTTGTTATCCCGCTATTCTTTCAGGCCAGAGGTGCACATCAATGGTATAAAGATAAGTTTCAGGAAGAATACCCCACTGAACGCAAGGCCATCATTCCCCATCTGATTTAATCAGCTAGTGATCAAAAATTTTAGATCACATCAATAATACTGAAATTTTTATTCCACGCACCTTTCAGTTACCTGAGGCACACTAGCCGCCACCGGCGGCTAAATACCTAACAGCAGCCATTAGGTTTCCTACTTCAGCATTTCTGACCTAAAAGCCCAAATATCTTTAGCCCTTCAATATTTATAATAAATAACAGATCTAACAAGTAGAATAGATGCTATAGCGGGCAGCGCTGATTAACACAACTCGCATTTCAAGCTGAAACTCATACAATGCCATACGAGGGAAAAGCGCACTTATAGGGTTTGTCCCCCCATCCCCTGGCAACACTATTTCGACGTTATTTTTCTTTTAAATTGTTCAGTTGTTCGGTAATTTTAGCACGCAAAAAATTATGACTTTTATTGGTGCTACTGTGTTCATCAAATGCTGAAACGCCTGATAACACCGCGGTTAACGTGGGTCCAACCACCGGTATAGAACCTAATAAGGCCATATTATTAAGCCCAATTCTATTCAATAAGGTTTCAATACCCTGATCTTTTAAATCCTGCCTGGCACCATCCACTAAAGCCAATAACTCATAGGGTTCGATATTAAGTTGCTCGGCCGCCTTGGCTAATTGTTCTATCGTCAACGCAGATTGACCCTTTTCTATACGTGACCAGGTAGACTGCCCCAAGCCTACCATCGTGGCAAATTCTGCCTGGCCTATGCCTTTATCTTTGCGGCATTGCGCAATAATACTGCCCACCAAAGCGGGGTAAGTGGTACTTCCGTTAAGCATTTTTTTAGACACTTTATCCCCAATAGGTTTGCATTTTGTGAATATATGCATATCATGCATATATTCACTGAGTGAGTTATTGCATATCAGCACTACTATAACGCCTTCAATGAAAGATCTAAACACGTTTAATGCAATTGATTAAATAACCACCAAAAATACAGATAAGGTAAAAACAATGCACACATTAAACACCCAAACATCATTAAAACGTTCTCACCTGGAACTGGGCATTTCGGCTTTAAACGGCCTGGTCGGTGATAACTTACGCGAGAAAGACAGTGCTTTATCCGTCACCATGGGGTTTTATCACAAAAATCGCCGCATCGCGTTAACATCCAAGCAGTTTAAAAACTTACAGCCGGCAGCCACCACAAAGATTGCCATTCTGGTTCATGGCCTTTCCTCACATGAACAGATGTGGTCATTCCCCAGCGAAGCCAATAACGATATGGGCTTGGATGATGGTTTAGATATTAGCTATGGCAGTTTGTTAGCCAATGATTTTGGCTATACACCACTTTATGTGCGTTTTAATAGCGGCTTACATATCAGTGAAAACGGCCGCTATTTATCCTCGCTCATTGAAGGCTTAATGGAAGTTTATCCGTTAGAAATCGAAGACATTGTGCTTATCGGCCATAGCCTCGGAGGCCTGGTGATTCGTTCAGCCGGTTATTATGCCGAAAATTTTAATACGCAATGGCATAAAAAAGTCGGCAAAGCATTTTATATAGGCACACCCCATCTGGGTACGCCGTGGGAAGAAGCCACCGATGGACTCTATCAATGGTTGGATAAAAAAGCCCATCCCGTCGCCAAGATGATATCGGGCATTTACAGTGGCCGCAGCTCTGCGATACAAGATTTACGTTATGCCCGTTTAATCGATGAAGACTGGCAAAATAATGTCACTAAAAGTACCGCAATTCCCTGGTTAAAAGACACCGATCATCATTTTATTGTGGGTACGCTGTTGAATAACCCTAGCCATCCCGTGAGTAGCTTAATCGGAGATTTATTGGTGCCTACCAACAGTGCCAATGCCCAGTCTCCAATGAGAGCTGACATGCCTATCCCTCCCGATTTGGAGAAGAACTCGACGATTATCCCAGGCATAAACCATCTGCGTTTAGCATTTTCGCCAGAGGTCTATGCCTGTATCAAGAAGTGGATGTCTGAAGCGAATAGCGATATCAACGGTAAGAAATATACTAAACAGTGACAACCATCCTGACAAAGCGGGCTAATGGCTTTGTCAGGATGGTTTATTTATTAATGCCAATCCTCCAAATGATGCTATATCCTCTTGAATTATTTTTAACCCCTCAGCTTCAACAGATTTTTCTATGTGGATATTTTTTACTTTTCTTGCGGCTTTTATGCAGGCTTGGCGTAATGCCTTTGCCAGTCAATTAAGCCAAGAAGTGAAAGTGGCAGGCGTTACCCTGGCGCGTTTTCTGTGGGCCGGACCTATTGCTGCAGCCTACCTTTTTTTGCTCTACCTGTGGCAGCCCGTCGCCATGCCCCAAATTTCCAGCCCATTTGTTTTATATGTATTAGGGGCATCCACCATGCAAATCTTCGCCACGGCACTGATGGTGAAATTATTTAAGTTGAAGAACTATGCCGTGGGCGCTGGTTTAGCCAAAAGTGAAGCCATTGTAGCGGCTATTTTAGGTGTGCTTTTTTTTGGTACACAACTATCTTTTCTGGGCTGGATTGGCGTTATGATCGGCGGCATTGCGGTCTTTATGTTAAGCAGCCCCAAAGGCTTTAAAGAACTCTCAGGTGAAACCGCATTGATTGGCCTACTCTGTGGCAGTGCATTTGCGCTGACCTCATTATGGATACGTGAAGCCAGTTTAGTCTTGGACCTGCCCTTTCCGCATAAAGCGGCCTGGGTTTTACTGTGTGTTATCACCGTGCAAACCACCGCCCTGCTCACTTATCTTCTGGCAACGGATAAACACACCCTCAAAGCCTTGCTAGATAGACCGAAATTAACCGTACTGACCAGTACAACCAGCTGCTTGGGTTCCATAGGTTGGTTTAGTGCGATGTCGTTACAGACCGTGCCTTATGTAAAAACCCTGGGGCAAATAGAAGTCTTTTTCACGATGTTGATTGCGATGTTCTGGCTTAAGCAGAAGGTAAAAATTAAAGAGTTGCTGTCTCTGGTTTTAATCGCACTCGCCAGCATACTGGTGATGTGGAGCTGATTAGCCGCCAAGCCCAAGCTTTAAAGCAATTACCGTAAGCTGAACTAAGCTTATAGGTATAAAGAAAGGACTTTTGAGGCTTAGGACTATATGGCACAATTTTTTAGTAAATTAACAGGCAAGAAAACGGCTCCCGATGTCGATGAAATCAATGCCCAGGCTTTAAAGCAACTTCAAGAACAGGATGCGTCCGTAACTGAATCAGCTCCACTCAACGAACTTACTTTAGAGCAATATCCTGAACTCAGCCCTGATGAAATCAATCGGCAATTTTATGAAAGTATATTTAAGGTATCCCTCAAGCAGCACGTTTTATCCCTGGAACGCCTGATTGAACTGGATGCATTAAATCGCCGGTTTGCATTAGATGGCCCCTTTCGCGAGCAATGTACACCCAGTTTGCCCACTATTGTGCCGCAGTTATTACGCTGTTTAAGTGATAAAAATTCCAGTACCGATGATTTTGTTAAATTGATTCAGCAAGACCCAAGTGTTGCGGCGGCGGTGCTTAAAACCGCCAACTCGGCATTTTTCAATCCGGCAAATAAAGTCGTTGATAGCTTTCAACGGGCCGTGGTCATTCTAGGCACACAGGGCCTGCGCTCTTTGTTATGCACCTCGATGTTACAACCTATAAGCGCCGATAAGATGGCGCAAAAAAATAACTTTGGCACACATTTATGGGCTCATGCTCTGCGTAGCGGCATTATCGGACAATTACTGGCGACACAAGAAAAAGAAGAGCCTTTTATCGGTTATCTATCCGGTTTATTTAATAATATCGGCGAACTGACGCTTTTTTGTCAATTAGCGACCTGGGACTTTGTTGATAACGATGAATCCAGCCATGGATTTTATTATTTACAACAACGTTGTGGAAAAAGCTTATCGGCCTGCATAGTAAAACAATGGGAAATCCCCGGAGACCTGCTCAATATCATCATGAGACAGGGGGATAAGCCGATGAATGCTATTTTACAAAGGGCCGTCACCTTTTCTCAGGCGATTCATTTGCAACAAACAAAGCACATTTCACAGGAACAATTGGAAATTTTGATGCAGCTGCTAAATATACCCGAGCAACTGTATGATGAGGTTCTTGAAGTGACGCAGGCCATGCAGACAACGTAATGTTAAATGTCTTACTCACTGTATTCTTGCATTAGCAAAACTTCACAGGTTTTATACAAGGTATTTTGCCCAATCGGTTTACTTAAAAAACCATCACAACCTGCCTGCATACATTTTTCCTTATCACCCATCATGCTGTTAGCGGTGATAGCGATAATTGGTTTATCAAAACCAGCGGCTTTCAGTTTTCGTGTAGCCTGATAACCATCCAATATCGGCATTTGCATATCCATCAATACAAAATCCGGTTTAATCTTGCCTTCAAGTAAGCTGTTAACCGCATTAACCGAATCGTTATCACTGAGAGTATCTATACCAAAATTATTTAATATTTTGCACACTAATAAAGAAATCACACTATTGTCATCAATCACAAAAACACTGCCCGATAACAGCTCCCGATGATGAACTTTAGGCACGCTTTTACCATTCATCAAACTGGCTTCGATTAACGGTGTTTCTGCCGCATAAGGTAGACGTAGGGTAAAGGTGCTGCCTTTTGTTAGTTCACTTTTTACAGTTAACGGTGCAGCCATTTTATCACTTAAGGTTTTACTGATACTTAAACCCAGACCCGTACCTTGAAATTGACGATTACTGGCAGATTCATCTTGATAAAAAGGCTGGAAAATATTTTTAATGGTGTTTGAGTCCATACCAATACCGGTATCCGACACCGCTATATTTAGTCTATGTTCAAGCTCATCAACCTCAATATCAACACTAACATTACCACTCGGTGTAAACTTAATTGCATTACCTATCAGGTTAATCAAAATTTGTTTAACTCTATCGGCATCGGTATTAAGGGTCTCTGGAATCGCTGATAGATAGTTTAATTTAAGCAGTAACTGGGATTTTTTCGCCGGTGCTTGCATCAATGTCAATACTTCATTAACCATAGGCTCTAGCCTAATATCGTGTTTATGAATATTAAAATTACCGGCTTCAACTTTGGCTAGGTCTAAGACCTCATTAATCAAAGCCAATAATTGTTGACCATTTTTCTCTATGGTTAATAGATATTCTTTTTTCTCGTCATCATCAATATTGCCAGCTTTAATTAACTCGGTAAAACCCAAAATAGCGGTCATCGGTGTGCGAATTTCATGGCTCATATTGGCGATAAATTCACTTTTTGATCTATTCGCCGCTTCGGCTGCAAGGGTGGTCTGTTGCAATTCTTTTTCATGGGCCGTGATAGTTTTTATCAGGGTATTAAAATCTTGGCCCAGGTCGGAAATTTCGCAACGTCCCTTAATAAAAATCGGCTGTTCAAGTTTTCTATTTTCACTATAACTCTGAATAAATTGACGTAAGCTGGCAATTTTCTTAATCACTAACTGGTTAATTAATAAATAAGCCGCCATGGCGGTAAGTACACCTAACGATAAAATCGTTAACAATATGGTTCTATTAATCGCCTTTCCGTATTGTTGGATTTTCCTTTCTTTAACAATACCCAAAGCAAACAAGGGCTGTTCTTTATAATCGTAAAGATTAAAACTGCCCTGCACCTGATCATCATTGAGTACGTTAAAATGTAATTCAGCATTACTTAAAGTCTCAAGAATAATAAAAACTTCTTGATTATTTATTTCACTGATACGCTGTAAAAGTTTTTCATCACACAACCTGGAAAATAACAAATAGCCATTGCTAATACGACCATCATCAACACTGGGAAACACCTGTTGTTGAGAACAATAAAATAGTCTGCCCATCAATGTTCATTGATGCGCATTAACTTCTTTTTTCTGATGTAAACGTTGATAAGCCACTAATGCCGAAAAAGCCTCTTGTTCTTTTTTATTTAATAGCTGAAGCTCGGAATCATCAGGTTTAAGACTACGTGCATAAATAATCTGACCATCGCTGCCACTAAGCACCAGATAATTGACATCAATAATATTTAGGGCTTCACGGCTAACATTAATATCAAGAAAAGATTGATTCTGCGTATCAATAAAAATGTAGCTATCATCCCAGATAGACCAATCACGGGTTAACAAACTTAATTCAGAGATGGCATTATTCAGCAGATTTTTTGTTCTTTTTGTGTCTTTTAAGATTTGATTTTTCTCAAAATCCGAGAATTCAGACTGGATATAATAACCCAGGATGGCATAAGTACTGCCCATCGACAGGACCGATGTCAGCAAGATAAAAATCAGAATTTGGCGTTGTAAGCGCACGGCAATTTTCCGTAGCAATAAACGATTATTATTAAGCGAATCGTTAGCTAATATTAGTTTAATATTTAATCAACAGACTAACACAAAAGCACAATCTCAATACAAATAAAGCCCCATATTCATCAAATAAACATGGGGTTCTAATACAGGATAAGCTTATCTTACCGAGTTTATCCTGTATTGGGCCACTGTAGGATCGGTTCCTACAGTATATTCATGACGCCGCATACAATATATGTGCAGTGGATTCACTAACATAGAATTTCTCATCTAAAAAATGCAATCAATAGCTTAAAAAATACCGAAAAAGTTATCCGCATATATAAAGTTATTGAGAGATATCATCTTATAGATATTCACCCTTTAACAGGTTATTCTTTTGAGTAATAGCTAAACAAACTCTGAGAGTAATAGCCTATAATAAACGGCTAACACTTAAGGAAATTTGTATAGTTAATTGATCTTGGATCTAGGCCAAAAAACTTGGATATGGGCTTGATCAATAACATGGACAGATATATCGATTATTGCTTAGAGGCAAAGCCTAGCTTTACCTCTAAGCTCAAATAAAAAGGACATTTTTCGATGCGTTTTCCCCCAAAGCTGAAATCAGCTTCATATTGTTTACTAACAACGGTGGCTTTAACAAGCCCCTACACACAAAGTGCCGGCTCTTGTGCTCCTTATTCTGTTGATCAATCCGCAGCTTTTGGGCTGAGCAGCATGATAGGGGCAACCCCCGTAACAACACTCACTGACGACGATACTGATGGCCCCTACCCTATCGGCTTTGACTTTAGTTTTTTTGATCAACAATATTCCGAGTTTTACATCTCATCCAACGGTTTTATCGCCTTCGAAAATACCGCTAATGGCTGCTGTAGTGGTCGATTTATTCCTACAAATGATTCAACTAACAACCTAATTTCTGCTTATTGGGAGGATTTTGATCCACCAGAGGGCGGAACGATCAGCTATCGCTTAGATGCGTCTGCAGCAGAGAAAATATTAATTGTTGAGTTCAATGGGGTATACAATTTTAACGGGCCACCAAAACCTAACAGCACCTGGCAAATCAAGCTCTTTGAAGACAGCAATAACATCGAGATTCACTGCAAATCTTGTAACTCTGACGGAGGACTAAACACACAGGGCATTGAAAACCAGGACGGCACTATTGCCTACTCGGCTAATAATCAAGATCGCATTCGAAAAGACTTCAGCTTAAGTAATGATGTTGTTCGCTTTGAATTTGGTAATATTAATACCCCTACAGAGACGCAGTTTCATACCTATCAATTTCTTAAAATTGAAGAACGCCAGCCTATGAAGCTTATTATTAGAACGTCTACGTTTGATTGCAACCCTGGAACTATAAGCCTGGTTGATGCACCATCCTGGATAACATTTAATGATAATGGGGATGGCACCGCTACTCTTACCGGTTTCCCAACAGTAACTCTCGATTACCCGGTAACATTGACCATCAATGACGGCGTTAATATTATTGAAAAGACATTCCATATTGAGGTGGTAGAGCAAGACACACTAACAGACGATGATAGCAGTGAGAAAAAACAGGCGACCAGCACACCGATCAATACAAGCGATGTCGAAGAAAATAATCAAAGCCGTTCCGGGAGCCTAGGTTTCACATTACTGGGTTTAATTTCACTTCTACGTGTATTCAGAAAAAAACATCTCTTGAATTAACCCCCAATAGCGTGGTGTTTATCACCCATAGGCACCACGTTAAATTTAATGATCAGTATCAAGTTAGCATTTCTATAGCCCCCTCATCTCATTCAACACCTCCCCCAGCATTGCGCCCCCTAAATCCCACCTCATTCCTGAGCATATTTTTTGGGCAAAAAAAAGGCCACATATTGCTATGTGGCCTTTGTTACGTCTATTTCTAGAACGACATTATGGCTATGGAGTAACCGGAATTTCTAAATCGGTTACGTCTGGATCAACATCACTAGCCGGGATAGCTTGAGCAGATGAATCCCAGGCACTCGCCAGGTTATTCACAGGGCCAAACGTATTGGTCGCTGGAGCAACAACTACAGGCACGGCAGCAACAACGTTTACCGTCACAGTCAGCACTTTACCGTCTGTAGATAAAGTAGCGCCAGAAGCCGTAACGACATCTGGTACATCCCGATCATCGATCACGGTATTACCCGATACACCGTTTAACTGGAAGCAGTTAGAGACTTCAGCAGGCGTTAGAACCAACGCGCCAGGAGCAACACCGCCACCACATAGATCATTCAGATCGATACGATGATTAAAGCTGTAAGTCATTACAAACTCCAAATCACCAGCGGTTAATGTTGCAGGGCTAATTGCCGCCGCCAAGGTATGTGCACCTGTTGCATCGGTAATCGCAATGGCAGGCATATCAACATCTGTACCACCCCAGTTAGACCATGACGTACCATTGGCCGCATCACGTACAGCAGGTGCAGACAGAATAGAAACCACATTTTCATTGGCTGGCTTGCTAACCATTACCGGAGGGGTATTGGCATCATTGTCGTGATCGTAAGTACCACGGTTAAATAAATCGAGCTTATCAAAAGAACGTACTTCTCTAGTAATTAACGTAGATCCAGCATAATTCAGATCAAGTAAATCCAGAGTCACAGTAGTCACATTCTGGTTAGCATCAAGATTATCATCAATGATGTCATCCTTTAACTCATCGGTATTTGCAGCAGCACCACCAACACCTACCAACGAAAACGTATCGGTATCTTCAAGAGATACGGCTTCATTATAAGTAATGGTAATGTTATCACCGTTGTAGACTGCAGATAATGCAATCGGAGGCATCATGTCACGAATAATAACTCTGGCGTTATCCGTTGCAGCCGATACGTTAGCCGTTTCATCTTGAATGTTGTTGCTGAAATCAAGAATTTGACCATCATCGGCATTCGCTAAAGTAATAACGTTATCCACTTGAATGTTCACCAAATCCGCATCAGTCGCAACATTTTGATCATCAATCAGAACATCATTTTGTGCCGTGAAGTTACTCAAAGCTGCGGTAAAACCTGCAGTATCAGGCGTACCTGTCACAGTAACATCCTCAGAGAAAGCCACACCGATATTTCGTGCACCTGGCGTCCAGCTGGCAATTGTCGCGGCATTATAAGCCACGGAATTAGCAGGCAGATTGCTCAGATCCATTTCCAACTCACCACTGGTGCTATTGGTGATATCGGCTTCAAAATCTGCAGTTAAACCATCCCATGTTTCACTACGCGGCAGTGCCAAACTGGTCGCACCGGCTTGTGGTGTTAACAAATATGGCGTTACATTCAGGTAAGGTGTACCAAATGTGGTTGCGGCTATCTGAGACAGTTCACCACCTTGACCATAGTCGTGATTAACCTGATCCAGGCCATTCGCTTTATCACCCAAACCATAACTTCTTTGCACAATAGTCGTAGGGGCAACCTGGTCAACCAGCGTTAAAGTCGTTTCAGCCATAATCGTGTTTAACGTAGACAGCGATGTAACCGTTAACACATCATTTGTGCTCAAATTATCAAACAACAGTTCAACTGTTTGACCTTTAAACATTGCAGAATCAACCGTGAGCTGACTAACATTAGTCACACCAGAAGCGCCAAGAGTTAAGCCAATATCAGTACCATCAGCAAAGCTGGCGGTAACCGTTTGAGACATACCGTCTTCGTTCATAATAGACAGGTTGTAGGTCATCGCCTCGGCCACATCAAAATGAACTCTTGCGCGATTAACGATGACATTTGCAGGCGTCGCTTCAATACTGGCAGGAATAGATGCCGAACCTAGAATTTGAGCCGCTAATGCCTGAAGACGTGCTCCCGTTGTAGCACCACCGTTATCGGTATTATTCAGCTGAGAAATTTCATTCACGGCAGAGTCATTAACATTATCAATAAAGTTAGTGTTTACTGCCATTAATAATGGGTATTGGTTTTCACCACGTGGATCAGAAGCAATCTGAGCTAAATTAGTTACCGCAGCAGAACTAACAATAGGGTCCTGATGAATCTCTAATTTTAAACCAACAAATGATGATGTATTAAAGTTAGGATTATAATCATACAACGGAAGCGCTTTACCTAGATAATTACCACCTGGATCAAGACCCAAAGAATTTTCTGCAGTATCTTCAAAGTCCGTCACTTGTAAAAAGATATCAAACTCGGTTCCCGCTGGCAGTGCTGCCAAAGTAGTTACCGTCAACATCATTCCATCAGCGCTAAGTACAGGCGTTTCTATTGCAATAATTTCACTAGCACCCGAAGTCATTGTACTGGCAGCATTAACCACAAATACCGAGTTTTCATCGACAACGGTTGTAATCGCTTCATTCAAATGAATAACAATACCTTGAGTACCGTCTAAATCATCATTCAATATTGCACGTCCAGCGTTAGATACAACGCCATCGATACGTGTAACAAATGGCGAAATATTATCGGCAGAGAACATCGCTGTAACGTTAACATCACCAAGATGCTGAATCGCAACTTCAGGTGTTGTAGTGAAATCGCCACCAGTTAAAGTTGTTGCAGCACCTAAATCACCATTACCGGTGAATGTCAGATTTCCTGCCGTGGCATTCCAGCCCTCAACAACAATACTGAACGCCGCATCTTCAGGTGCATTTGTGATAGTGAATTTACCTTCACTATCCGTTGTTGCCATATAAGGTAAAGAGCTATAACCCGTATTACCTGTGGTATCTTGTGTTTGCTGCTGATTAATAGTTGAAACACCTAAAAACTCGAGCGCTACAACCGTATTAGCAATAAGTTTACCCGTGTCAACATCACGCAAAACACCAGTAACCGTAGCATCTTGAGCAGGCACTACAGTAATGCCAGCACCTACAGCCAAGCCTTCATTCAGCACAACAACCATAAGACCATCAGCAGCTGCCAAGGTATCATTGCCACCGTTAGAACCGTTAAAATTAGACGTAGCAACCAGGTTTGAACCCGCTACAGGTGTCACTGTTACAGTGGCATCCAGATAATTATCAGGTGTTTTAATAGAAATTTGTAATGCCGTGCCTGCTGTACCCACAGGTAAGGTCTGATTACCATTATTGTCGCTGGTCAGCGGCGGTAAACCTGTTACAGGCACATCAGCTAGATGATATGCACCGGCCGAATCTGTTGTTGTTGTAATTCCACCAATGCTAACGGTAGCGCCTTCAATGGCATTACCATTGGTGTCTTGTACAACACCAAAAACATCAGAGCTTTGGGTTTCTTGTTGAATCACCTCAAAACGACTGGCATCTTCAGTGATGGATGATGATGTTGAATTCGAATCCGATGTTGTAGTTGCATTGCTACTATCTCCATCGACGCAACCCGCCAATATCAGAGTGCCCGTTGCAACAGCCATGGCTGTTATCAACTGCTTTTTCTTGAATGTTAATACGTCCATTTATTTTTCCCTTTCTTAATAAAAACAGAACTTTACAATTAATTGTGGTCTATTTACCGAATGTTTATTGAATCAATGAAGGGCCAGTTTCGCCCTAACACATCAAATCTTCGCCTCCATTGCATAACATCCGACTAATGACACTAGGGCGTATTTTTCAAAAAATCAATAAATTATTTCATTCTCATAGTTAGTTAATACATCGACTAGCCAGAAAAATGTGGAAACGATAATCACAGAAGCATTACAACAAATAAAAAAGCGGCTACCCTAAACTGTCTAAGACACTTGATTCATAAAACGAAGGTTAGTTGCGTTGCTTTTATCGGAATAATATTGTAGAAAGTGTTACGGGATTTTACATTACAAGGAATGAATAATGAAAATGAAGTTTGGAAAAACACTCTTAGCTGCCGGCCTAATACTAAGCTCTAATCTTGCCTCAGCAGGATTTTATGTTGGCGCTGGGGCTTACAACACCTCTATAGATGTCGATAGTTTTGAGAAATATAATGAAGCTTATAATATTTTTGCAGGCTGGAAACCTTCAGCTATACCTTTTCTGTCAGTAGAAGCGAGTTATCATAATTTAGGCAGCTATAAAATATCTCCGCAAGACTCTGCAGATGTATCCGCCTGGTCTGCTCAAGGTGTCTTCACTTTTCCGATAACCATAATCGACATCTATGCCAAACTAGGCATCTCAAAAACTGAATACAAATTTCTAGGTGATAAAGACGACAGCAGTGACCCTTATTACGCCTTGGGCGCAGCTTTAACAATGTTACCCGTCGTGGATATATATGTAGAATATCAAAACTTTGAATTAACCGATGATATAAGTTTATATGCTTATGGCCTCGGCGTTAAAGCTAATTTCTAAAAATTTAAGCCAAGCACTATCAACCCTGGCGAGTTAATAGTGCAGGCACAACCCAAAACGATATTATTCCTCAGTTATTTTAACAACGCTGTTTGTACATTTCATTAGAAGTGTTTTTTATAACTCCTTGCCCTCGCAAGTATTAAAACAATATGTTCAGTTTTCACATGCCCTCTGGCATCAATAAGTCCTATATCAAATAATTTCGCATTCAAGCAATAAAAGCCGCCATTTTTTAAAAACACATAAGCCACATTTACGAATAAGAATTTTTTCTGCTCTATTTTATCCACGTCTCGCCAGTGTAATAATACAGGCTTTTTTTGCATCTGATAAATGCCTACATCATCCACCTCACAACTTAAATAGAACCGTAATAGGCAGGCCAGAATAAAAGCTAATAAAAACGCAGCAAGAAGACAGCTCGGTAATAAGCTCGGGGATAGGAATATACGCCAACCTTGCAACATATCTACCACATTAACGCCATAATAAAGATCGTAAAACAACACAAAGCCACACAGGAATAGCGGTAGTATAACTAACAGGCTACAGCGCATTAACACACTGAATGAGGGGCGTAAGATTAATGACATAAAAATTTCAGGATGGCTAATACCGCATCAATATACAGCATAAACGCTTTAACCACCTTTTATCTGCTCACATTGTAATCCTATACTACACTCTCCTTTCAACGATAAAAATAAGGCCTCAATCGGCCACAATAGATAGTAAGGAAGTCTCTATGCAATGGGAACTCGAAGCCGATGTCATTATTGTAGGTTCAGGCCTGGGAGCTATGACGGCAGCATTATGCCTTAAAGAAATGGGTGTTGAAGACATTCTGATCATAGAAAAAGCCAATAAGTTTGGTGGCACTTCGGCGGTTTCTGGCGGCGGCATATGGATTCCGAATAACCACCTGGCTAAAGCTTGTGGGGCGACAGACTCTAACGATGAAGCCAAAGCGTATGTAACCGCAACCACGGCCGCAGGCAAAGTGCCCGAGACACTTATTGATACCTATATTGAAAACGCCAATAAAATGCTTAAGTTTGTCACCAGCCGGGCAAAAGAAATCGCTTACATTTCTCTGGAACACTACCCCGATTATTATATGCATGCCGAAGGAGCCAAAGCTGGGCATAGATCGTTAGAACCCAAACCCATCAACTGGGATCAACTAGGAGATGATATGGCGACGATGCAAGAAACCCATCATATGATGTACCTGTTTGATAGAATCGGCTTTACCCAGGTTGAAGGCCATGATTTGGTGACTCGCAGTCCCGGCTGGTGGAAGATCATGCTAAAACTGGTACTTAAATATCTGTTTGAAACCTTGTGGCGCATCAAATACAAAACCAAACGTGCCAGACGTTTAGCCTGTGGTGCTGCCGGTACGGCCAGAATGTTTCTGGCCTTAAAAAACCGCGGTATTTCCGTCACATTAAACTGTGCTTTAACCGACCTTGTTACCGATGACAATGACCGCGTTATCGGTGTACATGCCAAAGATCATGGGCGTGGTATTACGATTAGAGCCCGTAAAGCGGTTATTTTAGGTTCAGGCGGTTTTGAATATAATCAAAAACTGCGCGAAGAATATCTTCCTCAGCCCACCAGCACGCAGTGGTCCAGCGGCGGCATTCATACCAATACCGGAGACAGCCTGCAAGCCTGCCTTAAACTCAATGCCAAAACCCGTTTAATGGATGGTGCCTGGTGGTGTACCACCATCAATGCCCCGGATGAACCGGCCCCGCGCCTGGCGATTATGGAAAAGTCTTTACCCGGCTCCTGCGTTGTGAATATGCGAGGGGAGCGAATTGCCAATGAATCACAGAATTATATGGCTTATGCCACAGACTTCTTTAAATCGCATAGCGAAGATACACCGAACCACCCTTCCTATATGATTTTTGATAAACGCTTTCGTGACAGTTATATGGTAGGCCCGTTATTGGATGTAAAATCACGCCCGGATAAATCCCTGCCCAAGTCCTATTTTGAAGAAGGTTTTATGGCGATTGAAGAAAGCATTGATGCCTTAGCCAAAAAACTGGGTATTGATAAAGACGGGCTTAATACCACCATCACAAAAATGAATGGCTATGCCACAACAGGCATAGACCTTGAGTTTCAACGTGGTGAAAGCCAATACGATAAATATTACGGTGATGAAAGCGTCTCACCCAATCCCTGTTTACACGCCATAGAACAAGCGCCCTTTTATGCGATACGTATAGACCCTGGTGAATTTGGCACCCACGGCGGCATGGACATTACCCCCCATGCGCAAGTACTGAAGGAAGATGGTTCGGTGATTGAAGGCCTGTACGCCATTGGCAACTGTGCCGCCGCTATTCTGCCTTCCTACCCTGGTCCGGGTTCCACATTAGGGCCTGCGATGACGTTTGCTTATCAGGCAGCCAAACATATCTCTGGCCATAACGGCGAATAAGCCAGAGTCTGTTCCGCGCAGTGATGTGCCGCGGAACAGGAAAATGCCATTAACACCAGACCACCTCCGCGCTTAGATCAAAAAGCTATAAGGAAGCGAGAGAAATTGTGAGCTACGTCACATTTAACTACTATGTGACCGAGTTCACAATGGTTGTTGTTGGTTACCGGGAATGTGAGCCATTACAGGGAATCTTGATATGCCACACCCATTCAATAAATATCTATGGGCAACAAGCCTGGCCATTGCACCTATCAGCTTTGTTCATGCCATTGGCCTGGGTAATCTCCAGCATCAATCAGCCTTAGGCCTGCCGCTATCAGCATCCATTCCTATTCTGGGTTCAAAAACATTAACCCCCAGAGACATTCACGTAGCAATCGGCGAAAAGTCCGATTATCAATCATTAAACGTTGAGTGGGATTTTAGTCACCAGGATATTCAAGTTCTGCCACTGGCTAAAGATGGTCAGCTTTATATCAAACTAAAAACGGTTCAGCCCATCAATGAACCTTTTCTGAACTTTGTTGTGACACTGGACAGTGTCAAAGGGCGTATGTCACGTGAATATACCATTTTACTGGATCTACCTTCCGTTTTATCAGCACCTACAGCGATACCGCAAACACCGGCAGTAAAGCCCGCTATCACCCGTAAACCGGCCACAAACATTATTGAAACCCAAGCGCCTACATCGGCACAAAGCCCAAATAATAAAACCTATACCATACAACGTGGCGATAGCTTATGGCGCTTAGGCAAAGCATTACGTCCAAATAACACTATTCCCGTTAGCCAAATGATGAACGCTATATTTGAAAAAAATAAACAAGCCTTTATTCATGCAGACCCAAACCGCATTAAACTGGCCTATACAATACACCTGCCTGATGCCAAAGAGATTGCTCAAGCGACTAACAGAACACCGATTAAATCTAAGCCGATAGAATCTAATCAAGTGGCACATAAACCCGCAGAGATTCAACAGCTCATGCACCAGCCAACTGAAACACAAGATAATACCGCCTTATTCAAAAAAATTGCCGCCTTGGAAGCCAAACAACAACAGCTTATGCATATGCTTGAGCAACGGAATAAAACCTTACAGGCGCTGCAAGCTCAGATACAGTTAAAAGATAGTGTCTTACCCGTGCCGACCACCACCCCCGCGGTTCAAGAAGAGAGACCTGTCGTCATTGAAGCTTCACATCCCAATGAAGGCTTTTCCATCGCGGCTATTGCCACACAATTCAAAGATCAGGGCCTGTTTTTTAGCCTGATTCTCGCTACAGCCGCGTTGATGTTAATGATGATTCCAGCTTATTTTCTCTTACGCACCGTGGGTAAAACTAAAACCAATAAAAAATCACAAACACAAACAGATGGCCCGCTGCCTTATTGGAAAATGCCCATGCAGGACCTTTCTCATGTGAAATCTACAGAATCTAAAAAGACGATTTTTAATCGCCCTCAACTTTCTTTAGTGAACGAAGAAAAAGAACTGGATACAACGGCGCTAGAATTATCTGAGCTCTCCATAACACACGGTGCATATGAAACCGCTATCAATATTTTAAGCAAAGAGATCGAAAAAGATCCTGAGAATAACGCCATTCAAGCGCAGCTACTTAAAGCGTATGCGATGGCTGAAAATAAGACCGAACTGGCCTTGGCTAGTGAGGTGCATGAGAGTTTTAAAAAAACACGTGATGCTCGCCTATAAACTGGGCATAACAAGCTAAATTTTCATGCTAACATCATCTGAGACCTCGCTGGTATCTGGGCTATGCTATTAGATTAATATTCGCTTAAATGCCATTAATAGTGACCAGAGAGAGGTCAAGATGAGTGCAAAAATTTATGATTTTTCTGTCTATCAAGAAAAAGCAAAGCAGAACAAAACACTGATTAATCTAGGCTGGGCAATTGACAGCTTTAATATCAAACCGAATAAAGCGCTGAATATCTATTTAGCCGATAAAAACTTGCACTGCTTGCGATTTTTCAACTGCAATTTTAATGAAATACAAAGCAGTAAACGTAATAACGATATCCGATTGCAGCTTTTTTTAGATGGCTGGGATCTTATCTCTCATCCAGCATCCCACGCCACACCCAAACATCAGAAATTGACTTTTCAACTTGCCAAACGGGTTATTGCCGCGTTGCCAGCATGGCAGAATTTACACTCGCAACAACGTCAAAACCAACTCGCAGATACCTCCCATGTTGTGGTTTTAATTGATCAACATGGCGCTAAAAAACCGCTGGAGTTAATTTTGATTCAAACCGCTAGAGAGCACCTTTCCCCCTCACGGATACACTATTTATTAAGCAAAAATAAACTACGCCACGATGTCTTACATGCCACACCCATTTGGGATGTTACGGCAGAACAATAAATACCTCAGGTTTGGTTAAAACCAAGCCATCCAGCGTTTGTAACTTATTGGAAATAATCAAACGCTGCAACGAATGCACATAGGCTTGGCCGGTTTCAGAATAAAAGGCCAGCGCTGCAGCCAAAACCACACTGTCTAGCTTATGCGCAGATTGACGCTGGCTCTGGCGTATTGCTCGTAAGCTATGATAAGCCTTTGTGGTATTTAAATTGTGCATATAAGAACGCACACCCTGCAACGGCGTAGCAAAAGTCGCCACCTTGATATCAGCCCCGCGGGCCTTGATATATTTACCTTTACTGCCGTTAGCTAGATGCTGGCCAAATAAGGCATTTCCCTGTACCGCAAAACGTGAACTGCCCCAGGCCGTCTCATTAATGCTCTGGGCCAACGCTAATGAGGCAGGAATCACATCCACACGTAGCATCAGCTGCGCCATGTCCCCCATCTGCACCTTATAATCAACCGCTAACTGCTTCAGCCAACGTTGATCATCCGATGAGAGATTTTTCTTATTCTTAAGCGCCAATAAACGTGAGCGCTGGGCTGTAATTTCATTATTGATCGCCGTGATATTCGGTAATAATAAAAAGATATACAAATCTTTATATTCACTGACCGCCCGCTGGTGCAAATCCACAGGGATGCCATCAACAAATACGGCAGGTACTTTCCCGGTAGTGACAATCGGCTGATGCTGTAAACCATATTGTTTAAATAATGTTTCCATCTCCTGCGTATCTGAGACGTTAAAATGTGTTTGCGCGAATAATAACTCCGCATAAAGCCCAGCTATAATAAACAACAAGCTTGGTAATCTTTTAACCACGTTCCAAGTTGGCATCATGTCACTCCTTTAATTAAATATTCAGCTTGCGACAGCCTTCAAATAAGCACTTTTTCAGCAAAATGCTTATTGTGAGACAAAGGTTAAGAAAATACACTACCGCCATGCAAAAAATGAGATGTCCATGACAGAGCAACGTAACAGTGCAGGCCGATTTCAAAAAATTAGCAAAAGCACCATTATCAAAGAAAAAATCAAACAATCGGCTTCCGAAAATCTTATTCCCGGCACGATTGAAGCTGGCCGTATGGGGAAAGATATACTAAAGGAAAAGGTTGTGCCCGGTTTGCAACAAGTGGCTAAAAGCGCAGCTAAAATCATGCGTCAGGAACTGGGACGTATGCATACACGCCAACATTTTTGGGAGCGGTTTAAATCGGCCTTGATGCATAAAAGCCTGGGACTGATACTGGCGATGTTTTCGGCCGATATTGTGGGTAGCTTTTTTGAAACGCGCAGAGCCGGTAATCTCTGGGGCATGACATCCCGAGGGCAATTGGTGAGTGATGAAACCTTTGCCGTGATGATTTTTGTGGTTGAGTTTGTGATTGCACTCCTGGTATTTACATTAACCGATTTCTATATGGAAGAATGGCGAGAACGACGTGCCGCCGATAAGGAGAAATAGCCGGTATCATAGATACACCGCCCCCACGCCTCGGTCTTCGACACGTACCACACACATATCAACCTCGGGGGCCTCTTTTTCGGCATTAAACAACAGCTGTACGGCTATCACATCATTTAACTTAAATTGTTGTAACTGCTCGCTGATAAAAAAAGCCCCGCCATCTGAAATATCTTCCGTTGTCACCATAAATTCACCCAACACGGGGTGCATGATTTTTATCGACACAGGCAAGCGGCTACGAATATGTTGACGTGAATGAATGCTGTCTGTCATAAACCTTGCCCCTGAAAAGATATTTATTAAGCATAGCAGTCTCCACAGACCTGGCAGAAAGTATCAAGAACAACCACTTCCGTTGGGAAATCCGCATCGTATTAAAGCGTTTTTATTACACACTTAAATTTATCTATCGACGGCGAGACACCGTATCTGGCCTCGATGTTTGAACGCACATTGATTACACTGCCCGAGGCTTTTGAAGCCACTCATGAACAGATGTGTAAATAAGGCATTCAAGATGGCAAAACCTGGGTTAAATAGACAAGCTTATATCGATGTAGCCTTCGATTTAATCGTCGAATCCGGGGTTGAAAAGCTGTCTATGCGTAAGGTCGCCGGCGTTTTAAATGTCAGCGCGATGGCGATGTATAAACACTTCCCAAATAAAGATGCGTTGCTTGCTGCAACTCTGGATGAAGTGATTAAACGCGCCGATGTCTATCCGGATGATGAGCTGGATTGGCCGCAGTGGATAGAACATGTAGCCAGAGGTATGTACACCGCACTATGTGAACAGAGTAGCTGGGTACCTTTACTGGGCTCTCTGCAACTAGGTTCGCAGGCCATCACGGTCACACAATCGTTTGTAATAAAACTAAATAGTGCCGGTTTCTCGATTGAGCAATCATTACAGGCGTATTTTGCAGTGATTCAATTGGTTATTGGCGCTGCCTGTTTAAACACATCGATTAAACATCATCAGCACAACCTTCAAGAGACACAGATACCAGAGGCGCTTGAAAAGCTAATCAGCACAGATCAGCTTGAAATGGGCCTGCCCTTTTTAATGCAAAGTTTAAAAGCGCAGTTAAAAAACGGCGCTCAAAACTAACACTGTTTTATTTAAGGCCCCAAAACAAAAAAACGTGGCTTAGCCACGTTTTAAAAGACAAGTTAATGATGAAGCTAATCCAGGCTTAAAATCACCTTAACGCTTCCATCCACATCCACACTGTCCATATAGCCTATAGCATTGGAGTTTTGACTGATAATTTCTTTCAACTCATCCACATTTTTTGCAACAGTTGGTAGTTGAGCCTTTGAAGAAAATAACATTTTTGCCCAATGGGTATTTAAACGGCTTTCAGACTTCTTTAAGACCTGTTTACGAAAAGCATCTCTATTGTCATCACCAATAGGCAAATCAAAAAGCTGAACTTTTTTACCATTGGGAAGCTGATGACTTTTCCCCAAAAAGTATTTACGCACATCTGCCACATCTAACTCGGCATTAAAATCTGGATTGACAATAACCACAAGGCCAGAAAAACTGTTAAAAGACAGAGTTGATAATAATAAGGTACAAACGATAGCCGCTACTTTATTCATCAGATTCATCCCTTAAAAGATTAGATCAATAGCAATGCGAAAAGCCGTAGGAGAAACTTCTTCTGCCACACCGATGGACTTATCCTGCATAATGTATTCGCCTTTTAACGCAGCCTGTCTATGAAAATCCCAACGCGCACCAACGGTGATCGTCTCACGTTCTTTTCTTTGTCTTTCGATAACCTGGGTTTCAAGCCCTGCTCCCAAACCTAGGGTTTGTGCCTTTAAAGTGTTTAACGCAAGAATATCATCAGTATCACTAATAACCGCAATAGTCTGATCAATACCCACGATACTAGCGGCTGTTAGTGCATTATAGTTTTCATAAATTTCAGGTTTCTCTGCATCGCTATCAACACTATATGTCAAACTCAACGTCACATCGGCAGGTAAACGCACACCGGTAAGCACATAATAAGAGTCAAGATCACCCACTGGTAAATTATTGTCCGATTTTACCCGGCTCGCTTCTGCACCAATAAAGAAACTTTCGAAGTCTAGCATGATGCCAAGACCAAGAAATTCGTTTTTATCCTCATCATAGCTGACGTCTGTACGAACAGAAGTAAGATCAATAGGGCTCATAAATGGAGAGGTTGCTGCAACACCATTAATGCCAGCATTAATAGCTGCAATATTCTCGTCTACCCCCGTTAGTTCATCGGTAATAATGGTGCCTTTACCCTGCACATAAACCCCACGCAAGACCAACCATTCACGCTCCAGGCTCCAGGAAATACCTGTTTGATCTGTTAATGTAAACGGGGTGTCATCTAACTCTTCGAGGGTTTCATTGGATTGACCTGCCCAGACTTGCACCTCGGACAACCAGCTGCCCCCCAAATCGGCAATCCAGGATAATTTGGCACCTTCGGTAGAGTTGATTGTTGGTGAACCATATACAGAAAACGGGGGTTTAATCCATTGGTAGGCATAACCTACATCCAGATAATCTGAATACATAAATAAAGGGGTTCTAACTTTACCCACCGATAAACTGATGTTGGGGGTAAAGCTGTAAGTGACAAATAACCAATCAACTTCTGGGTCATAATCATTACTACCTTTAGCGATAAGCTGAGTAGTAAAAGCGAGTTTATCATCCATGGGCACATCTAAACGTAAACCAAGGCGATTCAAATCACGGAAATTGCCTTTTCCAGTCATGCCTTCAAGGTTATTTAATTGGCCATCTAAATACTCGTTATCACCGGTATCCACTTCATCGATAGAGGCTTTGGAATAGCCTAAGGTCGCAAAACCCGAGAAATTAAGCTCGGTTTCAGCCATGCTGCCAGCACTGGCAAAAGCACCAGCCAAAACCGCACAATAAGCCGTTTTTTTGAGATAGTGATTCTTCATTATTTTAACCTACAGCAAGCCTGAGCCTAGACCAGACGTGTAATATCAATAAAAAGAAACAGTAAATAAGGAACTGAATAGAAAATACAGAGTCGATATCTCACCGTTTCCTGTAAATACATGCTCAGCACTTAATGTATTAAGTGCTGGAAAGCATTCTGATATCCCTATGTACCAGATTTGTAAATTCTATCCGTTTTGTATATTCGAAGCAATGACAATTAAACTATAGCTTGTTTTATGAGAGCTTGTGCAAGGTTTTCACCGACGTATTGGCACGTAAATTACGACGCCATAAATACCAGTAAGCCCCACGTAGCTGCCAAAAACCCTTACTTTGGATTTCCGCCATATGTTGGGTGAATTCTTCAATAATATGATTAAACGCCTCTTCAGCATCTAGGCCTACAGCCAAATCGTGGCGTTGTTTTAAATATTCTTCACTGGCCAAATGCTCACCCATTAAATGGGCCAGATTTAAATGGGTGAAATTCTGAATATGGCGTTTATCACCTAGTGGCAAAAAGTGTGAATCGGCTTGATTGGTGGTACTTAAACGGGTTCTATCCGAAAAATGGCTGATAATATCAAATTCTTTTTTTCCATTATGAAAAAACAGAATCAACGAACGGGCATTTTTTTTATCATGCCAGGTTGCCACTTCTAACGTGACTTTAGGCAAAGAGAAATGCAGTAATTGATGTGGCTTAAAATCGTAATCCTGGGCAAACTTGTCGGTATCAAACACGGCTTGTTGAAAATCATCCGATTCAGGCCTATCCACCAAGGAGAAGAATTCACTAGCATCACCACTTAGCGCTTTAACCGCAGCCACCGTGCGCAGATTAATAAAGATACTCAGTGCAATAATTAATGCGACAAGTGCCAATGAGATTAGGATTAACATAAACGTCCCTGTATTTTTTATGGTTTAAAAATTTGCATCTATTATTCACACTATTGCATGTATGCAAAATACTTTTTTATGTTTGCTAGTGTTTGATCGCAAATTAAAGCTAACGTGATCTAGATCGATGATGTTTGCTTTTGTTCTTTTTCACGGCTAAACCCAGCGCTTTTTCACGCTCGCGGCGTTTATTTCCGCCTTTGCCTTGTTTGGCCTTGTTGCCGATAACCCGCTCTAAATCAGGTTCAAAACCTGCAAACCACTGCTGTAATAGCGGTTTTTTTAATAAATCTTCTATCGCTTTGAGCAAATACGTTTCTTCTTCACTGACTAAAGAGATCGCCAGTCCGGCATCACCTGCACGCCCGGTGCGACCGATTCTATGAATATAATCCTCGGCATTATAGGGCAGTTCATAGTTGATTACATATTGCAGTTGTTTAATATCCAGCCCACGTGCTGCCACATCGGTGGCGATTAACACCCGGCATTCATGGTCTTTAAACTGCTGCAGGGCTTTTTCCCTGGCTCCCTGTGATTTATCGCCATGAATAGCGGCACATTTAAGCCCATCTTTGCCCATTTCCTTGGCCAGTAAATCGGCTGATATTTTAGTACGGGTAAATATCAGCACCTGCTGCCAGTTTTTTGAACCGATTAAATACGAACAAAGGCCACGTTTTTTATCCGGGTCTACCGTATAGATAATCTGCTCTACCGACTCGGCCGCGGTATTTCTGGCTGAAACTTCAATGATGGCCGGCTCATGTAAAAAGTGTTTACTGAGCGCAAAAATCTCATCATTTAATGTGGCTGAAAATAACAAGGTTTGGCGCTGCGCCGGTAAATACGTCAAGATCCTGTTGATCTCATCTTTAAAACCCAGGTCCAGCATTCTGTCTGCCTCATCCAGCACCAGGGTTTTTACTGACTCTAAATCCAGATGATCGTTATACAGTAAATCCAGTAATCGACCAGGCGTTGCGACCAACACATCAACACCTGCGGCGATTTGTTCTATTTGCACTTTAATGCTGGCCCCACCATAAACCTGCACCACTTTTATCCCGGTAAATTGTGCGTATTTAATAAAGCTTTGATATACCTGCTGGGTTAACTCGCGTGTGGGGGTCAGAATTAAATGCTGCACATTGGCTGTGTTTTTTGCCAGAGCAGCTTCAACGGACAAACACTGGCTTAAAATAGGTAACGCAAACGCCGCCGTTTTACCGGTGCCCGTCTGCGCGCCAGCTAATACGTCGGCGCCGGCTAAAATCTTCGGAATCGCCTGCAGCTGTATTTCGGTCGCCTGCTCATAACCCACAGTCTCTAAAGCTTGCAAAAGTAAGGGCGGTAAAGCCAAGGAATGAATAGACATACACAGCTGCTGTTAAAAAAAACGCTATTTTAACACAATCTGATTTAAGCCAAACAACAAAACGCTTGAGTCTGCTTATACTTAAGCTAGATACAGTGAATCAATGTAAAAAAGGACTGGTCATGGAATTAAGCCCTAGCGAACTCAGCCGCCGCATTTCACCGTCAGATTTAGACTTTGAATCCACCCAGGAATTACCCGAATTCACCCAAATTTTAGGCCAGACCAGAGCCACAGAGGCGCTGCAGTTTGGCTTAGACATGCAAAAACCCGGTTACCACCTCTATGTATCCGGTGAAACAGGATCCGGGCGCAGCCGCTATATTACCGACTATATCAAACCCTTGGCGGCTCATGGCAGCGCCCCTTCCGACTGGCTTTATGTGAATAACTTCGATAGGCCCGATGAACCCAGAAGCCTGGAATTACCCCATGGCCATGGCCGTAAATTTGTCCGCGATATCGAAAAACTGGTTGAAGAAGTTATCGCCACATTTCCCGCAGCGTTTGAAAATCCCAGCTATATCCAGCAGAAAAACTCGCTGCAGAAAGTCTTTGATGCACGTTATGAATCGGCTTTATTAGAAGTTGAAAAAGCCGCCTCGGCCAAATCGCTGGCTGTTTTTCGCGAAGAAGGGGTTATGACGTTCAGCCCGATTATTGATGATAAAATTGCCGATGATGCTTACTTTTCGACCATGAGCGATGACCAGCGAGAAACCTTCCGCTTTGATGTTGAAGCGTTGGAAAACCTATTACACGATGTCTTGGTTGAACTCCCGCAATGGCAACGTGATTTAAATAATCAACTGAAACATTTACAGCAAAAAACCATTCAGCAATCATTAAAACCGCTGATTGATGATTTACACCAGGAATATCAGGGCTTTACCGGGGTGATGATTTACCTGGAACAAATGAAGCAACATTTACCCAAGATCATTCAAGAGCAGCTTTCAGAAACCGGCAGCGACAATAAAGATCAGGCCCAGAAACGCCGCTTATTAGAAAGCACCTTTGTGCCTAATCTAATCAGCCGCAATGAAAATCAACAGGGCGCACCACTGCTTTTTGCATTAGACCCAAGCTTTGCCCATCTATTTGGCCGTATTAACGCACCGGCGTTTAATGGTGAAAGCTGTCCCAGTTTTCAACTACTTTCAGGTGGTGCGTTACATAATGCCAATGGCGGTTTTTTAATTTTGGATATTGAAAAATTATTAATGGATGCCGAGACCTGGGGCGCATTAAAACGGGTTTTACGGGAGCAAAAAATCAGCCTGGATGTACAGTCCAGTGAAAACGCTGCCAGCGTGCCTTTTAGCATCAACCCAGAACCTATCCCTCTAAAAATCAAGGTGATTCTTATCGGCTCACGTGGGCTCTATGATGCCCTATGTGATATGGATCAGGACTTTAGTGAATTGTTTCGTGTCTTGGTCGATTTCGACAGTGATTTTCGCTGTAGCAATAATAACCTGAATCAATTTGCCGCCCTGTTGCATACCCGTGCCAAGGCAGACAATATCGCCGAACTGACCGCCACCGCCATCGCCCGATTAGCCGAATATGCGCTGCGTTTAGCCGAACATCAAAACCGTCTCAGTACCCGCATCGATTTAATTATGGAAGTGATCAGCGAAGCGGATTATTGGCGTCAAAAAACAGACAGTGATCTGATCACCGAGGTCCATATCAGCACGGCCATCGTCAAGCGTGAATACCGCTATGCCTTATTAAAAGATAAGGTCACCCAGGATATATTGACCAATCAGATTTTAATCTCCACTGCCGGAAAAACCATCGCCCAGGTGAATGGCCTGGCGGTGATTCAAAACGGGGAATTAAGCTTTGGCTGTCCCTTACGAGTCACTGCCACCGCACACCCAGGCAGCAAGGGTGTGGTGGATATAGAACGAGAGGTTAATCTAGGCCAGGCCGTACATAGCAAAGGCGTATTGTTACTCTCGGGGTATTTAGCCGGGCGTTATGCCAAACATCTTTCCCTGGCCATTTCAGCCCATATTGCGGTGGAGCAATCTTACGGATTTATCGATGGTGATTCGGCCTCGTTGGCCGAACTCTGTGCCCTGCTTTCCGCCATTATTCAACTACCTTTAAGCCAGGAGTTAGCGGTTACCGGTTCGGTCAGTCAATTTGGCGAAGTGCAGGCGATAGGCGGCGTTAATGATAAAATTGAAGGTTTTTTTTCCATTTGTAAAAAACGCCACTTCAACGGCAGGCAGGGTGTGATTATTCCCAGCGCCAATCAAATTAATTTGATGTTATCCGATGACGTGGTACAAGCGGTAAAAAGAGGTGTCTTTCATATTTACTGTGTTAACACCGTTGATGAGACCCTGGCGCTGCTAAGTGGCGAGATCTTAGATATCGGCATGGAGATGAATAACGGCTTGTTCCCCACCGGTACGGTTAACCAGCGCATCGTCAGCCAGCTAACGCAGTTTGCGCAAAAAGCGCAAATGACATTTGATGATTAACGCCTAACCATTAATCGCAAAAAATGCAGCTGAAATGCGCTTTTTAAAACTGTGATGCAGTTCAAAAAACAAATTTGGCTTTGAAGATACTATTTATGACTATGCCATCCGACAAAAGAAATGACACTGTGAATAGTCGAACAACAGTTAACCTTGATGATTTTGCTCTGCCCAGCAGCCCTGCTACCCAGCAAAACCTTACCGCGATTCCAGAAGGTAAAGAGCGCAAGATTCAGAGCCAATTTTCGCAGATGCAGGATGCAGGTAAAACCCATTGCAAATACAGCCGCTTTAATCACCGATTTCTCAGCATCAAAAAACAACAGAAAAATACAACCCTCGTTGATGGGGTTATTGATTTATCCTTTTTACAGGCTGAACCTAAAGAGCTGCGCCACTTTCCGCTAATCGGCTTTGCCGCGGCCATCGCACTGTTAGTATTGACCGCCACACTCTATTTTTTCGAGTTATTTAATCCGGTATTTCTTATGGCCCCGGCGATATTAAGTATTTGTCTGCTAGGTTACACCTATGAAAAACGTCAGCACTGCTATCATTTTTTAAGCCTCTATGGGGATATTAGCCTGTTTGAGATCAACGCCTTACATCCTGGAAAAGAGCTGGTCTCAGCCTATATTATCGATCTACAACAGGCTATTAGCACCGCATCGGGTTTATTACCCAAAGGTAAACAGCTAACCCCGATTGCAGTGGCTGAAATGCGCCGTTTAAAGGAAAGTGGCATGATCAGTGAGACTGAATATGAACAGCTTAAGCAGGCATTTTTTGCACACAGCTAAGCTTAAAAAAGGGCGGGTATAATAAAGGGAGGGTTAAGCCAGATTTAGCCACTTATCCAATGCCGCCTGGATACCTTCTCGACTCGCAGGTTTAGCTAAATAATCATTCATACCGGCTTCAAAGCAACGTTTTTTATCCTCGGCAGAGACATTGGCGGTGACGGCGATAATGGGCAGGTTTTCCTTACCTTGCATCTTTCTTATTTCTCTAGTCGCCTCAAACCCATCCATCACCGGCATTTGGCAATCCATTAATACCGCCACAATATCCGGTTCCTGGCGTAATATCGCTAATGCCCGTTCACCGTGTTCGGCAGCTAATGCCTTAAAACCTGCGATTTCCAGCAGCTTTAACATTAACGTCATATTCACCGGGTTATCTTCCACCACCAATATCTTGCCATGATGCACCGGCCTTGGTTTTTGATTATTGACGGCTTTTTTCTCAAATGGCTTGGAATTCTTTTTGGCCGGAATCAATTGGGTCATGGGGCTGGCCGTGTTATCCGTGTCGGCTTGCACATCGTGGGCGGCAGGCGCAGTGGCATCTGCCGGCTCTATGGTTAAAGGAATGGTCACCATAAACTCAGAGCCTAAACCCAGCTGTGAATTTAACTCAAGCTTGCCACCCATCAAACTCAGTATATCTTTAACATTGGTAAGACCAATACCCAGGCCACCATGCTCTCGGGTGATGGAGCTATCACCCTGATTAAACGCATCAAAGATAATATCCTGTAATTCTCTATCGATGCCAAAGCCGTTATCTTTAATAACGATGCTTAATAAACCCTGATCGTGATTAAGCAAACGCATGGAGGCGGTTAATGAAATTTGGCCTTTTTTAGTGAACGCAAAAGCATTTTTTAATAACTGCTTAATGATCAGATTGATCTTACGTTTATCACTAACAACCCAAATCGGTAAATCATCGGCAATTTCAACCTCAAATTTTAATCGACTCTGACTTTCCAAATGAAAGTTTTTACTGGCATTTTTTAATAATGCAGGCAAATTAAAACGCTCATTATCCAGGCTTAACTTTCCGGTTTGCGCCTCGGTAAAAACAATCATCGATTGCACCAGACTCAATAAATCCCGGTTCGAGTTTTGGGCCATTTCCCAATACTGCATGCCCGCATCGTGCATTTGATCTTTGAGCAACGATAAACTCAAAGCAATGCCATTAATCGGGGTTAATAATTCATGCGTAATGGTCGACATAAAACTGTCTTTCATGGCCTGCGCCTGCTCATTATCTCTTCTTAAACCCAGAGCCAACGCATAAGAAAGAACCAAAAACATGATCAATAACGCAAACTGCATAATAATCAATGCACCCTGGCCCTTATCTGAGAGGCCAAAGGCGGTCGCCAACCAAAAAACAAAAGCGCCGGCTAATACCGCATTGGAATAGAGTAAATATTTGGCCAGCTTATGCCCATGAAAAGACAGATAAGCACTGACAATCAATACCCCGACACACATGAATAATTGAGACATTAAAAAAATCGGCACGATCAAAGAACGCTCTATAAACGCACTTAATATACCCAGCGTGGCAAAAATAAAGCTTAAGCCAATAAAAAACCGATACCAATACAGCGACTGTTTACGTAAACCTAAATATTCAATAATAAACAAGCTAAAGAAAATAGAGCTTAGCGCCGAGCTTAGATGTAAACCGGCATTCTGCCACCAGATATTCTCAGGCCATATATAGGCAAAGGGATAACCCTGCTGATGAAAACTGGACAGAAACATCAAAAATGCAAACCCGGAAAAAAACAAATAGCTGCGGTTTCGTAATGAAGCCCCCATTAAAAAGGCGAACACCGATAACAGCAGCATGGCGCCATATAACATGCTGTTTTTCAGCCGTTCTTTATCATCTTGGCCTATAAAAGCAGATTTCTGCCAAAGCTTTAGCTTAAGGATCAAGGCAGAGGTTGAACGCACCGAGACATAGATCTCAATATCATCACTGCTGCTCATATGCAAAGGAAATAGAAATTGTGGATGCAGAATCGGGCGTTGCTCATAAGGCCGTCTATCACCGGCTTCATACATTTTTACCACCTCAAGATCCTTCACCAAAAAAACCTTGATATCATCCAATAAGGGGTAATCGATAGAAAGTAGCCAGTTCTGCTCAAATTCACTGTCAATAGCAATACGCAACCAATAACGTGAAGATGAATAACCCAGGTTTAATTCCTGCACAGTATTTTTCTGCCAGGGTAAATTCCTGCCCGTTAAAACATCCTGAATATGCATGACATCGGAGACATCTTCCAGGTATTCAATATGAGGCCCCAATGCATATTGGGGCTGGACCGGGGTTATTTGCAGACGCTGGGCTACAGCCCCACTGACATTCAATACAGCAAAGCACAAAAAAACGCAGCAATAGACTTTAATCAGGTAGGGCTTGATGATAAGAAACAGGGCTTTGGGCATGGTCTCCTCATTTAAAACACGATATTTCTATAGTGTAGTTGAGAATATTCACAATATAGCAGTTTTTGTCAGCCTGAAAATTTGGCATAATCGCCTCGCGTTAAAACAAATACACTGCCCTTCTAAATGATTTTTTAAACAAGGTTTCCCATTGTCGAACCATATTGTGCCCTTCTGCGAACAACAACATCGCGTGATATTTTCCGATGAACATCTAATGATAGTGGTTAAACCCCACGGTTTATTATCTGTACCCGGGCGTTTGGCGCAGAACAGCGATTCACTGATCAGCCGGGTGCAACAAGAGCATGGCGATGCGCGTATTGTTCACCGCCTGGATTGTGAAACCTCTGGATTGATGGTGCTGGCCTTAAGCGCCGAAGTCCATAAGCAACTCAGTGCGTTATTTGCCGAACGCCAGGTAGAAAAAACCTATACCGCGGTGGTTAAAGGCCTGCCAACACAAAAGCAGGGCTCGGTTGATCTACCCTTAATCTGTGACTGGCCTAATCGCCCCAGACAAAAAGTCTGTTTTGACGATGGCAAACAATCATTAACCCATTATCGTGTAATCAGCAATGATGCAAGCAATCAAACCAGCCGCATCGCTTTATTCCCGCATACGGGGCGCTCACATCAGCTGCGTGTGCATATGGCGGCCATAGGCCACCCTATCCTGGGGGATGAGTTTTATGCCGATAAAGAGACCTATACGATGGCCAAACGCATGTTATTACATGCAGAGTCTCTAAGTTTTATTCATCCTGTGACCGCAGAGCCTCTGACGTTTAGTGATGTGGCCGACTTTTAGCAAAACAAGCAAAGCTGTACTACAGTAAAAACAGTAATAAAGCGCTTCAACTCAAGCCGTGAAGCTGACATCCACTTAGAAGGGCTTATAGTGAATATACTGGTTATTGATGATCATGCCTTATTCCGGGAAGGACTGGTGCTTGTATTAAAGCAGCTTGATGATGCCGAAAACATTATTGAAGCAGAAAGCGCCGAGCAGGCACTTTCTGTGATTGAGACCTATACCGATAATGACAATGATTTTGACCTGATTTTATTGGATGTTAATTTACCCAACTCGCCCGATGTTTTTACCACGCTGAATAATATCAAGGAACTCAATCCGGTCATCCCGGTTGCGATTCTTTCTGCGACCGAAGATTCAGGCTTAATTAATCAGCTATTACAAAAAGGGGCCAGTGGCTTTATCACAAAGTCCTCCAATAGCCAGGTGACCTTATCTGCGGTTCGATTGATTTTATCCGGTGGTTTATATGTGCCTCATCAGGCTTTAGCGCCTGCGACGCCCGTTGCAGAAAATCAGCCAAGCGGCGCGCCTGCTCAAAGCAAGGCAGCGGTGCAACTCACCGCCAGGCAAAAGGATGTTTTTGAATTATTAGCTGAAGGACTTTCCAATAAAGAAATTGCCAGAAAACTGGATATGTCACCCAGCACCGTCAAGGTGCATGTCGCGGCGATATTGCGCATCTGTGATGTTAGTAATCGTACCCAAGCAGTAACCTACGCACAAACCCATAGTTTGTTAGGATAGCGCCGCTTTATTTTAAATAATAGCTGATCAAAGCCCTTAACTTTGCCGCCTTCACCGGTTTATGTAATAAACGTAAACCGGCGGTTTTAATCATCTGCAGATGCTCAGCATCCGACTCCCCGGTAATAATAATTGCCGGTATGGAGACATCAAACTGTTGACGTAATTGCTGAACAACATGTACACCTGTTTCGGAATGTGCCAGGCGAAAATCAGAGAGGATTAAATCGGCCTTAAAGCCCTCATCGGCCAATGCAGCCATAGCCTGAGAACCACTTTCTGCAGCATAGCAACTGATACCCCAGGTTGATAACAGGCTACTTAACGCATCCAAAACGGTTGTATCATCATCAATAATCAAAATCCGTTTACCCGCCAATGGATTACTAATCACGGCGTTATTGTCTGCGCCTGCGGGTATGACCATCGATGTAATCGGCGTGTTAATCGGTTTATTGGCCAACACTCTTAAAGCTTGTTTGGCGCTCGCCGATGAGCCGTTGGTCTCGCGCGGTGGCAGCCGCCCTTTATTACCTAAGCCAGGTTTATCCTTCATTAGCCCCAGGGCCGATTTTTCAGGCGCTTGAATTTGAAAGCGCATCACCGTGCCGCGGCCATACACCGAGCGTAAAGAAATCGGATAATCCAATAAATGGCTTAGACGTTTAACGATAGATAACCCCAAACCAAACCCTTTTTTACTTTGATGTGCAGGATTATCCAGCTGGGTATATTGTTCAAAAATAAGCTCTACCTTATCTTCAGGTATGCCTATGCCGGTATCCCATACTTCAATAAATAAGCCCTGTTGTTTCTTTCTACACACTAATAATACACCGCCCTTTTCGGTGTAACGAATCGCATTGCTGACCAAATTACGTATCAATCGCTCTAACATGATCGGGTCAGACCTCACCACGATATCCAGGGGTCTACAGCGAAACTGTAATTTTTTATCGGCAGCCAATACTTCAAACTCCAAAGAGATACGCTGTAACATGGATTTTATCGCCACATCTTTAAGATTGGGTTTATTGATTCTGGCCTCAAGCTTTGACACATCCAGCAATTCGTTAAACAAATCACTCATATTTTTAACCGATGCTTCCAGCTTTAATAACAGCTGTTGTTTTTTTTCTTCATCACTCTCCATCTTCATCGCATCCAGAAACATCGCCATCGCATGTAAGGGTTGGCGTAAATCATGACTGGCTCCGGCAAAAAATTCTTTGACCGCAATACTGCGTTGTTTCTCTGATAAGGCATCACCTTCGGAGATCAACTTTTTTTCATTGAGTTCAGAAACCAACTCTTTCATCTGTAAATCGGATAATTGAATCATATGTAACATATCGTTAAACGCATCCACCAGGACGCCAGTTTCATCATCGCTGGTTTTTAAAGCCCGGTGTAAATAATTTTTTGAGGTTTTAATGTCTTGAGCAATTTCACTTAATGCAATAATGGGATTGGTAATGGTGCGTTGTAATCGCAGGGTTAAAAAATACGCCATCCAACCGGCCGCTATTTGAAACACCAGCGCCGCCATCGTGAAATTCCACACCCTTTTACTGATATGCGCCAAGCTAGCCTTGATAAACAAGGTACCTAATTTATTCCCATTTCGATAAACGTCGGTAGACAGATTCAGGTATTCATCATCAAAGGTATTTTCAGGCTCTTTTTCAATCGCATCCGGGCAATACAAGGCAACACTTTTTTCACTCTGGTAATACGACAGCACATAGTTATTTTTATTGTATAAACAGGCTAAATGAATCGATTGATGCAAATGCAGGGTTTCCAAATTACTGTCAGCCGCCTTTCTATCGGAAAATGCCAATGCCGCTGCGCTGCGCTGTGAAATGATATTGGAAATAACCCGCATTTCATCGATAAAGTTGATACGAAAACTATGCCGGTCATACAAGATAACCGAGGTTACAGCCAGACTCATCGCGATCCAGATAGAAGACAACATGATAACCAGAAGTTTTTGTTTAATCGGCAACTTATACAGATAACGATCAAAAGCTTTAATCATGATCGTCTGCCGGTTTAACCGCGGGAGTCGGCGACCGTTTAGCGGTATATTTTCTCACCTTTCTTGCCAGGCTTAATAAATCAGAGCTGATAAATAAACCGTTTTGCATGGCCTGCGAAATATTGATATCAAATTCTACATGATCGGAGGTTCTGACAATATGCACAATACCGCCACGTTCTACAAAATCGTCTTTCTCCCCCATGCTCAAAACATATTGGTAATTTAAGTCGGATAAAAACCGGGGTAAATCCAGGTATCTATCATCATCTACAAAAAGGATATGACAGCCCGATTTAATCGTATCCAAGTCCTTGGTATGACGCACCTGTAAACGCCTGTCGCCAATCAAGGTTTGATCCATCGCCAATAAAAAAGGCGCAAATTCAACCCGTCCATATAAACACATCTTTAACGGTGTGCTGCCCGATTCAAACGCTTTAGCAGGCCACTCAACAAAGTTGGCAAAGTTAAATAAAAACAGCGCCTTCACCTTATCACCATCACTGACGGCCCAAGCCCCCAGCGGCAACAAACCGATAATCCATGCCAAAAAGAGGCCTAAACATCGTAGCCTAATCGTCATAAAACCCATCCTCGACCCAAAAAATCTGCGCAGGATTATTCTCACCCTTTTAAACTATAGACACTGCAGCTAGTCACGGCGACTAAACAGCTTGGGCTTTGGACTTTTTTCACCCGAAGATGGCATTAGGCTCTGGCTTGCCCACAGGCTTTGAGTGATAATCACGCCCCCATCCATCACACACCGAGACCTGCCATTTTATGAGCCACGCAGCCCAGCACCTTTTTAAAACCCATGATGACTTTGGTGAAATTCAGGTACGCGAAGAAGGGCTTAAACGGTTTCTGGCCTTTGCCGATAATGATGAACAAAGTGCCTGGAGTAAAAACGAGCCATTAATTCCACAACATGATTATATTCGCAGCATGTTACTGGTTTTGTTATGGGCCCAACCTAAAAAAATCATCAGCCTCGGGCTAGGTGCTGGTATCCTTAATAGCCTCTTGTTCCATCGTTTTCCAGAGAGTAAACAACAGGTGGCTGAATTACGCCCCGCAGTGATTGATATTGCCTATCAATATTTTCAGCTGCCACAAGGTAGACGTTTAAACATTCATGCGATGGATGCATTGACCTTTTTACAGCAGCAAGGCCTGAAAAAAGCCGATATATTATTTTCAGATATTTATGATGCTCAAGGTGTTAATGAAATGCAGTTAGAGACGACGTTTTTACAAAGCTGCCTGCACCGTTTAAAAGATGAAGGCTGGCTGGTGCTTAATTGTTGGAAACATCATCAAAAAACCGATATTGATCAGCGCCTACTACAGATGTTTAAACAGCTTTACTGCGTTGATACGCCCAGCGGTAACTGGATTTTATTTGCCAGCAATAGCCGCCAACATCACTCCAATAAGCAATTAAAAGAACGCGCCAAACAATTAAATGGCTTATTAGGTTTTTCGCTAAGCAGCCATATGAACCGCCTCAAGCAACTCAGTTAATCTTATAGGCCATACGCAGATAGACCTGCGTCTGGGACTCTTGCATAGCGGGGTCAACCAACCCTGACATGGCCATAGACAAGGTCTTGGCGAAAGAGAAAGAGACATCTAAAGAACGCCAATGATAATCCAGCAACAAACCCATGGCGCTTATCCTAGCCCGATTTAATGCTATATCTACAATATATTGCTGGCCCTTGGCATAATCAATAAACAAGGAGGGCCTAAGCTGCTGTGATAATGCATTTTTTCCCAGCCAATCCGGTTTATACCAGCGCCAGTTAAAGGATAAATACATCGCCTGATCGGCCGAATAAAAACTCGGGCCTATAGCCCGTACTGCATAAGGCCCGGTGGTGGAAAAACGTTCCAAATCAGGTAGTTGTTTAGCGGCCGAAAACTGGCCTTTTAGCTGCATGCTGATATCGCTATAAAACCAAGAGTGTTGCCCGGCTAATAAATACGAACTGGTATATTGCAAACGCACTATTTGATAGCTGTCTTTTAAGACCTCAGCAATATCGGATTGATACTGGCCATAGGTCAAATCCAAAATCCATTCATGGGAGAGTCGCCAGCGGGACAATAATTGATTGCTGGTACTTTTAAAGCTGATGCTATTGAGGGTTTCCTCATGTAAAAAATCGCCTTTAAAAATAGCCGAATCACTTATAGAGGTTTTATGATCGAGACTGGCGCTGAATACCTGATTAAAGTTACGGGATCTATGCCATTTATAATCGATACCCAGGTTATAAAAGCTTACATCACCTTCAATTTCCAGGCTGGAGAAATCCCCGCCTACATCAAACTGATTATTACTGGCACTAAAAAACAGCCACCATCGTGGGCTATAAACCGGCAATTTATATAATAGTGCTCCATAGAGATTACCCTGAATTTCCTCTGACATCATCACCGCCAAGGAGAGTTGATCGGCAATACCGGCCGGATTATTCCAGGCCAGTTGCCCGGTTATTCTGTTTTCCCCGGTGGTGTCTGAGCCGTAGTTATCAACTTGCACGGCCGCATTAAAAGCGGTTTCATTTTCAATTTTTATATTTAAATTCGACTGGCCTAATTTTCGCCCTCTGGAAAAATAGGCAAAGCTGCTTAAACCCGGAAAATCATTCAGCAATAACATTTGTTCTTCAATCGCCGGTTTATAAATTAATTGCCCGGTAAATTCGGAGAAAATAGCCTTCACCGCAGCGTCTTGATAAAGTTGATTGCCCCTTACATCGACCACCGACAAGACACCGGCAACAATATGCATTTTTAACGTATGATTTTGAATTTCCTGAGCCTGTAAAACCGCTCTTGTAAACGTAAAACCCGCATCATGATAACGTCGATTGATAGCATCCGTCAGCGCATGTAAATCATCGATGCGTTTAAGTTCGCTCTGCGCAGAAAGGTGATCAGATAAGAGCTGATCAAAAGCCTGTTGAGTAATGCCCTTATCGGCATAAGCGACAAAATCAATCAGTTCTAAAGAGTAAATTAAGATACCGGTACCTTCTGATTTTTCTGAAGCCAAAGCAGGAACGGGGCAGAGCGCACTTATAAGCAGTAACAGAAAACCGCGAAGATAGCTTGATACGCTAGAGATGTGCATATTCAAAAACATCGCGTCATCATTTCTCACTCGCTACGGTAATATAACGATAGCAGTCTATGCCTGTTTTTACGAAAAGAACTAGTCTGGGTTAGGCCATCAGGGCAATAGATGAAAAATCAAGAATGGCATATTCTTTATCTTAACTGGTGAACAGCATAGATAAGGGTGAATTAATGAATGAAGTCAAACGCAGTAGTAAACCCGTACAATCTAGCCCCATAAAACCCATTTTAAAAACCCTGGTGCAATTATTGGCTGCAAATGGATTATTAGCCGCGTTTATTTATTTTATCTTGGGCTGGGATATTGAAGCCTTGCAACTGGCTTTATTGGCTTCAACATTAAGCTGGCTTCCATGCACTTTAGTAATGTTGAGCCTGAGTTTAAATCATCGTATTAAAGATCAAGCGATAAAATCCAATCAAAAAATAATGCCCTTATAACTCAAGTAATACCTTAACCGAGGCATCAACATCGGCCGAATCGATATAGCCAATAAGATTGGGATTATCGGAAATTAATGACTTCACATCGGCACTGTCACCCGATTCCTGTGGGGGGGTGCCTTTACCGGTAAAAATTAAACGAGACCAATAGGTATTTAACTGACTGGATGATTTCTGCAGAATCGTTTCTCTAAAAGCATCCCGATTCTCCGTGCCTTTTTTCTGATCCACCGGCAACGCTTTTTCACCATCGGGAAAGCTTTTTGCTTTACCCATAAAAATATTATAAACCTGTTTTTCATCCAGCTCGGCGGTAGCATTCTGATTGCTCACCACGACGACCACTCCGGCCTGAACACTAAAACTGGGGAATAAAAATATCGCAAATAAGGCTGGTAAAATAACATGCGATATTTTTTTAAATACAAGGGGGTTATATCTTTTCATATCAACCTCTAAATGAAGTATAAGTCATCATTAATGATTTTAAAAACAAGATAGTTTTCTATTAATGCTACTAAAAATACTAGTTGAGCTAAAACAAACCACAAGTGGTAACGTCTGTAATAAGTCCATTTAGATAGTGTTTATTCCGCTATAAAAAATTCGTTTTTAATCCCATTGTTCATAAGAAAAATAATTTTCTTTAAAAAAGTTATATCGATTACCGTAAGCAGGGTTTATCTCAATCATTCTGACTTTGTGCCCACCAAATGCGGTTCAAATTCAGACACTCACCTGACTCAGCCTAAAAATATCCAGCCAAAATCAGGATTAATAAGATCACTGAGGCTTAAAAAACAAAGTCAAAGCCAATAGATAATAAAATGGATTCAATTTCACCATCGCCATCGGTATCAAATACGATTAAAGAGTTTTCATTTTTAAAGAATAATAATTCAGTTTTAAAGGCGATGCCCGCTGCAAAATCATAGCGACCACTGATGGTAAAAGTATCCAGCGCCACCTGACTTTCATCAGGTAATACAAAACCGTTGCCGAGTTTCACTTCACCTTGAAAGTTGCCATAGGTTAATAAAACCTGCCAATCCGAGATATATTTACCAAACGTCACATAATAAGACGTATATACACCTTTGAACTGATTCCATTCCGTAATGGCTATCCAGTTACCGTCATCATAACTTATCGCCACATCATAAAAGTCCCGCCATGGAAATTCTTCTTCAAAGGTACTGCCATCACTGTAAGTAGCAATACCCACATCGCCACTATCCTCCATAAAGGCTAAGTGCAAGGTCCAGCTATCTAGATAAAATTCGGTACTGATGCCCCAAAGGTTTTCAATCGTATTTCGTTGCTCAACTTGCAGAAAAAAATTACCATTTTCATCAACGCCTCCGGTGGTAAACTGTGTGCTAAATTCGCCATTGATAAAAAGTTCGGTTAAAAACGGGTCCGGGTCTTTATCCACTTTACCGTAATAAAAAATGGTGCGATTAGACACCTCTCCCCAGGCCCCGGTATACATTGCCGACAGGCCATCAAAATCAATGGCGGATAAGTTGTATGAGACACCGGGGGTTCGCATCCAGCCAAAGGCATAGTGAATATCCATCGCATCCGAATACAAATAAACGGGGTTTCTCATCTTGCCAAATTTTGTATTCCAGGCGTTTGTCACATCGTAGCTGATATAGAGCTGATCCATGGTAGGTTGCCAATCACTCTGGCCTCTCATGATCACTTGTCCGGTAATCGATACCTCGGGCGTGAATTGTAGCCGCCCTTGTAGTCCAACTAATGATTCTTCCTCAATTTCAAGGCCCACATTGTCATCTTCAACATAATAGCCTGCACCACTGGGATGCTCTACCCAATACCCTTCACCATCAAGAATACTGGTTCCAATGATACTGCCAAAACCAGAAAGATGGGTTTCAACCGCACCCACAGAGAGTGGCAGTACCGTTAGCGCTAAGAATAATTGTTTTACTTTCCTCATAAACATCTGGCTACCCTCAACTAAAAGTTGCGAATTCATACCGTTTAATGATGCTAGAACATCAAATATCCACCTCTAACATAGCGTGATGGTATTAAATGTGTGTTCAAATACGGCGAGGTGGCGTTATTAATGTAACGGACAAATAACTTTATTGACTAAATTTGAGCGTAGTTACAAAAAAATGAAGTGTACAGAATATCGCTAGCACTAATATGTCTAAAAAATATACGTTTATAATTAAATAATTTATATACAAGGAAATATACCCAAAACTATTTTAAGGTTTTATCAGCCACCCATAAAAAGGCGGAAACGAGCACTAGACAGACGTCGAAACATAGACATGTATCAAGCCCTTAAAAAATCATTTATAGCTCCCCCTCAAACAAACTATAAGTATTTTTACCCGCCGATTTTGCTTGATAAACCGCAAGGTCTGATTTTTTCAAGATGGTTTTAACATCATCTTTAACGCCATTACCCACCGCCAAGCCAATGCTGGTTGATGCGATATATGTTGTACCCGCCAGATCTATAGGTGTTTTTAAACTGTCTAATAAACTCTTGGCCATCACAATCAAATCATCAGGGCCATCGATGCCATCCATAACGATGGTAAACTCATCCCCACCTATACGGCATAATTCATCTTGCTCTCTCACCTGAGTTCTAAAACGCTGACCCAGGGTAATCAATAATTTATCGCCCATATCATGGCCTAAATTATCATTCACCCATTTAAAATTATCCAGATCGATAAATATCAGGCCATAAGGTTTGTTAGTCTTCATGCTATGAGAGATGGCTCTGGCCAGCTTTTCTCTGAATAGACGTCTATTTGGCAGGCCTGTTAATGCATCCATATAGGCCAAATCTTCCAGTTCCTGCTGATCTTTTTGCAGAATGCCTAACATATTATTAAACGCATCCACCAGCTCACCCAATTCATCCCGGCTTAAGCGTTCAGCTCTTAAACTCCAGTCTCTATCTTCGGTAATAGAATGGGCAATATTGCTGAGCTGCATAATCGGTGCATAAATATTTTTGCGTAACGGGCGGGTTAATAATAAGGCCAGCAGGGCCGAGATCAGGCTGGCGACAAAAACCACCTGGCGCATTTCAAGTTGCTGTTCTTTTAATTCATTAAGGTTGGCGGCGATAAACAAATAGCCGATGCTGTTGGTATTATTATCTAACTCAACCACAGAAAAGACATATTCATCGTTTAAGCCCAGTTTATGACTATCTTTGGCTTGTTCACAATGAAAGTTGTTGTCCGTAAAGGAGACTTCGGCAATGGTTTTTTTAACATCGTAATGATATAAACAACCGTATTCAATATCATTTACTGAGATTAAAGCCTGAAGATTTTGCTTGGCATTTTTTTTATCCATAAACATCACCGCGACCACACTTCTGTCGGCCAATACCTGAGCTAAGGCATTTAAACGGTTAATCACCTCTTCATCGAGGCGTAATTTTTGATAATACGAAAGACTCGCGGTGGTAAATAACAAGGCAACGGTCACAGTGGCTATCACCATCATCATCAGCTTTTGTCGTATACCCAAGCCCTTTATCATAAAGTTCACGGTTTAATGATTGAATTGTTACAGTATAGAGCGTCTTTATGCTCTGACCGAAAAACGTTTCAGCTGCGCTAATATATTTAAAACCGATTAAGAATGCAGGCGTTCGCTAGGCCAAATAAAATGCAAAGAATCAACATCTTTGAAATACGTTGGGGTTTTTTTAGAGACTTTTATCGGCAAGGTATAATGAATAATGGCTTTTTTCCGACCGCCAATGACTTCACGGTTTTCAACCTGAACCTGGGTTAATACCTCAGCCTGACTCTGCTGTGTTGCACACGCTAAATTATTGATAAAACGCATTAAAGCCGGGGCATTATAGGCAAATGCGGTGTAACTGGATTGTTGAGTTGTATTAAAAAGCATAGCTACATTCCGTCATCAGGATTCATTGATAGCTATTATAAGAAGATCCTGCGGCGGAACTATTCACCCAATGGCCATAAAATGGCTTAGGCCATGCTCTGACCCGCCACCTTAAAATTTTTTAAAGCGAGGCCGCTATCAATGTCTATACTGACACCTTGTAGAATGTAAAAAGATGCAAAGTCACGACGGCCGTATAGACGCAGGTGGCAATAACAAGGACAAAACAAGGGATTAGATGCATGTTTAATCACTTATCCATTAAATCCAAGTTGTTAATATTGGTGCTGCTGCCGTGCATTGCCTTTGCTGCTGTGTTTTATAAATACAACCAAGGCCTTTATCAAGAGGTTAAAAATACCCGCTCTATAGATCAACGTTTTGAATTATTTTATGTGATAGAAAACTTGCTCAATAGCAGCAGAGACATTCAATTAGCCTATGCACAAGGTGAAAATCCAGACTTCAGTCACTTTCAACAGCAAATAAAACAGCTTCAGGCCTTTAATCTTACTGCATTGCAAAAATCTATGCCTTATTGGCCAGCGCTGGTTTTTAAAGATTTTATCGTCGAGGCGGAACAACAGCTGGAGTTGATGCATATTGATGATCTCAGCCACAGTGAAAAAATTGAAACCTTTGATGGCCTTATAAACTCTGGCCTGCGGTTTATCAATACACTGCCAGTAGATATCCATAACACGGTTTTACGAAAACAGATCCATGCCTATTTACAGGTATTAGCCCTGCAAGATTCAGCCTTTCAAGAATTTATGCTGTATCAACAAAGCTACCAATTTCAACAAGACATTAACCGCCTGGCTTTGCAACAACTGATCACCCAGCAACAATATATGCTGGATCAATATTTAAATCATTATGCCAGCGAGCAGGAGGTTGAATACCTGTTGGCAAGCTTTGAAAAACCGGCTTTTCAGGCAGCTAATCATTTACGCAACACCCTATTACAAACTGAGCATCAACAGGCTTATACCTTGTTATCGACGCAGAGCTTAGCAGAACTGGCCCAACGTAATGCATCGATTGGGCAAATCATTAAACGCTCCAAAAAGAATATTCGTAGTCTGACCACACAACTGGCCCAACAACAGCAGCAGCTTTATTATCAAATCATCGCTTTTATGTTGATTTTAATCGCCCTGCTCAGTGTCCTGTGTTCACGCATTATTCGCAGAATAGATTCCAGCCTCAGTAAAATATCGGCCGATTTACAAAAAGTCGAATATGAACATGACTATAACGTAGAGATTGAAATTGAAGGGTGCGATGAATTTAGCCAGCTCAGCCAATTGTTGTCGCAGCTGATCAAAGAAAGACAACGTTCAGAAACAGCAATGATCGCCGCGCGTGAAAAAGCCGAGCAGGCCAATCTGGCTAAAAGTCAATTCCTGGCCAATATGTCGCATGAAATTCGCACCCCGATGAATGCGATATTAGGCATGTCGAGATTGGGTTTAGGCACGGAGTTAACCGGCCAGCAACGTAATTATTTGGAGAAGATTCATTATTCCGGCGAAAGTTTGCTTGGGATCATCAATGACATTCTCGACTTCTCTAAAATTGAGGCCGGTAAATTTCAAATTGACAATATTGAGTTTGAATTAGAACCGGTTTTTGAACACTTAGCGAACTTAACGGCCACCATGGCACAGCAAAAAGGCCTGGAACTGATTTTTGATATTCAGCCGCAGCACCGTCGACTAATGGGGGATCCACTTAGACTGGGACAAATATTATTAAACCTGGTCAGCAATGCGATAAAATTTACCCAAACCGGTGAAGTAGTCGTTAGCATGTCTAATATTCTCAATGACGATGATAAAACTGAATTAAAATTTTCCGTCACCGATACCGGTATCGGTATCTCAGAAGAACAACAAAGCCATTTATTTGAGGCCTTTACTCAGGCAGATAATTCAACCACTAGACGTTTTGGTGGTACGGGACTGGGGCTGGTTATCTGTAAAAGCCTGGTTGAGATGATGGGCGGAGAAATATCACTGAAAAGTGAAATGAACAAAGGCAGCAGCGTCTCATTTAATGTTTTATTTACTAGAGTAGAAGCTGCACCTGCAGAGCAGGCGTTACCTCCTACCATCATGCCTGACTTCAGCGTGTTATTTGCCTCCAACTGTAAAAAATCCAGAGAAATCATGTCGCAGCGTCTAAAACATTATA
>JABSRQ010000011.1:0-10786 GCA_013215055.1 Pseudomonadales bacterium | reverse complement strand
GTTCACACGTGGATACAGTTAAATCAGGGTTTGCCGCGATAGAACGTTTACAGAATAAGCACAATAGCCAACATTATGATTTGGTTTTTATTGATAATAAGCTCGATGATATCGATGGTATCTCTGCTGCCAGAGAAATACAGCAACTTAGCCTGAGTCAGCCACCAGCTGTAATTCTTATGACCGAATTCCATCAAAAAGCCAGCATCAGTGCATCCACAGGCAGTGAAATTACTGGTTTTTTGGAAAAACCGATTACCGAATCCGATTTATTTGATGTCTTGATTCAGCAATTACATAAAAATCAGACCTACACCTCCAAGAAATCCCAAAATAATTGGAAAATAGAAAAAGAAACGACATTGATTGATGCCGAAATTTTACTGGTTGAAGACAATCTTATTAACCAGGAAATAGCCATAGAGTTATTGCAACAAGCCGGCATGAAAGTCACTACCGCAGATAATGGCAAACAAGCCATCAGCATACTTGAAGAAAAGCACTTTGATGCGGTATTAATGGATTTACAAATGCCGGTGATGGGCGGCCTTGAAGCAACCGAGCTAATCCGTAAAAAGCCGCGTTTTTATCAACTGCCCATTATCGCAATGACCGCCAATACCATGGCCTCAGATAAAGAAAAATGTATTGCCTCGGGTATGAATGATCATATCGGCAAACCTATCAATCCCAAGGATTTATTTGCCACCTTATCAAAATGGATTGTAGGTGAAAACCCAGAAACACCTTTTAATCAGGTAGATAGCGTAGAGCCTCTAGCTCCTGAATCCGCAGAAGAAATTGATTTACCCCACCATATCACGGCCTTGGATATGGCGTGTGCTTTAAAGCATATGCAGGGGAAAAAAGCACTCTTACAAAAAGTCCTGCTTATTTTCGCCGAGGAAAACTGCCACGACGATGAAAAAATCCTTAACGCCCTGAACAATCATGAATTTGATCAGGCACAAATGCTTATTCATACCCTAAAAGGTTTAACCGCCACCATTGGCGCGCTCCCCTTACACGAATATTGTAAAAGCCTGGATGCCGCATTAAAAAATCAAGATGAATCTATTTACGACGAGCTACAACACCAGATCAGCATCCACTTTAAAAAACTACTGCAAGAACTATTGCCCTGGGCTGAATCGATTAAGAATAAGAAGACATCAGTAAAAAATAGCCATAACGAAGCCAGAATATGTACATCGGATATTTTACATATGCCTATCACAGCAGGAGGCGTGGCTCATGAAAATCTTTCTCCCCCCCTCAATTAAGCGACATCGATAGCAGTCAACGTTAAAACACCCGGCCCCTTTATCATCAATCACTGAAAACAAGCATAGACAGCACTAGCGGCTCAACTATATTTATCAATATTAGAGTCATCGTTTGAGATCATGACAACACTAGAAAATAATTCTCTCTATATTAAAATCCCCGATATTATTCGTGCACTATCAAATACTTGGGGCACAGAATTCTATTGCTCCATTGCCGGTGGCGTGGCCGATGTATTACAGGCCGACTTCACCTATATCTCCCGCTTAACAGACAATCATCGCAAAGCCAAAACCCTGGCCTTTTTTCAACAATCAAAAAAAATTGACGATGTAGAATATTTGTTAGAAGGCAGCCCCTGTGAAAAAGTCACATCTGGAGGGATTTGTGTTTACCCCAATCATGTTTGCCAACACTTCCCCGAAGATCACTTTCTTCAAGAAATAGGTGTTCAGGCCTATATAGGCGTGCCGCTATATGACCGAGAACACAAAATATTAGGTTTATTAGCCTGCCTGTTTAAACAACCACTTAAAGACACCTCCTATATTGAAGAGATACTGGTCTTGTTTTCAGGCAGGATTTCAGCAGAAATAGAAAGCACAGAAAAAACTCAGAATATGTTGGCCTTAAATCAAACGATTAAATTAAAAAACGAAGCTTTAAATCAGGAACTTCGCCGCTCTTTAGCCCTGCAAATCCATCTCGAAAATATGGCCAGCCATGATGCCCTCACCGGCTTAAGCAATCGCCATCAATTTCTGCAAGATATACAGCAGCTACCAAAATCCAAGCCGTTTTGGATAATTAAAAGTGGACTGGATAACTTAAAAAATATCAATCAAACCTTCGGCCATGATAAAGGTGATTTATTAATTGTGGAGTTTGCCAAACGTTGCCAGCGCCTCTGTGATATGGAGCCTAAAATCCGGGTCTATCGCTGGGTCAGCGATGAGTTCCTCTTTTTAACCGAGGCCAATAATATTGAAAACATCCACACGCTTAGAGCCAGTTATGAAATGGCTTTTCAATTTCCCTACTATATAGAGGATATAGAAATACAGCTGAGTACCAGCGAAGGTTTTGCCTGCCTGAATGATTTTAAACATATTGATGCAGCCATCGCTGCCGCAGATTTGGCGATGGAAAAAGCCAAACAACGCGGCGGAGGAAATATGCTGGTTTATGATGCCAGCATGGAAAAAGCCAATGCACGCTTCTTTGATATACATGCGGCGTTAAGAAAAGCCATCAGAGATGAGGCACTATGCGCCTTTTATCAACCCATTTACGACCTCGACAGCCAAAAGATTATCGGCTTCGAAACCTTGATGCGATGGCTGGAAGCAGATGGCAGCGTCAAATATGGCCCTTGGGAGTTTATTCCGGTCGCTGAAAATACCGGACAAATCGTGCAATTAGGCAAACAAATCATTCAAGCCTCACTGCAGCAATTACAACAATGGCAGCAGCAGGGGTATAACTACCATCTATCCATTAACCTATCCCCGATTCAGTTTTATGATGAAAACTTATTACCTTTTATCGATAAACTATTAGAACAATGCCCGATAGAAACCCGGCTGATAAAATTTGAAGTGACGGAGTCTTTATTTGTTAAAGAAACAGAGTTGGTTTTAAACAAACTCAACGCACTGAAACAACGTGGCTTCCAACTCTCGCTGGATGATTTTGGCACCGGCTATTCATCATTAAGTTATATTCAGCAATACCCCTTCGATTACATCAAGATCGATAAATGTTTTATCGATGATATCTGCAGCCAGGATGCACAGCAGGCAAAAAAATGCCGCGCCCTGGTACAGGCAGTAATTTTGTTATCCCAGGGTCTGGATATGCAGGTGATTGCCGAAGGTGTTGAAGAAAAAGCACAGGCCGATACCTTACACCAACTCGGTGTTAACCTGATTCAGGGTTATTATTTTGGTAAACCTATGCCGCCGGCCGAGATTGAACAATGCTATCACCTTAATGTTTAATTTTATGCCCCCAGTAAAGATGCCCCTCCTCATAAATACATTTTATGTGAACTGCAACAAAGCGATACAAAAACGCCCGCTATTACATTAGCGATATATTAAATTCAGACTAAACTCGATGTACTGTTTAAATTTGAGGCAATGCGCAAGCAATGGAATACCTTACATCGCCGGCTTTAGTCGCATTTTTAATAACGTTTACACTCATCCCTGCACTCGCGCCTATGGCACATAGAATAGGGCTAACGGATAAACCTGGCGGACGTAAACAACACGCGGATATCACCCCCATGCACGGTGGTATCGCGATGTTTATCGGTTTTTCATTTGCGTGTTTTTTTGAAGAAGGGCTGTTTGATTATGCCTGGCCACTTTTATTGATTTCGTTTTTTATTTTAGTCTTAGGTATTATTGATGATCTAAAAAATATCTCGGCCAAATTCCGACTCTTCTTACAAATGAGTTTAGCCCTGATACTCACACTCAGTACCGATACACAAATAGAATCACTGGGGGTTTATGGCGCTGTAGGGAATATACAACTGGGGTTCATGAGCATTCCCTTCACCATTTTCTGCATCGTTGCAGGTGTCAATGCCATCAATATGATCGACGGCATAGATGGGCTAGCCTCAAGCTTATCTTTAAGCTTATTAAGCTTTATTACCCTTGTGGCTTATCTAACTGGGCAATTTAATCTGGCACTATTCACGCTTACACTCATCAGCACCATCGTCGCTTTTATGCTGTTTAACTTCCCTCACCCTTTTCGAAAAAAAGCCAGCGTATTTATGGGCGATGCAGGAAGCACCTTTTTAGGTTTTATTATTGTCTGGTTATTAATCAAGGCAACCCAGGGCTCCGAGGCCATGTTATCCCCCGCTCTAGGTGCCTGGATCTTTATGATCCCCCTGATAGACAGTGGCAGCACCATTATCCGCCGCCTCATTAATAAAGAATCACCCATGGCAGCAGGGCGTGATCATCACCATCACTGGCTATTAAACAAGGGATTAAGCCCCGCACAAACGTGTTATTTTTTATTTGGACTCAGTGGATTAATTTGTCTAAGTAGCTACTTTTTGAATGTATTTGCAGTACACCAGGGATTATTAGTAGCCATATTTTTTATCATCTTGCTATTAGATATTATGCTTCTGCATTCGCTACAAGGCATACAAAAAATAAAAACCTACACTTAATCTCGATACAAAAGGTTTTAACGCATTTTTCTCACTTTAACAGCCGTCTTTGGGTGACGCTTACGAATCCAGCGAGTGACGGTAAATGCATGGCTAATGCCATAATTATAAATAGAAAATAAAATCATAAAACCCAAAAACATTATCCATTCAGGCACGTTATATCTATCAGCCATAATGCCTATTGTTGAATAAATCACCGAAAAAACAACAATAATAAACAAGGCTGCTTCCGAGCCAAACCCTGCACGCATAAAAATATGATGTAAATGATCCCGGTCGGGGCTAAACGGCGATTGCCCCTTACGTAGCCGGCGCATAATAATTGCAGCCATATCCATCAGCGGAATAGCAATAATCCACAACGCTGTAACCGGGCGAAACGCAGGTGTTGTAGATTGGGTACCCACCACCAACAACCACACGACACTTAAACCAATAAACATCGAGCCAGCATCACCCATAAATACTTTTTTAACCGGGCCTGGAATCAAACCTAAATTAAAAAACAGGTAAGGCAATATCGCTAAAGACAAGATAATCGGTAAGGCGATCATAGACATAGCACCGCTAAGATACATCAAAACAGCAATGGATAAAAAGGTATTCAGAGCCAACGAACCGGCAAGGCCGTCGATGCCGTCCGTCATATTAAATGCATTAATCGCACCGATGACCGCAATAACCGTAAAAACAACGCCACCCCAGCCCATATCGATGATACCGAAGCCGACCAAATCACCTAACACCGAAATATACCGATTAGCGCCATAAATTAAAATACAGGCGATACCCACCTGCGCCGCTAAACGCAGACGTACAGACAGATCCATATAATCATCCAGTACACCCAGGAAAACAATCAGCCCCGATGACAGCAAAAACAAATGTATAAAGGTATTTTCAGGAAAGACAAGCACACAGGCGGTGAGTGTTGCTAAATAGACGGCGACCCCTCCAATAAGAGGAATAGCGCCTTCATGCTGTTTACGTGCATTGGGTTTATCTACTAAACCAACCCATTCAGCCACAGGCTTTAACACAAAGACGGAACAGAAACTCATTAAAACTGCGACAATAACTTCCATATAAAGCTACACTCCTGATTGAAGGCGAATTCTAAACCATATGGTGGGTTAAATCACGTGCTTAAAGCCATTGTAAGCATCAACTTAGCGACTTTTTATACTGCAGTTCCAGCTTAACAAAAGTCAATTCAACATCATTATTATAATCCGTGAGGTGTTTTTTATTCTTCATTAAAAATTAAACGGGCTCATTAAGCGCTAGCAGACCTTTTTCTGAAAAACAAAACAGATCATCATAGGTTTTTTGTTGAATCACTAAACGTATAGTTTCAGGTTCAATGATTAAATAATCATGTACCAAAGCATTCCGTAAGCCAATTATTTTTCGCCAGGAGGTAACATGGACCGCTTCAACACCTAGCTGAGATAATGTTTCAAAAGCAGAGTAAGCATCGGCCGGTGCGGTTTTATTTAATGCATAACACTAATGTTTAGCGATACCAATGCAAGTCTCTATTAAAACCGGTAAAGAGCGCTCTGCTGCCCGGTATTCATAACGGCCTAAGCCTCGCGTTTTACTGATGTCGTGCAGGCATGTAAATCGCTTTTAATTTCAGCTAAAAGCTCCTGCATTGAAAAGATATATGTATTATCCATAAAGAGCCTGCTTGTTTTGATAATGGTATAAATAATCTATTTCCCACCGGGACATAATACGCTGCTGCTCTTGTAACTGCCGAGAACCATTTTTACTGATTAATAGTTCACCTGTAGAAAGCACAGACATAGCAAGAGGAATACTTTCTATACCCATATCCAGAACACTTAACTGCCCCTCTTTTAAATGCAATTTATTTTGCCATTCAATAGCTAATAATTCATATTTTAATCGGCGTTCGAGAATATCTTCTTGCCAAGATTTAAACACAACAGCTAAGTCTATATCACTCCCCGCATGCGCAGTACCTTTAGCATAGGAGCCATATAGCCATAACACTTCGACATCGTCACACGCATTTGCAAGCGCCATTATTTGCTGTTTTAATTTATCAAAATTCATATTAAGCGTATTTCTTGATCATTAAAAAACCCTGTATTCATAATATTGATAGATGCCGTAAAAAGTAAATCAAATAGTGTCAAATAAAACAAGAAAATACTATTCAAAAAAAAACGTCTTTAGTATATTAACCGATTTAATTAACATAGCAGTATTTGACCTGCCGCCGTAAGGATACACCCAATGAACATTACCATCGCAGGAACTGGCTATGTTGGCCTATCTAACGCTGTTTTATTGTCACAACACAATCAAGTTATTGCCCTGGATGTAATTAGCGAGAAAGTTGAGCTGATCAATAACAGACAATCACCTATCGCCGATACCGAAATCGAGCTTTTCCTCAAAGAAAAACCCTTAAACCTAACGGCTACTACCGATAAAACCCTCGCCTATATAGATGCCGATTACGTAATTATCGCCACCCCAACGGATTACGACGCTGAAACTAACTACTTCAATACCAACACCGTAGAATCTGTTATTCAAGATGTACTGCAGATCAATCCATCTGCGATTATGGTGATTAAATCCACCGTACCGGTAGGCTTCACTAAATCGGTAAAAGAAAAATTCAATACCCAAAACATCATCTTCTCACCCGAATTCCTCAGAGAAGGCAAAGCCCTATACGATAATCTGCACCCATCACGCATCATCGTCGGTGAAAAATCAGAACGTGCAGCCACCTTTGCCAACTTACTCAGCCAGGCAGCGATAAAAGAAAACATCGATATCCTGTTCACAGATTCCACCGAGGCAGAAGCGGTAAAACTTTTCTCCAACACGTATCTGGCCATGCGTGTAGCCTTCTTCAACGAATTAGACTCATACGCAGAAGCTCAAGACCTGGACACTAGACAAATCATCGAAGGTGTTAGTCTTGACCCCCGCATAGGCAATCACTACAACAACCCCTCCTTCGGCTACGGCGGTTACTGCCTGCCAAAAGATACCAAACAGCTCAGAGCCAACTACAAAGACGTGCCTAACAGCCTGATCAGCTCAATCGTCGATGCCAATACCACCCGTAAAGATTTTATCGCAGCATCTATCGTCAAGAAAAACCCCAAGGTAGTAGGCATCTACCGCCTGATCATGAAAGCAGGCTCAGATAATTTCAGGGCCTCATCCATACAAGGCATCATGAAGCGCATTAAGGCCAAGGGCATTGAAGTGATTGTTTATGAACCTGAATTAAAAGAAACCCACTTTTATCACTCAGAAGTGATAACAGATTTGAACGATTTCAAGCAACGTGCCGATATCATCGTATCCAACCGCATGGTTGAAGCTATCAAAGATGTAGAAAATAAAGTGTATACACGTGATTTATTTGGTGCGGACTAACGCACTTTATAACCGGCATAAAACAACTCATTAATAAATGACATATATCCAAGCCACTATGACACAAACAATTTTTATAACCGGTGGTGCCGGTTTTATCGGTTCTACAGTCGTTAGACATATCATTAATAATACAAATGATTCACTCATGAACATCGACAAATTGACCTACGCTGGCAACATTGAATCGCTTGCATCGATATTTACACCAACAATGCGATCTAATCTTGGAACAGTGAGATTCGTAAATCAGTAAATACACGCAAGATATTCCCAAGCGATGTTGCTGCGTTAAAGGTGGTTTATTTATCGATTGAATGCCAATAAGGAATTAGAAACCTGCGTTGAATCGTTTTATGATTGAGTTTGAGGAGTAGTTAGCTCCTCATATTTAAAACGGGCAGTTACACAGTTCGATTTACATTCTCACATAAAATCAGCTTTAATTGTGTTTTGAATCCCTTCTTCAAGGGATACCTTAGACTCAAAGTTTAAATGTTTTATATTTTTAGAGCTAAATTGAGTAGTTCCACAAAACTTTTTAACCCTTATGCTGCTTATCGGTAGTGGTTTTTTTAGCAGTTTAGATATGAGGTCAAAACCATAACCAGCTAATAGTCCTAGTGAATACGGAAGGTTAATGCGGCTCTGCCTTTTCTCTAATGCATTGTAGATAGTTGCGCAAAGCTCATTCATATTCATATCGTCTTTATCTATGTAATTACAAACACTATAACCACAGCCTTCTAATATTTGATACTCAATAAATGCAGCTACATTTTCTACATAGGCCATTGATTTATAGTTTTTTCCGTTACCGATCATTAAAAATTTGCCTGAAGCAATCTGCTTGAATAAGTTGTATACATTTCCTCTATTATTTTCCCCGAAGACAACAGTGGGGCGAATAATGCTATTCTGTTTTTTATCAGAATTAGATTGCCACTTTTGTAAAACTTGTTCAGCATCCCATTTTGATTGACCATATTCATTGAATGGATTAATTTCACCGGTTTCATCGGTATCTTTTTTTACAAAGCCATAGACTGCTACACTAGAAGTAAATATATGTCTTGTGATATTAAGCTCTTCCATTACTGTGCAAATATTTTTCTGACCTTCGACGTTAACGTCTGAGTAGCGATTTAAAGGTTGTACATCATCCCGATGTTCAGCAGCTAAATTTACTACAATATCAGCGTTTGATAAGCTTCCTCTTAAAGTTTCAATTTTTTCAATATCACAATGTTTCCATAATTGTGGAAATGTGGTGCTTTTAGTTTTATCGAGGATTGTTACGATAATATTTGACTTTTTTTCAAGTCGATTGATTAATCGTGTTCCGATGAAACCTGAACCACCTATCACGGCAACGTTTAATATCATAATATTTTCCAATTTTTTTCTGTATCTCAGAAATTATGCCGACTCAGGGTAAGCAAAGATAATGTTAGTTTACTGTTAGTCTTCAAAAAAATCACTACATTAAGGCCGCGCTCTTTAAGCAATGCATGGAACTCAGCGCCATCTAAATACAAGGCATCCATTGCTGAGCTCATTTCACTTGGCGTGATTTCAGGTGTTGAGCCTAGCTTTTCTTTCGCCTTAAAAGGATCAGCCAATAACGTTTCAACTTCAGCAGGGCGGAAGTAAAGTGGTTCAACTTTAACAATTCATCGCTAACATTTACATCTTTAGCAGTATCACAGGTAATCTCTTTTACTGCGGCAATTTCATCGATGAATTCTAACTGTATGCCTAGTGATTTTTATTTTAAGAAGTATTAGATTTCTGTATCGCTGATAGGGAGTTGTTGCTTGTTGGTAAGAGCAACTTTTACTTCGGTTATATCTAGAGCAGTAGCAGATTTGTATAAGGCTAATAAAACTGTGTTGGATGAACCTTAACTCCCTCTGCCTGCGATGGTGATATTCATGCTTTGAGCAATCCCTTACTGCGGTCTGTATAGGGTGAAATTAATATAGGCTTTGCTTTTTAAGCGATACATCCTACTGCACCTATTTGGGTTTGGCTAGGTATTACGTGGATAAAATTACTAGCTTTTTTTGCTAGCAGGCCGTAGGGATTTAAATACTGCTACACTAGTTGTTTTAGCTTGGATGGTTAACTGTTCTGGTCAACCCAAATCGGACACTTTGTTAAGCACATTTTTTCAAATTCCATTGGAGTCATATCACCAATGGTCGTATGCAGCCTGCGGCTGTTGTGAAGCAATGTATGCATTCACATCATGCACCACTGATTCCTTAGGCGGATAAATCTTACCCTTTACCCATTCGCGCTTAAGGCTACTGAAAAAACGCTCCGTAGGTGCGTTATCCCAACAATTCCCCTTACGTCTCATTGAACAAATCATGCCATTATCAGACAACAGTTTTCTATAGGCTTTACTCGCATACTGACCGCCTCAATCTGAATGATGAAGCAAACCTTCGCCTGGCTGTCTAAGATTAATAGCTAGGTTCAGGGCCCGCTTTACCAAGGACGTTTCCATATGCTCATCCATGCTCCAGCCTACAATTCTTCGTGAATAAAGATCTATCACTACTGCCAAATATACCCAGCCCTGCATAGTCCACAAATAGGTAATATCCGTTGTCCAAACCTTGTTTTTCTCGGTCTGAATAAATTGACGATCTAACAGATTATCTGCTATCGGCTCAGAATGATTGCGGTCTGTAGTGACTACAAATCGTTTCTTGCGCCTAACGACTAAGCCTTCCTCTCGCATCAACGTCCGCGTACGGTAACGGTAACGGTAACGGTAACGGTAACGGTAACGGTAACGGTAACGGTAACGGTAACGGTAACGGTAACGGTAACGGTAACGGTAACGGT
>JABSRQ010000108.1 GCA_013215055.1 Pseudomonadales bacterium | reverse complement strand
GTGCAGCTATCGGTAGCATAGGCAAGCCGTTACCCAGTGTTGAGATGCGCATAGGCGACAACCATGAAATGCAAATTCGAGGCGCGGCCGTCTTTAAAACCTATTACAACAATACCAGCGCCACCGAAGAAAGCTTCACTAAAGATGGCTGGTTTAAAACCGGCGATATGGGCCGCTGCACCGCCAATGGCAGCTACTTTATTACTGGGCGTATTAAAGAACAATTTAAAACCGCCAAGGGTAAATATGTGGCTCCGGTCCCCATAGAAAGCTTATTAGGCAGCAATACCGATATTGAACAAATTTGTGTTATGGGTCAGGGCCGCAAGCAACCCATTGCCGTGGTAGTTATGAGTGAACAATTTCGCAATGAAAATTCTACCAGCACCGAAAGATTACATAGCACCTTAAGCGAATGTAATCTCAACCTTGAAAGCCACGAAAAGCTGGACCATATCATCGTCGTTAAAGAGAGCTGGACCATCGATAATAATCTGCTGACGCCCACCTTAAAAATTAAACGCCAGGCTTTAGAGGCTAAATATCTAAAGCTGTTAGAGGAAGACTTCAGCAACACGGTACACTGGCTCTAACGTATGAACACGCTATATATCACCGGTGCCGGTGTCAGCGCTGAAAGTGGCATCCCCACTTTCAGAGGTGAAGACGGTTTCTGGACGATAGGTAGCAAAAACTACACACCGCAGGAAATGGCCACCCGAGAAATGTACCAGCATAAACCATTAGAGTTTTTATGCTGGTATTATCATCGTTTTGCCACCTACCGCTCTCTGGGCCCTAATGACGTACACCGCTGGTTAGCCGATAAAAACCTGATCACACAAAATATTGATGGCCTGGATGGCAAAGCCGGTAATCAAGACTATATTGCGATTCATGGCCGATTGGATAAAGTCACACTGTTTCATGATCAGGCTTTAGCCGATGAGCCTGGTAACATTCAAATCTTGGATGCACCATGGCAACATATTGATGAAGAAAACCTTAGCCTTACATTAATGGAACAATTCCACATCATTGATACTCCTAAACTTAATAGTTCCTTCAAACCCTATGTTTTATTATTTGATGAATATTACACCGAGCTGTATCAAATCAGCCAAGCACAGCAACGCATGATCGCCGCCGATAAGATGGTTTTTATCGGTACATCATTTAGCGTCAACATCACTCAAATGGCATTATCCACCGCCGCTCAACGTGACATCCCGATTGAAATAGTTGATCCCGAACCGGTAAAAATCGCCTATAAAAATACCCGCTATTTTAAGATGAAAGCGGGCGAATACATTCAGAACCATTAATCCATTTCCCCTGGTTAAATATGGGTATTAATCACGAACTGCCAATACATGACTTGCATTATAAATCCGCTTCGGTTAAATTTCGCGCAAGTTGCAGGATATACCTCATTATTAAAGGAATTCAAAGGAGTAACGTTAATAATTAGCTGAATGCCACTCCATCAGCACTTTTTATTAACGTTTGCAGGTATGCGCTCTCTTTTGAACAATCCGCATGTTTATACGTCCATCAAAATCAGCCACTTTGGCAGGTTTGATATCATCCGCATTTATCCCTCTGACTGCTTATGCAGCAGAAACCGATGTTAACTTCTCAGGCTTTGCCACCGTAGCCTACGGAAAAACCGTATCCGACTACGAAGAAGGTAACTTTAGAGACTTTAATAAGTTTGGCTTACGTCTCGATGCCGACTTACAAGATGATCTGACCTTAACCGCGCAGATGACAGCCAACGGTGATGATGATTATGAACTCGATATTGATTGGTTATTTGCTACGTATTATTTCACCCCAAGCTTAGCCTTATCCGTAGGTAAAGTACGTGCGCCGCTGTTTATGTATTCTGACTTCCTCGATGTAGGTTATGCCTATCAGTGAATAAGCCCTCCATTTGCCGTATATGGTGTACCAGGCTTCAGCTCTACCGAAGGAGCAAAACTTGCCTGGACCACAGATTTAGGTGGCGACTGGACCTCTGAAATGCTTGTATGGGCCGGTGAAGTTACCGAAGAAGAAAAAGAACTGGACACCACGCTGCATATTGAAGAAGGTCTGGGCATGGCCTGGACCCTGGAACGTGACTGGTTACCCTACGTGCAGTGTATTTTGAAGGTATTGCCACGGCGGATATCTCAGCCCAAACCGGCGAGTTAAATGCTGGTTTTACCGCAGTGGAACAGTCTCTCGCCGGCCAAGGCATTACCGTTAATCTAGATCCCGTAAGAGATGATGTCGCCTTCAATGAAGAAGATTCCAAATTTATGGGCCTAGGCATATTTATGAATTTTGAATATGTATTCATTGGTGCCGAAAGCACCATTATTGATGTGGATAAGACTAAGATTTAAAGTCTCATTACGTGATGGCAGGAGTACGTTTACCGGCAGACTGGTCGGTTAGCCTGACCTACAGCGTCAATGAAGACACAACCAAAGAAGAAGTCTACCAACAATATTTTGAAATATTGGCCGATTATATGGATAAAGACATCTTTATAGACCAAGAAGGAAACACCGCCACGGCTCTAGAAATAGGCCAATATTTTGCCTATGAAACTGAAAAGTTACAATCAGAAGAAAGTGAAACCTACACTTTAGGCACTCGTTGCGATTTCCACAACTCTGCAGCATTAAAGATGGAATACTTGATTCAAGACATAAATACTTATACCAGCGCTGGGGAGATCGTAAGAAACCCTAAGGCGTATCGTATTTCCATGGATGTGGTCTTTTAAGGGGATTTTGATAATGATAAATACATTAATAAAACGTGATCTTTATTGCACTCTACTGAGCCTGTCAATGCAACAAGTGGCCTTTGCCGATATTGCTATTGTGGTACATCCCAGCAATACCGAAGCCGCCGATGCCAATAAAATTCGGCGCATATTCCTAGGCAAAACTAAAGCATTTTCCAATGGCGAAAAAGTACAGACTTTTGACCTGCCTAAAGGCGATAAAGCCAGAGAAGTTTTTCGTGAAGAAGTACTGCGTAAATCCGAATCGCGCTTAAACTCTTATTGGGCAAGAATGCTATTTTCATCAAAAGCTCAACCGCCTAAAGAGTTATCAGGCCCCGATGAAATCAAAGAAATCGTTGCCAGCAATGTGAATGCTATTTCTTATTTAGATAGCGTTGATGTTGATGCTTCTGTCAGAGTTATTATGACCTTAAAATAAGTCTATCAAACGACGATCTAAGCACTATTGCTTAGGTCGTTTTATACCTTTTCCGCTCGCTAAAACCTCCTAGCCTATCAAAACCATTTTTATATTCTGCTAACGCCTAAAAACAGAAACAATCACTTTTTTCACCCTCGGATCACCCCCTCTTTAACATTGCTCAACTACACTGAAAGCGATTCATTAGCTGCCCTGGTTTTTGCCATGCTAAATGCTCTTAAGTTAGAATTACATCACACGATTGAAGCCATTGATGAGTTCAGTGATCTCAGCAATAAGCAATTACAACAGGCCAAGGAAAGCCTGGAAGAAGAAGCTCAGCAACTGTGGCGTAATCGACAACGCTATATTCATGAAATACGTAAAAAGGTGGATCAATCACAGCAGCAATTAAAAAAGAATACCGACGAATTACACCTGCAAGCCCACTTAGGTGTGATGCAAGCACATACCTTGTGGCATAAGGAACAATCAGAACTTAAAAACAGCTTGTCTGATTTCAGCCTTCAAAGTCGGCAAAAATCCGAACATGTCATCATTCAAATCCACCTTGGCAAGATGGAATGGGATGATGAGTTTAATCATAAAAAATGCCAAATAGAAAAAATATTCTATGAAAACCGCCCCATCATCGAAGCGCAGAGCCAACATGCACTGGAAGAGATGCATCAGTATTTTGATGCACTAAAAGTCGTTATCCAAAAGACCTAATCCAAAAAAACGGGCTTTAGAGAAAACCCTAAAGCCCGTTAAATACAGTCATGGAGGTAAACTATTTAACTTCAATCGTCGCCTTCAACAACTCCAATGTCTCCATTGTCGCACCTGAACGGCTGCCACGCATTTCTAATTTTCGCAGTGTATCCTGGCCCGCCACAATTTCACCAAAGATCGTATGTCGTCCATCCAAATGAGGCGTAGGCACCAAAGTCAGAAAAAACTGGCTACCATCGGTACCAGGTCCGGCATTAGCCATGCTTAATAAACCTGGTTTATTGTGCTTGATATAACGATGAAATTCACCGTCATAGCGATAACCCGGGCCGCCACGACCTGAACCTAGAGGGTCGCCACCTTGAACCATAAAACCCTGAATCACGCGATGGAAAACGGTTTTATCATAAAAACCCAGTTCGGTTAAATAAATCGTACTGGAAACATGCATCGGTGCAATTTTAGGCATTAGCTTAATGCTAATATCACCTTTTGTGGTGGTTAAATGCCAGAAATAGGTTTTGCTTTCATCAAACTTAAGCTTGGGAGGTTTATTTAAACTGGTTTTCCAGTTAGCTGATTTTTTATCTATTTTTTGGCTTGCGATAAAATCATGCATTTTCTGAATCGCAGGGTCTACCGCCACAACGGCCGCTGTTTTCGCAGGTGCCTTTGTCGCCACAGGTGTTTCACCAAACGACAATACAGAACAGAACAGAACCGTTACTAACGTAAGGGATTTAACCCCCATTTTTAATACAAACATAAAAAATTTCCCATCAAAAACTAAAGTAAATTTAAATCAGAGCGCCTATCCCTAAAGAACCCCCAACTGCTTCTATAGGTTTGCAAAGCTGAAAAATCAAAGCTTTGCAATATCAGACCCTCCTCCTTCTCACCCAACTGCTGAACCAACTCACCCGTTTGATCGGCAATAAAAGAATGCCCATAATAGCATTGTTTAATCGAATTAGCGTTCTCCATGCCAATTCTGTTAGCCGCCACTATCGGCACCGCATTCGCCACGGCATGGCCTTGCATCACCCGCTGCCATATAGCGGCGGTATGCAAGTTATCATCATAGGGTTCTGAGCCTATCGCGGTTGGATAGAGTAATATATCCGCCCCCTGCAACATCATTTGCTGCGCGCACTCAGGAAACCACTGATCCCAACAAATACCCACACCAATATTACCAAACACAGTTTTCCAAACTTTATAACCGGTATTACCCGGGCGAAAATAATATTTTTCCATATAACCCGGCCCATCAGGAATATGGCTTTTCCGATAAACGCCCATTATCTCACCGCAATGATCTAACATCACAACCGAGTTATAGGTATCTGGCCCATCACGTTCAAAAATTGAAACCGGAATAACAATGGAACATTTTTTGGCGATCTTTTGCAGTGCAATAACGCAGGGGTGCTCGGCGACAGAGAACGCTGTTTTAAACCACGATTCATCCTGTGCGGTACAGAAATATTCCCCCTGAAAGAGTTCAGGCACTAAAACAATATTAGCGCCCTGTTCAGCCGCCTGTTCTATCAGTGTTATGACCTTATCAATATTGCGGTGCATATCCCGGCCAAAGCTACATTGTATCGCCGCCACAGCCGTCATTGCTGTACTACTCATAATTCAAGCCTCTTTCATCGGTTGCTGCTGCGTAATGCAGTGAAAAGAACCGCCTCCGGTTAATAATGCATTGGCCTGAATACCGACAATCGAGATGCCAGAAAAAACCTGTTTTAATGCCGACAATGCAAGTTCAGTACTGCCCGTACCATAGGTGGGTACAATCAACTGCCCATTGCTGTAGATATAATTCATATAGGAAGCAGGCATCAGCCTCCCATCGTCATCAACCACCTTGCCCGGTGATGGAATGGTTTTCACATTAAGCCCCTGCCTCTTTAGACTATTCTCAATCTGTAAATATAACGCAGCATTGGGGTCGTCATCGCCATAGGGGGTTTGACATAAGACCGTATCTGCAGCAATAAAACGGGCGATATTATCAATATGCCCATCAGTATGATCGGCCAAAAGGCCTGATTCCAGCCAATATATTTTTTGTGCATTAAAGGCCTTATATAAAGCCGTCTCTGCCACATCTGGTGACCAGCCATTACGATTCTGATGCAATAAACATTGTTTGGTTGTTAGGATAGCCCCTTCACCGTTATGCTCTACTGCCCCGCCTTCAAGAACAAAATTAAACGCCTGAATAGCGGTGACATTTTGTTGGCATAATGCCTTTGCAACACGGTCATCGTGTGGGTATAGATATTTTCCACCCCATCCATTATGCCTAAAACATAGAGCCTGAGCATAAGACAAAAAAACTGGGCCGGTATCACGTAACCAGATATCCCCATAAGCCAGCTCAACTAACATCACGGAAGAACAGAGAAAGTGTTGTGCAGAACGCTTGGCTGCAGCATCACAGACCAATACTTTCACCGTAGTTGTGCGCTGTAAGGCTGCAATCATATTAGCAACGTCCTGCTGCACTTGCGCTAATAAGCCCTCAGGCCAAAGTTCAACATGATTAGGCCATGCTGTCCAAATACAATCCTGTTGCTGCCATTCTGCAGGCACAAAGCGGTTATTCACTATTTACTCACACTGTTTGACGTTATTTAGCAAATTATAGCCAAAAGCCCTCGCCAGACAAAGCTTGTTGTTTAACTCGCACCAGCACAGTAAAATAGAGCACTTCTTGGCTTGTAGATGCATCACATCATGGAATTTTATTCGGAACGCTGCAGTGACTGGTTAGAAAAAAATCCTAATATTCATCCCAATAAACTGGCGATGGAAGTTAAACGTTTTCAAGGCATGCTGGATAAAACCCCGGCAACAGACGCCGACAGCATCGATGATTTGCAGCTCACGGTGCAATTGTTAGATGACCGAATCCAAAGTGTATCAACATCACAAACTGAGGTACCCAAACCACAAAACAATAATAACTGGGATACCTCATCCCTGACCCAACATGGCGAAACCCAAGTTGAGGTTTTAGACCCGGTAACAAAAGCACAAAGAAAATCTCAGATTTTAACTATTCCCGGTGTGCAATTAGGAACGGCGACACTTAAAAGGCGCGACAAAAATTAAGCGCCGGTTTTAACAGGCTTTGGTATAGTTAGAAAACTCACGCAGCTGATGACTTAATTTAATCGCATAGTTATCGGTCATGCCTGAGACAAAATCCAATGCGGCCATCAATAATGCATACCTATCATGCTGTAGCTCGATGGGTACCTCACGCAAGACGTTATTCACCAACCTTGCCTGAAACTCACTGAGATGTTCAAATCCTGTCCCATCACCGTCTACAGTGGCCATTAATACCGGCACCAGATGGTGAAGAATCGTAGCAATAATATCAAACGCACCAATTTCCACCTCAATTTTTTTAGGGTGCGAAAATATTCTAAGGCGCGCTAATGATTTGGCATTTTCAACCGATTCTCTTACCTCAGTACAGCATAAGGAAATTAAATCAACATCGATATCGCCAGCCAGAATCGCGTCCTCATGTTGCATAAACGCATCAACAGCTGCTCCGATATACGCGTCCATCACGCGTCCTCTCACTAAATGTGGGCGCTGATTTTCTGATACATGGACTAATTGATTTTCTATTTCACCCAGTTCAACATCGTCAAACAACGGTTTAATCACTTGGAATAACTCCTGCCATTGCAGGATATTCATATAGAGACCATCTTCCAGATCAATTAAGCCATAACAAAAGTCATCAGCCGCCTCCATAAGAAAACTGAGCGGATGACGCGCGTAAGCTAATCCTTGAAGAGTGGATTTAAGACGTAAACCCACCGCCTCAGCAGCTTGTTCAACCATGGGCATTTCGGAAACAAAAAAACCAAACTTCTGCCCCTGCTTTTCTGAAATAAACTTGGAGCTCCATGGGTATTTCATAAAAGCGGCAAAGCTTGCATAGGTTAAATGCATGCCGGTATTACATTGCAAACTCTCTGAGGAACTTAAAATGCGTAAACCTTGAGCGTTACCATCAAAAAAGATAAAATCACAACGTTGAGCTAAAGATAAATGCTGTAAAAATACAGCACCTTCATGTTTAAACCATTGTTGAATAGCCTTTTCTCCGGTATGACCAAAAGGTGGATTACCAATGTCATGAGCCAGGCATGTGGTCTGAACAATATCACCTAAATCTGTCGGTAATATCTTCTCGGGCAGTTTACCCTGCGCCTGTAATCTCTCACCAACACGTATGGCCAGCGTTCTGCCCACACAGGCCACTTCCAGGCTATGAGTCATTCGATTGTGCACCATATCGTGATTGGCCAGCGGGTGTACCTGGGTTTTTCTTGCCAGGCGGCGAAAAGCGCCAGAGAAAATAATTTTATCGTGATCGGATAAAAAAGCTGAACGCCCCGCTTCGACTTTTGCAGCACGCCCACCTAATCGCTTTGCATTTAACAAGGTTTGCCATTGCATATTTCCAGGCATAAAGGTCCTTTAATGAGTCATCGATCTCGTTTATCGAACTATTATAGGCATAAAAAAAGGCAGGGATTAGCTGCCTTAAAGAATGTTAGTACAAATGGTTATTGGCTACTAAAAACCGATTCACATGACAGGCCTTCTTTACCCAAAATATCGCGCATACGTTTTAAGGCTTCCACCTGAATTTGGCGTACACGTTCTCGAGTTAAACCAATCTCCTTACCGACCTGCTCTAACGTACTGGCTTCATAACCGCGTAAGCCAAACCGTCTGGCAATGACTTCACGCTGCTTCTCACTTAATTCCTCTAACCAAAAGCTTAAGTTACTGCTCATATCAGAGTCTTGTAATAACTCGGCAGGGTCTGAGACATGGGCATCTGGAATGGTATCTAACACGGATTTTTCTGAATTAGGACCCAGCGGTGTATCTACCGATGTAGTTCTTTCATTAAGCCCCAACATCTTTTTAACATCGGCAACCGGTTTATCTAACATTTGCGCGATTTCATCAGCTGTAGGTTCGTGATCCAGCTTTTGGGTCAGCTCTCTGGCTGCACGCAGATAGATGTTTAATTCTTTAACTACATGAATAGGCAGGCGAATAGTGCGTGTTTGGTTCATTATGGCACGTTCGATAGTCTGTCGAATCCACCAGGTTGCATAGGTAGAGAAGCGGAATCCACGTTCGGGGTCAAATTTCTCTACGGCTCGAATAAGCCCTAAATTGCCCTCTTCGATCAGATCCAGCAACGATAAACCTCGATTGATATATCGCCTTGATATTTTCACTACTAAACGCAGGTTACTTTCAATCATGCGCTTTCGACCTGCCTCCTCGCCTCGAATCGCCATACGAGAATATTTAACTTCCTCCTCTGCACAGAGCAAAGGCGAGAAACCAATTTCATTCAAATAAAGCTGGGTCGCATCCAGGTTTTTTGGCGACTTATCAACGGATAATTTTACCGTTTTAGGTTTTGCTTTGGCTTTGGCTTTGGCTTTGGCTTTTACTTTAGGTTTTGCTTTAACCGGCGCTTTCGGTTTTTTCTTCTCCAAGTCTTTAAGTTCAGATTTAGATACTTCTTTTGTATGTTTTTCGTCCAATAACTCGGCAATATTTTCATCGCTTAATACCGGTTTTGCCGTTTTGGACAGATGCTCGTTTGATAATTCCCTCATCACACTCACCTTTTTATTGTAAGCAGTTGACGTCTTGCATTGCCACTGCAATTGTTATTTGGACAGTAGTGTTAAAGGATTGATCGGTTTGCCTTTTTTTCGAATTTCAAAGTGCAATTTCGGCGATTGTGTACCGCTGCTCCCCAGCTCCGCAATCGTTTGCCCCTGTGAAACCAGAGAACCTTCCTTAACCAGAATTCGGCGATTATGGGCATAAGCACTTAAATACATTGCATCATGGCGCACAATAATTAAGTTACCATATCCTTTTAAACCACTTCCCGCATAAACAACCTTTCCTGACCGGCTGCTTTTAATCGGAGTGCCTACTCTGGCGGCAATATCAATCCCTTTACTCAACTCGTTTTGTGGAGAAAACTTTCTGACAACTTTGCCAGATACCGGCCACAACCATCCCTTGTCTTTGTTATGCACCGGCAACTTCTGCACATACTTCTGTTGTACGCTCTTTTTTTTCTGATTACTGTAGGACTTTGTCTTATTAGCACTAGACGGTTGCTTTTTCAGATGGACGGTCTTTTTATGGCTTGTTGAAACCGGCTTTTTATGTGAATGCGATACAATTTTATTGGCTTGTTTTTTTGACACTTTTTCTGTCAAAGCAATCACTTGCCCGATATGCAAAATATAAGGAGATAAAATATGATTCGCTTTGGCTAATTTGTGATAATCAAAATTAAAGCGCCAGGCAATAGAATAAAGTGTATCACCCTTTTCGACGATATAGCTGTCGGCAGTCAGAGGTGACTGACGTAAATCCCTGACCTGCACATGACGAGAATGGCCACAGCCAAACAAAGCGGAAAACACGCTAATCATTAAACAACAGTGTAATAGCCGCTTCACTGTATAGGCTCTATAACTTAGGCATCGGTTTGCGCAGAACGAGAGACCCATTCCAAGGCTAGAACCAACAACATGCCTGCCACCGCCAAACTAATACAGCCAAGCATCAGAGGCTCCTGCTGGGTTAACAGATGGAACTGTTCAGGCAATACATTTTCCTGCGTCAACGGCTTTATTATGCCCTTGGATGACGTGTAAGTCGTTAAAACATGTTTCCAAGGCCATAAGGCATTTAACGAGCCCAGCAAAAAACCGGTTAACAAAGCAATGGTTGCAGCTCTAAAACGTTTTAATAACCACGATAGAAGATGTACAAAACTCAATAAACCTACCAGACAGCCGGCAATAAAGACCAATACTACTGCCACATCCAGGGACTTAACCGCAGTCAGGATCACACTATAGAGACCTAATAATAATAAAATAAAACTGCCCGAGATGCCTGGCAATATCATCGCGCAGATGGCAATGGCACCAGCAAAAAAGATCTTCACGTTTGTCGCCTCTACTTCGGCAGGCTGGGTACTGGTTATCCAGAAAGCCACCACAAAACCTACCAACAACATTAACCAATTGCCTATGGCACGTTTATCCAGTTCCTTGGCAATATACACCGCAGAAGCCGCGACCAAGCCAAAAAAGAAAGACCATAACAGCAACGGGTGTTCAGCCATCAACCAGGTAATCAAATGTGCCAACGATAAAAAGCTGGTGATAATCCCGGTTAATAAGGCGGCTAAAAAATTGCCATTAATCGCAGACCAAAAAGCCTTGGGACCTTCGGAGAAAAGCAGCATCGCGGTTTTGGGGTTAACCGACTTTATCGAAGACAGCAACTCTTCATAGATTCCAGTAATAAATGCAACCGTTCCTCCCGATACGCCGGGCACAACATCGGCAGCCCCCATAGCCATGCCTTTAAAAAATATCACCAGAAAATGTGGAATCTTCATACATCAACTCTTAAAACAGATTGTTATTATTATTTGCATCACGCAATATAAATCAACCGATACGCCCTGCTAGCAAGGGCACAAAGTTTACCGCCTCAATGACCTGCTCATGCAAGCCCTCTTGCGTCTTGTCGATAACTATAAGCTGCTGTTGTCTGGCATCCCCTATAGGCATTATCAAACGTCCGCCGATGGCGAGTTGCTCAAGCAACTCTTCCGGCACTTGGCGTGGTGCCGCAGCTGAGAGAATCGCATCATAGGGGCCTTGCTGCGGCCAGCCAAAGCCACCGTCGGCATGTTGAAACCTGACATTGTTCAACTTCAACATACGTGCACGTTGTCGCGCCTTATCCAATAGAGGCTTGATACGTTCAACACTGTATAACTCATCCACCAGCTGGGCCAGAATCGACATTTGATAACCAGAACCGGTGCCAACTTCCAACACTCTTTTAGGCGTGCCTTTTTCCAGAAGCAACTCAGTCATCTTCGCGACAATATAAGGCCTGGAGAGCGTTTGATTATGCCCTATAGGCAATGCATCATCTTCATAGGCTCTATGAGCCAAGGCCTCATCAACAAACAAATGTCGGGGTGTTGCGGTTATCACATCTAAAACGTCTTCGTTAACGATACCCTGCTCTCGAAGACGTGTGATTAATCGGTTTCTTGTACGCATGGATGTCATGCCAATGCCATCAAGGTGTATTTTACTTACCATGTCTCCCCCTTTATATCTGCCAACTCATGCAAAACAGCCGTTGCAAAAGTCCCAGGCGGCAGGATAAATTCTATTTCACAGCAGCCATCAACAAACTGCCATGTCATCTGCTGCGGTATTAAACGCAAAGCTCTTAACATCGGCTTAAGACCACAGCGATCCAAACCCTGCGCCAATAAATGATATTCCTGTTTAATATCATCTTCCATCTTTAAAGCCTGAAGTGTTAAACGTGATTCACCTTGCCCTGTCATGGGACCTACTGCATGAATATCATTTAAGACCAATCGCTGTGTTATGTCATCGCTCAGGGGTTCTGGCCCAAATACCGATTGTGTGCCCTGCAGCTGGAAACAATCGCCGTCTATCGCCAACTGCCAGTTTTGATTGAGTACACGCTGTTGTAAATAATGATTAAACAAATAACTTCTTGCCGCAGAGAAATACAACCCGCGCTGAAACTTCTTACATTTAAAACGTTTTTCAAATAAATCTTCGGCTTTTTGCACATTTCTACCACCAAACCCAAAACGTTGCATGCCAAAATAGTTAGGTACACCCTGCGCGGCAATTAAGCTTAAACGTTGTTCCATTACCGATCTATCACCGCTAATATTTTTAAGTCGAATCATAAAACGATTATGCTGATGTACACCGCGTTTAAGTTTACGTAAATGCCTACAGCTTTGTAAGACCTGCCAGTTATCACCAGCCAATTCAGGAATAGCGTCTTTAATGGGCCAAACAAATGATAACCACTGCGTGGTCACTGCCTGCTTATCTTTAAGGCCACTATAACCGATATCACGTTTGGCGATATTTAAAAGCCTGGCAATATCGCCAATCAAATGTTCGGTGGTTAATGTGGTTTTTTTAACCTGAATAAAAACATGCTCACCTTCACCTTCGGGCTCAAAACTAAGCTCTTCAAACACACAGAAATCATCAGCGCTCAATTTAAACTCGGCGCTAATATCCAAGCGCGGGTAGGCGCTTGCAAATATCAGGGGGTAGCCATTATCCGGCATTATGGATTATCTCTTTTTAACAATAAAACAACGGATTCAGCCGCTATACCTTTTTTCTCACCGATAAAACCCAGTTTCTCGGTGGTTGTTGCCTTAACATTAACCTGATCCAATTCCACTTGTAAATCTGCAGCTATATTGGCCACCATCGTCGCGGTATGTTCTGACATTCTGGGGGCCTGCGCGATAATCGTCATATCGGCATTACCAATGACATACCCCCTAGCATGAAGCAATTCAACCACATGGCGTAATAAACCGCGGCTGTCGGCTCCTGCATATTGGCTATCCGTATCAGGGAAATGTTTACCGATATCTCCCATTGCGGCAGCACCTAATAACGCATCCGCCAAGGCATGTAATAAAACATCGCCATCCGAATGCGCTATAAGGCCTTTTTCATAGGCGATAGACACACCGCCGATAATAATAAAATCACCCTCACCAAATTTGTGAACATCATAACCATGACCAATACGCATGAACTTATTGCCTCTGCTGCAAATAAAAAGCCGCTAACGGTAAATCATCGGCCGTGGTTATTTTAATATTGCTTTTGCTGCCAAAAACAATCTTGGGTTTAATGCCACAGGCTTCCATTGCCGAAGCCTCATCGGTCACGTCAATACCCTGCTTAGCGCAAAATTGTAAATTCGATAATAATTGTGTCGCATTAAACACCTGCGGGGTTTGCGCCATGGCAATAAAGTCTCTATCCAGAGTTTCTACAATAGACGCTTTATCAGTGCTTATTCGCTTAACCGTATCAACCGCAGCGCTTGCTAAAATAGCCCCATGAGAAGATTTTTTAGCCACTAAAAATAGACGACTTAAATCTTCGTCAGCCACACAGGGTCTGGCAGCATCATGCACAGCTACTAAATCATCAACACGGTAATCATTTAAATTTTGTAGATAAACCAACGCATTTAACACCGAATCGGCGCGTTCAAGCCCACCTTCGACCAGGAAAATAGGTTTCTCAGAACCTTTAACCAACGTTTTTAACTCAAATAAATAAGCATCATCTTGTGCATGGGGAATGATAATACCCTTGATATCGTCTCGAAAACGGAAGCAATCCAAGGTTTTTTCTATCACAGTTTTATTTAATAAAGACAGATACTGCTTCGGCATCTCAGCACCAAAGCGGCGACCTTTACCGGCACAGGGAATAATTAACCAAAGGTGGGGGCTCATACTAAGTACATCAAAAGATAAATCATATTACCCAGCAAGCACGCTTACTGAACCACGAGATAAAAAGTCTCACCGGGTTTGATTAAACCCAACTCCGTACGTGCATATTCTTCAATACCTTCATGCCCGTCATGTAAACTGATCACTTCTGCGCTTAAAAGGGCGTTACGTTCTGTCATAATCGAATTAATCGCCTGCTGCTGCTCAATCTTTTCTTTGCTGACAATAATATCCGCGACACTGCCTTCTCCCAACCAAAGTCGGTATTGCATCACGGCAAATAGAGCAAGAAGAAAGATATTTAAAAAACGCATGAGAGTAGAGTTTTTATTATTGAGTATTTGCTGCACAGTATAGGAATTTATTCACAAAAATAAAAGGGGCATCTTTCGATGCCCCTTTATATTTTATCTAACGTTATTTCTTAAGTTGAACTTATGCATTAAATTCTGCACGGCCACGGTAAACCGCTTTCTCACCTAATTCAGCTTCTATACGTAATAGGCGGTTATATTTAGCAACCCGATCAGAACGACATAAGGAACCGGTTTTGATTTGACCGGCAGCCGTAGCTACCGCTAAATCGGCAATAAAGGTATCTTCTGTTTCACCTGACCTATGTGAGATAACCGCAGTAAAACCTGCATCTTGCGCCATCTTGATCGCATCCAGGGTTTCAGACAAAGTACCGATTTGGTTAAACTTGATTAAAATAGAGTTACCGATTTTTTCATCAATGCCACGTTTTAAAATTTTGGTATTGGTTACAAATAAATCGTCACCCACCAGCTGTACTTTATCACCGATCTTATCGGTTAAAATTTTCCAACCCTCCCAATCTGATTCATCCATACCATCTTCGATAGAAAGAATAGGATAATTAGCCGCAAGATCTGCTAGGTAACTTGCAAAACCTTCACCATCAAACACACGACCTTCACCCGCAAGATCATACTTTCCATTTTTATAAAACTCTGAAGATGCACAATCCAGTGCTAACATAACATCTTCGCCCAGCTTATAACCGGCAGCCGTGACCGCTTCTTCGATTATCTGCAAAGCAGCCTCATTGGACGGCAAATTAGGTGCAAAACCACCTTCATCACCCACTGAGGTACTTAAACCACGATCAGACAAAACCTTTTTCAACGCATGAAAAATCTCAGCACCACAACGTAAGGCCTCAGAGAACGATTTTACGCCTACAGGCTGCACCATAAACTCTTGGATATCGACATTATTATCGGCATGTTCACCACCGTTGATGATATTCATCATAGGCACAGGCAACGTGTAGTTACCCTCGCTACCATTGATTTGCGCAATATGCTGATATAAAGGAATTTTTTTGCTGATAGAAGCAGCTTTGGCAGCGGCTAAAGAAACCGCCAGGATAGCATTAGCACCCAATTTTTCTTTGTTTTCAGTACCATCTGCATCCAGCATGATTTGATCCAGTTCACGCTGCTGCGCCGCATCTTTGCCCACTAACAACGGCTTGATGAAATCTGTAATATTGGCAACCGCCGTTAAAACGCCTTTACCTAAGTAACGTGATTTATCACCGTCCCGCAACTCTAACGCTTCACGTGAGCCCGTTGATGCACCTGATGGTGCACAAGCCACACCTACCGTACCGTCTTCCAATACAACTTCTGCTTGAACAGTAGGGTTACCGCGTGAATCTAAAACTTCAAACGCTAACACATCAGCAATAACTGTCATCGATCTACTCCAATGGGGGGGTGGTTTTTTTATTTGTAAAAAGGTTATTCTATGTTTAAAACATCAAAACCTTTGACTAAATCATCAATGGCTTTCATACGAGTTAAAAAAGGTTTTAGTTTATCTAACGGTAAAGCACAGGGACCATCACAGAGTGCCGCATCGGGATTGGGATGCGCCTCTAAAAACAAACTGGATATACCCTGAGACATACCCGCCAAACCTAGATCCAAGGTTTGATTTCTGCGACCATCGGCAGAATCTGTGCGACCGCCAGGTTTTTGTAATGCATGTGTCACATCAAACATCACCGGTACATTCATCGCTTTCATGGTACGAAAACCTAACATATCCACAATCAGATTATTGTAACCAAAGGCTGAACCACGTTCACAGATAATAACCTTATCATTTCCGGCTTCTTCAATCTTATTGATAATATGCTGCATTTCATGAGGCGCTAAAAACTGGGCTTTTTTGATATTAATAATTGCACCTGTTTTTGCCATCGCCGCAACCAAATCCGTTTGACGTGATAAAAATGCAGGAATTTGAATCACATCGGCAACTTCGGCAATAGCCTCTGCCTGAAAAGGCTCATGCACATCGGTAATCACCGGAACATTAAACGTATCCTTAATATCCTGCAGGATTTTTAAACCCTCGTTTAAACCAGGCCCCCGATAAGAATGCAGAGATGAGCGGTTGGCTTTATCGAAGGACGCTTTAAAAACATAGGGAATATTAAGTTCCCCGCAAACATCTACATAAGTTTTGGCAATCTCCATGGCCAAGTCTTTGGATTCCAATACATTCATGCCGCCAAATAATACAAACGGTAAATCATTGCTTAAGCGAATGCCGGAAAACTCAATAATCGATTGTGCCATGTTCATTCCTG
>JABSRQ010000107.1 GCA_013215055.1 Pseudomonadales bacterium | reverse complement strand
TAACCCAGGTACTCTGGTCGCAGGTATCGTGGGCGCGGTGAGTCTGTTGCTGGCCCTCTATGCCTTTCAAGTCTTGCCGGTGAGTTATGCCGGCCTGGCTTTGATCACCCTGGGTGTCATGCTGATGGTGACGGAGGCTTTTGCGCCCAGCTTTGGTATTCTGGGCCTGGGAGGCATCACGGCCTTTGTAATAGGTTCTATCATTTTGATGGATACCGATCTTCCCGCCTACCAGATTGCCCTGCCGCTAATCCTCACCATTACTCTAGCCACAGCCAGCCTATTGATCTTGCTGTTAAGCATGATAATACGTGCACGTAAACAACAGGTCGTCTCCGGCTTATCCACGCTACTGGGGCAGGTGACCACGGTGGAAGTCCTGCACGGCGATACAGCCATGGTGTGTTTACAGGGAGAGCTGTGGCCGGTTAATTGTGACTCGCCATTAAAAGCCGGGGATGTGGTGTGTATTACCGCCGCCGAAGGCATCACCCTGGACGCAGAAAAACACGCGGAGCAGCCATCATGACCAGCTTTTATTTAACCATCGTAATGACAGCCTTAGTGTTACTGTTTTTCATCTTCTTGTTCCGTGTACTACGTGAATACGAACGCGGTGTCATCTTCATGTTAGGGCGTTTCTATAAAGTTAAAGGCCCGGGGTTAATCATCGTCATCCCCATCATTCAACAAATGGTCAGAGTGGATCTGCGCACCATCGTCATGGACGTACCCACTCAGGATGTTATCTCGCGCGACAATGTCTCGGTACAGGTTAATGCTGTCATCTACTTCAAGGTCATAGATCCCGCAAAAGCCATTATCCAGGTTGAGGATTTTATGAATGCCACCAGCCAGTTATCCCAAACCACCTTACGATCGGTATTAGGCCAGCATGAACTGGATGAGATGCTAGCCGAGCGGGAAACCCTGAACGCCGATATTCAGAAAAGCCTGGATAAACAGACCGATGCCTGGGGTATCAAGGTATCCAATGTGGAAATAAAACATGTGGATCTGAATGAAAGCATGATACGCGCCATCGCCAAGCAAGCCGAGGCTGAACGTGAACGCCGGGCCAAGATCATTCATGCCGAAGGCGAGCATCAAGCCGCCGAAAAACTGTTGAGTGCGGCACAAATCCTGGCTAAAGAGCCGCAGGCCCTGCAATTACGTTATATGCAAACATTGACGGAGATAGCTGGTGAGAAAAATTCTACCATCGTCTTTCCCATGCCCATGGATATACTGGCTGCCATGACAGGGAACAGTTCACAAAATCATGACAAAAGCAAAAGCTGAAACGTCTTGCAGGAATACAATACGGCCGTGAATGAGGATTAATCCAGCTTATCTTTTAGCACATAATGTGCATTGTTAAACGGTTTAAAATAATGGCTAATCAACGGGTGTTTAATGGGATTCGTATCTGTATCGGCATCCAGGTTTTGTTCTGCTACATAGGTTGTGTGATCATGCACATAAACAATCTCAGCCTGCGTCACTACCTCATGCCTGGTGGCCTCCAGCAAGGAGGTGATGCCATAGCGAAAAAGGCTGTGCACTTCAACGTGAATCTGCGTTTAATAAAAATCTATATAGATGGAATAGCTGTAACGGGTTCCAAAATCTGCGGTGACAAGCTCATTAATATTTTCCGTCTCCCTTATATATTCAGGCGTTAACATTTTACTGTTGCTAATATTATCAATACTGAACACATGTCTGAGGGTCATATCGCGAAAGGAATGCGCCTTACTGAGGTTAATACTGGCTATAAATTGAGAGGGAATCTCTTCCAGGAAACCTTCAACGCCAGAAATAACTTTTCCTTTTGTAGATAATGAGAAATAGCTGAAATGTTTGTTTATGCCAAATGAGACGGTATGGTCTGGTACATATCGATAATTATTATCGATGTCCTCATCCACACCGCTAACATAGTTGTAGTTAACATAAGCACTTAATGTTGCATCATGTTCATACCTTAATTCCATCTCAGAACCATAGCCTTTAAAATTATTAGCATTTTGATATTGTGAAGGCAGGCCGGTCTCAGGGATTTGGCGCTGAATCAAGTTTTCATAAATACTATAATAAACGAGTAGCTGCACAAACACATGAGAACCACCATAGAGGTAGGCAAGCTCATAAGAGGTACTGGTTTCAGGCTCTAAATCTGGATTACCTATAATAATGGGGCGCTCAAAGTACAGTTCAAACATCGTCGGCACACGAAATGACTGACCGATGATCATTTTTATCGATTGATTATCCTGCAGTGTATATACACCCGAAAATCGTGATGATAAATTACTGCCAAATTTTTCATTGTTGGTATAGCGGCTACCAATCAACAAACTTAAATCACGGATATCATACTTAAACCGTGCAAACGTTGACCATTCGATAACATCGTCATCATCTTTAAGGTTGCTGGTGACAAATTCACCTGTCAGACCATTAAACGTATTATAGCCTTCGCTTTGTCTTAGCTCGGAGTTTATGCCGTATTCAATATTTAACGGATTTTTTAAATAGTTAAATTTAATTTCACTGGCATAACGATTACCTGCAAGTCTAAGCTCTAATGAATAATCAGGGCTTATGGGGAATTTTCGTTGGTAATGTTCATAAGTAAGGCTGGCAATAATATCAGTCTGTTTGCTTAGTGCATTCTGATATTTATAATTCAGCAGGTGGCCTTGGTGTTCTACATTTTTTCCGCCCCCGCCGACATAGGATGGATGAATACCTAAATAAGAATGATCGTAGATAAATTGATTAAAATAGAGGCTATGAGTGTTAGTACCAAGGCCTAAACTGATATTATTTTTTTGACCATAATTGGTATAATCAAAGTGCGTTTCACCATTAAATTCAAAACCCGCGGCATTGGGGAATGCATAGCTGTCACTTTCCTGTGTTTCTGAATGTATGGATGCAAAAAACGATAGTTCCTCAAATTGATGATAAATAGATAGACCCGCAGCAAGAAGGTCACCTTCACCCACCCGTGCATAGCTAGAAAGGCTATTATTTTGGGGTTTTTTAAGAACTATATTAACAACACCGGTATAGGCATTGCTGCCGTATAAAACAGAAGCAGGGCCTTTAAGCACTTCGATTTTTTCAACATCATTAATATTGATACGTTCAAGCGAGCCTTCACCATAAATAGGTTGCCAGGTAGGGATATTATCAATCAATAATAAAATTTTATTGGCATAAAAATTTTGTAATATGCCTCTTGCGGTTGCCACATTTCTATCGATAATGGTTTGATAGATATCAAAGCCCGCCACCGTATCCAAAGCTTCTTCTATGCTGGTAAAATGGTATTTTTCTATGCTGCTTCGGTCTATCACGGTAACGGTGGAAGGGGTATCAAAAATCGTTTCTTCCTGCACGGAGGAAACCGACACTTTTATAGACATAAGTTCTTCAAGGGAAAGTTCAAAAAACGGATTTAAAAGAGTGATTTCATTATCAGATGCAGTATTTGAAAAAGCCAGATCACAGATCAAAACTAACGGTATAATAAGACACGTTTTTTTATAAAAATGACAAGCCACATGTATCGTCATAACAGATAATCAGTCATAAAAATATTATTAACTATAGTACAGTCCGTTTAAAATAACTTAATTTCTGATATAGCCATCACATGATTTTTTCGCATAACAACGGGCGTTGAAGCGTTTATGGAACATTAAAAACAGCTGGGGAGATTACCCTGGCTGTCATGCTTAGGGTGACGGAAGCCTTTACCTCAGTTTGGGTATTCTGGGCCTGGATGAAATCACGACCTTTACGATAGTTTCTATCATTTTGATGCATACCGATCTTCCCGCTGCCGTATTGATCTTGCTCTTAAACTTGATAATACCTGCGCGTATACAACAGCTTGTATCCGGCCTATCCACACTACTGGCTAAGGTGAGGACAGTGGACGTTCTACTCTGCAATGACGTTATATACAAACACTGAAACGTATTGCCTGAATACCCTACTGCCGTGCATGTTGGTTAATCCGCCTTATCTTTTAGCACATAATGTGCATTGTTAAACGGTTTAAAATAATGGCTAATCAACGGGTGTTTAATGGGATTCGTGTCTGTATCGGCTTCCAGGTTTTGTTCTGCTACATAGGTTGTGTGATCATGTTCATGCACCAAAACATGATACCAAGGTTTGTTTTTTGGGGGCCTGGATTTAGCGACAAATTCATACCATTCATCGCTGGATTTAAACTTCTGGTCAATGGCGACAATGACACCCCTATAGTCAAACAGTTTATGGTGGATAAGATCCCCAATGGCTAATTTGGCTCTATTTATATTTGTTACCGTGCCCATGTTCACTCCCCCACTGAAAGCTTTTTTGGCGTGCTTAATAGTATCGCCACCCAGCAAAAAACTAAAATGACCATACCTGATGGTAGCAGCAAAAAATGCTAAAGCTTTCACCTTTTTGAGGGTTTTTACTGCACTCACACAAGATGCTTAAACACGCGCCCCCCCTAAAGCACACTGCCATATGGGATTAATAAGAATAAGTCCTATGCGCCTCTCCCATGGACCTGCATGCATAACGGCCAATAAAAGCTTTAATTTGTCGATGAAATCAAAGCAACTTCATCGTCTTTTATCGATTCATCCTCCGCTACGGGTTTACGCCGATAAACCAGTAGCAATAACGCAGGGGCCAATAACAAATCGGCAAACAACGCGATAAAACAACAGGCCGCGGTGAGTACACCAAAATTAAACAGGTTGCTCAGTGAAGACAAAGCAAAGGTTAAGAAACCAAAACACAAGACCAGACTGGTTGTCACCAACGCTCTTCCGGTCGTTAATATCGCTTCACTAATCGCTTTCTCTACATTTTGGTGTTTCTGTAATTGGCTGCGATAACCGTGCATAAAATGGATCGTATCATCGACCGATAATCCTATAGCGATAGAACCAATCAACATGGTGAACATATCCAGGTTAAAATCAAACAGCCACATAATGCCCATTAGCGATAGCAGTGGCAGCAGGTTCGGCAACATACTGAGCAGGCCCAGTTTTAAATTACCCAATAACAACACCATCATGATGGTGATAACCCCTAACGCCAAAGCATAACTGGTCACAATCTGCGAGATCATCTGGGTGAAAAATTGTCCTAGGATCACACTCATACCGGTGATATTAAGGTGATCATCTATGTCCGCTCCCAAGCCTACCTCTTGCTTATACTGCTGTTCTATCTCTGCCACCAAATCAGGAAACAGAATCGAGTCTATCCAAGGGATAATCAGCGTGATGCGAATCAGGCGTTTCTGATCATCGGTGAACTTATATAACTCATCAGTTTGATCCATCTCTACCATTAATAATTCTTGTGCAATCAACTCTCTATTATCGGGAATCACATAATAGGCAGGATCATTATCATGCAGGGCTCTATTGGTTTCTTTGATTAACGTAGCCAGACTGGTGACCGAACCAATAGGAATGCCCATAATTTCCTTGCCGGTTAGCCCCATTAACCAGGGGTCAATTTTGGCCCAAATGGCTGGGTCAAGTGCGCCTTCAGTGACACCGGTATCAATCACAATTTCTACCGCATTGCTGCCAGCTAACACCTTTTCAGCTGCTTGAATGGATTGGCGTACTTCCACCTCAGGATCAAACCACTGCATCGCATCATTGGAAAATGGAATTTGTGTAGCGGCCCAAAAACCGGCGATAAAAATACTCAAACTGATGCCCACAATCCAGCTGGGAAAACGCAGCACCAGATTCACCATAAGCTGTAAAAATCGTTGCATCATATCGTTAGAGCCTTGATTCTCAACAGACGAGCTCCCTTGCATGTTCTTACGTTTTAATGGCAACAAGGCTATCAGAGGAGGTAAAATAATCATCGTACTTACAAACGCCACAATGGCCCCTATTGCACCAAACAAGCCTAAACTGGCGACTGGAATCAGATCGGCATAAGCAAAAGAAATTAACCCTGCACCGGTGGTTAAACTGGTAAACAGCATGGGCAGGCCCGTATGCTCAACCGCGGCCAGCAAGGCTTCGTGTTTATTGCCATTACTATCATAATGTCGATAAAAATAGCTTAATAAATGCACCGAATCTCCGACACAGACTGCCAATAAAAACGAAGGTAAAATGGCCGTGGTGACCTGGATGGGATAATCCAATACCGCCATCATGCCCATGGTAATCACCAGACCGCAGCTGATGACCAACATCGGTAATACAACACCCGAGACACGTCTAAACATCAGGCTAAGAAAGATAACAATAAGCACAATCGACGTGCTGGTGAATATACCAAAATCTTTTTCTACTGCCTGGTTTAGCTCCACACCGATGGCTGCTGCACCTCCTACTTTTATGCTCTTGGAAAATGCGCCCTGCTCTTTCACTATGGTTTTTATACGATGCAGAATATCGGCCAGTTCGCTGGGGCTAAAATTATCGCTACGCTGTGTACCATCGGCTAATTCAATCAACTTATAGGGTTCTAACGTCACCATCATGGCCAAAGAATGCTGATTATCCGAAATCAGCCGACGTTGATACACCGGATTATCGGCAATGGCTTGCTGTAATAAGCGCATGCCTTCTGCCGTGCTTGGCACCTCTTCCAACAATTCTTCAATAAGCAGTTCATCATCTTCGGCTTGAATAAAACGTGCATTGACCAGAGAATCTACCGTGGCAACTCTAGGGATTAAACTCAACGATTCATGTAAGGCTTTAAAACCCTGTAAAAAATCCTCTTGGTAGAGATCATCGGTTTCTACCAGCAGCAAATAAAACTCATCCCTGCCGAAGGTCTGGCGAAAGTCAGTAAAGTTGAGATACAGCTGTGATTCAGGGTCGAAAAAACTTTCAAAGGCGCTGTCTTGTTTGATGCTGGCCAACTGAACCAACATGAAGATAAAAAACAGCCCTGGTAGCAGAAGACAACGCAGCGGATATTTCACCGCCAGCTCTACATAATATAAAAACACGGCATTGATTTTCTGCTTCCAATTCATAAAAAATCCCTAAACCTGCATATAAATAAATAGTTGAGACAAGTATAGGTTTTAAACACTTGTGACAAAACCAGCACTTTGTCACAATGCTTTTTCCAAAATGGAAAAGTAAGAACCATAGGGAAAGCCATGTCAAAATTTATTCAATACAGGGCCTTTGTTGCGATTGTAGACAATGGCAGTGTCTCAGGTGCAGGCAAACAGTTACATGCATCCCCATCGGCGATCAGCAAGCAATTAAGTAAACTGGAAGCCGATGTGGGCACACAGTTGATCGATAGATCTACCCATGCACTGAGTGTCACTCGCCTAGGCCAAGAGTTTTATCATCGTTGCAAAGATATACTGCAACATGTCGATGAGGCCGAACTGATATTGCGAAATGAGCGGGAAACTCCCAGCGGAAAGCTGTCTATTTCATTTGCACCGCTATTAATCAATACCCCGTTTTTAGCCCTGCTGGAAGAATTTAATACTCTTTATCCGGATATTAAATTTGACCTGAGCATGACCGGACAGAATGTGGATTTGGTTGAAGACAATATAGACTTTGCGTTTCGAGTAGGAGAGCTGAATGATTCTCGGCTGACGGCGATATTAATGCAGAAGCTGAAGTTATGTTTCTGTGCTTCGCCGGCATACATTAAAAAACACGGAAAACCCAGCATGGCTAATTTGATTGCCAAGCAGCAACTTATCATTCCGACGTTTACCAAGGCATCGATTATCAATCATTTATTGCAGATGGGAGATGATGCCAGGCCTAAAGATTTACGCCACTTTCACACTACCGATGGAGAATACGCATTAGATGAAATGGCTTGCGCGGGCTTAGGTGTTAGCCTGACACTGGATATTTCGGTAAAAGAATATTTCAAGCAAGGCCGACTGATCCAGCTATTCCCCAGACAAAAACTACCCACCCAAGATTTAAACCTGATCTATCATCGCCGGGAATATATGCCGGAGAATATGCGGCTGTTTAAAGACTTTATTAAAGAGCGTTTCCCCATAGCCTTAAAGGCTATGTAAAACGCTGTCTTTGATCCGTATAAAAGCAGAGTTAGCGAGCTTTTAAATGAGCCAGCATAATCTCGTGATGATCTTTGGTTTTAAACGTATGATCTTTATCAACGCCGTTAGTCTTGGCCTCTTTACCGGTCATATAGATATCTTCGACTTGACCTTCTTCATCGATAATAAATGTTGTGCGCACAACACCCATTTTTTCCTTACCCATAAACTGCTTCAATTGCCAAATACCGTATAAATCGGTAACAGCTTGATCTTCATCGGCCAGTAGCTCAAAACTCAGTTCTTGTTTCACTTCAAAGTTTTTAATGCGTTTAACCGGATCATAACTCACACCTAAAACAACGGCATTTAACGCTTCAAATTCAGCTTTATGATCACGTATGCCCTGGGCTTGAATCGTGCAACCTGGGGTGCTTGCCTTGGGATAAAAATACAGCACAATCACCTTGCCCTTATAATCTTTTAAAGAGACTTTTTCACCATTTTGGTTTTCAAGACTAAATTCAGGGGCCTTCTGGCCAATCTTAGGTAATGACATGTTTTTCCTATTGAATATGCGATATTAGCGATGGGCAACATTATAGGCATGGCCCACTTTTCAAACAATGGCTGAAACAGGATTAAATATCGGGCATAAAAAAAGCCGGTGATGTAGGGACATCACCGGCTCCAAGAGCAATAGACCTTAGGAGAAATCTACCGCTCTAGCCACTATCAGTTAATAAGAGCGGCGTTTTTGAAAAAGGTTCAAATTCATTTAAAAAACCTTTTAGCCGTTTGCTACTTTCAGCTGTTCTTGCTGACTCGCCAGGTATTCATCGTAAGTACCCTGGAAGTTGATAATGCCCTGGTCTTTAATTTCGACCACACGGGTCGCTAACGAAGATACAAATTCGCGATCATGGCTGACAAAAATCAAGGTGCCATCAAAGGCTAATAAGGCCTGATTTAACGCCTCGATAGCTTCCATATCCATATGGTTAGTTGGTTCATCCATAATCAATACATTGATATCCATCATCATCAGCTTGCCAAATAACAGGCGATTTTTTTCACCACCGGAACAGACATTGGCTTTTTTGTTTTGATCATCGGCGGTAAACAATAAACGCCCCAACATGGCTCTTACCATGAGGTCATCATGTTTGGGTGTACGCCACTGCGACATCCAATCAAATAAGTTGAGATCAGAGGCAAAGTCTTCGGTGCTGTCTTGCGGGCAATAACCAAAGGTTGCATTTTCGGCCCATTTCACCACACCTTTATTGGCTTGAAGCTCATCTACCAGGCAACGTAAAAAGGTGGTTTTACCGGCACCATTTTCGCCGATAACCGCCAGGCGTGCGCCAGCTTCTAAGATGAGTTCTCCACCTGAGAACAGGGTTTCGCCATCAAAACCATGGGATAACTCTTCTAAGGTCAGCGCTTGTCTATGTAATTTTTTATCTTGTGAAAAGCGTAGCGATGGCGTTTGACGGCTGGAGGTTTTCACCTCATCCAGGGAGATTTTATCCATCTTCTTGGCACGCGAGCTGGCTTGTTTGGCTTTTGAAGCATTAGCCGAGAAGCGGTTAACAAAGGCCTGTAACTCATCTATCTCGGCGCTTTTCTTGGCGTTTTCGCCTAACAGCTGTTCACGGATTAATGACGATGCGGCTAAAAAGGCTTCGTAGTTACCCGGGTATACACGCAGCTCGCCGTAATCGATGTCGGCCATATGGGTGCACACTTGATTTAAGAAATGTCTATCATGCGAGATGATGATCATCGTGCATTTACGTTGATTTAACACATCACATAACCAGCTAATGGTATCGATATCGAGGTTATTGGTGGGCTCATCTAAAAGTAAAATATCGGGATTGGCAAACAGCGCCTGGGCCAATAATACCCGTAATTTTCTACCTGGGGCGACTTGCGACATTAAACCAAAGTGGCAATCTTCTTCAATACCGGCCTCCAGCAAGATATCACCGGCACGACTTTCTGCAGTGTAGCCATCCAGTTCAGCAAACTCAACTTCAAGTTCGGCGACCTTCATGCCATCGTCTTCAGACATTTCGGGTAAAGAGTAGATGCGTTCACGCTCTTGTTTGATCTTCCATAATTCCACATCACCCATGATCACCGTATCTATCACGGAGTAGTCTTCAAACGCAAATTGATCCTGGCTTAGCGTACCGACCTTTAGGCCCGGAGTGATAGACACATTACCCGAAGTAGCGGCTAATTCGCCGCTAAGAATCTTCATAAATGTGGATTTACCACAGCCATTAGCGCCAATCAAACCGTAGCGATTACCGTTATCAAATTTAGCGGAAATATTTTCGAACAAAGGCTCAGCGCCAAACTGCATGGTGATGTTTGCGGTGGAAATCAAAAGAAATAACCCTGGGAACGTACAAAATGGAGTATTCAGCCGTATATATACCGAAGCGGAATAACGAGGCGCGGACTATAGAACCTTGCTGCACTAAAGTCGAGCTTAATTGGTTGTTTATTGCACAAATACTGCAGTAAGTTTACTGCCCTTAGCAAGGGCCATAACATCAACTTGAACTGGCGCTGCAACCCATGCAGAATCAGGCTTAATCATGACTGCTTATTGGAACTCAGCATATGAATACAGAAACGTTAAATGCACTGGCTTTACGCTGGCAGGGTTTGGCTAGCGGCTATTGTGATGATGCACTAGCGATTGAAGCTGCCTGGTTGGATATTCAAACACGCTATCAAGAACCCCATAGGGCCTTTCATACGCTGGAGCACCTGCAACATATTTTTCTGGATTTAGACGACATCGCTGTTGATAACAGCACGGCTTTTGCCGTCTGGTATCACGATATCATCTATAAACCCGGTTCCTCTAAAAATGAAGCACGCAGTGCCAGCCATGCAGCAGAAGTTTTAAGCGCTTTATCGGTGCCTTTGGCGATGAGCACCGCCGTACAAACGATGATTCTGGCAACACAAAAACACAGCAGCGATGATGCAACAACCCAGGTTTTTCTGGATGCCGATATGGCGATATTAGGTGCGGCCCCTGCACAATATGGTTTGTATTTAAAAAATCTGCAAAAGGAATTTAAGGCGGTACCAAAGGCGCTGTTTAAACGTGGGCGTAGACGTTTTATTATGCAGACCCTGGCCGAGCCGGCCATTTTTAAATCCGAAAGCTTTAATGCCCGATATGAACGCCAGGCCAGAGAAAACCTAACAAACGAAATGGCCAGGATACAAGCACGATGAAAAAAGCATTTATCGGCATTTTCAGCTTATTTTTTATCGGCGCAGCGGCGCTGTTTATGGCTGCGTTAAACCATTCAACCCAAAGCTTGGATATTGAGGTGTTAAGCACAGAAGTCTTAAGCTCTCATTGCGCTGAAGCCATCATCGCTATGCAACAGCCCAATACACTGCCAGCAGAGAATAACTGCCAGATTCGCCAATGGTATATCAATACCCTAACAAAGATTCCAGCAATTATCGCCCAACAAGATTCAAGCGCAAAAGCTGCATTTTGCGCCTATGCCATTCGCCATCAAGCGCGCATGACCGCAAGAACAGCCATGCCGTCTACCGAGGTTGCGTTATTGCGCTTACGGGATTTATTCACCTACGGCCAGTTTGATGGCCCAGTATTTAAACAACTGACGGGCGATAAACCGGTAAGCGACAAAAAATATCAGAAGATTATCGCCTCATCCCAACGCAGTAACGATATCGTTGATGCACAGTGTCAGCTAGAGAATCAAATACGGCAGGGATAATCCTGCCGCAGCTTAACTGCGGCAAGCATTGCCACGATAATTCTTTCACTTTCTATAAATTAGCTTTCAAAAGCACTGCTTGGTATTGATTCTGCGTTTTGACTTTAACCGGTGACTCATAAAGCATCATGCTAAGGGCCTCAACTAGCGAGCATTTCTTACCTAAATGCCCAAGCATCTTTACCCGTTCCAGATTTAATAAAAATAACAAACCTAACAGCTCTTTCTGTTAGGTGAATAAATGCTATGGCCACAGCGCTGATTAAAACAACTCACATTTAAGACTGAAACCCATACATTGGCATTCTTGGGGAAAGCGCATTTATATGACTTACACCCTCGCTTGTAAGTATTATCCATCTACAAGTTGGCTCATGCTATACACCCTCTAGCCTTTACCTGTGGCTCAGCCTTTCTGTTTGAAATTTTCATGTCACAGCTACCGATTTCGCCTTCAGCATCAACCAAGGCCACAAAGTTATAATGGCTACACATAGCACTGACAGCACCTATCGCTGGAAATAAATTATGTGGGATCGCATAAACATATCAGACTGCATCTAACGGTATTCAGGGTTCATCTTCTCAGCGTATTTACAGCCTTTAAAGCTCTTACCTTTTCTTCTAATACACTTTTATGCCCTTCTCTCCATTCAGAAAATATCCGCCCAAAGTTTTCAGCAGGCACAACCTGCCCCCACTCTACTTCCTTAGCCCACTTTTAGCATTTCTCCTTGGTGAACCTTGCAGGCGGTGTTATATGCTTTTCATCATCATATGCATCGGCGCAGTATATGCGCCGCGATGCTCAGTGAGAACCTCGCGCTCTAAGTACTTTTTCGCTTTACTGAAAGATTGGATTGATTCGTTCTCGGCTGCGAAGCTAGGAACTGAGAACAGTAAGACGGTAATTATGAATAGGGATTTCAAAGACTATAATCCTTTTCTTCTAGTGATGAAGCCCGTTTGTTTAAAGACTTGCTGGGGTATTCATTGCAAGTTATCACCCCGAAATCATCACCCCAATATTTTTGTGCAGGTAGACCGATGTCGGTGCCTAACAATTGATATTTGGTTTATCGGGGTTGGGCACACCTGCGAGATTATCCCCTCTATTTTGGGAGACGCCATCATTATTTGCTATAGCAGATGGAGACTTTAGTAACGGTGTATTGCAGTTTACTGATACTGCAGGCTTGACCGTCAGCCTCTCAGCTGCCAGAGGATCGAGAACTGCCAGTTGAACTGGTTCCTAAAAAACTTCTTGCTCTCTCAATTTCTATACAGTAATGCCATTCTGTAAAGGTCACTTCACCAGCTTAAAGTTGGGCTTAGCACCACTCTATCTAAAAGCTTCCTGTTTTAGCGTTTTATTAATATTTCATTTATCAAATTGACAGAGATAAGATGATGACTGCTACATTTTTCTCCCAAAGAATGAAGGGATGGCTTATTCAATAATTTTTGAGTGAAAGAGCGGCTAATATTTTATCTGAGTAAGGCATGAGATTTAAAGAAAAATCTCCATTAAAAGTTAAGTAACTAGAACGATATTAAATTTATATTTTTACCACTATGTGCCACTTACATGGATGTATAAAATACTTTTATACCAACAAAAAACGCTAGTTGTAGAGGTTTGTTATGAGTTGGAAAAAATATTATCACCGTTTTTATTCTATTGTATGTATTTTATTATTAATCACCCTGCAAGCTTGTGGAAGTAGTGGAGGAGATGGCGATGGCGATGGCGATGGCGATGCTGCAGGTAATACCCCTCCAGATACCAGCATCTCCATAGCTCCAGCCGCTCTGACCAATTCAAGCAGTGCTAGTTTTACCTTTACGTCTACAGAAGCGGAGTCTACATTCCAGTGCTTCCTTGATGGTGGTGCATTAGATAGCTGTACTAGCCCCGATGACTATACAGAATTAGCTGAAGGGGAACACAGCTTCAGTGTACAAGCGACTGACGCTGCTGGTAATACCGATACTACAGCTGCAACTCATAACTGGTTCATTGATTTAACCTCCCCTGATACCAGTATATCAAGTTCGCCTAACAGTATTACAAATTCGACCAGTGTCAGCTTCGAATTTACTTCTACGGAAGAAAGTTCTACGTTTCAGTGCACGCTTGATGGTGCTGAATTAGATAATTGTAACAGTCCCGATATTTATGCAGAGTTGGCGGAAGGAGATCACAGCTTCAGTGTACAAGCGACAGATGCAGCCGGAAATGTTGATATTACCCCGGGAATTCATAATTGGAGCATTGATTTAACTCCACCCGACACCAGCATTTCAACCGCTCCAGCACTGTTGACAAATTCGACCAGCGCCAGTTTTTTATTAAGTTCTACAGAAGCGGGATCTACTTTTCTGTGCGCCCTTGATGGTGGTGCATTAGTAAATTGCGGTAGTCCCTATAACTTTTCTGGCGTTGCAGCAGGAAACCATAGCTTTAGAGTACACGCGATTGATGCTGCCGGTAATACCGATGCTACACCGGCAACTTATAATTGGCTGATCGATTTAACACCTCCCGACACCAGCATATCAAGTTCACCTGATAGCCTGACAAATTCAACTGATGCATTTTTTAATTTTACGTCAACAGAAACTGGCTCTACGTTCCAGTGTTTCCTAGACAATAGCGATTTAACTAGCTGTAACAGCCCGATTAATTATGCAAGTTTGGCAGAAGGTAATCATAGCTTCAGCGTAGTCGCGACCGATGCCGCCGGTAATACCGATGCTAGCCCCGCAAGCTATAATTGGAGTGTTGACTTAACCCCACCTGATACCAGTATTTCTAGTACTCCTGATAGTCTGACAAATTCAACCAACGCAAGTTTTGACTTTAGTGCTACAGAAACTGGATCTACATTTCAATGTTCTCTCGATGGAGGTGCTTTATCTAACTGCAGCAGCCCCAACAACTATGCGGCGTTGGCCGAGGGGGATCATACTGTCAGTATAGAGGCAACGGATGCTGCCGGTAATACCGATGCTACGCCCGCAACTTATAATTGGTTTATAGATTTAACGCCTCCGGATACCAGCATATCAAATTCTCCTGATAGCCTGACAAATTCAACTGATGCAATTTTTAATTTTACGTCAACAGAAACGGGATCTACATTCCAGTGTTATATCGATGATGCTGTATTGACTAACTGCAGCAGCCCCAAAGATTATGCAGGCTTGGCAGAAGGAAATCAGCGTTTCAGCGTTGAGGCGACTGATGCTGCCGGTAATACCGATCCGACACCGGAAATTTTTGACTGGACGATTGATTTAACGCCGCCAGTCGTTTCGGTTCCTGGCGATATTACAGTCATCGCTGATGATGCCAGTGGAACGCCCGCAACGGATTCCACAATACAAGCATTCCTCAATGGTACTACAGCGACAGACAATGTCGATGGCGATGTGACTGACAATATTTCCGACGATGCACCGGCAACTTTCCCGATGGGGATAACGACGGTCACATTCTCTGTCACCGATACTGCGGGTAACACCGGTAGCAACTCTTCGACAGTCGAGGTAGTTGATACAGATAACCTTCCGCCTGATACCACCTCCATAGTCATTAATAAAAATGCTCAATATGCCGTATCCGTCTATGAATTCACCGCAAGATTAATGGCATCGGACAATATCGGAGTCACCGCTTATCTAATCACGGAACACAATGCTACCGACCCTGGCGATATTATGCCGCCTTATGAGACCCCGCTTTCGTCGGATGAGAATTGGATCGCGGTAACCGAGATAGTTAACCTCGATTTAACCACTCAGTTCCCCTTGGCTCAGAGCTATAGTTTGGGTGATACGGTGGAGTTGTGTGCATGGTTTATGGATTTCCAGGAAAATATCAGTGAACGGGTATGTGACGCCATTACTTATGGAAACGACTGGGAAAGTGGCATAGGCAATTGGAGTGCGGAGAATGGAGTCTGGCAGGTGGGCACACCTACAGCCGGTCCAGCCAGTTGTTTCAGCGGCAGTCAGTGCGCAGGAACCGTGCTGGACGGCGTTCATCCTACCAATACAGATAGTCGCCTAGTAAGTGCTACCTTTGAACTGCCGACCGTCACAGGAATAGATGAAATTCACCTTCGTTTTCAACAATGGTTTTCTTATGGAACCAGCGCTTCAGGGCAAGTGCAGATTGCAGTATGGGATCCGGACACTGCCATCTGGGGGGACTGGATAAGTGAAGGCACGGTGATTGTTAACGTCTCAGGGGGATGGTCGCTCAAAGATGTGGATTTGACGGCCTATTCCGGCGATACGGTTCGTATCGGCTTTTTACACTCGGCCGCAAACTTTGGAGCCAGTTTCGGGTGGTATATCGACGATCTCACGATATCGGTATTTTGACCATGTAGGTCTTGTTAAACAAGGCCTTCAATAGGGCTAAATACAGTTAAATATCCTGTTTCTCGATAACTTCTAACAATCGGAGATAAAATATTTAGTAAATATTCCATGAAATCATAGTGATGGAGTAGTACTTCCAATTCTTAAATGAATCGGAAATAGCTGTTGCGGATTATGAAAGTACAGGTTGGTATATCGATGATATCTCGATCACCGTCTTCTAATAAAAAAGGAGGTCACCGGCTTATCCCGCCGGCTTTTCAGTTACCTGAGGCCCAAGGGCCTCCACCTGAGTTATTGTTTTAATTTAAGCATCCTAAGCCAGTATCTCCCATACATTCATTACCCTGTAGAATGTCCTGTGCCTGGTATTTCCTAGTTATTACCTTCTGGATTAACATCAATCTGCTGTTAGACTCATTAGAATTTCACACTACCGATCTACCGGTTTCAGGCAGTTAGCCACACGACAATACTTATGCTGTACTTCTAGCATTGAAGGCATTGGGGCTTAATAATCCTTATACTTATGGCGATATTAGGGGCAGCCCCGCCACAATATGGTCAGTATTTGAAAAAGCTGCAAAAAGAATTTAAGGCAATACCACAGCTGCGGTTTAAACGTGGACGCTTTATTATGCAGACGCTGGCTGAGCCGGCCATTTTTAAATCCGAAGGCTTTAATGCCCGTTATGAACGCCAGGCCAGAGAAAACCTAACAAACGAAATGGCCAGGATACAAGCGCGATGAAGAAGAATTTTCCCGAATTTTCAGCTTATTTTGTATCGCGGCATCGGCGCTGTTGATGGCGGCGTTAAACCATTCCCCCAAAGCTTGGATATTGAATAGTTGCGTCTTGCAGTGATGCATATGTCTCTTGCAGTCCGACTGCGATATAGACGTTTGCATTGGAATAACATTGCATACAGGCAATAAGATAGAGATCGTGATAAATATTAGGAGCCATGATCGTGGAGCTTGGGCCTCTGGCAGATAAAGGCAAGAGGGATAAAATGAACACGTCCCTGAAAACCACAACGAGTATTCGGCACGTTGTTAACAGCCTCCACTTTAGCAAAGACTCAACCTTCTTTGTCTTCCGCCTCAAAGCGTGAGCTAAACTCCATAGATGGGTCTTCCAGTGACGCAAAGCTGAGCATCAGCTTATCCAATAGGTAATTCTGATAGACCTTCCAGGGGGATTTATTGCCTTGTTTTGGGAAACTTGCAATAGAGCGAAGCACATAACCTGAAGTAAAATTCAGAATCATTTCGGCCCGCAATTTTTGACTATGAGTTTTGGCACAACAAATGGTCTTGCCACTCTTATCCATATGATTAAGCAAACGACAGACATATTGTGCCGTGAGATCACTCTTTAATGTCCACGAGGCATTGCTATAACCGAGTGAAAACGCCAAATTGGGAATATCATTTAACCTCATGCCTTTATAGGTAAACCGCTTAGACAGATCT
>JABSRQ010000106.1:412-17828 GCA_013215055.1 Pseudomonadales bacterium | reverse complement strand
CTAATGCGTCAGCTATTGCGTGAGCCTGCTCGCTTGATTCATTGTCATTCGATGCAACGTATGGCGAGCATGGCTAGAGTGGCAGCCAAGCTGAAACAGATCCCTTATGTGATGTCGTTGCATGGAGGTCAATATACCGTGCCCCAATGTGAAATCAGCGATATGGCCAAATCGACACGCCATTCACTGAACTATGGCCGCTTGCTGGATATTTTCACCCGCCCGAATCGGGCCTTAAACGATGCCAGTGGCATTATCTGTGTAGGGTTTGATGAATACCAGGCGGTAAAAAAACACTTCCCCTTTAAGCCCACCATTTACCTGCCAAATGGTGTTCATTGCCAGGCTTTCAGCGATGGAGATGGACAGGCATTCAGGCAGAAATATCAGATTGATGCGAAAAAGCAGTTAATCCTATGTGTTAGCCGCATCGATCCGCAGAAAAACCAGCTGGCTTTGGTGGATCTGCTGGAGCAGCTGGTACGTAGCCAGGGGCACAAACAGGGTTTTCATTTGTTGTTGGTTGGACCTGTCACTAACTCTGGCTATTGTCAGCAAATTCAGCAGGCGATCGCCCATCGTGGTTTGGATCAAGATTTTACCCTGATCCCAGGGTTACCACCGGGCTCAAAAATGCTGGCCAATGTTTACCGGGCGGCCGATGTATTTATCTTGCCATCGGTACATGAACCTTTTGGCATTGTTGTTCTGGAGGCATGGGCCGCAGAACTGCCGGTCATCGCTGCCAGTGTGGGCGGGCTCAATCAATTGATTAGTGATAATCAGACTGGTTTACATTTTAGCCCGTTTAATCAACGTAGCCTCCTTGATGCCTTTATGCGTCTACAGCAGGAGCCAAAGCTTAAGCACCGCATTGCTAGCAACGGGGCCAAAGAAGCCTGTCAGCACTATTCATGGCAAAACTATATTCAACGCCTGCAGAAATTCTATGACGATGTCGAAAGCTGGCACCGCAGTCATACATTAACGACCGTACACTTGTAACTAACTCGAGGATTCATTCAACACAGGTATCCAGCTTATGCAGAAAAGCAATGAAGATAAAAATGGGACTCAGCAACGCTTATTGATCAGTGGCCTGGTCTTTGACCAGGGGAGATCCGGTATCGCCGAATATACGCGTAGCTTGACTAAGGCGTTACTGGCTCATCAACAGGTTTATCTGCCCCTGTTAAAAAAAGATCTCACAGCGTTTGCAGTGAGTGATAAAAATTTACATGTCATTGTGATTGCCAATTTTTTCTCCATACCGGTATTAAATATTTTCTGGCATCTGTTTATCTTGCCCTTTTATGTCTATTACTATCGCTGTGATGCTGTGATTCTACCGGCAATCAATCGTCGTATGAGTGTGATTGTAGGTAAACCTGTATTGGGTATCGTCCATGACCTGTCCCAATATCATGTTAAAGGAAAATATGACTGGCTTAGAACCGCTTATGTCAAATACCTGTTGCCGCGGCTGGTATCACAACTGCAACAGGTTGTAGCCATCAGTGAATGCACTAAACAGGATGTTATACGTTATTGGAAGGTCAAGGCCGAACGTATTCAAGTTCATTATAACGGTTTTGATAAACAGCAATTTAATGCCGCAGTTGTGGCTAACCAGAATGATGTGATGGAGAAATACCAGTTAACTTCACCGTACCTGCTTTATGTCTCTCGGATTGAACACCCGGGGAAAAATCACATTAACCTGGTTCGTGCCCTGGAAAAATTACCTGATTATTTGCGTAATCATTATCAGCTTGTTTTTGCTGGCGATAGCTGGAATGGCTCTGAGGTGGTTTTTGAGACGATAAAACAATCTTCCATGGCTGATCGTATTCATTGTTTGGGTTATGTGCCAGCTGAGGATATTGCCGCCCTTTATCATGGTGCCGAAGCCATGATTTTCCCCTCTTTATATGAAGGCTTTGGTATGCCACTACTGGAAGCCATGGCTTGTGGTACACCTACTTTGTGCTCCAACTGTTCCGCACTAGCCGAAGTCGCTGCTGATGCCGCACTGACCTTTGATCCGAAAAATCCTGCCGATATTGCCGCAAAAATTGAACAGATATACCGAGAGAAGGGGTTAAAGCAACAGTTGGTTTATAAAGGATTTAGCCGTAGTCAATGTTTTGATTGGGACAAACTGGCTCTCGCCATCCTATCCCTGTTAGCAGCGTTACAGCCTTGTCAGGATGCAAACGCTTAATCCGATAATAACCGTCATCATCTGTCAATTAAGGACTAATATGCCCCCCCCTATTCATACATCCGAACAAACAATTACTGAAGCGTCAGATTGTTTTACATCGTCTCCTCTATCGATGGAGAAAGATCCTGTAAAACCTGTAATGGAAGATTCTGAAGATAAGAGGCAGCCAAGAAAAGGGTCCAAGCTGGCCTTGTATACTTTTGTTGACGCCTTTGGCTGGGAAATCTATCAACAATATGGTTTTTTGAACGATTTGTTACCTCATGCCAGACGTTTAAAAACCACCTTTGGATTTTCCTCAGCGGCCGATCCTTCGATCTTGACAGGGCGCTACCCTGATCAGCACGGCCACTGGTCGAGTTTCTATTATTCGCCTGAGACATCACCGTTTAAAGGTTTTAAATATCTGGCCAAGCTTCCATCCAGTATTTTTGATCGCTGGCGTGTACGTCATTGGTTGAGCAAGATTATGGCCAAAGTCTATCGTTATACCGGCTATTTTGAACTCTATAGTGTGCCCTTTTCCAAGTTGCCTTATTTCGATTATCTGGAGAAGCAGGACTACTTTGTTCCTGGTGGAATCCTTAATACCGATACCATATTTGATTGGTGTGTCTCTCATGATATTGCCTATTACTGTTCAAATTGGCGCCATAGTGAAGAGGCCATCATTGAAGAAAATAAGCAGCAGATACGCGAAAGTAACATAAAGATGAACTATCTGTATTTGCCAAAATTGGATGGTGTCATGCATACCTATGGTACACAACATAAAAAGGTAGCGGAGAAAATTCATTGGCTTGAAGAGCAAGTACGTGATGTCTATGAGCTAGCTTGCCAACATTATGACCAGGTTTCCTTGTATGTGATATCTGATCATGGCATGGCTAATGTCAGCGGCAGTGTAGATGTGATTAAACAGATTGAGTCTCTAGGTTTAACTTTTGGCAAGGATTATGTCGCCATGTATGACTCAACCATGGCGCGTTTCTGGTTTAAAAATACCCGTGCGCAGTTACTCATTCATCAAGCTCTGGAGGGCATTAATGAGGGCACAATTGTGTCGGAAGCGGAATTAAGACAGATGCGGGTTCCCCATCAGGATAAAAAATTTGGGGAATTATTCTTTTTAATGAATCCAGGAATTCTGATTAATCCAAGTTATATGGGGCTGAAAGTAATTCCCGGCATGCACGGTTTTCATCCTGATGATAAAGACTCCTATGCCTGCATACTCAGTAATCAGGAAATCGGTGAGGACATAAACTCTATCGCCGATATTCGTAAAACTATGGAACATGAGCTAAATCATGCCAGCGCAAGAACTCAGTATTAATGACTTACCGAAATTTGATCCAAGAATATTCTGGATCAATATTCGCTACAAACTACTGATACCTATACTGGTTGGTATGTTTGTGGCGTTATTGGCGCATCAGCTGACAAAGCAGATGATGCCTAAACATTGGCAAGCCAGCACTTACTTGATTCGTCACGGAAAAAATATGGCTCGTCAGTCGGACATTCCCTATCTCTATTTGCAGACAGATCTCAGTACCGTGCTGGAAACCATTTTATTACGGAAGAATCTTCAACATGTTATCGATGTATTAAAACTGGATATGACACCGCAGGCTTTACGTCAGAAGATCTCTGTTAATAAGGGCAGTAAATCGAATGTTGTTAAAGTCACCTCAACCAGCTCCGATCAGCAATTATCTGTACAGATAGCCGACCTGATCAGTGAAACCTTCTTGATAAATTACGCCAGCGTACAAAACTCCGCGGCGAAAAAAATTCATGTTTATTACAGCAATCGTCTGGAGCATAGTAAGCAACAGATATTTGATCTAAAGATGCAGGATAAAAAGTTTAAACAACAATTTAATATTCTCGATTTTGAGGCGCAGAAGAGCAACTTATATAAATCCGTTGCCGATCTGGAATTGAGGTACCTGGATGAAAAGATCAACCTTTCCGATATACAGGCAAGGCTGCAAGAGGTAGGGAAAAAGTTGGCAAACACTCAGTCGACCACGTTGATATCCAGGGTGGTGCGGGGTAATGAGAATACACTGACCAAAAACCTCAAGAGTGAACTGGAAATTTTACGTAAACGTTATACCGATGCGAATCCAAAAATTCAGCACCTGATGCATCAAATCTCCGTATTGGAAAAAGAGAAGACCCGGAATAAACACAATACGCAAGAGGTCGCCGATGAAACCAAATTTGGTTATAACCCTGTTTATGGTGAGCTACAACTACTGACCATAGAGTACGACGGTGACATCCTCGCAACCAAGGGCAATTTAAAGGAATACCAAGAAGGCATTGAAAGGGTTAAAGATAAAATCTCCTCCCTGGCCGATCTGGAACAGAAACATTATCAACTAGCGCAGTCCATTGATGAAAAAAATGAGCTTATTCGTAATCTTAATCGTCGTTTAATTGAAACCAGTATTGCGATGGAGTCCAACATCAGTGACTTCGACATTCTCGAATATGCACAATCGCCACTTCATCCTAAACGTTCATTCCGTAAAGTTATCAGCCTGGGTTTAGCCATTATCAGCCTTATTCTATTGGTGATTTTTATAGTGTTCAGAGAGGTCATTGATAGCACAATAAAAACCGCTTTTGATTTACAGCATGTTGTTGGAGCCGCTTTTACGTCGGTGTTACCGAACAAGGATTCGGTAAGTCATGGCACTTTTTATTCGCAATTTCACCTGTTATTTTCTGCAGTTAATCAGCAGCTACTGAACAGACACAGTTTATTGTTATGTGTCTACAGCCTGAATGAGGGGGAAGGTAAATCCTTTATGGCCAACGAGATGATCGAACACTATAACAATCAGAATAAACGAGTTTTACATATCGAATCTTGTGAAGCCAGTGAATATTTACCACGGCATGCGGTGATTAACGATCTTATACACCGTGGCAGTCTGTGTGATGAGTTGCAAACAAAAAAACTCAGTAATCAATTGGATAAATGCTACTTTGAACTGAATGAGAAAATCTATCTCGATATTCTTGAAGTGGATCAGCTGCAGGCCTTTGTTGATAGCTGTCGGACTGAGTATGACCTAATTATCTGGGAATTATTTAGTCCCAATATGCATTTACAGCTTTTTAAGACCATCGGCCAGGTGGCGGCGTTTAATCTGTTTATTGTCAAGAGTTGCAGCATTCCTAAGGCTGAAGTCACGAGTATGCTATCTATGTTAAATCAATGGGGGATTCATCATGTCGGCCTGTTACTCAACCTGTTACCGAATAAATACCTTAAACATACCGTTTAAGAGATTGGCAACATATCTGTTGCTACTGCCTTGTATGGTATTGCTAAACAGTGCTTGTACCAGGATGCAACCCGTGGATGATAGCGCCAGCGTGATCCCGGAGACTGTAGCGCTTGGTAAGGACAATGAGAATATCCCTCAGCTAGAGATTCAACGGGATATGACCCTATTGAAATCCCTGCATCAAGCCGAAAATAGCCAGTACACCATAGCCATGGGCGATAAATTTAACATCTATGTGTATAACGAAAATGATCTGAATACCGAAGGTGTGATCGTTAAAATGGATGGCAGCGTTACCTGTAAACTGATTGGCGACGTCATGGTTAAAGGTTTGACTATTCCCAAGGCCAGTGAACGTATTGAAGCAAGGATGCTTAAATATATACGCTACCCCAAGGTTTCATTGATTCCCTATGAAATGAAAAGCTCTCGTTTCACGATCATGGGTAAGGTACGTCAACCGGGGTTTTATTACTTTGATGGCACCCTCAGGTTAGCCGATGCTATTGCCAAAGCCGAAGGTTTATCGGTTGGCATCTTTGATAACAACACCATTGAATTAGCGGATCTGGAACACAGTTTTATTCGCCGGGGTGATCAGATTCTTCCCATCGATTTTGTCTCCCTTTTACGCCATGGTGATCCCATGATGAATATCCCGTTACGAAATGATGACTATATCTTTATTCCATCTGCAATGAATCAGGAGGTATATATTATTGGCGAAGTGCATAAACAGGGTTATTTTGGCTACAAACCGAATATGACAGTTGGACGATTATTTGCTCATGCCGAGGGCATCAGAGACAATGCCGGTGATACTGTCCTGGTTATTCGTGGCAACCTGCAACACCCGAAAGTCTATAAGCTTTCGCACAACAAAATTCTTACCGGCCATATGCAGGATTTTCGCCTGCAACCCAATGATATTGTTTATGTGCCCAAAGGCATTTTGGGGAGCTGGAATGCTATTGTGAAACAAATTTTGCCAACCATGAAGGCCGGTGTGATGGGTTTATATATTGCTAATGAAATTGATAAACGTCGCTAGATCATTATGCCGGAACTTAAATACCTGATCTTCTTTGCCACCCTGATTTTTGGTGTACCAATCGGCTATTTTTTAGCCTTGCGGTATAGCTGGGTTGAGAAACTGGTATTTTTCCTCTTTATATTCTTCACCTGCGAGATGATAGATATCAACTTCTATTCGCTGGAAGACTACAGAGGCAGTTCACGAGGCTTTGAATTTGGCATGGTCGATATTACCATGTATATCGTCTTGGCTCTGGTCTGTAAACGCAGCCATCAATACCCGGTAAAATGGTTACCACCCGGGGCCATTCTGTATTTACTCTATTTTATCTTTTCCTGCCTATCTCTAGTGCATGCCGATGTATTGGTGTATTCGGGTTTTGAAATTACCAAGATGCTGCGTATGTTTCTGTACTTCTGGATTGCCTTTAACTATTTGCAGCGTGAAGAGCAGTTTGAGACCTTGTTACAGAGTATTGGCCTGATCACCTTGTATATATTTTTTTTGGTCTTAAGACAAAAGTATGTAAACGGTTTATTTCAAAGTATGGGGCCTTTTCCTCATCAAAATTCATTAACGATGTATATGTCTCTGTTAGGGGCTCTGTCGCTGTCACGCTTGTTAAATCGCAAGGCCATATATGTCAGCTATTGGTTCATATTATTTGCCATGGCCTCATTTTGCGTCTTGTCTACCTTGTCTCGAGCCGGGCTTGCCTTGTATGTACTGAATTGTTCAATCGTGTTTTTTATTTCGTTGTGTTTACGCGACAAACAACAGAAGGAGATGAGAAAACGTAAATGTGTAATCTTACTGATTATGCCTTTGGTCGCTGCGGCAGGTCTTTACAAGGCTTCAGATTCCATTATTGAACGTTTTACCTCAGCACCGAAAGAATCCAAAATTTCGCGTATCCTCCTTGCTCAGGCTGCAGTCAATATGGCCAATGAAAATATTTGGGGGATTGGCCTGAATAACTTTGGCCATAAGATCAATGACCCTTATCCTTATGGTGCTCATATACCGGTTGAGATCAGTCGTGATGGCAGTAAAAGGGGCTTGGTGGAGACCGCCTACCTGATGATCGCCGCAGAAACAGGCTGGCTAAATTTGACCCTGTTTCTGACTATGTTGTTCTACTTTTATGGAAAAAACTTGATAAACATAGTGCGCTTAAAAAATAGTTCCCTGCGTTATATTCCCGTGGCGTTAGCGGGTTGTTTAACCCAGGTTTACCTGCAAACCACTCTGGAATGGGTGCTTAAACAGACCAATAATTTTTATCAGCTGATGTTAATTTTTGCCTTGATTGGCGCAATTAGCAAGTTGTTAAATAAAGGCGAAAGACAAGCAATCGATAAACATGTTGAACAACCTAAAAGTCGTCAAGGAGCGCCCTGTGTTACCTCCATATAAAGCGATGCATAACACTGCTGATTATTATTATCAACAGATGAATCCTGCCATTGAGTCAGGTTTAAATTATGAGCAAAAGCAGGAAGTGAAACGACTGTTACGGCGAGCAATCAATGAACCCTCCAAGAAGTTGGTCAGCCATGAAATGTGTTTCTTTTTTTTAAAACGTTTTTATATGGTGTTTTATCTAGGCCTTGATAAACGCAACTGTAAAAAACGAACTGACGAAAATAGAGCCCATATACTGTCCGGTTTATTTTTGACTCTTGGTCTACGACTGTTGTTATGGGGAAGCTCAGTATTGCTTTTGGCTGCGGTAATTTCTTATTCCAGGACGGTACTGTGGATTGATTTTATTCAGGGGCAACATATCCAAGATTATTTTTCTATAACGATAAGCAATTAATGTTGCATATCATCTTCAAGTGCAATCAATATGATCTATTTCGCCCCGAATACCAGTATCTCTTACGAAAGACGGCTGAAGCACCTATTTAAGTTTACTGAACCCTATTTTTTATGGCCTTAAATCGTCTTTTTCCTTCAGACTTGCCCCACGGCCCTTCGGAATAACTGTAACCATCCAGAACTGCGGTCATCATCGAGTAGGCATTCTTCGGATACCACCAATGATCGCCCTCAAACGGTAGTTTAATCTCCGCCAGCGGCAGATCCTCGCCGTAGCCGTGCAGAACCAGTTCGGTACGCCACCCGACCACGCGGGCGCTGGAAATCTCATGACTGACCGTCGAACCCGCATCATAATACACTGCATCCGTCGCAACCGATTCGCCATCTTGCGTCACACCACTCAGCGAATACCAGCCGCTCTGCGATACAGGCCAATCCGCCTGGAAATGATTCGCCCTGCCCTTCTTATCCTTAACAAAGACATAACTGGCCTCGTAATTGTCGCCAAATTCAGTGACTGGCGTCAGTCGGTATTCTTGAGCAGGCGTCCCTGCTGAAAACGATTTCCAGATTTTTCCGTCTTTCTGGATAATCACAGTCCTCAGGTTCTGATCTGGCGAAACCGAGACGATTGCATGGGCGTGAAACTCACGACGCAATTGCACGCCGCGAGCAGTGTTGTTAATCTCGAAGATCGCTGCCCCGGCAAAGGTGGGCGGCTGGAAGTCGACGCTGCCGTCGAGATAGACGGGGCTGGTTACTACCCAGTTGCCATCGCTGTCTCTAGCCCGCAGCAAGACCCAGCCGGGGGCTTCAGAAACGCGAATATTGACTGTCGTCTTAAGACGTGAACCATTGAACCTAAAGCTCTGGACAACCGCGCCGTTCACAATCAGTTCCGCAACATCCACTCTATGTAGCCCGTGGACCTCAATGTTGGCTCTGACCAATTCTCGCTGCTGCCAACTAACCGTTTCTCCTAGCTGCTTACCATCCACGGTGAGGAAGGCAAACAGCGGGCCGCCATTAGTGGCAAACGTCCGCCCTTGACGAATACCGTCGATAATACGCTCATAGGTAAATCGATCAGCGTGTGAATAGACCCGCCTACCCCCTGGCGACAGCGTCTTGGTACGGCCAAGCGCCGCATCGCTAGAGCTGCTCACCGCCATTTTATTACCCAGATTTAAGGCCGCGTATAGCAGTAATTCGGTAGACAGATTGTCAACATCAATGCCATCGGCACAGCGACGATGTACCATGTCTGACCACAACTCGGCCGCCCCCATCCAATGCAATTGATGCCGCGGCATCAGTGGGTGGGTATAAATGGTGACTCCGCCTAGCTCAGCAACCTTCGTCGTGATTGCCTGCGCCGGAAGCGGCTGCTTGCGAATCCCCGCGAGCCACCTCTTGCCAAGCGGCTCACTGATACCCGGTGTATTCAGGTGGCCAACGAATACACCGGGCCGCACTTCATCGGCGGCGGTGAAAATAAAATCATCACTACTCAGGTCATTGTCGTGATCAACGGCAATATGTGATCCCGCTTCGGTGACATAGTCCAAGCCGTTGGCCCGTGCCTGCAGCGCGGTGTACACCAAGTCGGTCTTGACCGCCGCCTTGCTGTCGTGTTGTGCATGAACATGATTGTCGCCAGAGTACCAGCCTCGTGCCGCCGTTGAAAACCATTGCTCCAACTGCGCCTCAACCACACTGTGCTTGCCCTCTGTGAGGTCGATTTCTAGCATCAGCGGCACGTATTCCGGGCCGCTACCAACTGAAATGGAAGTCCTGCCAGCAGGACAGGTGATGCTTGTCCTGCCGTCGACAAAAAAACGACCATCGGCATACAATCCGCGACCGGATCCATCGACATGATTGCCGTCCGAGCATTGGATATTGAGGCGGGCAGGCAGCGGTTTGCCGGTCTTTCGATCGACGATGTGCAGCTCCAGCACGGTGCTCTTGTCGACCGTATCAGTCAATTTCCCTAACACGAACCTACTTGCGGGCTTCTGGCCACTGACGGACAGAGTTAACACAATCAGTACCGGGATAAAAATATTTCGAACGACCATGAGCGACTCATTCAGCCGTGGTTACCACATTTTGGATAAAGATCCTGGCTTCGTATATATATAAAGGTTTTTGATCAGGAGAAAACACACCGTTTACAGCTATGAGTCTTCTCATGAAAAGCCTTTGACTGGAATTAGACGAGAGACACGCTACCGGTTAACACCGTGGCTGGAGGTGGCTGGAGGTGGCCCTTGGGCTTCGGGCAGACGGAAAACCGACAGGTATTGGTGGCCGTTACAGGCAATGCTGAATATCAATATATTGTCTTTAGGCATGACGCAGCTCCGGTTTTAGCTTGGGCCAATTCATGGCGCCGGATTTAATGAATGTATAAATTTTTTCTGGCAAGAAACTGACTAGAGTGCAGAATATGGTCATTGAAGTGCGGGCTGGATCCTGCCAGAGAATGCGTTTGTCAGATTGTATGGCTTTATACATCAACTCTAATGCCAATGATGCCTTGTGTGACTGTATGGCATGCCAGGCTAAATCGCGATACTGATAAGACAAAGCTAATCGAGACCATTTAAAATAGAAATGGGGGTGATAGGGAACATTCTTTTCTCGAATTTGTTGCCAGTTTGAAAGCCTATCTTCTGTATCGGCAGACAAAACAGCGCTGTTACTACGATGATAAGTCAGTGTTTCACCAATGCCTTCAAAGACGGCAGCTGTATTCAGTGCACTACGTATCCAGAATTCCTGGTCATCTGACTGGCACATGCTTTCATCAAAAAACTGGCGATAGGGTATCCCGTTCTTGAGGTGTATTTCACTGGCTTGAACCAGAAATGATTTGCGCATAACTGCAGCTGAACCATTGCCAATAGGATTACGGCAATAGATGTGTTGAGGGTTGATATTTTTAAGTTTGGGGTGTTGCCCTGTTAGCAAAAGCCCCCCATCTTCCTGCATAAAACGTGAAGCAGAATAGCTGACATCAATATGAGGATTTCTTTGGAAGTGCTGCATATGCTTGGTCAGTTTTTCCGAGCTCCAGGAATCGTGTGCATCTAACATAGCGATAAAAAGGCCCTTGGAGGCATTAATTCCAGCGTTACGCGCAGCTGCCAGCCCCTGATGTTTTTGGCTGACAATATGAATACGTGGATCGGGATATTTTCGGATTATCTCGATGGAACTATCACGACTGCCATCATTAACACAGATAATTTCAATATTCTTAAAACTCTGGTCCAACACTGAATCCAGTGATTGTTTGATATAACGCTCATCATTATGAAAAGGAATGATGACTGAAATTTTTGGATGACTCATGGCTTACTCCTTTATATTAAGGGATAAACCATAAAGTGCAAGACTAATGCCAGAGCTTAAAACTTCAATTTATTCAGGGAAATTAATACTTACCGCGTCGTTTTTTAAGATATTTTTCTTGGATATTTGGATTATGGGATGCAAACTGAAAATCAGATTTACAGAATCCTATTTTGCATATTTTACAAATTATAATGTATGCATATCTAAATGCGAACTGCAGTTACACTTTTCAATATGTACTCACTTCTATTTGGCCAATTCAGGTACAGGCAGTAACTGTCGTTGTATTTTTGCAAGCAGCATACGTACTTCACACAACCAATGTTTTACAGTAATACGCTGACATCGTTTATCATTCAAGATAAGGCGCGCCTGAGGCAGACGACCTAGACGAATATTTTTCTTGGCTAAATGCAGCAGATGTGCCGCGATATAATCTAATAGTTCAGATCTAAGCGATTGATTCAGGGCGCTGTTATCGGCAATTAACTGTAGTCGTCTACTGAATGGGCATTCACGCTCTGGCACATTATTAATGCAATCACGATTGTCGGCATCTAATTGGTATATCGCCATGACCCTTGGGCTATAGGCGATCTTATCATAGAGAGCAAAACGGCTGAATAACTCCTGATCTTCACCCATGAGCTCATTCTCAGGAAACCCTCCTAAACGCTTCAGGTCGGCGCGTTTTACCACGACAGAAGACATCATAAAAGGTTGTGCCCCATGTGAAGCAATCGCAAAATAATCCTTCATTATGGCAAACTTGGTATAAGGTTTAATAAAGCAAATATCGGCATCCTTGAACTTATTATCACTCTCCTTACACTGATAGCAGGTTGCAAGTAGTCCCGCCTTAGGAAAACAATTTATCATGCACCATATTTCTTGCAGAAACTGAGAAATCCATAAATCACCAGCGTTCAAAAAAGCAATATAGTTCCCTCTGGCATGCTCTATACCGGCGTTACGTGCGCAAGAGACCCCCGAGTTATTTTTCTGGATCAGCCTAACCTTACAAAAGTCTTGCTGCTGAACCTTCTCGACACTTCGGTCTGTACTACCATCATCAATCACTATCACCTCATAGGCTGGAAATTTCTGCTGATCCACACTACGCAGTGTTTCTATTATATGATGTTCCTTGTTGTAGAGAGGTATAACCACACTAATTCTAATATCATCAGACATAATCTATCTCCAGTTTTTTCGTGCTGACTCAATGGATTAACTTATAGCGAATTCAGATTTAACGAAGCCCTTATCCATCTCCTCTAACATAGACCGTAACAAGTGTTACTATTCCATGACTTGGCAGTCTATGTGGTAGTTTTTAGCCATACCGACTTGTTCACACCTACCTAGAGTTTAAGCCTGAATAATGTTCTTTATCGATGCCTTAAAATTCATGTCTTGATAAAGTTTTTAGTAGTTGCTGAAAGCGGTGTTATGATGTGAAAAACCCTGATTCTCTATTATTACAATGTTTGTTCTCGCTCACATTTTATCAATTTATAATCAGGATTTTTTATTTCCTCAAAACTATGGGGAAGCAGTGAACTGATACTGGTGTTTTCATTTTATCAATAGGCTCCTCTCCCCAGCACCACGGCAGGTACTGTTGCAAACAAAATTTTAAGATCCATTAACGCGGTGCGTTCACGAACATAGTGAATATCCAAAGCTATCTGTTCATCAAAACTTAGATCGGCTCGACCAGAGACTTGCCATAATCCTGTTATTCCAGCGGGACTATCGAGTCTCTCTAACATACTCCAGTCATATTGATCGGTCTCTTGCGGCAACGCAGGCCTGGGACCGATAAGAACCATATCCCCCTTTACCACATTGATTAGTTGCGGCAGTTCGTCTATGGACAATTTACGAATGATACGCCCGACTCTAGTCATTCGAGGATCACAAATAATCTTCTGACAAATCCCCTCTCTGTTACTGGCATTGGTTTCAGGCGCAAGATATCTGGGATCATCCGTTAAATACATGGAGCGAAATTTATACATAACAAAACGCTTGCCGTGTTGTCCTACTCGCACTTGAGTGAATATTACATTACCGCGACTATCCATACGGATCGCTAAAGCCGTTAATAGCAGTAAAGGACTTATCATTAATAGACCGATGAAGGCAACTAACTGCTGCAAGGATTGATGAACTCCCTTGCTGGATGCTAACGGTTGCAAAATCTCCTGCTTTGCGAAACTCCAGCCTGGCTCAAGCTGTGCCTGCATTACATTCAAAGGAATTATTATGGATTGAATCATAAGGTCACTCCTTCAGTCGAGGTATAGGTTTTGAATAAGAACCTTGGATTCCCTAGAACATAACGGCGCCACTTCTTGCCAGGTTCCTGCAACAGACGCCAGACCCATTCCATCCCTAGTTCACGCATCCATAGAGGTGAGCGACTGATATTGCCCGAGCAAAAGTCAAATAGTCCACCTACAGCCAAAGCGGTATTACAGTTAAGCTGCTTTTTGTACTTTAGCAACCAGCGCTCCTGAATGGGTGAGCCCATTGCCAGCAGTAGCACATCGGCTTCACTCCGGTTAATAGCTGCAACAACCTCAACATCGAGTTCTTCATTAAGAAATCCATGATGATGACCGGCTATTTTCAATCCTGGATGCTGACGCTCAAGCGCTGTAGCCGCTGATTCAGCGATACCAGGTTCAGAACCTAACAAGAATATCGACTGGCCGGTACTGGCAAGGCTTTGGCAAAGTAGAGGCAACATATCGGTACCATTCACATTATCTTTTAAATCAATACCAAAATGGTGACTCGCCAGACGTACCCCTGATCCATCAGCAAACACTTGTTCTGCCTGATTTATAGTCTGCTTGAAGCCCTCATCGTTATCGGATAAATTAACTGAGTTGACGTTTACAAAAAATCCCAGCTGACATTCATCTCTAGATTGGATGACCCAATCTATTGCATCCACCATAGTCACATTGTTAATACCGATGCCAAACAAAGAAAAATACGCTGGCGAACGCATCGATGATTTACAATAAATCAGGGCACTCAAAAAACCACGTACGAGTAACTTGATATGACTAAGCAAAGATAACTGCTGACGCTGTTGAAGCAATAGTTCCATATGATTGGATTCAGCCAATCCAATGCGCTGATGCAAATCATACAAGCTGACGAGACCGGGGGATAAATCAACATTTCGTCTCTGTTCTGTGCTTACAGAGTGCATTAAAGAAACCCCACAAAAACTTAACTTGCCGAATAAAATATCCAGTAGCACAAGCGATCGTCCCCAGAGCCCATCATTACATTCATGTAAATCAATCTGGCGACCCAACGCATCAGATAAATGCCTGACCTTAACAGGCGTCTTCCCATGCACAATAGACAACAGGGTATTAAGAATCCACAGCGGCATTAAAAACAACGCTAATGTTAATGCTAGGCTCTTATCAAATAGACGAATACTGCATCTATGTATGGCGAAGGCGATTAATACTGACATAACATAATCCTCTTAACTTTAGATTTTGTTATGTCCTGTTCACAGTCCGTGCCATTTTTTATTTTTCTATTTATCCCCTATAGTTAGCGATCATTTCATCAGTTTTCAATAAAATATGTTAGATATTATTTATCAACTTGAAATGCAAATCAGTAAGAAAATTTCATTTTGCAAACTACCGCCAATCAATGGAGATCAACAGCTTATTACATACCATTTACCACATAATATTCTCTCCATATAATATAAAAGTAATTTATTATCTTTTCCCACCCCAGAGATAGTGCCCCCCACATATAGATAAGCTATTTATTAACAGGGATAATTAATAAGGATCAATAAAATATTAATCTTGTATGTGTCAGGTTAACTTCGCCAAAAAACAAATCTAACCAAGAAGATTACCGCATGCTAGGTATAAGAAGCATTAAAGCGAAACGGGTTTAATTTATATATACAGTCTCCGGCCTTCATATTTATAAACTGCTTAAATAAAGAGAAAGCTGCCGAATTAAATTAAGAGTGCCCCCTCGATAAAACTTTAAGCTCTAACAGGCTGTTATTGGGCAAGAGACACCCTACGGGTTAAAAACTGCAAGACTAAAAAGGTGACTTGACCTAGAAATATATGCAGGAGATTTCCCTTGTGCTTCGGGCAGATGAAAGTAGCTGAGATTACATCATCGACTAAATACAAATGCGTTATAATTTCATCCATCAGCAGCGGATCTTTACCTTGGACAGCTGAATTCAGAAAGTAGTTAAACTGAGATTAGGTAGCAGGGCAATACTGATACGTTATACCGATGATTTTTTTAGCTTTCCAGCTACGTCAAGATGCCAAGCGTTTCTACGCTGCGATACCACAGCGCCTATGCAAAATTTGACTTCCAGTTGCGGTTGCGGTTGCGGTTGCGGTTGCGGTTGCGGTTGCGGTTGCGGAAAATAAAACGCATATAAAACGTTCAGTCGACTCAATACGTGCAAAGAAAGAATCTTTAAATTCTTAGGTTTTTAGTTTTACTGGGGTTGTGACAATGTAGGCATGGCACGACTGCGTCAGAGCACCAGTGCTGATTCGAAGAAATCGTCGATGCTTGAATGATACCAATGGATCAAGTGCAAGCGATCTAGGTTTTTAATGATTTTATGCCGAAGTTTAGACGCAGTTCAAGTGCTTTGATAACTACTGGCTGCTGGATAACAGTTGATGCTTAACGATCTAGTACGGACATGTTCTGCACTGTCTATTCAAGTGGTTGAATCGTCGAAGTCAGCGTAGTAGCTAAAATTGGCGGGGCATGAAAGACATGATAGGTTTGATACAGACTATTGATATTTATTACGAATATTAATCGAGCTCTATTATCTAAGGGGTCATGATCTAGCTGTCCTATGAAATTGGCTGTTCATCGTATTCTCAGAAATCACTTTCTGGAAATAGAAATTTGCAATAATGGGGTGAGAGATTCCGCTTTGTATGGAGCACTTCATTTAATTTTATCTAAAAGTAGCAATATTAAATTAAATTTCTTCTTACGGCTTTAACCACTGCCTGAGGCCTGTTATGCACATCCAGTTTCAGGAAGATATTATTGAAATGAAATTTAACGGTACTTTCAGCAATACCACATATCTTGCTGATATCCCAGGTTGACTTTCCTTCTGCCGCCCAGCCTAATATTTCTCGCTCTCGTTTCGTTAATTTCTGGCACTTATCTTGGGGATAAGCAAGGGCCAAACCTATAATAGAACTCATCAAGTCCAGCACACAAAGCTGATCTTCATTTAATTCTCGCCCCGAGGCAGAAAGGATATAGAGCTCATCATGTTGATGTTGATGTTTCTTGATAATTGAGCCGACACTGGCCCCCTTTTCGAGACCGGCATCTCCGGCACATTGCATAAAATATGTCCTTTCATCAGACATATGAACAAGCCTGGGGACAGTCTGCCAGTTAAAGGCCTTATTGTGGTTCAAACTGCAATGGATGATGGGATCAATATTTTGCAGATTATTCTCATGGTAGTGCTGACTCCACTCACTGTTTGTGCCCGACTGACCAAAATCAGCCGTCAGTGAGTTGATAAGACTGTATTGATTATCTGCAAGCAGCCCAAGGTGTAGAAAGGCTATACCCTCA
>JABSRQ010000106.1:0-402 GCA_013215055.1 Pseudomonadales bacterium | reverse complement strand
ATCTTCCAGAGAAGATGCACGGTAAAAAGATTGGTGTACATCGACAATCGTATTTAAGGATAACTTACCCTCGTAAATAGTTGCTGTCACTGTAGTAAATTTCCCTTTTGCCTTGATGCCCCCTGGCTTCATGCGTGGGAATTAATTCCGGAACATCATTCCAGTCCAGTAGCGCCGCCATCGCTTTGCAGCCATCGTCCATGGTGACAGCAGGAGCCAGGGCAATACATTTTAAGCCTCGCTGATTAGGGTTCTTAATACAGCTGGTTTTACGACCATATAAACGTAGCGCAAGTATTTAGAATAACAATAATTTTGCAGTGCTGACAATAACTGATTGAGTGAATCATGGCCACTGCTCAAGGTCTTTTTTCGATAGTCGGCATTGATTAACAGCCGCGA
>JABSRQ010000105.1 GCA_013215055.1 Pseudomonadales bacterium | reverse complement strand
ACAGCCGGAAGCCCCGACCCCACCGGCAATAACTGAAAAACCTGCCGCGATCAAAGAAACCGCAGCAGCCCCTGCGGTTAAATCAAAAACTAGAGCCAGCAATGACCCTAGAGACAAGCCAGCCACGGCAACTGCAGAAGTTATTTCCGTCGCCTTCAAAGGCCCTGAACTTAGTGAACGCATTGTACCGGTTCCAAGCAGAGTAGCTCCAACTCGTGCAACTAACGACCCTAGAGGCGCTAGCAAAATCACAGAAGCTAAGGTTACCGTACAAACAGCACCTGCAGAGAAAGATGCAGACTAAGTAAAAAAAACGCATTAATATCGATTCAGCTATTGCACTGCAACCTGGTATCGGTATAATGCGCATCTCTTTAGCAAAGCCAGTAAAATTAAGCACTTAGCTTACTTTACAACTGACCTTTAAGTTAAAGAGTATGTTCTGGTGGGGTGGCTGAGTGGTCGAAAGCGGCGGTCTTGAAAACCGTTGAGGGTTTATCCCCTCCTAGGGTTCGAATCCCTACCCCACCGCCATTACAGACAACCTTCCTTAGATAACGAGCCAATCCAAAATCCCGATATAAATATATTCATCAAAAGATTGAATTATTCTGTAATACCCCCATCTAAGAACCATAAGCCAATAAGCTTACGCAAGACTGCGACTAATACTTGAATTTTCAAGATAGCTGAGTCATATTTGCAATAGTTAATTTCACTAGGAGAGTACCCCATGCAACGCGATACGTTGTTTGAAAACAATCAATCACAGACGATTGAAATCAATAAAGTATTAAAGAACACCTATATGTTATTAGGTGCAACCATGCTGCTAAGCGCTGTAATGGCAGGCTTATCCATGATGCTACAAGTGGGACACGGCGTCAGCCTCGTCTGCTCAATAGCCGCAATAGCGATTATCTGGTTTGTTATTCCACGTACTGCCGATTCTGAAAAAGGTATTTTGGCCGTTTTTGCTTTCACCGGTTTATTAGGTTTTGGCTTAGGCCCCATCTTAAACCACTACCTAAATATGGCAGGTGGCTCACAAATCATCATGCAAGCCTTAGGCGGCACGGCGATTATCTTCTTTAGCCTGTCAACGTACGTTATGACAACCAAAAAAGATTTCTCCTTTATGACCGGTTTCTTGATGACAGGCATGATTGTTGTAATCGTTGCCAGCATCGCCAATATCTTTTTAGGTATCCCGGCATTAGGCTTGGCCGTATCGGGTGCAATTGTGTTCATCATGTCAGGTTACATCTTGTTTGAAACCAGCCAAATCATTAATGGCGGTCAACGTAACTACATCCTGGCCACAGCCTCTTTGTACTTAAGCATATACAACATCTTCACCAGCTTATTACATATCCTGGGTTTTATGAACGACGATTAAGCTACACAGTTTAAGCTCAAGAAAGCATTATAAAAAACCTCGCCTGGCGGGGTTTTTTATTGCCTCATTTTTACAGTAAAGCCTGTTATACTGGCCTCATGCCTAATAGCCAAACCGACAAAAAAACCCTAGCCATCATGGTGCTATCCAGCCCCCATGCTTCTGCACATGCACAAACCGCCCTCGCCTATTGCCAGAGTGTCTTAGATGCGGGGCATCAGATATATCGCATCTTCTTTTATCATGAAGCTGCCTACCTGGGTAATACCGCCAATTGTGCACCACAGGATGAGATCAATCTTAGCGATCGCTGGCAGCAACTAATTCAAAAATATGATATCGATAGCGTCGTCTGTATCGCATCAGGGCTAAAACGCGGCATGTTAGATACAACAGAAGCCAAGCGTTACGAAAAAACCACAGCATCCCTAAGCCCCTGCACCGAACTTTCAGGTCTTGGGCAATGGATAGACGCGGTTAATCAGACCGATCAACACATCATTTTTGGTAACTAAACCGGCCATGAAATACCTTTATTTATTACGCCAAGCGCCTTATCAAAGTTCTCTTGCCCGAGAAGCACTGGATATGGTTTTAGCCACCGCTGCCTTTGATCAACACGTGCAATTACTATTTATCAACGACGGCGTATTTCAACTGCAAAAAGGCCAACAGGCGGATTTATTACAGCAGAAAAACATCGAAAAAACCCTGCAAGCCTTTGCACTCTACGACATTAATGACGTGTATTGCTGCAGCCACTCTTTGCAGCTGCGAGGCCTAACAACCGACAATATTGATGCCTCGGCCCAGGTTATAGATCAGGCACAATGCCAGGCCCTGATACAACAAGCCGACAAAGTGATCAGTTTATGAACCTGCATATCATACATAAATCGGCCAATACCCATCAGTCAGCCCATAATGCCCTGCATCTAATCCATCAAGATGATTACATCATACTGATCGATGACGGTATTTATAATGCGATAAGCCAAACCGATATCAGCCAGGCATACCTAAACACTGCCAAGCGCTGCTTCCTGCTGAATGAACATGCACTAGCCAGAGGCATCGAAAATACTGACAAAAACTTCACTCACATCACCATGGCCGAGTTTGTTGAACTGAGCTTAATAGCCAACAACAATATCAGCTGGTATTAACATGACTGTTCACGATGAATCTGATAAAGAAAGCTTTGACAAGGAAGGCTTCCTTAAGAATATTCAACAGTGGAATGAAACTATGGCTATCGCCATTGCCAAAGCTGAAAACATTGAGCTTTATGATGCCCACTGGGAATTAATCCACTGCGCCAGAGCCTACTTTCAACAATTCGATATCTCACCCGAGATGCGCCCCTTTGTAAAATGGGTGGGTCAGCAACTTGATAAAGACAAGGGCCGTAGCATCTACCTGCTTAGCCTGTTTCCACAAAGCCCCACTAAACTCATCAGTAAAATTGCAGGCTTACCCAAGCCTGCCAACTGCATTTAAGATTTAACATGAGCACACAAGATTACCACAATAAAGAACACCCCTTCGCCCAATATGTACGTATTCTGGGCAAAGGTAAAAAAGGCTCACGCTCACTTTCATTTGACGAAGCCTACACCGCCTTCACCGCTATTCTACGCGGCGAGATTGAAGATGTTCAATTAGGTGCTTTTTTAATGTTATTACGGGTTAAAGAAGAATCGGCCGATGAAATAGCAGGCTTTGTACAAGCCTGTAAAGACCATATCGATGCGCCCAATGATATTCAAGTGGATATCGATTGGTCCAGCTATGCCGGTAAACGCAAACAATTACCCTGGTTTATTGCAAGCTTGCTTATCCTGGCTGATAACGGCTATAGAATCTTTATTCATGCTGCCAAGGGACACACCCAGGGCCGCCTGTATACCGAAGATGCCTTCACCACGTTAGGCCTACCCATAGCTAGTAACTGGCAGATGGTTAACCAGCAGCTAGCTAAAGACAATCTCAGCCTGATGTCAGTCGAACATTTCTGCCCAGAGCTGGACAACTTATTAAATATGCGCAATTTATTGGGCCTTCGTTCCCCAGTACACACACTTAGCCGCCTGATCAACCCTCTGGAGGCCAACCACTCCTTCCAGAGCATCTTCCACCCCGCTTATGGCGACACTCACCAGCAAGCCGCAGCCAAAGTGGGCCAACGTAACATGATTGTCTTTAAAGGCGATGGTGGCGAGATTGAACGCAAGAGCAATGCCAGCTGCATCGTTAAAGGCATACTTGACGGCGAACTTTTTGAAGAGAAATGGCCACGATTACAAGAAGGCAAAGACCCAGGCCTAGAGACACTGGATATGCAGCTATTCACCGACGTTTGGCGCGGAGAAACACACGACCGCTATGGCGAGACTGCCATTATCAGCACACTGGCCGTCGTGTTAAAACTGCTGGAGAATATAGGTAATCAAGAACAGGCCATGGAAAAAGCGCAAACGTTATGGCTGCAACGTAATAAAAATCGCCTAGTTTAGCCCCATCATAAAACCAAAAGCTTAAAAAAGCAGCCTGGGCTGCTTTTTTAGGTCTATTATTTACAGCTGATAACCCTTGGGGTTTTTTGATTGCCAGTGCCAGGTATCTCTGGTCATATCTTCCAAAGTTTTCTCAGCCTTCCAGCCCAGTTCAGTTGTCGCCAACACAGGATCGGCATAACAAGCTGCAATATCGCCAGGCCTGCGATCAACAATCTGATAAGGCACATCCTGCCCAGAACCCAACTCAAACGCCTTGATCATATCCAATACCGAATAGCCCACCCCAGTGCCCAAGTTATACGCCGTAGCCCCTTGATTACTGACCAACTTATTCAGCGCAGCAATATGGCCTTTAGCCAAATCAACAACATGAATATAATCACGTACACCCGTACCGTCTTTAGTATCGTAATCTCCACCAAACACCGATAATTGCTTTAACTTACCGACTGCTACCTGAGAAATATACGGCATGAGGTTATTGGGGATACCCTGAGGGTCCTCACCAATTAAACCCGACTCATGTGCCCCCACCGGATTAAAATAACGCAGTAAAATCACATTCCAGCGATCATCCGAAATGGCTAAGTCTCTTAATATATTCTCCACCATCAATTTACTTTGCCCATAGGGGTTAGTTGCCGATAACGGAAAGTCTTCGGTGATAGGCACAGTATGCGGATCACCATAAACCGTAGCCGATGAACTAAACACCAGTTTATAAACATCATGCTGTTGCATAACATCACATAAGGTCAATGTACCCTGGACATTATTCTGATAATACCAAAGTGGCTTGGCAACCGATTCGCCTACGGCTTTTAAACCGGCAAAGTGGATGACCGACTCAATCGTATGCTGCTTAAATACCGCTGCTAACGCAGTCGCATCATTGATATCCACCCGATGAAAACTAATGTCTTTACCGGTGAGGCTCTTTACCCTATCCAGCGCAACCAATGAGCTATTACACAGATTATCGACCACTACCACGTCAAAACCGGCGTCCAACAGTTCCAAACAACAATGGCTGCCGATATAACCTGCACCACCTGTGACTAATACCGCCATGTCTTCTCCTTAGGCTTTATAGAACAATCCCAGCACTTGGGATATTCATCAATTCAACCAGACAATTATCGCATGTATCAGGCTTATTGCCTATAATGCCCGCCCCTGTCAGTGCCAACGTGTCAAAGAGACAATCATGCCCCTATCAACATTCGCTCCCGAGCGCTATACCGAGTTACTGCAGTCAAAACAAGCACGCCTAACTGACCAGCTAAAACCCTTTTCAGCCCCCGCATTAAACGTTTTTGCATCACCGACTCAGGGTTTTAGAATGCGCGCCGAGTTTCGCTTCTGGCATGAAGAAGATGACAGCAACTACGTTATGTTTGCCAAGGGTGAACCCGACATTCCAGTGGTGATTAACAACTTCCCCATCGCCCCGGCATTAATCAACGATTGCATGCAGGCTTTAAAAGCCGAGATCATTAAAAGTGATGAGTTACGTCAACGTTTATTTCAGGTTGAATTTCTCTCCGGCTTATCCGGCGATATGCTGGTCACCCTGATCTACCACAAAAGATTGGGCGACAATTGGATAGCCGAGGCTACCGCGCTGGAGAAAAAACTCGGCATCGCAATTTTAGGGCGCAGCCGCAAACAGAAGATCATTTTATCACGGGATTTTATTAACGAAGAGCTCAACATTAACGGTAAAACCTTTACCTACCAGCAGGTTGAAGGCAGTTTCACCCAACCCAACGCCAAGATTAACGAACAGATGTTAAATTGGGCCAGAGAACATACACTCAACTGCAAAGGTGACCTACTGGAGCTTTACTGTGGCAATGGTAACTTTACCGCGGTTTTAGCTGAAAATTTTAATCAGGTTTTAGCCACAGAAATCAGCAAAACATCGGTTAAATCGGCGCATGTAAATTTTGCCAGTAACAACATCGACAATGTGAAAATCTGCCGCATGTCCAGTGAAGACTTTACCACCGCACTTAACGGTGAACGTGAGTTTCGCCGCTTAAAACAACAGGCCATTGAATTAAGCGATTATCAATTCTCTACCGTACTGGTTGATCCGCCCAGAGCCGGATTAGATGATGATACGATAAAGTTGATTCAGCAATTTGATCGTATCGTGTATATCTCCTGCAGCCCCGATACACTGTGTAACAATCTAAAGCAGCTATGCCAAACACACGATATCGAAGCGAGCGCGCTATTTGATCAATTTCCCTACACCGATCACATAGAAACCGGATTGATACTGCAGAAAAAAATATAAGCCTCCAGTAAAAACACAAGTCCAAGCGCCCTAACACTATCATTAAAGTTCATACACCTGACAAAATGATCGATTTAGGGCGTTTTTATATACCCAAAGCCCTCAGATTTCATGTACCGCTTCAGCATCTATTACGTTTTTATTCTGTCCACAGATTCTGTGGATAAGTTGTTGGATAACATTGTAGCAAGCAGCCCAAACGCAGTAGAAATGCCGACACCACTCAGATTGATCACTTTTTAACCTATTTATTTTTACCTTTTAATTTCAACAACTTACAGTAAATCAATAGCCTGAAACCGTTTTTTTATTAAATTTTTAGCGCTATAGCCTGCAGACCGCATTCCACCGTCACAACTGTGCATAAAAACTCTCAAATAGAAGCCCGACTCATAAAGCAATCAAAAAAACCACATCTAGCATCGATTATTTTACAAAAAAAATGAACTATTTTTCTTGCAGCCAAGAAACTTTTACGTCATTCAAAATTTGTTTATTCACAGGCCACAAATGATGTGCGTAAATATGTTGCCAGGCGCTCATTTACGTTAAAGTATCAACCTTTCATTACATCATTCACAGGATCGCCGCATGACGCAGCAAACACTGCTGAACCTAGAAGATAAAATCCCGTCATCTTCAAGCAATAAAAAATATTGGGGCCAGTTGCATGGCGCAGCTCAGGCACTAGCTATCGCCGAAGCCGCCCAGCATGAAAAAAAACTGAGCCTGGTGATCTGCGATAACTCTCAGCAGGCCAGTGAACTGGAAGAATTGGTGCAGTTTTTTGCCCCCGATTTACCGCTGCTGCATTTCCCCGACTGGGAAACCCTGCCCTACGATAGATTTTCTCCACATCAAGATATCGTCTCCGAGCGCCTACGCTGCTTATACGAGCTACCTCAAACACCCAATGCTGTGTTATTTGTACCGATTAACACATTAATGCAACGCATAGCACCACCGGCATTTATTCAAGAAGCCAGCCTGCAATTAAACATCGGTGATGATATCGATATGGCAGCCTTTCGCCTACGTTTGGAAGCCGCCAATTATCAATGTGTGGAAATGGTTTATGAACACGGTGAATTTGCCGTACGCGGCGGCATCATCGATTTATTCCCCATGGGCTCTAAACAGCCTTTTCGCATCGAGTTATTTGATATCGAAGTGGAAAAAATCAAGACCTTTAATCCCGAAACCCAGTTGACTACGGCGAATATCGACAGCATTGATATTCTGCCCGCAAGGGAATTTCCGCTGGATAAGCTTGGGGTTAATGCCTTTAAAGATAACTGGTATACCCATTTTGAAGATATCAGCATCAAAGACAGCCTGTTTTACGATGATCTCAGCCAGGGTATCGCCTTTAACGGCATTGAATACTATCTGCCTCTATTTTTTGAAAAAACCGCCAGCCTGTTTGATTACCTGCCTGAAAACTGCCTGATATTCAGTACCGAAAATATCGAAAAGAATTGCCGCCTGTTTTGGCAGGAAGTGCAATCACGCTTCGAACAATACAAAGTGGATAAGCAACAGCCTTTGCTGCCCCCCCAAGCAGTGTTTATTCCAGAGAATGAACTGTTTTCACAACTTAAGCAGCATCCACGCATCATATTAAGCACTCAAAATCTGGATGATATTGGCAAAGGTTTTTATGCCCTAGAAAGCAGCCCTCCTAGTGATCTCAGCATCGATGCACAGGCATCAAGCCCCTATTTCCGCCTGCAAGCCTTTCTTGATGAGCGGGAACAAGGCTTAAAAAAACCGATATTATTTTGTGCCGAATCCCTGGGCCGTAAAGAAGTTTTATTCGATATCTTTAAACAGTGCAATATTCAAGTCACCGAAGTACAAGGCTGGCAGCAGTTTATTGAAGAGCAACCCGCGATAGGCCTTATGGTATCCCCCATTACACAGGGTGCATCCTTACAGTACTGCGAATTAGTGGCGGAATCGCAATTATTTGGTAATCGGGTACAACAACGCAGGCGCAGGAAATCAACCAGCGATAATAGCGACGCCATTATCAAGAGCCTTACCGAATTAAAACTCGGTGCAGCAGTGGTGCATATTGATCATGGTATAGGGCGCTATATCGGCCTTAAGGTGCTTCAGGTTGATGATATTGACAATGAATTCCTGACCTTAAAATATGCCGATAATGCAATGCTCTATGTACCGGTAGCCAGCTTACATTTGATCAGCCGCTACAGCGGCTCTGACCCGGATAGTGCACCGTTACATAAACTGGGAACCGATCGTTGGCAGAAAGCACGTAAAAAAGCCGTTGAAAAAATTCATGATGTAGCCGCCGAACTACTGGACATCTATGCCCGACGTGCCGCAAAAAAAGGTTATCGCCATGAAACCTATACGACCAGCTATCACAAATTCTCTGCCGCCTTCCCGTTTGAAGAAACCGAAGATCAGTTATCAGCCATTAACCGTGTATTAGAGGATATGGCCAGCGATAAACCCATGGATAGACTTATCTGTGGTGATGTAGGTTTTGGTAAAACCGAAGTCGCCATGCGCGCCGCCTTCACGTCGGTACACAACGATAAACAAGTGGCCGTTTTAGTGCCTACCACGCTTTTAGCCCAGCAGCATTATGAATCGTTTGTTGACCGCTTTGCCGAATTACCGGTCAATATTGAAGTGCTGAGTCGCTTTAAAACCGCCAAAGAACAAAATGCTGTGATCAAAAAACTTAATGAAGGCCAGATAGACATCCTTATTGGCACCCATAAGATTCTGCAAAAAGATGTGAAGTTTAAGAATCTGGGCCTGGTCATCATGGATGAAGAACATCGATTTGGGGTTAAACAAAAAGAGACACTTAAATCCCTGCGTGCCGAAGTGGATATACTGGCATTAACCGCAACGCCGATTCCAAGAACCTTAAATATGTCCATGGCAGGCATGCGTGACCTATCCATTATCGCTACCCCACCAGCCAAGCGCCTATCGATCAAGACCTTCGTACGTGCCAAGGAAGATCAACTGATCAAAGAAGCCATCTTGCGTGAGATCCTGCGTGGTGGCCAAGTCTATTATTTACATAATGAAGTCAGCACCATCGAAAAAGTTGCCAGTGATTTAGCCGAACTGGTTCCAGAGGCGCGAATCGGCATAGGCCATGGCCAGCTACGTGAACGTGAATTAGAACAGGTGATGCGTGATTTCTATCATAAACGCTTTAATCTCCTGCTATGTACCACGATCATAGAAACCGGTATCGATGTACCTTCGGCCAATACCATCATCATCAATAGAGCCGATAAATTTGGCCTGGCCCAGCTACACCAATTACGTGGCCGTGTAGGGCGCTCTCACCATCAGGCCTATGCCTATTTATTGACGCCGCCTGAGAAAAAGCTCAGCAAAGATGCCGAAAAGCGTCTGGATGCGATTGCCGAGGCAACGGATTTAGGCGCAGGCTTTACGTTGGCCACCCATGATTTGGAAATTCGCGGGGCGGGTGAATTACTAGGTGATGAACAAAGTGGCCAAATTCAAACATTAGGTTTCACCTTATATATGGATATGCTGGATAAAGCGGTTAAATCCATTCAACGTGGAGAAACACCTAATATTGATACACCGCTGCAGCAAGGCACCGAGGTAAACCTGAATATCTCAGCAATTATTCCGGATGATTATCTGCCCGATGTTCACAGCCGTTTAATCATGTATAAATCCATTGCCAACTGCCAAAGTGATGATGGTTTACGGGATTTGAAAGTAGAGATGATAGACCGCTTTGGCTTGTTACCCACACAAATCAACAACCTGTTTGATGTCACTTCACTTAAACTTGCCGCCGAAAAACTGGGCATTATCAAACTCACGGCTTCCAGTACAAACGGTAAATTGGAGTTTGGCAGCCATACCACGGTTGACCCGATTAAACTGGTGCAGCTGGTCCAATCGGCCCCTACGGTATATCGCCTGGAAGGCGCATCCAGCCTGAAATTTAAGGCTGAAAGCGAGAATGCCGAAGCACGTATCGCACTGGTGGGTGATATACTTCAAGCCCTGAACTAAAAGGCCATTAATGCCCTCACTGCAGGTATAAAGCCCTGCAGATAACGGGTATGATGGACCAAAATTAAAACCTGCATGGAAAGGTTATGAACTGCGCAGCAAGAAAAACTCCAAAGATACACTTAACATCGGCTCTTTTTATTATTGGCCTGTTGTTTAGCTTACCCGCATCCAGTACCGCTAAAGAAGAACAAAAGCTGTATACCGTTGAGATGATGATCATCAAGCATCTGCAGCAAACCAATGAAGAAACCTGGCCCAATAACATTGAACTGAAATACCCGACTGACAACCTGGTATTTTTAAACGATGGACTGGCCCCGATTCCTGCGGGAAAAAACGCATTAAAAGTCAGTAACAAGAATGATCAGAAAAATTCTGACCTGCATCGACGCCTTAAAAGCAGCCGCGATTTTAGAGTTTTATATCATCAAAGCTGGGTTCAACATATCAAAGACAAGGCCAGTGCCGAAAACATCGTTATCCAAACAGGCAGACCTATAGATGGTGTATACCCAGTTGCCGGCAGCATAAAACTGTATAAGGGCCGTTATTTACATCTGCAAAGTAATCTCTGGTTTGTTGATTTCCCTAAAGATGTTCACAGCCTGGAAACCGCACCTTATAGCGCCTTTGCACAGCCTACTGAAGAGCATGCAATAGAAAGTGCAATAACCGCCCCCATCGAGGGCATCTGGCCTATACCACCCACACCATTAAAAGCTACAGACAAAGCTAATCAACTGTGGACGGCGGATATTCAGCGCATCAGTCAAATTCAGCAACACCGTCGTATGCGCAGTAATGAAATCCATTATATCGATCACCCGCTGTACGGTATTATTTTAGAAATTCGCCCATTTAAATAAACGGCACCCCTCAAACTAAGACAACAATAATAATGAAATCATCACGTCTTCTGCCCTGCCTGTTAATATTGATGTTATCGGCATGTTCCACCTATAAAACCAATTCCGATATCAGCTTTAGATCCACCGAGCTTAGCGGCCTAAATCCAGTTTTACCTGTGGGCCAAAAAGTACCCGCCGATATGGTGACCTACCTGGGTTGGGTTGAAGCCAAAGTAAGCAGCCCGTCTGTATTCCATGAGCCCCCAACACAGGCACAAGTCGATATCGTGCTTGCCGAAAAAGCCAAACAACTGGGTGCCGATGTGGTCATTCATGTTGATTATAAAAAACGGGTGAATGGTCTATCGCTAGGAAAACTAACTGCCCGCGGTCAAGCTGTTAGAATCAATGCCTGGCATATTGGTGAAGCCGACCCGGCGGTTGTTGTAAAAGAAAATCTATATAGAGAAAATCGAGAAAGTGAATTGGAATTATTGATTAATCCTGTGGTTTTATCCACCCCACCCACCATGAGTAATACATTAATCGCCAGCAGCGCCCAACACATCAGCCTAGATTCAAACAACCACCCGCAGCCGACAAACACTGATAATACAAATGAAATAAGCTCTTTAAAAGCCATGTTAAGAGAAGCACAGCTATTAAAGGACTACGCCAAGAGAAATAAGGATAAAGCGGCCTATAAAGCCGCAACTAAACTTGAACACCTTATTGAAGACCACTTAATCGAATACAGCAACAGCTTTGACTAAGCAAAGCTGTTGCACATGTTATAAACCGGATTTTAATAAACAAAAAGCCTTTAATAACTTCTTAATATCGATGATCCCGTCATCTAACACCTTATGAATATCTTCCAAGGTGATGGGATGATCCGATAAGCCGGCAGCCTTATTCACGACAATGGCAATGCAGGCAAACGGCAAATCCAGCTCACGCGCTAACGCAGCTTCCGGCATGCCAGTCATACCCACAATATCACAGCCATCACGGGCCATACGCTGAATTTCCGCGGCGGTTTCTAATCGAGGCCCCTGTGTCACACCGTGCACAGCCTGTTTTAAAATCGGCAATTGTACCGTCTCTGCAGCCTCAATTAAATGTTGACGTAAATTTTCATCATAAGGTTGGCTAAAATCGATATGCAATAAATCAATTTCAGGGTGATCACAAAAGGTCATTTCACGCCCGTAGGTGTAATCAATAATCTGGTCAGGCACACTGATGACCGCCGTATCTTGCGCCACACAAATACCACCTACCGCATTAATCGCTACAATTTCCTTCACCCCTAATTCTTTCAGAGCCCAAATATTCGCTCTATAATTCACCTGATGCGGCGCAATGACATGTGGACTGCCATGGCGCGCTAAAAAGGCCAATTCCTGACCCGCCAGCTCGGCTATCACAATAGCTGCCGAAGGATCCCCATAAGGTGTTGTCAGCGTTTTTTCATGCATCACTTTCAACTCAGGGAACTGCGTTAAACCACTACCACCAATAAGTCCTAACATATTCAATCCTAATTATGAGTTTGGGTTTACTGCTAATGCAGCTTCATCCAGTTTTGAAAGCGCATCTTGATGCGGCATATGAATGGTTGATGTGGGGAATGCCATTTCAGCACCATGCGACATCACAATATCCATCACCTGCATCAACACATCTTGTTTAACCTGATGAAATTGAATCCAGTTTGTTGTACGGGTAAACGTATAAATAAAGAAATCCAAAGACGAACTCGCAAAGGCATTAAGATTCACGATCAGGGTTTGGTTTTGATCGATATCTTTATGTTGCTCTAACATCGCCCTAACATCGGCTACAATGACCTTCAGCTTAGCCGCATCGTCATAACGTATGCCAATCGTTTCATAAATACGCCGGTTAGTCATACGTGATGGGTTTTCAATCGCTATTTTGGCAAAAACCGAATTAGGCACATATAAAGGGCGCTTATCAAAGGTGCGAATAACCGTTAGCCGCCAGCCAATATGCTCTACCGTACCTTCTATCTCTCTATCAGGAGAACGTATCCACTCCCCCACTGAAAAAGGTCTATCCATATAAATCATCAGGCCACCAAAAAAATTAGCCAACAAATCTTGTGCCGCAAAACCAATCGCGATACCGCCAATACCGCCAAAAGCCATAACCCCTTGCACGCTATAGCCCAACGCTTGCAAAACAAATAAAGAAAAAGTAATGATAACGGTGGCACGTAACAAACGGGTTGTCGCAATAATCGTGGTTTGATCGTATTTATTTGCTTGAATTAAAATAACTTCAGCATGCTTGATAAAACGCACAATAAACCAGCCAATCAATCCTAATACGGCGATATCACGATAATGATCCAGCTGGGTTAACAAACCGTTTTGAATTTGCCCCCGCTCAATAATATGCACAGAGAAACTTAAGCCGTATAACGCAACACACCATGCAATAGGCTTACTGGCAGCGTCCGTTAACGCATCATCCCAGGGTGTATCCGTTTTTTGTAACTGCGTAGATAAACCTTTTAGACTACGCTGAATAATAAAATTGGCAGCCAGGGCAATAAAGACCACCACAAACACTTCCACCACTGTCACATAGTGGCTTTCAAACCACTGCAATAAAAAATCCATATGCTGAACCGACTTTAAATAAAATCAATTATAGGGCAGTTGTTAGATGAATGAATAGAACTTGCAAAAGCATTATGTCTGTATATACTTACATTACTGTATATAAAAACATGGTTTTTTAAATATACTCGACAGACAGCACTATTAACTATCCCTGAATGGCCAAAAGCCAAAGCGGAATGTGAGACACCCATGATTAAACTTACCGCAAGACAAACAGAAGTTTTAAACGTCATCAAACGCCATATCAAAGAAGAGGGCTTACCCCCCACCCGTGCAGATATTGCCAATGAATTGGGTTTTAAATCACCCAACGCTGCCGAAGAACACCTTAAGGCGCTTGCACGCAAAGGGGCTATAGAAATGATTCCAGGGGCTTCTCGCGGCATACGCATTCCGCATCAAGAAAATTTAGGCCTACCTATCATTGGCCGAGTGGCCGCAGGCAATCCGATTAACGCGATAGAAAATATTGAAGATCACTGCCAAATCCCCGAAGACTTCTTTCACCCCGCTGCCAATTATCTATTACGTGTACACGGTGAAAGCATGATCAATATCGGCATTATGGATGGCGACTTATTAGCCGTGCATAATACCCAGACCGCTAATGAAGGCCAGATCATCGTTGCACGTGTTGATGATGATGTAACGGTTAAACGCTATAAAAAAGGAGAGCAAGCACATGAAGTTTTATTGCTTGCGGAAAATGATGATTTTGCCCCGATCAAGGTTGATTTACGTGAGCAAAGCTTTGCCATTGAAGGCATCAGCGTAGGTGTGATCCGCAAAGACCACTGAATAAAAAAGTTGTAGCTTGGACCTACTTTTCCACAGATTATGTGGATAAGTGGGTGTATAAATACGTGATAAGACTCTGTAACCCGCAGGGTATCAGGCAGTAGCTTAAAATGCCGCAAAATCAAACAATTCACTTAAAATATTAAAAAAGCCGCACAATAGGCAGCTTTTTATTGAGCTAAGGAATAACTTTAGCGATTACATATAGGCATTGGATGTATCCTGATGATCCGTTTCATCAGTCACGCCTGTTAACTCAGGAACTTGCTCCAATAAGGTTTTTTCTACGCCGTGTTTTAAGGTCATATCCACCGCAGAACAGCCCTGGCAGCCACCGCCGAACTTTAGAATCGCAACCTTTTCATCGGTAATCGATTCCAGTGACACTTCACCACCGTGAGAAGCCAATGACGGATTAATCTCATTATAAAGTATATAATTAATTCTATCTTCCAACGGGCTCTCGTCATTCACATTCGGCATTTTGGAATTGGGTGCTTTAATCGTCAACTGCCCACCCATACGATCTTTTGAATAATCGATAAAGGCATCCTTTAAAAAAGGCAGGCTACGACCATCCAGGTAAACCTCTAAGCCCTCAAAAGACAACTGATCATCTTCTTCTTGCTTATCATCGGCACGGCAATAAGCAATACAGGTCTCAGCCTTGGGTGTACCCGGTTTATTGATAAAAATACGGATACCAATAACATCGTCATCTTGCTTGCTTAACAAGTCGATCAAATAAGCTTGGGCTGATTCGGTGATATTTACCATAAGTGAACCTGTAACTACATAAAAGCGAACAAAAAGGAGTTAAAAACAATACCCGACTATTTTACTCTGTTTTAGTCTTTTACGAAAGTAGCCAAGGCCTCTGATTTGACTGAAAAACCACTGCCTATTGTAAATTAACTAAGATAAAATAATGCCGATATGTGCACAAAGGACTCACAGCGCTGAGCCGGGAAAAGAATGAATACAATGACGACCTTGTCATCCAGAAAATACTCACTTTTAAAGCTCTGCATAATATGGCTACTGTTCAGCCATAGCCTCTTTACTCAGGCCAATCACCTTGAGCACTCATCCACCCTGCCTTTATCCATCTTCCAGCTAAAAACCGAGGCCGATGACACAAACATCATCAAATCCGTAAACAATCCCGACCTATGGATTAATGAAAAAAGAAGTCTATACCTGAACCCGAATGAAGGGCTTAGCTGGCTAAAAATAGTGATTAAAAACCCGGATGCGGTGGAAAAAACCGAGCTTATCGAAATCGCAGCAGCCATAAAATCAGTCGATTTATATCGTTGGGACAAAAATTCACCGCAACAAATTCAAAACCTGTCCAAAGGCAATGGTTACGATCATTCATTTAATCAACGCAAAATAAACTATCGCAATATGGTGTATACATTAACCGTACCGGCACACAGTGAAGTTAATTATTTATTAAAAATTGAACATCCTTTTGGCCAGCGTATACAGATTCAAAGCTGGAAAAGATCCACCATGCAGGCAGCCAAAATTCGGGAGTCCATCTTCTTTGGCATGATCTACGGCGCTCTATTTTTGATCATTATCTATAATTTTTTCATCTACATTTCTACCCATGAACGCAACCACCTTTTCTTCTCACTCTTTGGGGCTTTTTCAGGGGTTTTTATCACCATGCATGAAGGCCATTTTGCACAATTTATAGCACCCGATAGCGATTGGCCCAAAGCGACCTTCTACGCGATAGTCAGTGCCATTATGTGTTTTTGTTTTACCTTCTTCTGTATTGCTTTTCTTGATCTTGAGCGCCGCTCTAAACTATTTTATCGCATCATGTTATCAACCGGTTCCATTACCGCCATCACCCTAATCATACTGGGCATGAATTCCCATCCGATTATTTTCTCCCACTATACGTTACTTATTATTATTGCCTTATATATACCTGCCATCGCCGCCGGATTTTATAGTCGTTATAACGGCGTACCTACAGCCGGATATTTTTCATTGGCAATATTTGTTTGCACCCTGGGTTTAAGCCTGGACTTTCTTAGCAGCATGGAATTTATCAATTTACACCGCTGGGCTTATAGTTATACCTCGATGGGATATACCGCGATGATCATGGTCTTTGCCCTCTCTTTAGCCGATAAAATGCGCCAGCTAAACGAAGATAAATTGGCCACCACGATAGAGCTGGTTAAACTCACCGAAGAAAAAGCCCAATCTAATATCGAAGTCTATAAAAGTAAACTCAATGAAGTGCAGTTAGAACAGCAGGCTGATGAAGCCAAGATTGAAAGCCGCGCAAAAAGTGAATTTTTAGCCACCATGAGCCATGAAATCCGCACCCCGATGAATGGCATCCTGGGCATGACCGAGCTCTTAGCTGACACCGAACTCAACCAACAACAACATCAGTTTGTATCCTCTATCACCAAGTCGGCAAAAACCCTATTAAATGTGATCAATGACTTACTGGATTATTCAAAAATCGAATCCGGTAAAATTGAACTTGAAGCCAAGGTCTTTAATCTTGAGAAAATCATCGATGACTGCATCAGCATTGCCGCGTTAAAAGCCTCCGAAACCAAGCTCGATTTTATTGGCCGAATAGCGCCCGGCACCGAATTACAACTTAAGGGTGATGCACCCAAAATACGTCAAATAACCTTAAGTTTACTGAATAACGCTTTTAATTATGCGCAAGGGAAAAAAATATACCTCAATGTCATGCAGACCAAAAAGAAATCCGTTAACAGTATTGAAATCCGCGTAGAGATTAACTGCCCCGACACACTGATCGACGGCCATCAACAACACGCTATTTTAAATCCCTTCAAAAACAAAACCGATCATAAAAATAAAGGTCAGGAATTAGGTCTTACGGTCAGCAAGCAACTGGTTGATATGATGCACGGCCGTCTAGGTATCGAATGTGATGAAGAAAAAAATGAAACCATTTTTTGGTTTACCGCCAGATTATTAGAGCCTCATGAGAATGAGAAACAGGTATTGGTTGATAGAAGCAAACACCTCAATGCGCGTCGCTTATTAATCTGCGACCCGAATGAAGACTTTATGGCCTCGGTAAAAGATATTACCGAATCCTGGGGCATGCATTGCAGCACCGTTAATAATACCCGCGATGTTGCCGACAAATTGATTAACGACAAAAATTCTTATCAAGTGTTAATGATAGAAGAAGAATGCCTAACACCTGAGGTTCAGCTAGCGGTGAGAAAATCCAATGTTGACCATAACTTCAACACCTCCGTGATGCTAACCTGCAAATCGCGCTTTAAGTTTAGCGATGAGGACATGAAAAAACGCGGCATACAATCACTGTTAGAGACACCCTATACCACCGCTTTGCTCTATCAAACACTGCTCAAAAGTATGGGCATTGCACAGAAAGAAGAACAGCAAAGTCAGAAGCCCCTGTCGGTATTGGTCGCTGAAGATAATAGTGTTAATCAAATGGTTATTGACGGCTTATTAAAGAAATTAAATATCATCCCCGTCGTCACCAATAACGGCCAAGAAGCCGTCGATGCATGGATGCTGCAACAAGGCGGCTTTGATCTTATTTTAATGGATTGCGAGATGCCGGAACTCGATGGTTATGAAGCCACACATATCATTCGAGA
>JABSRQ010000104.1 GCA_013215055.1 Pseudomonadales bacterium | reverse complement strand
GTCAGTGTGTTGTTTGTTGAAATCCCCCGCGGCTAAACTATGCATCAAGTTTAGCTTGACGCTCTAACGCGGAAGAATAAAAAAATCAGGTTATCTCGCATCTTGAAATAGAAATCAGAAACGACTTTTCTCAGGTCGTGAGTAGACCGATAACGAATTAAATTGTTCCCGATAAAGTCATATCGCCTGCATTTTTCGTAAGCGATTAACAAAGCACACCCTTTTCAATACATCTGAGGCGGGTGTGGTTGATTGCGCACTTACGTTGATTCACTGTCATACCATCAGTTGCACGGAGATGAATTTACACGCCATTTAAGCTCAGCAGGGACGCTTAGTGGGCATCAGCAGCAGGTATTGATCGGTGTGTTCAGTAAATTACCTGATGGTTTTTAGATTGTTACTGGCTTTGACAATGATGAAGCGGGAGAAAAGTACAGGGAGATTATTAAAGAGTTGGTGCCAGATAGATTAGAGCTTAGGGATCATGCTCCGGACAGAGGGTGCAATGATTGGAATCAGGTGCTTAGAACTTCCTGTGAGTCAAACATTTAGGGGGAGGGAACCTTCCATCCGCTAAATGCATGATCCATTGTAGGCCGAACCACTTAGGCTACCTTGAATAAAATCATCTTTGCCTTTGGCGTCGATGACCTGATGCAAAAAGACATAGGCTACCCGCCATTTATGCCCCTGACAATTGAGAGTGACGGTTTTGTCGTTGAGGCGTGCCACCTGGCCGTAGATTAATTGCCCTTCTTTTTCAAAACCGACCGCATCACCCACACTGAGGCTGTGTCTATCTAGCCCCTGAGGTTTGTGCTGGTTAATATGGGCATCAACCTGATCGATATTTAACATGCAGTATTCCAGTAGCCAACCCTTGCCGCTTTCCAACTCTTTGATGGCAACTTTTTTGGGATTAAGTTTTGTGATACGGCAGGGGATTAAGGCATTTTTTATTGCATCAAAATAACTCAATTCTTGGCCAACCGACAATTGCTGGCGCAATTTTTGGATTCTTATCGGATCATCGGTTTCTTTATCTATGGCACAGCGTAAACGATAGAGATCGAAGTCTGAGGCGGATTTTAGGGCGCTAAGAATTTGGCTGTAGTCGAGTTGAGAGTTTGGCATAAAAATCTAGTGAGTTATGGCCGAGATAATCATTTTATGTTGGGATAAGGTTTTTGTCTTGCCTTTTTTTCTTTAGCCTGCTGAGGTTTTTGTAGCAACTTTGGGTTCCGGGGACATTCCACCTGGAAGAGACATTTTGCCTGTAAGTCCTTGACTTATTATCGATAGGGCCTAAAAAATGTAAAAGAGGGCTAAAGTTAATACCTCGCTGTACTCCAGTAACTACGGTGCCTGTAGGGGGTTATGTCTTTTTAGGACGGAAAATACCCAGCAATGGCATTCGGTTAAGGGTGCGCGCTATTATTATAGAGCTGAAGCCGCCATTTTCTGGTTCTGTCGTATCTTGAAACGAAAACCAGAAACGACTTATCTCAGGCGAAATTAGACCGCTAACGAATTAAATTCGTTCCCTCAAAGTCATATCGCCAGCATTTTTCAGCTGGCCTTTCCTCAACATCTGCCACAATTCAACACCCGCTATCGTCGCCTCCGCACCTTCATTTGACTTAAAACCCAACGCCGTTCGCATCTTCCATTTTATCGCCCGGTGGCTCTGCTCAACGATATTGTTCAGATATTTTATTTGCCGAATCTCAATCAAACGACCGTATAAACCTAAAACCAAAATCTGCCAGTTGATCGAATTCAACGCTGCTGCATTGCTTCCACTCTTATCAATCACCACATTTTTAGGCAACCCATGCTGGTCAATTGCTTTGTTAAAAAAGGCTCTAGCCCCCGGTTCATCACGCTTTTTACTCAGCATGAAATCAATGGTAGCGCCATATTTATCGACTGCTCGGTAGAGGTATTGCCACTTTCCTTTAACTTTTAGATAGGTCTCATCCATTCGCCAAGAGCTTGAAACGGGCTTTTTCCGAGTCCGAAAAACGGCTTCTAGCTGGGGAGAATATTCCAGAACCCACCGATGAATAGTGGCGTGATCGACATCAATTCCGCGCTCTTCTAAGAGTTCTTCGATATCACGGTAGCTGAGTTTGTAGGCGACATACCAGCGCACGGCGATAAGGATTGTTGCTGATGGGAATTGTTTATTTGCAAAACTGATGGCCACGCTGCATCCGAAATATTGATCTTATGTGAGGACATAAGACCCGATATTTTGATGAAGTTCACCTGGTGACAAGGGCTAGGCGCTAGATCTGGACCAAGTTGCGACAAAACCCTTGATCGTCATATGGTGACCTCCAATATTAAATAGGAGGCGCCATGAAACGTAAAAATGCAGATGAGTGGAAAAAACTCTTCCAGGAACATAAAGACAGCGGCCTAAGTGCCGCTGAGTTTTGTGAAAAGAATAATTTAAATCCAAAATATTTCAGTGTTAAAAAACGAAGGCTGGGGAAAAGCAGCTCCCTATTTGTCCAGGCCAAACTACCTAAGACCTCTATTACCAACATATCCATGACCTGGGAGGGAATATGTCTCGATTTTAGCTCGAAGACCGATCCTGACATCATCGCTAAATTGATGAAAGCACTCGTCGCATGAGGTCAGCCGCTGACTTTACTCATATATACTTACACCGTGAACCCGTTGATTTTAGAAAATCCATCAATGGTTTATCTGTTATCGTTGAGCAGCAGATGCTGCTATCTCCATTCAATAGCTCCATTTTTGTCTTCATTAATAAACACAGGGATAAGCTGAAGATCTTGTACTGGGATAACACTGGATTTTGTCTCTGGTACAAACGCCTGGAGAAAGCCAAGTTTAAATGGCCCAAAAAACATGATCATGAAACCATCGAATTAAATCATGAACAAATGGATTGGCTGCTGCGGGGCTTCGACATTAGCAACATAAAACCGCATGCCTCCCTGCATTTTGACTCTTTGAGTTAAGCCTTTCTTGTATAATATGCAGCATGCCTAATGCCCTGACGCCTTCTAAAGAAATTATACAACTTCGAGAGAAAGTCTCGCAGCAGAAATGCCAGATTAAAAGCCTGCTAGAGTATATCAACTCCCTCAAGCACAATCAGTTTGGCAGCAGCAGTGAAAAGGGTGACGATCAGATCGCATTATTCAATGAAGCTGAACAAGATAGCGATGAAATAGAAAATGCTGACGATACTGAGTCCATCGATGTTCCCGCGCATAAACGCAAAAAGAAAAAGCGTCAATCAATCCCTGATCATTACCCGCGCCAAGAGATTATTCACGATTTAGCGGAAGATGAGAAAGTCTGCCCACACGACGGCACAGCTCTAAAAGCTATCGGTGAAGATACCCACGAGCAAGTGGATATCATTCCGGTGCAGATTAATGTGATTCGTCATATTCATAAAAAATACGCCTGCCCTTGTTGCGAACAATATGTGGTAACCGCTAAAAAGCCGAAACAACCCATCGAGAAAAGTATCGCCGCACCAGGCTTGCTGGCCTATATCAGCGTCAACAAGTACTGTGACGGCTTACCACTTTACCGGCAGGTTGAATCCCTTAAACGATCTGGCATTGAGCTAGACCGAGGTTCGATGGCTAACTGGATGATCAAGTGTGGAAAACTGATTCAGCCACTGATCAATCGCATTCAAGACACGCTTTTAGAGCAGCCCGTGTTACATATGGATGAAACACCGGTACAGGTGCTAAGAGAAGAAGGGAGAGCCGCGCAGAGTAAAAGCTACATGTGGGTTTTGGCGTCTAAATCCTCAGCGAAACCTGCTGTACTCTTCAATTACTCTGCAAGTCGCAGCGGCAATGTGCCTATGAGCATTCTAGGTGATTTTTCAGGCGCATTGATGGTTGATGGCTATGAGGGATACCAGAAGGTTTGCATTGAAAATGAATTGGTACGCTTGGGCTGCTGGGCACATGCTCGGCGTAAATTCGTTGAGGCCCAGAGAAATCAGCCCAAAGGAAAATCAGGCAAGGCCGATGTGGCGCTCAGTTTGATTCGACAATTATATGCGATAGAGAAATCCAATAAAGACGAGTCTGTTGAAGAGCGTTACCGGCAGCGACAGTCCCAATCAAAACCAATACTGGATAAGCTCAAAAAATGGCTTGATCAGACGCTGGCGAATACACCACCGAAAAGCAGTGTAGGCAAAGCGTTATCTTATTTGCGTAATCAATGGCCACGCTTATGTCGTTATGTGGAAGATGGGCTGTGGCCCATGGATAACAATGCAGCGGAAAACAGTATCCGTCCGTTTGTTATTGGTCGTAAAAACTGGCTGTTTTCAACGAGTGTCAATGGCGCTAAAGCGAGCGCCAATTTGTATAGTTTGATAGAAACTGCAAAGGCCAACGGCTTAAATCCGTACGATTACTTAAAGCAGGTATTTACGTTGTTGCCTCAGGTAGAAACCCTAGAAGACATTGATAAGTTGTTGCCTTGGTTAATTACTCAGTCTAAGGCAGAGTAATACTGCCAATGATCTGCCATGTCGAGCGAATAGCGTAACAGCCAGTTACAAATATGAGCTTATATTCTCATTATGAAGTCTTATAATAAATTTATTAATTATTTTTAATACGCTCCATTATTGAGCTAATGGAGAAAATAAACCCCGTATATTTCATATTATAAATATTGAAAATATAAATCCCCCTCATCTTTTCCAGCGCCATATGCCCTCTTAAATCGATAAATTTTCATGTCCGATTTATACGTTTTCGTTAGGGATATAGCGGTTATGCGCGATATAAAACCTCTCACATTCCTATTCTAGAATAAACGGAACGTCATACATGCGCCTTTTTATTACTTGTTGTATCAACATTGCAACTGGAATCACTCTTTTCCTATGGGCCCGCAACAACATATTTCTATCGATGAAACTTAATTGGATTAAGTTAGCTCTCATATACATGAACCATGAACCATGAACCATGAACCATGAACCATGAACCATGAATGATTTTACGCCGGTTCCTTGAGCGTTATACACTTACATATAAGGCAATCTAGATGAAGTCCGAAGACGTTTCGAAAAGTAAAATTGCGATAGCTCCAGTCTCAGTTCCTTTTTCTCTCAATACTAAGCTTAGAGAGAATGAATTGTATTTTTCGCCACCGATATATAAATGGACAGATACTGATCATGACCATATAGGAGATAGATATACAGTAATTGATCGCTGGCCTGCAGATAGAAGTGGTGGAATCCTATCAACGGGAAGAAAGGAGGGTGAGAATGGTCAGGGGGCGACAGACATCCCATATAGCACCACGTTACATATACATTCAGATTTAGAGGGTGTTAATGCTACGATTAAGATGGTAGTTGTCGGTGATATCGTTGTATATACTGCTTATGGTGATTGTAGTGTAGAAAATCTGGGGGAATTTGTTCAGATAACACTATTGGGGTGATTTCCACGAGTTAATCCCGAATAAGGCTCTACAACTCATTTTAACCGTAAGCGCTTAACCAACCACACCCTTATCATGACCGCCTAATGCTCATATGGTGACTCCAATATTCAATTGGAATCGCCATGAAACGTAAAAATGCAGATGAGTGGAAAAAACTCTTCCAGGAACAGATATACCACCTGCAGTTATGTAAGCGCTTAGCGAAGCACACCCATTTCCAATGCATCTGAAGTGGGCGTGGTTAGTTATACGCTTACGTTTATTTTGACTTTTGAAAATAAACTACTCGAAACACGTTTTGAGTTTAGTATTCGCCCATGTGTTAAAACCCGCTCTGGCATTCATTGGTCTAATTTTATTATAGAAAAAGTGTTATTTGATGACCTGAAATTTGACTACAAACCTATAAATTATGCTTTAGACCCTGAAGGCATAAAGCATGTTCAATCTTGCTGGTCATCAGAACAGGAATGCCTGTTAGCAGTGGCATACGGTCAAGCAACACAATTGGTAGACCGTATCTACATCAACGGAGAATCTCAACAGTCATTAGACGATCTATTTCTTGTTGAAATTCATGACAAATCGACAGACGCCTACATGGGACACAGAGTCTTTGACGACTTCGAAAAAGTCATACATTTTTTGGCCGCTCAATCTGGTAATGGTGGATGCCATGATGCATATGAAAGATCAACATATAGATCTATAAAACCAGAGATAAAAAGTAACTTTTTTCAAATAATATATGACGCTCTACCATACCACTATCAAGGTGTAATAGCTGATACTCCCCAGAAACCCTGGGTAAATCGTCCAAGCTGGTTTATCATAACCGCCGTTGGCGAATCATCTTGTGGAAAGTTGCTATATCGCCCCTGGCATCACATAGATAAAAAACGACATATAGATATGTTACATCGCTATGTAAGTATCATAGATCTTGATGAGCTTGATGAGCTTGATGAGCTTGATGATTTTCATATATATGAAAGTGACCAGAAGCCGGTTCTTCTCGAATACCTATTAAATGAATAATTCACATAATGACTCCTTCACTTCATTCTCGATGATAGAGCTAATGTCTTTTTTCACTCAGCAACCACATAAGAGCACACCACGCCCCTGAAACTGATAAGTGGTGCGGCCTACAATGAATCATGCATTTAGCGGATGGAATGCTCCCGGCCCCTAAATGTTTGACTCACAGGAAGTACTAAGCACCTTATTCCAATCATTGCACCCTCTGTCCGGGGCATGGTCCCTAAGCTCTAATCTAGACGGCACCAACTCTTTAATAATCTCCCTGTACTTTTCTCCCGCTTCATCATTGTCGAAGGCGGTAACAACCTCAAAACCATCAGGCAATTTACTGAACACACCAATCAATACCTTCTGCTGATGCCCGCTAAGCGTCCCTGCTGAGCTTAAATGGCGTGTAAATTCATCTCCGTGCAACTGATGGTATGACAGTGAATCAACAGCTGATTCAGACAGAACAAGCCGCTTATCATGCTGATAGCACTGACTCGTCCAAAAGCTTCGCTGTCCAGACTTGGCAAAGCCGGTGAATGAATAATTTTTTATCTCATATCCACTTAATCCATCTTTGTCATAATGAGGGAAAATGGTATTACCATTCCTATCCTCCTTAACCATTGACTTAAACCGCGAATCTACAATCGTAGATAATGCCAAGCCACGGCCACATAAATACTCAGATTCGGTAATCAACCGGCTATTGGAAAACATGGCAAGAACGGTAGATCGGCTATAACTGGCAGGCTCAAGATGAGACACGTATTTAGCAATATCATTAGGATTAGCAGGGCGGCCAATCCAAGGCCTTAGCTCAATCCTGAGTTTCCCTAAATTGAGACCGCTACGATTTTGGACAAATTCTATAATGGTGCCGTTGTCACTATCATCTCTAACGCTAAAGTAGATCCATATATTGGTATTACCCTTGGCAATGACGATCTTATCATTCGTGATAGGGTTCTTCATAAGAACACTATTGACGCTCGACTCATAACGCGACAACAAGTAGCCCTGACTAGCGGCGTACTGGCTTAAATTAATCTGTGTCTTGAAACTATGAAGCTCATCCTGTCTATTTAAACTCACAGATTTACACCAAAAAGGTTAAAAGGCTCATTCACCAAGAACTCAACAACATTATCACAGGTGACAATCTGCACATGATCATCCTCCAAGGCCAACCCAGCCAAGCCGACCTTCCCCGTTGTAACAAATAAGCCCTTAGCATTTTTCCGGCTACATTGCCTTTTGAAGCGTTTAATATCACTTAGACTTGCGTAGTTTCTATAACGCTTCGCTTGAATTAAGCTAGGTTGTTTATTAAAGACGAATTGCCCATCTATACCATAATCATGTGTATAAGATTTATTCCGCTTAATCTTTATACCACGTCTTTTCAAGCAGGTTAAAATAGCCTCCTCAAAAACATACGGATTACACTTTCTTAATCGATGTAAGCATCGATGCTGGCTGAGTCGCCAAAGCAAGAAACGCGCTCTTATTAGGTTAACTTTATGCTTTCCGCGCTTTCCTGTGAAGCTAAGAAAGATGAACAGCGCAACTACTACAAGGAGCATTTGGGCTACATACCCCCAAGCTTCTAGACTCCAAGTAGTGACGTCCATGTTCAGATTCAAAAGAGCCATTAGAATCTGTATTTCAATCCAGCACCGGCTCCAAAACCCTCTAGCCCATCCGATATATGCATTTCATAATCAACTGAAAATGATGCCATCCAGTTATCAGCCAGATCATAGTCAACCCCTGAAGATAATAGCATTGAAAAGTTTTCCTCAGATAAATTTGACAGGTAGTAAATCGTATATCCATCTGAATCGGTAATATGTCGGTTCGTATAATTCATATCGCTAAAGGTAACACCTGCACCGAACCAAGGTTTAAAATGACGATAGAGCCTGAACTTTCTTTGCCAATGCGCTGAAATCTGATAGCCCTCGGCATTAAGTCCATAACCGCCATTGCCCGCTTTGATATCAGTATCTTCTAACACTCTAAAGCTTGTATTAATACGATTAATTCTATCAATATTGTATTGAAACCCAATCTCAGGGTAACGAAACAACTCTGATTCAGTCTCCCCACCGGTATCCTTCACGCTGTATGAATGGCCACCTAAGCCAACATAAACAAACATATCACTTTTAGCTAATGTATTAGCCGAGGCTACCGATATAGGCACAATAAAAAATGCATGATGTAACTTCATAAATTCTCCCTATTTAATATGTGTTTCTACAAAATCATTTAACCCGTTATAAACAAAACCAGCCCCCTCAATAGCACCGATTAAACGCTCTCTATAATACTTCTCTGAATACGTTCTACCCGATCGGGTATCAAATGCCCTATCATCACTATCAGAAGGATAAGCGTCGATAATATAGAGCCTCTCCGTTTCTGGCAGTTGCCCCATGCGACTTCTTAGCTCTGAAACAGTCATTAATCCTAATTTTTTAAAATTAACATCGGGCAAACAGAGAAGACAGATCTGTAATCTCCCCTTATTAGTTAAACCTGAAAAAAAAGGCTGTAGGTTTTCAGCATTCACTAAAAAGTCCTCTCAACTTGAATGATTGCTTCTTGCGGGCTTGCCTCCACGACATACGCGGGACGCCCATTTTCAGCCCTATCATCGGACTTCTCTTCTGATAGCATTTCTCCTGCTGCATCCTGAGCTGCACCAACAAGCATATTTGAACTTGATACTGAGTCCACAACACTGGATGCCAGAGCGTTCTTACCTGCGTCAGAAGCTCTAACTAAAGTCCTACCATCACTGGTAACAATTCCAGACAAGCCACTTAGCCCATCACTGGCTAAGGCGAAACCATCGATAGTGAACTCTAAATGATCAGGAGTAATCCCCTTTCTAATGCTTACATATAGTCGAGGAGTCCCAATAACCGCACTGGTCGAGCCAAACAGAAGAGTCTTACTGGGCAAGCTTACTTTATATCCATAAACGTCCTCTAAGACCTCAAATGCCACCAGTCCGAGCTGAGCATTGGATGCCCCTTTATTCAATCTAACCTTAATTTCACTGCCAATAGTCACACCGAATATTATCCTTTTTCCCTTCCCAGGATTAACAGTCTTAGACTTATTCTTAATCACCTCACCACCGGATAAAGAAGGGTCTAAATAATACGTTTTATCACTTCTTAGAGCCTTAGAATCCGTAACTACACTGCTTACTTTTACTTGTTTAACAGGTTCATAGACAGTTTTCTTTTTCGTCTTTGCTATTTTCTTCTTTATTTTCTTCTTAGTCGCATCAGCCTTATCACTCGCCAGCTTTTGGGATGCGGCCTCAGCATCCTCTCCTCTATCCATTTTGCCTTCATTAGACGATGGATCACCCACCTCAACGCCCCCCCCTTTAGGATTTACAGCATCATTCTTGACAGGAACTTCAGCACCTAAAAGAGTATGCAATTCCGAAGCCTTTAATAACCGACCACTATGATCAATAGACTCTTCCCCATTTCTAATTTTTTTCTTAAACTGGGATTCAGTCATGCCATTATTCTCAGCAGCTGAATTTACTGATAAAAAAACCAAAAGCACAAATAAATAGCGCATTACCAGACTACCTCTACATCACCCTTGTCTGTTTCAACAACCAGCACTAAATCGGTGTCAGATAAGGCATCTAGCGTTGAGAGCATCAATTCTTGAGATGTATCACCTTTCATTTTCTTATCATATTTAACAACACCATCGATGGCTCTACCTTGCCTTTTTCCATCCTTTAAGTTAAACAGCTTTATATCTCGAATATAAACAACTTGATCTGAATAAGCTGTGTCTAGCTCCAAATCAAAACTAACTGTATTGAATTTTCCGTATCTCTTTATATCCCTAACATAAACAACGAATTCATCACCATTCTCCTGCTCAAGCGATTGCTCTTCATTTATTCTTGTTTTATTTGGGCTAGACCTGACAACTTCACCAAGGGAAATCAAAACACGCTTACTGGCCTCTAAATCCAATGCTTCCAGCTTCTTTTTATACTCTCTATCTAACTTCTCCAGATAATCCTTTTTCTCCTTTTCTTCAATGCGCTTCTTTTCCTTTTCCGAGAGGATAAAAACCACATTAGTACAATGTCCGACTTTTTTAGCCGTTAGCGCAATAGAGAACACATATTCATCCTTATAGCCTATGCTCAAATCATGGACAGTATTCCACCTGGACACATCAAACTCTGAAAATGTTATAGGAATAACATTAGTCCCCTTAGCCTGAGCAGTTTCCCATAGGCTGTCCGATGAAATCGAATAAACGACTTCATCATCATTCATCTTGAACGGGAATATAAGATTGACCCCGCGAAAAGGCGTCATAGGCAAAACAATGCGTGTGATCCTGTCATTAATGACCACCTTTCTCTCACATGGAACCTCTGGGTACATATCATCATTAGCCAGGGATAACACCGGAATAAACATCAATAACGCAGCAATAATTTTCATCATGATTTCTCCTCGAAAGGCTCTTCAGCTAAATCTCTATAATTTACAATACCAATACCTGATGAGTTTTCATTGGTTCGCTTTACAACCGATAAATCTAAAACCATATGCCAAGCTACCCGCAGATTATCCTTATTTACAATAACGATATAGCCTCTGTACTCAGCGCGCATCGTTCCAGGTATCTTTGAATCCAACACATCAACATCAGCATTACTCCAATCAATATAAGTACGGAAATGCTGACTCTGAGTTTTTCTAATAAGATCATTCTGCGCCAGATAAGTAGACCTCTTAGTAGCCATTTCAGGAGAAACTAACATCGCGACAGCTGAAAACTGATCACCCTCAACCGTTGCCGCATTCAAAGAAAAGAAACCATCAAGAAATCGCTTTCCACCATTGATCATTTCTGTTTTAGACCGCCGCATCCCCTGCCGCTCATCTTCCAGCTTGTCATTTAAGCTAACAATGACGAGGATTGCAGAAATCAACGCTATAAAAAGAAGAAAGGCGAGAGAAAATACAGCAAATAGCTGTATTTTCTCTCTCTTAACAACGGGGCTTATATCTCGACTGTAAACACTTTGTATTGAGTCCATCATCTCTACCTATTAGAATTCCCGTCAAAATCATTAGATATGTCGCCCAGCCCATCGTCAGAGGAGGTTTGATAATCACTATATGCATCTAAAGGGATTTCATCGGTAACGAATGAAGGAGGCTCTGGCGTACTATGCTCGCCTGTCATACCTTCCAAGCTACTTTCCTGCCCCCCCGCTTGTGGCGCGTCCATGCCAGAGTTATTACTCCCCGCTTGTGGTGCGTCCATGCCAGAATGAGTATCACCCATCGAAGTATCAGAACTATGGCTATTCAATTCAGTAGCATTATTATTTGGCATATCGGAGCTGGAAGAGTTGACGGTTTCACTACTAGGCCTTAACCCACTTGAAACAATGTCCCCCAAACCAGACACAGCATTTTTCAACGGTGAAAGTATATCGCCACCGCCTACGTCCCCTATTTTTTGTGCAATCTGATCGCGCCACCTATCGCCCTCCATATCAGGTGCGAACCCTTGCCCCTGACCTTGCCCCTGACCTTTCCCTTGTCCCTGCCCCTGAATGCGTTCAATGGCTGCATTCGCCGCAAGGGCAGCTGTACCGGCTAAACCCGCTGCAAAGCCAACAGTCATCCCCTCCTTACTAGCTAATTTCAAAGCGAGAAAAGGCGTTATAACCAACACGAGAATCATAATAATCAGCTGTAAAGACGTATAAATACACCAAACCATCATCCCTGTTGTTCCTAATGTACTATCCCCCAAAGAACCGCCATAAGCTTCTATAATTGAAGCCCTTGCAGGAATAGAAACAATATACAAAAATCCCATCAAAATGGGTTCAATGACTGCCCATAGGCACAAGGCTACAAAGGTTTTCTTTAAGCCTTCTGTAAAGTCATATTTTTCACCAAGTGAAACGGTAGGTATTAGTACATATCCTAAAACAAACAAAAGCGCAAAACACAGAGCAAACAGAAATCCTGCAAGCTCTTTGACAAACACATAAAATAAAGAGATCACTTGATACGCCAGATAAAAAATAGGCATCCCGATTGCGTTCCCTAGATCTGAGGCATAACCTAAGAGTGTTTCTATCCAATCACGCTCTTGCTCTGGCTGGCTCATCAGTTCAACCCTTAAATCAACCATCGCGCCCTCTAGCATATCGACACTACCAAACCCCTGAAATAGATCTCGTAGCAAAAATATCAACCCGAAAAACGACAGCCCGAAAATGCTATAAATCAAAAGCTGAAGCACTGTTTTGCTCGTATCTTCAACCCCCTTGGCAACAGCCGCCTTGACAGAAATAATATTAGACCCATCCATCATAAGTCTAATGGCCGAAAATAACGGGATAAGTATCAAGCCTATTGTAGGAAGAACACCGATTTGGCCGATAGCAGAATATACAGCTGAGGGATCTAGCACCCAGCGGATAACATCTATAACAACACCATTACTTAACTCAGACTGATTACTCATAATTAGTACTGCCGCTATTTTTTACTAAGATAATTTAAGAAACCTTTATCACTCTTGATCGACTCCAAAACTTCTTCCGTCCGGCGAATCTTCCGATTTATTCTAATTGCCTTAAGCTCCATTGCCTCCGATGCGATCGTTGTATTCGCGGAAGTGTTAGATACAGCAAGATCAGCTATAGTCTTATCTGGAGAAGACGCATTTAACGATTCTTCGGCAAAGGCTGCACTATAAAGTGCAGTTGTTTTTTTGGATTCAAATAAAAGGTTTCCTTTATCGTCTATTTTTTCGGCTGATTTAGAATCAATGAAATACTGATCAACATCTCGCATGAGGTATTCAAAACGGTTTTGATTGTTGTTCGTTTCCATGATTTCATCTAAGTGAGTAAGTCCTAGAATGTCGCGGCGCAGCTTGCCAACTATTCGATCCAGAGAAAAAGTATTTACTTTCTGATACTGCTCGCTAACCATATTTATACCGTCTTTTACAATCACCACGTTATCGCTAACAATTTTAGTTTCCTCGATCTGCTCTTTTAGCTGCTTGAAACGCTCTAAGGATTGCTCATATATCATGGGAGTCATATCACCGATGCTATAAGAGAAATTTGCATACAAAATCAAAGCGGGAATAACCACATATTTAACGGGATTCATACAGTTTCCTCTTTCAATATTTCGCTATCTCTCTCGGACTTCAAACGCCTTAATATGTCTATACGTTCATAAGCATCTTTCGATTCGGCATAAGCTTTAACTCGCAGCGTTTTATCTTCACCGACAGTATTCATTAAGTCGATTAACAACGGAGGGAAACGTAAATAAAGTCTATGCCAAGTGTCGTTTGCACAAACTATAGCCTCTCTGGCTTTAAGCTTTTTCATCACTTCAGGCGACTTAAATCCCTTCCATGCTGAAATGGCCGCGACAGGCATCCCAAGAGAGTTACCAATAGAAATATGCTGATCCTTCCGACTCAATAAGGTTATATTAGGGATAGAATTAATCGCTTCACTATCAACACTTTCTATCTCTGTTAATCCTTGAGATATACGTGTTAATCCGACCCAATCTTTACGCCCCATCCTATCGATTGTCCATGTCACATGCCTTACAACATCAGGGGACTTTTCCAGCAAAACCTTATACTCATTTAATATTATTTGGCCTCGTGCACCACGAGCCATAGCGTTATTGGCCAGTCGAGTACAAGTGAAACTCATAAAATACTCAAACATATGCCCCTCAAGACCAAAAAAATCAATCGCATTAGCAACAGGGGAAATCGTATATTGATTATCTTTAATGAAGCAGGCTCCATACGGCGTCTTCATAAACAGATCAAGTTCTTTATGGAGCGACTTTTTAGCAGCCTCTAAATCTCCATCCTCCATGGTAACGGCATCAATTGAACGTAAGAGGTTAGGCAGGATAGGCGCGTCCTTCCCTTTCTCTCGCTTTCCATAGCAATGCATCAATGCTCGACCTAAAACAACCTCTTCTTCCCTTGTGTAACCGGTTGAATCAAACCCTTTAAAAACGGGTAGCAATATATCTGCCTGCGTAGTTAAAACTTGGGCTAATAAACTGGATTCCTTGAACTGAGCGGCTTGATCAATTTCAGAATAACCGGCCAAGGGATTAATCACCTGATCAACCGCGCGGCAATACCTGCCACCTATAGCCTCTATAACACCTTGATAACTATTTCCAAGCTCTACAATGTCAAAACGTATTAGATGATATGTTTCTAATATCGTTAATCCGAACTGCGTATCCTTCCCGCCTCCGGTCTGAGCTACGACCAACTCGTGTGGAACCTCCAAACGTGAAGGTGAAAACCCAATTATTTGACCTGCTGAGTTCATCCTTATACTCTCAGGGTTTTTAACATCTCCCGATGGGTAGGTTGTAAAGGGAGCCATATTAGCTAGGGTTTGGGCGTGATCTTCTCGACTAAACGTAGTGTAACGCCCCATCCCTGGCAGGCGAGTAGTGAACAATGTAGATTGAAGGTCTACATCGTCACGAACAGCTCCTCCGTGCTTCCTAGCCACGCTTTTAAGTGTCTTGGCGTAATGTATAACATCACCCTTGTTTTCACTGCTAAATGTAACAATGTAAGCATTTCTCGAAACAGGCAAAGCGTTGTCAGAGACATAAAACCGGAAAGAGGAAGAATCTTTTAAGCTTTTAATCTGCTTTTCCACCCCCCTTTTATCCGATGCTACCTGACTCTGATAATCAGCATCTTCTCTACTATCATCTAAGGCTTTATCGGACGAGAGAGGCAATATGATTTGGCTTACATGCATATTCACATTCACATCACTCATACCAAAAAACCATGATGTGTTCACTGTTGTTGGGTAATTATGAAAAACACAAACCTTGTAATATGTGCCATCCAGTTTTAAACAATCATCAGAAACTTCGGGCTTTTCACATATAATTTGTTCTGATAGATCATACCTTTCAGATACAACGGTAGCCTCTCCCTTCGGGCTTCGTACAGACTCAATTAGATTTGTATATTGGTCTGATTTTAATAATTCAGCACCTTCATACTCGTGATTGATTTCATTAAATATGTCTAGGCACTTTTTATACCCCTCATGCCATAAAGATTCATGTGTAATGGTTACAGGCATAAGCCAGTTCCATTTTTTAAAAGGCTTAGGCGGAAGGAATGAAATTACGGTGTATACCCGATTACTCAAGGCATTTTTAGAATACATTAATGCCAACTGAGTTTTTATATCCTTCACAATAGCCGGAGCTTCAGGGTTCTTCTCTTCGGCATACTTTAGATATCTATCCGCGACACTTTTATCGTGAGATCGAACAAAGTGGTGTTCAATACAAATACCAGGATATTGTTCATACTGTTTTTGAATGGCGATTCGTTGATTTTCCTCCTGCTGTAACTCCTCATTATCATAATAACGATTAAAGGCTCCCTGCCACTGAAATGCGATTGAAACCGCGCCATCATTATGGATGATACCGTACTCCTCGATATAACCTTTCCAGCAATGAAGCGATGAATAAGCTTTGTTCTTATTGTTTGGAAGCCTCCAAAACATAGGGACACCGACCTTATGCAGCCAATACTCTCGATCCTTACTTGAAAATGTAGGCATATTTTTAATGTTCTCCCCCAAGTTTATACTCTCTTTAACCAGCCAGTTCTCTCGATCTACCCATTCGGAGTATGCTACAGCGATCAAGGCAACCCCGACCAAAAAACACATAGCTTTAGCAATGAATACAGGGGTCAATAGGAATAAAAATAAAGCCCCGACCCCAACAGCACCACAAAAGAAAGTGACACTTGGAACGCCAAATGTTTGCGGCTGCTTAATTCGTCCCTCAAAGCTATACATCATTAACCTTGTATTGAGCTAAACAGTGCAACAATGCTCCAAAAGAAAAGCACTCCTGCCATTCCAATCGCAGACCCTTTAATCGCTTGAATGCCCATTTTTGGCTGCCCAACAAAAGGAGCAAGCATAAGTAATCCTATTGCCATTCCAAGCGCCATTGCACCTCCAGCCACATAAATAACAATATCAATAAGCTTTTTAAACGCCGAACCTATTTCTTTTTTATCAGCACTCTCTGTTCCGTAAAAATCAGGAAGATCTTCTTTTCCCGCATGAGAACTCACTGATGAAAACATGCAGTTAAATGACAGAACCATATACACGAGATACCGCATAAAACCTGTAAACGTAAATACATTCATAACTCTTTTCCTTAATAATTAAATGCGTACGCAGACTAACAAATATCGTTAAACTGCGCATTCAAAAATGCAACTTTGCAACTTTGCAACTTTGAGTAGGCTGTTAAAGACATTAGCATAAACGGTTTCATATGCAGCCGTTTATACTGAATTTCACATTCTAGTTGCTTACCGTGAGCAGGTATAAATCTTAGGCACCAAGTAGCCGTACTCCACCGCCCTATTTAGATGATGGCTCCGGTAATATGCCTATAGAGGCATCAGGTGTGTACAAAAATAATTGAAGCTAGAGATACGCTCTTACCCCACACAAAAACATGGGGACCTTCGAGGATTTAGGTAAAAACGGTCGTTTATTTTATGTCTGTAAATTGTCTACTTTAGAAAGTAAAAAGACATAAAGAAACCATAAATACAGCTGTGAAAAAATCGGCCTAAGCCGCTATTAATCAATTCTATTTTTAATAACAATATGAAGCATTGAACCTTGAAGTTTTCGTAAAACCAAAAGGATCAACAACTTTTAAATCAAACACCCCCTTTAAATTACAAAGCCCACCTTCAAGTCCTTCTGTTGTTTTTGTAATTACATCCGTTGTCAGTTTTGATGATCCCTCCTTTGTTACTTTAGGTTTCTTACACGTTCTTGTAATTGTTCCATATCCGTCATTTTTTTGGCCGGTACAACTGACCTGAACAACGCTCAGTGATAATCCCTCATTAGCATCAACATTAGATAGGTTCCACTTTACGTAATAGCTATAGGCGCTTCCTGAAGTATAGGGTGAAGATAATGACGGTGCTTTATGCCTAAAGTCTTTGGAAATTGATGACTCCGATGTTTTTCCTGCCATATCAGTGACAACAACTTTTATAGTTTTTGATCCCTCAGAGAAACTACTAGGGTTAACCGTGAATTTGGTAGTGTTTGCGCCTAAATTACCACTGGCATTTGCCCCGTTAATCAATACTTTGATACTCTTAACACCATTAGTATCCGATGCTGAGAAATTAATGGGGAAACTTGATGTGATGTAACCACCACCAGTAGAGGTGATTGCAACCTGTGGATGCAGATAGTCAATATAAACCGTTCTTGTAACAGACTTACTACCACCAGCATTATCAAATACTTCATAAGTTAGATTATGCTCTCCCTCACTGAACGAAAGAGGATTTAAATAATATTCTGCTGATATTGAAGTTGCAGTGCCGTTAAGATTAAAATCCTTCAGTAATTCACCATCGAGATACAGTTTCGCAGAAGCCAACCCTAAATTATCAGTAGTTTCAGTATTGAAATCATACCCACTTGTGATGTACGAGTTATTCGCCAAAGACCAATTAAAGTTAGGCGCAGTATTATCTACATAAAACTTTATATTTTTTGAAACACTTATATCTACAGAATTTGTGGCCGTAATTTCAAAATGATGGTGTCCGTCTTTTGCCAATGTAACAGTGGTATCAACTATTTTTAATGGCGATTCCAGTCCATTTGGCGCTAGTTGAATATAATTATCCATCTCAAATACCACAGATTTGATACCAACAGGATCAAACACTTCTGCTGAGAAGTTGTAAACGCCTCGCACAGTTTGCCCCTCTTTTGGATTCATATTAGTTATTGCAATCCCTGCATTGGAGACAATTATATTCCTCGTTAAAGTCTG
>JABSRQ010000103.1 GCA_013215055.1 Pseudomonadales bacterium | reverse complement strand
TTTACAAATCCAGCGAGTGTTACGCTGCCGATTCTGGTTGTTATTTTTACCATTTCACGATTAATTCATGCATATGGAATGCTATGTAAAAAGCCAGTTTTAAGACAGGCAGGTGCAGCGATTACATACGCATCTCAGGGGGCTGCATTTATAGCCTTACTGGCTAGTTTAAATGCCTAACAAATCTGTGAACAGGACATTTTTTGCTACACTCCGTTTTGCGATGGCTTCGCCACTTTACCGCAAAACTACACTACACAAAAAATTCCCGTTACAAAGGCGTTAATGGCTGCTTTAGAGAAAAAATGGCGTTCGACTAAATTGCTCAATGCCCGGTTATGACTCATTAGAGCCTAAGCTGGAGCATTCGTAGTAACAACTAACAGGATTGATATGCTCGGTATTCGGTTAGGACTCCAAAGTGTTAAAACCAGCTGTTAGCCGTTGCAACGGCAAGTTAAATGCAACACTTGAACGAAACGATAAAAATCGACCATTCCTAATGGCTAACTTACTCCCTTCTGACCTCCTTCCCTTAGGCTGGTTTAATACCAAGGTATCCTAAGCTATACATTTAATATTCTTTGCTATCCTATTTAACATATTACAAATATACCAAAGGGAGTTGGGATGTATTTATCTGATTTATTAAGTATGCCTTTTAAAAATCAGCAAACAAAAAAATACTTGGGTTTAATGACTTTTCTCATACCACTGTTTTTATCCGCCTGTTTGCACGAGAATAATTCCAGCGCATCAACCAGCAATATGACTGCCAGATCCATAATAGACTTCAGCTGCGATCTTGATGGGCAGAGCATAAGCGATGCGGATACACCTGCGGGATTAGGCTTATTTGATCACAGCCTATCGATTTCGGTCAATGGCGAAGGTTTTTTAACGCTTCGAGGTGACGACAACACAATCAGCTATTCACGCATGGGGCTGTTTGGACTAGCTGCTGACGGCGATATCGTCAACCAACACGGTTTAAGGTTGCAGGTCAGCTCGCCTCTGAGTACTGGCGGATTTGCATCTGGCACACTGAATGATGTTAACAGCGAGGATTTCATCGGCGATTTAAGCAGCATTGCAATTGATGATATTGGCCGCATCTACAATATTATCGATGATGAAAAAAAGTCCTACGGGAAAATCGTTTTGACACAATTTCCAAACACCCAGTCTTTAGAGAAAGCCCAAGATTGCAGCTGGCTTGAAACGTTTGATGCTGGTACGCCAAGAACTGGTGAGGCCGGCACCTCAGACTTTGGCCTCATCGCTTTAGCTGAAAGCAACAATGTAGGCATCGATGATACATTGGATCTCGCGGTGAAAGATGGACGCTATCTTGTTACTGAGTCACAGGAACAAAATTTTTATCAAAAAGAAGGCATTTTTATTACCGATAGGGATGGATTTTTGATGAACACATTTGGCCATCGCCTACAGGCTTTCCCGCCGTTGGCCGACGGCTCTTTTTCGCAGGTGTTAAGTGATGTGCAGATTCTCACCACGGCCAACCCTCCCAGTGCGACAAGGGCTATAACATTGTCGATTAATTTAAATGTGGAGGCGGAGGTGATCGGCATCAGCCCTTTCGACCCAGGCAATGACAATAGTTCCAGCTATTCAACGGAGATGCTCATCTTCGATTCTTTTGGCCAGTCACATAGTTTTCATCCCTTTTTCATTAAAACCAGCAACGAAAATCAATGGCAGGTATTTTATGTTATTGCTAGCGGTGAAAAGCAGAAAATTCTAGGCCCTTATCTGCTCGAATTTATTATCAGAGGCGGGATCCCCTTTGCTATCGACAGTATTCATCGGATTGATTCGATAAATATGTCAGGGGGGGCAGCACCGCTAGATCTGCAAATTGATTTGAGTGGCGTCGACCTAAGTAGCAGTAGTTTTAACCTGAGTAAAATTCATCAGGATGGTTATGCGACAGGGCGTCTGAATGGCATGGAAATTGACAGTTGCGGCGATATTATTGCCAGTTTCAGCAATGGCCAAGATAGGCCTATTGGTTCTGTGGCATTGGCAAATTTTCCTCAGCCCGAGCATTTAACCTTGGAGGCTGAAGGTCTATACAGCGCCAATGAAAATTCCGGTCAAGCTATATTAAACCAAGTTTGTCCAGGCGTAATCGATGGTGACACAATGTAGTAATCAGTTTCTAAGCAACGGACAAAATACCAGTGTGTTCACTTATTGCACCGCTAAATGTTGGGCTTATTTCGCGTCAGCAACGGCCGGCTTTGACACTTTGGAGTCCTAACCGAATTCCGAACATATAAATCCTGTTAGTTGTTACTACGAATGGACCAGCTTAGGCTCTAATGTGTCAACTCCAGCTGTTATCCAGATGTTTATTGGTCGATTTGAAACGAGCCTAAGCAATTTTTGTCCCACTATAACTACTGAAATAAAAGTACCGGAAATAATGGCAAAACAGCTATTTGCCAACTGTCCTTAACTTGGCTAATATTCTTACCGATTAAAAAACAGGATGTTTGAACCGATGATATGGATGTTGTCTTCCTCGCATGCACTCCCGTTGTTTAAATTCCAAAAATATAAACCTACGGACAATTTCCGATGAAACGTTATTTACCGCTAGTTGCTGCGACTGCATTTATTTTTTCTGGCTGTCTTCCTGACACAAAAGTGCCAGACACGGGGGGAGGTACAGATTCAACTTATACCATAGGTGGAAATGTGACGGGGGTAAGCGGCTCGTTTGGCAATTTATCGTTACAGCTAAACGGTGCTGAAACCGTCCTTCTAACAGATGATGCCAGCTATAATTTCACCACAGAATTTAGCGAAACCGATGCTTATGATGTGCGGATCATCGGATTACCTATGGGTTACACTTGTGAATTTTCCACCGCCAATAATAACGCGGTGATGGCAAGCGCCGATGTGGTGGATATCAATGTGGCCTGTCGGATAACCACGCAGGTTGCTGCAGGGCACCAGCATAGTTGCGCGTTGCTGGTAGATCGCACGGTGAAATGCTGGGGCAAAAATTCCGCTGGGCAGTTAGGTGATGGCACGACCAATAACTCATCGGTACCAGTTGTGGTTGCAGGTCTGGGCGGCATTAAGGCCATCAGCACAGGAGATTCTAGCTGTGTCATTCTGACCGATGGCACGGTGAAATGCTGGGGTTACAATGCCCAAGGGCAGTTAGGCAATGGCACAAAGTCGAATTCAATATCACCTGTAACCGTGAGCGGATTAAATAATGCGGTGAAAATAGCCAATCAAAATTACAGCTTCTGCGTACTACAGGCTGATCAAAACGTGGCATGCTGGGGTTACAATGCCCATGGGGGCTTAGGTGATGGAACAATTACGGACTCCAATGTGCCAGTTGTGGTGACTAGCGCATCCAATAAGTTAGCTATCGATGGTGGAACATATTTAGCTTGTGCCTCGATTGAAGATGGATCACTGGAATGCTGGGGTTACAATAGCATTGGGCAGTTAGGTAATAGTACAACGACAGATTCCAATATACCGGTCACGGTGCAAGGTCTCTAGCCTTACGGGTTAGCATGTTTATAAGCCCCTTCACAGGGGCTTTTTATTGCCTATTCAATAGCTGAAGATGACACATAAGCTGCCTCCATACTAACGATAATGGTTAGATTGGAATGGTGATTTTGGAAGGGCGCTTTGTGTCAACTGCAGTCCTCTCGTCATGTACATTCTACTAACAATATTTAGAAAATCAGTCATCTTTGTACCGACTAGAATACTCTGAGCAGTATTTTGAAAATAAAAAACGGCACCTAAAAAGGCACCGTTCTTCGTTCAAAAAATCGACCGTTACGCGGTAAAATAAAATTGTTAAAAAGCCCGAACAGCACGCACTCTTAGCGGAAAGGGCTTATCGCCTAAGTCCGGACCGGCTCCAAAGAAGACCTCAAACCAAGCGCCGTAAGCATTGACCTCAGACGAACTCCAATAGTAGCTGGCAAAACCAGCCACAATGTCTTTTTGCGAAGAGAGTTCTTTTAATTCATCTTGTGACGGTAAAAACCAATCGCCATAACCATTGAGGCTATAACTATCGAAGTCTCTGATCAGATGAGTGTCCCTCGCAAAACTTGATTACCTTCATTTATCACTTATTATGGTTTTATACAAGTATAAAAGTGTCTTTGATTTTCACCTGATATATTGACTGATTAAGAGGGGAATGACATGGGAAACAAGTGGTTAGAGGCAGAGAAAAAGTATTTTCGGGGCTGGATGTTTCTTGGTTTTTCCAGTGCTTTTCCTAAAGGGAAAATCAAGACGCGCAAATATATGAATGAAGATTGCCTGCTATTTCGCTCCGAATCGGGCAAGCTCAATATGATTGAGCCTTACTGTTCTCATTTCGGTACAAACATGGCAACCGGCAAGGTGATTAGCGATGATATCCAATGCCCAATGCATGGTCGTATGTTCAAGGGCGATGGCGCTTGCAGGAATGCCAAGTTTAAATCCATTCGTTCTTACCCGATAGAAGAAAACGGCGAACTAGTATTTGGCTGGTTTGATGAGCCGGGTGTTGAGCCCCAATGGGAACATCCGCAGTTTATCAACGAAGAAGAATATCCTGACATCTTATGGCGTCATGGCCGTAAATTGGAGCTTCATCATCCTAGCGTACCGCAAAATAACGGTGTTGATCCTCGTCATTTTGAATTTACACACGCTATGTTTGGCAAGGTATCGCTAGAAGGTAACTTTAAAGCTGAAGGGCACAAGGCAACCTGCAAAATGGGCGCTGAATTAACACAACCGCTTGCTACACTTGCAAAAGGTGATACCGCTGAAATCACGACTTTATATGACGGTCCTTTGAATGATTTCCTTATATCGAAAACTGGGAGTAATCTTGCTTATCTTGGAAACTTTCTTACTGTCATTGATGGCAAACATTGTCAGTTCACGCAGATTGGTCTTGGTAAGCGTACGCTAAATCCGCTTAAAAAGTTCCAGGATCTTGTTAGCGCATTCTTTTCTTGGAATGCCACACGAGAGGATGAAGCCGTTTGGAGTAATCGCAAACCGCAGGAACAGGATTACTATCCACATGAGACGGATCAAGCTATTAAGGCGTTTTCTGAATGGGTTGATACCTTTCAATATTTCCCAGACCCTGATAGACAAAAAACTGTCGCTGATGACAAAAATAAACTGAAGGTTGCGCAGATCTGACATTTGGAAGTGCTAGCCCCCATATAGCATCGCACCATTAGTTGGAAAATTATTTAATCAGTTTAGGAACCGGGTGTCAGCTGACGCTGCTCCGATGCTAAAAGCGTTGAAGGGCCGCTTTTAGCCGTTTTTCTCTCTGTACGATCATCTCCTTATGCCTGCTTCTGACATAAAGCGTCCTTCCGAGATAACAATTTAAGTCTAATGGTTATCGTTAGTATGGAGACCGGTGATGTGTCATGAGCAGGCATAGAGATTAATACCGCTTAGCTTAATCGGCAGCCTGCAACGAGGTTGAAGCGGTCTAAATCTGCTTTGCTTGCTTGTTGTATAATTTTTATCCTTAAAATAAATAAATTGATACGGTAATCACCTGAAAAAAGTAAATTTTTAGCGATAGTGGCGAGCAGCGTATTTTTTGCAGCTTGTGTACCTGATGCACCAAACACACCCTCCAGCTCGACTCGCGCCCAAAAGGAATAGGGGCGGGCATATTTCTAGCGATAACTTCGATGATGAAGTTAATATCTACGCTACTACAATATCTAGTGAATGCTTGGCGTAACTTATCTGATAAAAGGTTAAGTGATGGCTGTGACATCGTTACTGCCGGTGCAGGATCTTTAGCCCCTATTATTCTGGAGCCAGTTTATGACAGTCCGTAGTTTTTTATGGCCATGTTTCATTAAATATTGCGGAAATACCAGAGCGTTATTTTGAGGGGGGAGTTTATTTGGCCGCTATGAGTTTTGAAGTAAGAGATTATATTCTTGGAAAGCCTGGAAAAAAAATTCTGAACTAAAACTGTGTAGGCCTCGCCTATGACCTGACAACAACTGGGCTGAAGCAGTGAAGGGTAGCGGATTAACTTTTTTAAAATGAAATTAGGCATTTACAAAGCATGAAAACATCTATAGAGTATTTTTTGTTAATTATTCTTCCTCGTTTATTTAACTGATCATCATCATAGTTGATCCGTGTTGCCTTTCCCCTTCTAGTCAGTCATCACCAAAAAATATTAAGCTTAATTGTTGTCTGATACTTCGAGCTATTACCTCGTTAAATATTGTTAGTTATATTCTTATAAATTACGATCACACAATAAAATGGCTTTTCTTGTTCATGCGTTTTTACGCAAAATAAAAGAGTTTTATTATGTCATATACTTATGACGGTACCGTTTATTCCATTACTTCGCCTGTGCGCTCAATTTCTGTTAACAAGCTTAATATAGTTGTTAAGGATCAAGCAGGATCTAAGTTATTCCAGTTTTCCAATGTCAAAGATTCTAAAAATTTTTTAGCTTGGGTATACCAGGCTTAACCCTTGCGCTATGGTTCATTATTGCTGTGTTAGTCGTCAGTTTCCGCAATAGCAATAATGACCATAGCCCGTTTCAATCCCTCTAATTCAATCGCTTTAGAGATGTTTTTCCTAGCTTATTATCCTTAGACATTTTTCTTGAATGTTAGAGCCTCACTTGCTCTAATATTATTTAATAGAACGATATAGCCCAACAGGTTATCCATGGCTTGGAGTATGGCCATAGACAAAACCCAGCTTCGATTTCAAGCTCAAATTGCAGTTAAGGCCTAGGATATTATTGAATACTCCTGCTAATACAGCTTCTTTATCGATGAGGTTTTTCTTAGGTCGTTTAGGTCTTGTCGATAACGGCATAAATAAACATAGCCAGGCCTTTCTCGATTTAAATACTGCTGTTGTGATTGAGAAATTTATTCGATTGATAAAGCTTCATTGCTTAATAGTGCATCGAGAATTTTTTTCAGTTCGGCTTTAGAGACTTTTCCTCCCGAGGATTGAGGTAGCTGTGTTAATAACTCCAATCGTTCCGGAAAGTTTTCTTTGCTGCAGCCATTATCGGCTAAGAATTTAAGCAACATGGCTAATGTCAGTTGACTGCCATCATGCAGTACGGCAAACAAACAGACCCGTTCACCAAAGATTTCATCAGCCATGGCAACAACAGCTGCCTGCTGTATCGAGGGATGTAACAGGCAGGCTTCTTCCACCGCCGGGCCGCTGATGTTTTTCCCCCCACGAATAATAAAGTCCCCCTGTCTGCCACAGACACTCAGATATCCTTCGTCATCGATCTGCGCCAGATCTCCGGTTTTTATGGCACCATTATCATGATAAAGCGATTGATTGGCTCTATCGTCCCGATAATAACCCAGGCTCAGGGCCGGGCCTTTACAGATGGGCTGACCAAAACCCGTCGATGTGACATCGTTGCCATCATTATCCAGTAGTTGCAGCTGCATGGCGGGAATGGGGCGCCCAGCTGTTGTCAGGCGTTTTTCCTGGCTGTCGTGAATCGTGGTACAGCTCAGAGCCCCGGTTTCATTGGAACCGTAAAATTGCAGGACCTTGGCGGCGGTTTGATCTTCAAAAGCCTTGGCCCTTTCATAGGGCACACGCTCACCGCCGGTATATAGGATGCGTAATGAAGAGAAATCCCGTTGTGAAAAACTGGGGCTGTTCAGCAGCATGATGAACTGTGTGCTGACGGCAGCAAGCACCGTGACACCGTGTTTTTCTATGGCGTCCAGCGTCTCTTCCACATCGAATTTGGGCAACAATACGGTGCTGGCTCCCATTATTGCCGGAGTAAAATGGCTGGTCCATAGGCCAAAACCCACGGCAGCGGGTAATAGGCTCATGATGACGTCATCATGGCCAAGCTCTGCGGTTTCAAGCACCAGTGAATGGAAATAGAACCAGCGGCTTTGATTTTGTATGACACATTTAGGCAGTCCCGTGGTGCCGGACGTGGAGTTGATAAGGAACATCTGCTGTGGATCACGCAGGCGCAAAGGGTGCAAATCATCCAGTGTTTGTGGCTCGGCCAGGGCCGAATCCGCGGCTTCTAACATGACTCTAATATCGCTGAATGCTTCAGGAAAAATAACCGGGATGATTTTTTGCGCGGCAAGCCAGTCACAGCGTTGCTGGCTGGATATGCCATCATGCTGTTCATGGGTAATGATCGCCGAGGCCTGGGCATGCTGCATTAAATGACAAAACTCCTGTTGACCTGCGCGTGGTGATAGCCCAAGAGCAATCAATCCGGCCTTTTCACAGGCCAGAAACGCGATGTGGCTAAGTGGCCCATCGGCCAACAAAACCGCGACGACTGCACCTTGGGCCAGTGATAATTCGGCAAGTTTTAAGGCAAGCAGGGAAGAGCTGCGATCATATTGCAGCCAGCTTATTGCTAGTGAAACTGCGGAATCATGGAGGATAAATGCCGGCTCTTGTGCCTGTTCCTGGGCATTTTTAGATACAATTTCGCTAAGCATCACGGTCATAATATGTTCACTATCCATAGCTGTTAGTGGTGTCTGATGCCGTTAACGTACCATAAAACGGTGTCACAAGACGGCTAATAATCAGATAGAAATTGTTAGATTGATTTAAATGACTCTCTTTGTTTGTCGTTCTTTTATCGCTAACATAGGGCGATACATTATCTGAGTAAAAGACGCGTCCATGCCAGAGAAATATCCAGACTTGTTTACCGCAGCCTTTGCTGAGAATCCATTGCCAATATTGCAGGCATTACGTGCAAACAATCCCGTCTACTGGTTGGATCATCCGCAGTTACAAAGCTGGATCGTGACTCGCTACGATGATGTTTGTACTCTTTTTAAGGATGCACGGCTGCAGCCTATCTTATTAAATTCGAATATGGGTATACAGCCTCCAGAGCACGAGAGAAAAGAACTGCAGCCGATTCGCGACGGCATGGGTTTATGGTTTTCATATTTGCCCAGCGAACGTCACCGACGTATTCAACAGGTATTGCGCCGCTATTTTACCCGCAAGGTGGTTAATGCGCTGAAACCCCGTGTGATGCAAATAGCCAATGAATTACTGGATGATATAGCCGAAGATCAGAGCCAGAATATGCTGGATAATTTCTCCTATCCTCTGCCGGTAATGGTCATCGCCGAGATGTTAGGTGTGCCGATATCAGAGCGTCAACGCTTCACCGAGTGGTCTGCTCGAATAAGCCAGATCTTCTTGCCTTATGATTATGTTTGTCACAAGGATGCTCAGGATGCCTACCTGCAGATGCAAGCCTATTGTGCAGAGCAATTATTATTTAAACAGCAAGAACCCGGCGAAGACTTACTGTCGGTACTGGGAGAGGCCGTCGACAAAAAATTGATTAACATGGAGGAGGCTACGGCCAGTTGCATCTTTTTATTATTTGCCGGCCACCAAACCACCGCCCGATTTTTATCGGATGCGATTTATCGTTTGTGGAAAGACCCTGAGCTGCGTAGTAAGTTATCTGATCAGCCCGATAAAATAGCCGATTTTGTCGATGAGTTATTACGTTTCCAGGGTGGCCCTCTAGCCACGTGGTCCATGCGCCAGGCCAAAGAAACTATTGAATTTAAAGGTCATGTTATAAAAAAAGGCCAAACCGTATTGCTGGATCGTACCGCGGCGAATCATGATGTGGAAAAATTTTCATGTCCGGCTCAGTTCGATACTGAACGTGGTAATAATCATGAACATCTGACCTTCGGCCATGGTGCTCATTATTGTACCGGCGCGTTATTGGCTAAGATGGAGTTAGAGCAGGCTTTAAGCCTCTTGTTGCAGCGCTACCCGGATTATTGGATCGATGAAGAGAAAGTGAACTATGCGCTGCCTATGTTGATGGTGAAAAAAATCTGCAACTTGCCACTGATACTCAAACCACAAAAATGAATAATAATTTTTTAATCAAAGCGTGGCATTGAGGTAGATCACAGTAGGCTGAATCGAAGGGTTGTTCACTATGCACCAAAATGGGGAAATGCCTTTCATCAATTAAAGAAACGACCTGGTGATCGCTGGCGGTTAACCCTCTCATTGACCTGTTATTAGACGGCAGTAATGACTTTTTTTATGCTTAATAATCGCAAAAAAATAAATTCAAATAATTAACTTCTTAAAAGTATTGAACTTTTATTTAGCTTGGAACACTAATACCGTAAGCAAACATACGCGGTGTTGAAATGAATATTGTCAATGAACTTAAATTAGCGAATGCACAAAGTGCTGCGAAGCTTAGATATTGTCTCTGCACAATCTTCGCGCTATTTTTATTAAGTTTCTCCCTGGAGTCGTATGCCGTTTCTTTGTCGCCAGTGGGCATCAAAAAGATGACGGGCGGAAGCCATGTCATGATTCAAAACACGATTACCCACGGTAATACAGCCAGGCAATATGAGATGATAGTGAACGGCAGGGTCGTTGGCACGACACCTATTATTCAGGCAAATAAAAGTCTGAAAATACCGCTTAGACTGTAATCTGAATACCGTGTGGTTGTTAGCAATCGGATTGTGTCAGGTCTATCCTGATGGCGGCTGAGAAGACAAGCGTTGTAGTCAGTCAAACATCGGTACAGGGCCATGCATCTCCATGGGGCGTTCTCCGGTGAAGAAGGCTAGGGCTAGGATAGTGAGCCGGCCTGGTTCCGGGTTATTTTATAACGGCGTAGTCTCTACGTTCATAGGCCTGTTTTTTTATGCATGGAATCATTAAAGAAAATTTTATCGATGCATAACACGCTTACCAAATGCACAGGGAGTATGCTTCATCAGAATCAGGTTTTCCTGATATTTTAAACAGTACAAAACTTTTCGTATCAAAAACTGTATATAATGAAGTTATGATAACGGAGTTCTTATGACGGAAGAAAAGACATACCGGCAACTGCAGGCCGAAGAAACCCATAGAAAGATTAGCGAGGCCATTGTGAATACCTTTCTCGAAGAAGGTTGGCAGGCGGTGGACTACCGCGCCTTACAGGACCGGACAAAGATGTCTCTGGGGGCCATTCAGCGTTATTACCCGACCAAGGATACTTTTCAGGATGCGTTTCAGGGAGCAGTAAGGGATTATATAGCCAAAAAAGTTGATTTAAGCTCTCAGGATAAGCTGGAGAAGAGCTGGATGGCAGCCTTCAAAGATCCGAAGTTCAGGATGGTGATTGCCTATCTTTTCAGCGTACCGGCACGTACGCCTGAGGTGAAAGAGAAAACACTTAAGCGCATAGAAGAGCTGGAAGCGTCTACCGGTGTAAATATGAAACAGTTACTGGGCGAAAGTTTCTGTAAATTACTGGAGTATTGATGAAATGAGTGGCGGGGATAAAACGCCGCCTTCTTTACTCGAAGCTCCGGATAGTCATCCCTGTACTACATTGTTATTAGAGGCTGTCATTGCCTGCGCCCTGGTTTATGCGCCACCATTTCCACCCCTCGATGCCCCAAGTTAGTTGGATATTGTTAGCCATGGTTAAATTTTTAAACTTGATAAGCTGTAATGTCATTGCCTGTTTGTGTTTACTGGCTGTAGAAAGCCAGGCTTTAAGCCGTAACATCGCCGAGATTAAACTCACCCATGCGGCCAAGGCCGATGTGGACACGGATGTTGAAAATGATATTCAGGTGCAATCCACCGCCTTCGAACTGAAAAGTATCTTTGCCAAGCAAGACGTCGGTGATGATGTATTACTCTATCGTCTGCGCTATGAATACCGCGAAATCGATGTCAGTGAACCCCAGATAGGCACCCAGGAATTACATAATCTGGCGGTGAGCATGGAGTATATTCAGCGCCGTGACAAGTGGACTCATGTCTACCTGCTGGAGCCTGGCATTTACAGTGACCTGGACAGCATCAGCAGCGATGACTTAGGATTAACTGCGCGTTATACCTCACTCTACCATGCTTCGGATGACTGGGATTATCTGATGGGTCTGGGGGCCGGGCGTCAGTTTGGTGAGCCACGTTTTTACCCGTTACTGGGTGCTATCTATCATCCTTCCGAAAATTTTGTGTTCTCCATCACCTTCCCAGCGATGGGACTTAGCTACCAGTTTAATCCAGAGTGGATTTTTTACAGCTACCTGAAACCGATAGGTAGTCAGTGGAATGTCAGCAATGTGGTGCCCTTGGAGGCCGGTTTTGATGCAGAGGGCTCCGTTGATTTTGTTGCCATCGGCTATCAGGGCGTGGTGGGTCTAGAGCGTAAAGTCAGTAAACGCCTGTGGTGTGGCTTTGAAATTGGCCAATTATTTAACCAGGAATATCAGTTTAAGGATCAAGGGGGCAACAGCTTTGATATCGATATTGAAAACCGCCTGACTGCTGCATTTTCATTGAAAATACGTTTATAAACGTGCTCTCCACAGCTTTAAACGACAGCCGACCGGTAGCATAAATACAGATCAAAACACTCTCTTCTGTGCAGTAATCCAGGTGCTGCGCCGGTAGAATTTTAAGGTTCGGCATCGCAGATAATAATGCTGAGTATGCCTATTTCACTAGGTTAGTCGAAAAGCATGGCATTTATGTGTTGATAAATACGCAGGGGGACGTCAGTCAATCAGCGGCTTCTGCCACTTCCACTAAATGGGTTAAAACAGCTTCATCAGAAAAAGATATAAGAAGCATTAACGGGTAAATGGTTCAATCTCACTGTGCCATGTGAGGTTTTCATTGTTATAAATGGTTTGAATAAAGAGCCCTCTGCCTGATTAAATCTAACAAGATTCCCTGGTTGAAATCTTCAGTTTTAACCAGGGAGGATTGCCGGTCGAATAGCCTACCGGCTAAAAAAAACTGCTGAATTGATGTCACTGTAAGCTAGACCTTGTGGATAGGGGCTTTATTCTTCTGGGCTAAAGAAGTGTTTATAGCGGCTAGCCGGGTTCCATAACATCCAGCCGTTGCTGTTGGTGTCATCGGCCGCTTTAATTTGTGCTTGAATTAAAGCCTTGTTAAAAACGCGTTTATCGAAGCCATAATCTTTAAAAGCCTGTAACCAGGGCCGAAATTTTGAAGGGGAAATATTCGCCTGCTTGGCACAGTGTTTGAGGCTTTTAAAAACGATGGCGTAGGGGCTTTCAACTGAATTTCTATGGCCGGGTATGCCTAGCTGAAAACTGGAGGGATATAACATCGGGGCGATCACATCCACAAGGGGAACCAACGCCTGTATTTGATGGCCAATATAGGTGTCATTACGATTCCAGCAGACATAGCCATAGGTTGCTATTGAAAGTTTGACACCGGTTTCTTCCAGTTCTTTTTTCAGCATTTTTAATAAATCACTGATGGCCTGAACACGATTAGCCTGTGTATTGGGCTGATTAAATTGCAAACCGTTGACTCCTGGAAAACGTATATAATCCAGATGTACTTCATCAAAGCCCATGGTCACCGCAGATTGTACAATCTGCAGATGGTATTGCCTGACCTCATCAAAAAAAGGATCTGTCCAGGCCAGATGCTGTTGATCTTTCCAAAGACTTTTGTCGGCTTTTAATATTGCCAAATCAGGTCTTTTTCTAGCCAGTAAATCATCTTTAAACACCGGGATTCTTGCGATTAAATAAAGGCCGGCTTGTTTATAGGGTTTTAGAAACGGTTTGGCATCTCGAATATAAGCCTGTTTATAAGCGCCTATCTCTTCTGCCAGGGCAATGTCGCTGATATAGGCGAGCTGACCGTATTCATTTTTGATATCGATCACTAACGCATTGATGTTGTTTTTTTCTATCTGAGCTAGCAGTTGCTGTTTATAGGCCGTTTGACTGTTCTGCCAATAATTAATATACAGCGCACGAATGTTTTCCGGTGGTTCTTCTTGTGCTGTTACAGGGAAGGGGAAGGCGCACAACAGGCTCATGGCGAACAGCAGCCAATAAGATAAAATCGTGGTCCGGAAGTGTTGTTTAGCTATGAGTTGCTTAACGCTAAAAATACATAAACAGCTGCGTTTAATACATTCCATAAGGCTCTGATAAGGAAAATATATCGCCCTTAAGTATAGCTCGCATCAAAGCTTATAAACTGTTCCTGAAAAGATTCGCATTGCACGAGGTTGTATATTCATTTCCCTTTTAAAAAGATTTTTTTATAGCGTAAATAAAACTAAAACCTAGCTTAGAAAGATCAGTGTCTATTTGTGGCTGAGATATACTTTAAATACAGTATGTCTAATGCAAATAAACAACACCATTTAAAAGGGAGTCTATCTGGTTGTAACCTACTCGAGTTAAAGGTCCTGTCTATGGTTCATCTTCATCTTCATCACCATCACCACCACCACGAAAGACATGCTCATCTCATTCTTATTATATTAATATTTGGGCTCTTTCTCTTCTTTTCCCAAGCCAGTGCTGCAGAAAGTAAAATCTTGAAGGTGGATAAAACGGCTGTTTTTCAACATTGGAATAAATCCAGGCAGCAACAGGCGATTCCTAGAGATTTACGTATCAATAAACAGGGACAGGCTTTTTTACGTGATAGCCAGGGGAGGTTTTCCAGTTATGACGGTCATCAACTTAGCCGTGGCAGCGATAAACTCAGTCGTGGCACTACCGCAAGAGATACTACCGCGCCTGATATAAGTGCCATGCAGCCCAGCGATGAGGTGACAATAGGCGGCAATGAAACTTTTTCTGCAACGATTTATGATGACAGTGGCTTGCGCAATGTCGATTTCTATTTTCAATACCCCAGTGGTGCGGTGCAGAAGTTCACCGCTAATAACAGTGTGGGGGATGAATGGTCTGTTGATATTCAAGGTTTTAGTGATGGGCATTGGTATTGGTGGATAGAAGCAAAAGATAGGGCCAAGGGGGGCGGTAACCGCAGCACTTCTAGCCAGTATGCGTTCACTGTGGATACCGGAACTGGCACTGCAACGGACACAGGAACCGATACCGGAACTGGTACTGATACAGGAACCGATACTGATACTGACTCAGGCACGGTTGTCGAAAACAGCGAATGGAGCTTTGAGGGTGCTGTGCAAACAGCGGCCGGTAGAATTTATTTTGAAATGCCTTCTAGGCAACGAGGTAGAAAGCTGATTTGGTCGGCCTATGTTTGTTCAGGCAGTGTTGTAAGTGATTACGTGAATGGCCGTTCATTGATCTTAACTGCTGCTCATTGTGCCTATGATGATGTGTTCAAAGTCTTCGCAAGAAATGTACTCTTTATTCCTAATCAGGCTGGCACAGTCGCCTCTGGAACTGACACCGATTGCAGCAATGATCCCTTAGGATGTTGGGCTCCCGACTTTGCCATTGTTGATAAGCACTGGAGTGATAATACCTTCCCTAATAATATTGCCTGGGATTATGCATTTTATGTTGTAGAGGATGTGGATAATGATCCTATTCTGGATATTGATATTGGTACGCCCCTGCCTATAGACTTTAGCCGTGCCTTCACAGAATCCATAACCTATGCATTAGGCTACAGCTATAGTGATGACCCTCACTTTATGTTCTGTGCTGAAGATATGACGATAATAGGCTCGGTGAATTGGTGGCTCTCTCGTTGTGGTTTGTCGGGCGGTAGTTCTGGTGGCCCCTGGATACAGCCCATGGAGATGAATGGGGATGGTGATCCTGCAGGGTATGGATCCATTATATCTGTTAACTCATGGGGCTATGTTGATGAGCCGGGAATGGCGGGCCCGCAATTGCTGGAAAGTTCAGCGGTCTGTTTATATGATGCCGCTAGACTTTCAAGTCAGAGCAATACGATTTTAGTGATTAACAATGTCGCTGAGTGCACAGAGTAAGAGAAGATGACTTGCCATGATGACAGGGCTGTCATCATGGCATTAGTCACTAGATCTGAACCTTTTTATTGTGCATCAAAGCGCCTCACCCTTTAAATAGACTCACTTCGTGGCCTTGCTGCTGCGATGTTACTTCATTCGAATAGAAATAATTCCTCACTCTTACTTGAGAATGATTATCATTTGCGCTAATGTAAATGATATCAATTCTCAACTGGAACTGCGAAATGAATTTCTTATGCCCCAAGCACCAATACGAGCTGGCTCAATTATCGAGTGATGAGATGTTAAAAAAATGGTCGGAATGGATGACCAATGCCACTTTTTACCTGGACTTGCAGCAGTGGCGGGATGCCGCATCCTATATGGGCTGCGCCTTTGAACTCAGCTGTCTGGCACTGATCAATAATAAGGGCTCGGTATCGGTATCAGCAAAAAATATGACCCTGTCGGCCGTAGGCCTTAGTCACTGTTTATTGCAGCTACAGGCCTTTGATAAGAATGAGCAGTTAATCACTATGGCACAACATCAACTGCTGAGAGCCTGGCCCAGGTATAGCGATAATGCGGTGTTTTCAGAGTATCTAAGAATTTTAATGGATGAGTCACTGCACATGGCATTTTTCTGTAGAGATCATCCGGTGGAGCTATTAACACCGAGAACAACATTGAGAGCCAAAACGGCAGCGGTGGTTGAAGGTGATTTGGGCAGGCAGGCAGATTATCGCCCACAAGCCCGTGTTCAAACAAAAAAAATGGCTATCAAGAAGGCAGGTTTATTGGCCAAATTAAAATGGCAGGGTAGAACGACAGAGGTCGATGCCGCAGTCTTTATGCATTAGACAGGAGCGATATTAGTACATGCGTGTTATTTACAAAGGCCGCCAGGGCTTTTTCACAAGCTTGAAGTCGGGCGGTTTTTTTATGCTAGTGGAGTCGCTGTTTTTATCTTTAATATAGAGGATCATCGTTTAAGCGATGACGAGTATGAAACAAGTTTAAGCCTGTGCAAACGGGCTGTCTTTTGATACTACACGCCCCTGTGATCCTAATACACTTTTATAGTATCCCGGGTTGTTGACTGCCCGGACACAAAATGAAACCTCAAAATAGGCGCCTTTAGGTATAAGAAGCATTAACGCGTAACGGGTTCAATTTCTATGTACAGTCTCCGCCTTTCATTGTTATAAATGGTTTGAATAAAGAGACCTCTGCCTGATTAAAGCAAACAATATCCCCTGTTAAAACTTTAAATTATAACAATGGAGTATTGGCCGTGGAATAGGCTTCAAACGCTATTCGGGTTCCGGGTATATGTTTCTCAGAGAGAAGGCCGCCGAAGTGAATGAGGATATACACGCTTTTTTGCTACATCATAAAGATGAGTTGGTTGAAGTCTGAGTGGTAATGGGCGAGGACTGAAGAGAGATTGGCCAAAAACATCATGGATGTTGTTGTTGAAGACGCATGTTTTCATTAAAACAAACGCTGTAATAACCAGATGATATGTCAGTGGTGTTTTCATCCCTGTTTTAACTTTTAGATAAAGTGGCTTCGAAAATGCCTGTCTATAATGGATAGGCATTCTTTCTTTTGGAGGCTGTATGATTGGTCTAATTCACAGTATTTTTTTGGGCTTTCTGGATACACAGTGTGATCAGCAGACCAAGGAGGGCATATTAAAGAAAGCCGGTTTTGACGTTGATACGGAGTTCCGTCTGGATACGGTATACAGTGATGAGCAATGGCAGCGGCTATTCAGCATTGCAGTAGAAACTCTGGGAGTCAGCGTGGAAGCAGCTGAGCAGGGGCTGGCGAAAAAGTTTTATGAGGATGCGCTTGAACGCTGGTCTATGTGGTTTGAAATGTCCAATAGTGCCCGCGAGTTTCTGGAGCGACAACCCAAGATTCATAATGGTTTTGCCAGCGGGTTAAAGGAGCAGGACCGTGACAAAAAGCAATCGATTAACGATAAATTTAAATTAACCCCCGATGGTAATAAGCTCAGCATCGATTATAAATCTCCTAATCATCACTGTGAATTATATAAGGCTCTGGCCCAGTGTTTGATGGATCATTATGGCGATCAAGCCGAGATAACTGAAACCTGCTGCATGAAAAAAGGCGATGATCATTGCCATATCGAATTATTATGGCCGCAATAAAACATGGCTGAGAAAGATAACGATCAGGATTTCCGAGAGGCAGTCGATAATATTGCTAATCAGCTGTGTAAGGCTGTGGATGGCATATTTGATTTCAAGATCGAATGCGAGAGCAATGATGTCACCCTGCAGAAGTTACAGATGCTGATCAATTTCACGATGGATTCGGTGAGACGTGCAATGGAGGAACAACAACGTCAAGCTGCAGAGTTGCTCAATCAACGTGATTTGGCCGAAGCTGCGAACAAGGCCAAGTCAGATTTTCTGGCCAATATGAGCCATGAAATCCGTACCCCGTTAAATGGCATCGTGGGCATTACCAATCTGATACTGGATACGCCGTTGAATAATGAGCAATACCAGCTTATGTCATCGCTGCGGGTATCGGGTGATAATTTGATGTCCATCATCAGTGATCTCCTGGATTTTTCCAAACTGGAATCCCATAAAATCGATCTTGATCCGGTTGAGTTTGATTTATGTGCTTTGGCGTTTGAGGTAGCCGAATCTTATGCCGCCAGGGCCGAAGAGAAAAAGATTGAATTGATC
>JABSRQ010000102.1:6648-18589 GCA_013215055.1 Pseudomonadales bacterium | reverse complement strand
TAATTGTCATGTTCTACGATATTAAGCGGGCTAGAGGGCTTATATTCACGTCGTTAATCGTTGTTCATAACGCTTCATAACGCTTCCTAATGAATATAGCAATTGTGATGCCAGAACCCTGGATTTTAAAAGAAACATGCTAAAATCAGGGCAATAAAAAAGCCGGCAAGCCGGCTTTAATGTGTGTGTTGCAGCGTTTTATTTCAGGGCTTTTTCAACGCTGGCTAATTTCACGCAGACCACAAAAGCTTGCATCGCTTTTTCGATCTCTTCGACACTGGGGAAGCTGGGTGCGATGCGGATATTGCTATCACTGGGATCTTTGCCATAGGGGAAAGGGGCACCGGCTGGGGTTAATTTCACATTTAGCTCACCGGCTAAAGCAACAACTCGTTTGGCTAAGCCAGGCTGGGTATCTACCGAGACAAAATAACCGCCTTTAGGTGTAGCCCATGTTAGTGCATCGTTGTCGGAAAAATATTCATTTAAAATATTTAACACGATATCGAAGCGGGGTTTTAAGATGGCAGCATGTTTATCCATATGGCTTTTTAAACCGGCAAAGTCAGTAAAGAAGTTCACGTGGCGTAATTGATTCACTTTATCGGGGCCAATCGAGGAAATGCCTAAATGTTTTTTCATCGCCTTTAAGTTGCTTGTAGATGCAGACATATACGCAAGACCTGCGCCAGCAAAGGTGATTTTTGATGTAGAGCCAAATTCAATTACCGAGTTTTCGGTGCCGTGTTTGGCGCACGCTGCAGAAATAGCGGCTAAGACTGGCGCATTATTTTCCAGAATATGTAAGGCGTAGGCGTTATCCCAGAATACACGGAAGTTATCCGATGAAATGTTACCCAGTTGGGCGATGCGATCTACGGTTTCATCGCTGTAAGTTACACCGGTAGGGTTGGAAAAGCGCGGTACACACCACATGCCTTTGATGGCTGGGTCTGCTTTGATCATGGCTTCAACATCGTCCATAACCGGGCCGTTGTCGTCCATAGCCACTGGTATCATGGTAATACCCAGCTCTTCACAGATGCTGAAGTGGCGGTCGTAACCGGGTACGGGGCAGAGGAACTTCACGTCTTTTTCATCTTTCCAGGCCGTACCTGGGCCATCCAAGCCAAAAAGATGTGCAAATAGCATGGTTTGATACATCAGGGTTAAGCTGCTGTTACCCCCAATAAGAATATTTTCAGGTTGACTGTTTAAGGCTGCGGAAAATAAGGCTTTGGCTTCGGGTAGGCCATCTAAGCCGCCGTAATTGCGTGTATCGATGCCGGATTCACTTTTGTAAATACCGTTTAGAATACCGTCCATTTTATCGCTTAAATCCAGTTGCTCTGAACCGGGTTTTCCACGTGTCAGGTCAAGATTCAGGCCAGCTGATTTTAAGGCATCAAATTGCTGTTGCAATTCTTGCTGCATGTTTTGTAATGTATCACGATCAGCGGCATTCACGTTAAATGCGTTCAAGGGTCTTCTCCAGAGAATACGACGGTTGAATAACAGCGGGATTATAGCTGAGCTTGCTATGCTGAGGAAGAGGCTTATTTAAAAAGAAAAGTCGCCTGAAGAATTTATCTTAGGCGGCTGGTAATAGGAGTTGAACAATTTAATGATTAAATCAGTTTGGCTTGCTTGGCTTCACCGTTATCAGGTTTCTTATCATCATTGGCAGGTTTTTCCTCTACCGGGTTAACCGCTTTGATGGCCGGTTTGTTTTCGGTTTTTGTTTTGGGCTCGGTTTGCGCTTTGCTGCTAGAAGACGATTTTTTGGCGACACGCTTTTTTCTGGCAGGTTTAGTCGGGGTATCTTCGTTGCTCACCTCTTTGCTGCTTGAGCTGCTGCTTTTACGGGCGATACGCTTTTTAGGGGCTTTATCAGCCTTTTTTTGGCTATCGGCTTCTTGTTGTTTAGCGGCTGCCATGATTTCCGTATAGGATTCATCCAGGCACTGAATATAGAAATCTGGATCTGGCATCATCTCCCTACATGCCATGGCGGTTAGTGAGATTCGATCACAGTAGCTGAATATGGCATGGCCTAAACCCAGGCAGTCCATGATGGGAGGGATGGCCCAATATGCCACCATTTCAGCGCCAGCATGATAAAGCGGGAAGTTAGGCCCTGGTACGTTGGTCGCCAATGTATTAGCTGCAAAAGGTCCAAAGCGCTCGAGAACCCGGGTTTTTTGTAGCAGTCTATTGAATCGTCTACCCATTTTAGGGTTAAAGAAACCGCCCATATAGTTTTGAACAATGGACGCTGTATCCATTTCCAGCGCAAGATTCTTGGCCAGACTGGTACTTTCATGAATCATTAACAGACGTTCTATAGGGTCTTCGATATCGGTGTGTAGGTCTGAGAATATACCACCTACATTAGTGCCGGTATCACTACGTGTCTCATCTGTGCGCACGTCTTGGGGTAACATTGCACATAGCGATTCGTCGGGTAATTCATCGTGTTTCTGCAGATATTTACGCATGCCTCCGGCGATGATATCCAGCATGACATCATTCACCGTAGTGCCTTGGCCGATGGTGTTTTTTATGTATTTGACATCATCAAGTTGAAAAAAGGTGCCATCAAATACGCGGTGTGGGGTTAATGTGGTATTAAAGCGGGTTGCAGGCACTTTCAATTTACAACCGGATTTTAAATCACCTCTATAGAGGCGAATGGCATTGCGAATCAGCTTGGGTGCTTTTCTATAAAGCGCACCGGTTTGTGCCAGTGGGCGGCCGATGATATTGGGTAGTGCGCGTCCTAATAATTCTGCTGAGGTCGGGTTTCTGTCTATCGTCATCGGTGTCGTTGGGACAGAAGGTGCTGCATCGGGGGCTAAATCATGTAGGGCTGCAAAAACAGATTGCCCCGATGCGCCATCAACGATGGAGTGATGCACTTTTACCATGATCGCAAAGCTGCCTTTAGGTAAACCTTCGATATTATCCAAACCTTCGATAACATAGGCTTCCCACAGTGGGCGGGTGAAATCCAATGGACGTGAATTAAGGCGTGAGATAAGAATACATAATTGACGCCAGTCACCGGGGTGGGGCAGGGCAATATGACGAATATGGAATTCGATATCAAAATCCGGATCATCTATCCAATAAGGTTTGTCTAAACCAAACGGCACTTCGACATATTTATAGCGAAAGATCGGTGCCATGTGAATTCGATCTTGAACGTATTTAATGATGTCCTTGTGTCCAAGGCGGCCACCGGGGGCGGTGGATTGGTCGTAAATACCCAAGCCTGCGATATGCATGGGGGTGGTTGGAGTTTCGTTATACACAAAACCCGCATCTTGGTTGCCTAGTTGTTTCATAAACTTCTCCAGAATTCCCTTTTTCTACGCCGAGATAATGCATTATAGGCTGCTGTCATCACGTTTTAGTCAGGTCAATGTAGCGCAATAAAAAAACCATTACAATTGGCTGTACGGTATAAAAAGCGATATTTTTTAGCTTTTGCTGAGCTTGATTCTGAGGGTGACTTTTTGCATGGGGGAATTCTAGATTTCATTCATTTTTTATGAAGTTTTTGTTATCTTGCACGTTAGCGCGGCAGTTTTATTTAGAACCTTATGGGTTAAAGCGTAGGCATAAAAAAACCGGCAAGGCCGGTTTTTTTATAGACGAAAAAAGTGCTAAAAAAACTTAAGCAACTTTAACTTCTACAGAATCAGATTCCCACAGACCGTGTTTGGTGCAGAAAGCATGAGCAACAAAAGTAGCGTCTTTTTCTAATACAACGTTAAAAGTAACTTCAGTGTTACCTTTAGCGCCTTGGCCGCCTAAGCTACCAGCAAACAACGTAGCTTCTGCTAATTTGCTGTCTTTGTTGTATAGAGTCACTGTAGAGATGTAATGATCAGTGTCATCTGGGTGTGCGTATTGATCGCCAATTTTTACAGTTACAGCAAAAGCTTCGCCAGCTTTAGCTTCTGATGCGCACTGTACAAAAGCAGAGTGACGATCGATGTAATCTTTCTTGGCTTCGCGTTCTACTTGATCGATGTCTTCATAACGATTAATTTTTGGCATTATAGGCTCTCCAATTATGCTTATAAGAATTGCGCGAAGAATGTACTGTAAAATACCGATATTGGCAAGTTGAGAAGGCCTGTATTGTTGAATAAAGTCTTATTAAGAATCATTGTTATTTGTAAGTTTATCTTAAGAAAAAGGTAGTTGTGCCGATAGATTTAACTAGGCCCTGAGCATAAATTCATCACGTTATTTGGAGGTTTGTATGGATATTCATTCTAAAAATGTCGTTCCCGCAGCACCATTACATAGGTTTCCAGTGGATGGTTCACAGAGGGCGGTGGTTAAAAGTCCTGATGTTGAACAGCTAAATGAGGGGGCGGATAAAGCGGATGTCAAATCTTTTGATGAAAAGGAGGTTCAAGATTTATTGAATGAACGGATTTTAGCTACCGTTAGCGATATATTGGAAAGTGATGGCGCTAAACCCATTGATGGTTTAGCTGCTGAGGATTATAGCTCTGAAAAGGTGGCAGACAGGATTTTATCCTTTGTACGCTCTAGCATGACCTTGTTTGCATTGGAAAATCCGGATTCGGAGCATTTATTAAAGAAATTTGATCAGGCTTTAGTCGGTATTGAGCGGGGGTTTTCTGAGGCCCGGGATATTCTTGATGGTTTGGGCGCTTTAACCGGGGAGGTCAAAGAGGGGGTGGATGAAACCTATGCATTAATCACCGCAGGCATGGAAAAGCTCTACGATGAGTTAACGCAGGCTTAAGTTTAGGCGCGTATACTTTCTATATAGTTAAATAAAGGCTGTAATTTGCCTTCGCGTTGCTCCAGCGGGGTATGTAGCATATTAAATCCGCCGCCTATACACATATGCAATAACGTCATGGCAGTGGCGTCTTTGTCTTGCTGCGCGTGAATCTCGCCGGTTTTTTGCAGATGGTCCAGTAGGCCCTTGAGTAAATCGGTGACCGAATCATTGATCTTGTTGACGGTGTCGCGCATCTCTTCATTGGTGGCTGCATAATCCCATAAGCACAGGCGCACACGCCATTCGGTGTCGGAAACACCATCAACAGGCATCGCCATGCGGATCAGCGGGTAGAGGCTTTCGAGATGAATTTCATCGACTTCCATATTACCTAAACGGCTGAAAATACGTTCATTTGACCAGTTTAATGCGGCGATCACAATATCGTCTTTACCGTCAAAATAATGCGGCAGCGTACCTACTGAGCAGCCCACATGCTTGGCGATATTACGCATGGTGAGGTTCTCAAGGCCTTGTTCGGCGATGAGTTCGGCAACCGCGGTGATGATGTCATCACGGCTGAGTTTATGATCGGATGATTTGCCTGCCATAGAAGTCAGTGCTTAATGTTGTGGTTATAAATGGCTGTTAAGATGTTCTATTTAAAGCCAGCTCGGCCAAACGCAGCAAAGCTTCTTTATAGGGGCTGTCAGCCAAGAGTGTTAAGTGGCTTTTGGCGCTGTCGACATACGATTGAGCAAATTCACGGGTATGTTTCAGGGCTCCGTTGTCTTGCACTAATGTAAGAATATTCTTTATGTTATCGGCTGATTTTTCTTCTATCGCTGCGATAATAATATCGGCTTCGCCGTGTTGGGCCTGTTCTATGGAGTAGATCAACGGCAGGGTGGGTTTGCCTTCGGCTAAATCGTCGCCGACATTTTTACCCATGACCGCTGCATCACCTTCATAATCCAAAACGTCATCGGCCAGCTGAAAGGCAATGCCTAAATCGATGCCGTAGTTAAAGAGGGCGGTTTGCATGTCTTCGTCGGCATCGGCAATCATGGCCGCACCTTTTAATGCCGCAGCAAATAAAATCGCGGTTTTATCCCGAATCACCTGTAAATAATCTTCACGTGAACAACTGGCATCGCCGGCCTTGGTGAGCTGCAATACTTCGCCTTCGGCAATTTGATTGGTGGTATCGGATAACAGGGCCATGATATCCATATCCCCCAGGCTAACCAGCATCTGGAAGGAACGAGAATAAATAAAGTCTCCCACCAATACGCTGGGTGCATTACCCCAATTGGCATTAGCGGTTGGGCGGCCACGTCTAAGGCTGGATATGTCGACCACATCATCATGTAATAACGTAGCGGTATGGATAAATTCTATGATGACGGCAAGTTCTATATGTTTGTCACCTTTATAGCCACAGGCATTAGCGGCTAATAAAGTTAATAAAGGACGCAGACGTTTGCCGCCAGCTTCGGTAATATAGGAACCGATATTTTCAACCAGTGGCACACGAGAATGCAGCTGCTTAATAATGGTTGCATTAACGGCTTGGAAATCGTCAGCGACTAAGGTGCGAATCTGTTGCATAGTATTTTCGGAAGATGGTTGATTCAGACAAGCCAAAAGTAGCTGGCCAAAAGAGCTGTAAATCCTAGGTGTTACTGGCTTTTGTGTCAAGTTGAAGCCTTGCATATCGTGTTAGTGCTTTAATGTTGATAAAAGACTTGTTAATAGTGCCGTGTTTGCGTAAAATCCGCCGCCTGAAATCTGACAATTTGTCAGTGCCTGGTCTTGCCCCTTTCAACCCCCATAATGCAAGCAGGCCACTATTGGAGAACAATATGTACGCAGTAATCGTAAGCGGCGGTAAGCAACACCGAGTGGTTGAAGGTGAAACGCTGAAGCTGGAAAAAATTGAACAAGCTATCGGTGACACTTTAGAGTTTGACGTGTTGATGGTAGGCGAAGGTGCTGACGTTAAAATTGGTGCTCCTGTTGTTGAAGGCGCTAAAGTGACTGCTGAGATCATTGAGCAAGGTCGTCATAAGAAAGTACATATCATCAAATTCAAGCGTCGTAAGCATCACATGAAGCGCATGGGTCACCGTCAGTGGTTTACTGAAATTAAGATCACAGGTATCAGTGCTTAAGCACTGATAGTTAACTGGAATAATTTAGGAGTAGCTCATGGCTCATAAGAAAGCTGGTGGTAGTACTAATAACGGTCGCGACAGTAACTCAAAACGCCTTGGCGTAAAGCGTTTCGGCGGTCAAGCGGTTTTAGCAGGTAACATCCTGGTTCGTCAACGTGGTACTAAATTCCACGCAGGCCCAGGTGTAGGCATGGGTAAAGATCATACTTTATTCGCCACTGCTGAAGGCGTTGTGAAGTTTGTTGTTAAAGGCCCTAAGAACCGTAAATATATTTCTGTGGTTGCCGCTTAATCCATTTGGATTATTAAGGGCCTCGCCAGTATTTATACTGGCGGGGCTTTTTTATTTGTGCTGCAATGTCATTGCGGTATTCGTTTTTCCCTAACCCTTAATCTATACAGCTGAGTGACCTATGAAGTTTGTTGATGAAAGCATAGTAAATATTCAAGCCGGCAACGGTGGTAACGGCTGTATGAGTTTTCGCCGTGAAAAATATATTCCTCGTGGCGGCCCGGATGGTGGTGATGGCGGTAGAGGCGGCAGTGTTATTTTGGAGGCTGATGTCTCATTAAATACCTTGTCGGATTACCGTTTTAAGGCACGGCACAGCGGTGAAAATGGTGAGCCGGGTAGTGGGCGTGATTGCTACGGCAAGGGTGGTGAAGATAAGATTTTGAAGGTGCCGGTGGGTACGGTGGCATATGATAATGAAACGCAGGAGATGATTGGTGACTTGACTGAGGTCGGTGAGCAGTTATTGATTGCCCGTGGTGGGCAGGGTGGTTTGGGTAATATTCATTTTAAATCCAGTACCAATAGAGCGCCACGTCAAACTGTGCCAGGCCAGGAGGGTGAGCAGCGCGAAGTGCGTTTAGAGTTAAATGTTATTGCCGATGTCGGTCTGCTGGGTTTACCGAATGCCGGTAAATCTACCTTGATACGTGCGATTTCTGCGGCCAAACCTAAAGTGGCCAATTACCCGTTTACGACTTTAACCCCTAATTTGGGTGTGGTTTCACTGGAAAATCACCGTAGCTTTGTGGTGGCAGATATACCTGGGCTTATTGAGGGTGCGGCCATGGGGGCGGGTTTAGGTATTCGTTTCTTAAAGCATCTTATGCGTACCCGCTTGTTGTTGCATATTGTAGATATGATGCCGTATGGCGAAGATCCCGCAGCACAGGCTGTCAGTATTGCGGCAGAGTTGGAAATGTTCAGCCCTACCTTGGCTGGGCATCAGCGCTTTTTAGTCTTGAATAAGCTTGATCTTGTACCGGATGATGAGCGTGAAGAGCGTAGGCAGTCGGTATTGGATGCGCTGGATTGGCAGGGGCCGGTATTTGAAATTGCGGCGATCAATGGTGCGGGTACAAGGCCGCTTATCTATGCGATTATGGATCATATCGAAGCTTTCCGTGAGCAGATGGAAGATGAGGAGTTTGCTGAAGAGCAGCATGAGCGCCTGCGTCTGATTCAAGAGGAGGGGCGTGACAGTATTGAGCGTTCTGTCGCATTTAAGCGTCAGCAAGGGATTGATCTTGTTGGTGATAACGATGATGACTGGGATGATGATGATTTCGATGTGGAAGTGGAATACGTTAGGGAGTAACTGACGTGGTTGTTGAGAGTGCTTCAGGCGTAAATAAAAGGCAGGCATTAGCGGCTGCCAAACGCATTGTGGTGAAAATAGGCAGTGCCTTATTAACCAGTGATGGTCAGGGTTTAGATAAGCCTGCGATTGCTGATTGGGTGCGCCAAATCGCTGAATTAAAAGCGCAGGGTCTGGAGGTGATTTTAGTCTCTTCTGGCTCGGTTGCCGAGGGTATGGCGCGCCTGGGTTGGAGTAAACGTCCCGATTCTTTACATGAATTGCAGGCCGCGGCAGCTGTTGGGCAGATGGGGCTGGTGCAAACCTACGAAGAGGCTTTTCAGCACTATGGGCATTATACGGCGCAAATATTATTGGTGCATGATGATTTATCCCATCGTCAGCGTTATCTAAATGCGCGTAATACCTTGATGACGCTAGTTGATTTAGGTGTGGTGCCGATTGTTAATGAAAATGACACGGTAGCCAATGAAGAAATACGCTTTGGGGATAATGATACGCTGGCGGCCATTGTGGCGAATATCATCGATGCCGATGTCTTGATCATCTTAACGGATCAGGATGGTATGTATGATGCCGACCCCAGGCATAACCCGAATGCGACATTAATTACAGAAGTGCGTGCTGGCAGTGAAGAGCTGCGAGCTATGGCGGGTGATGGTGGTGTATTGGGTCGTGGTGGTATGACAACCAAAGTATTGGCGGCAGAGCTGGCGGCACGCTCGGGTACGGATACGGTGGTTGTGGGTGGGCGACTAGAAAATGCTTTAATTCGTTTGATGGCGGCTGAACCGATTGGTACCTTGTTTTTTTCTGCTCAACGGCCTTTGGAGGCACGCAAGCTATGGTTAGCAGGTGTGTTGAGGTGTAAGGGGCAGCTGCAATTGGATGAGGGGGCGGTAAAAGCGCTTTTATCTGGCGGTAAGAGTTTATTGCCGGTGGGTGTCGTTGCGGTTGTAGGGTCGTTTGAGGTCGGTGATATGGTTGCCTGTGTGGATGGTTCTGGGTGTGAAATAGCGCGAGGCTTGACTAATTACAGTGCGGTAGAGAGTGATAAGGTTAAAGGTGTGCCTTGTCTGCAGTTGTCGGCGGTTTTGGGTGTTCAGGGTGAGCCTGAGTTAATTCATTATGATAATTTAGTCTTAAGTTAGTTATTTATAATAAATATCAGGCATAAAAAAAGCAGCTAATCGCTGCTTTTTTTATCTAAAGCTTTTGTGCTTAATCAGATGATTAAGCCGCTAAAGCTTTAACTTTTGCATTTAAGCGGCTTTTGATGCGAGCAGCTTTGTTTTTATGCATGATGCCTTTATCGGCGAAACGGTCGATCACAGGCGTTGCTGCCAGAAGAGCTGTTTGAGCAGCTGCGTGTTCGCCAGTTGCAATGGCTGCAACTACTTTTTTGATGTAGGTGCGAACCATAGAACGTTGGCTTGCATTGCGGGTACGTGCTTTATCAGCTTGGCGCGCGCGTTTTTTTGACTGTGGAGAATTGGCCACTGGTTTGCCCTCTATATAAGGATATTCAACAAAATTTAAGGCCGCCTATTATGCCGATTTCAGTGTTTCTTGCAACCTTATTTATTGTTTAATCGTCAACTATACGGTCTTTATAGGGGCTTGGGCTGAAAAAGTTTGTTAAAGCCTTCGGGCACTGGGCTTAATTTCCCTGTTTGTGGGTCGCAGCGTAACATGGCCATCTTGGCAACGGCGACACATTGGCCTGTATCAGCCTGGCTGACACGATAAACCAGGTCGCAACCGTATTTATTAAAGTCATCGGCAGCGATGTCAATCTTCAGTGTATCGCCATAATGGGCTTCTGATTTATACACAACGGCAAGGTCGGCATTAATAAACTCTCTGAAGTTAACCAGCGTATTGTTACCCAGCTGCTTATAGAGGCGACTACGTGATTCATTAAGTAATGCGACCAAATGCTCATTGGCTAAGTGGTCGGCCCGATTGATATGTTGGATCAATACATCAATCTGGGTTGAAAATAGAAAGGTCTTGGGTAGGTCTATGGTAATTTTAGCCATGCATGCTCTGCTCTATAGAAAACGTTGCCAGGCGGTTAAGCCCCAGCTGATGCCAACCAGGATTAAGCAGAAGAATACAGCTGCTGAACCCATGTCTTTGGCTTGTCCGGATAAGATATGGTGTTCGGGGCCAATGCGGGCAACCACGGCCTCTATGGCTGAGTTAAACAGCTCAGCAATCACCACGATGAATAAAGGGACGATAAGCAAGATGCGCTGTTCGGCGGTTTGTCCCAGCCAGAAAGCTGCAGGCAGCATTAATGCCATCAGGCTGAGTTCCTGCCTAAAGGCAGACTCATTGATCCAGGCGGCTTTAATGCCTTTTATGGAGTAGCCGGTGGCATAATAAATACGTTTAATGCCGGTGCGTCCTGGCTTGTTCATATCTTCACTCACGTGACTTCCTTTTTATACGTCGTAAACGGTCGGGATAGCTTGGCGTTTATGTTGGGTTTTCAGGTAAATACCGATTAGTTTTTCTTCGACCGCTGTAGAAATGTCTTTGTTTTCTAAAAAGTCATCAATTTCATCGTAGGTTAAGCCCAGTGCATCTTCATCGGCTTTAGACGGGCTTAAGCATTCAAGATCTGCGGTAGGAATTTTACCGACCAAGACATCGGGTGCACCTAATGTGGCGGCGAGTTGACGTACCTGGCGTTTACTTAAACCAAATAACGGGGCTAAATCGCAGGCACCGTCGCCGTGTTTGGTATAAAAGCCGGTAATATTTTCAGCCGAATGATCCGTACCCAGAACCAGGCCACCTAAAATGCCGGCAATTTCATATTGCGCCGCCATACGTGTACGGGCCTTGGTATTACCTTTAACAAAATCGATATGATCTGCGCTGGCGGTTAATGCCTCAGCAGCTTTTAATGCCCGCAGGGTTTCATGGTGTATACCTTCGGCACCGGCATGAATGTCTACGGTAAGGCGTAATGAGGGCTGAATAAAGTCCAGTGCCAATTGCGCGTCATCTTCGTCGGCCTGCACATTAAAAGGTAGGCGCACCGCAGCAAAGCGATAGCTATTACTAGCTTCTTCCTGGTTAAGTTCATCAACGGCCAGTTGCGCGAGTCGCCCACAGGTGGATGAATCAACGCCACCGCTGATACCTAAGACCAGATGTTTACAATGAGCGGCTTTTAATTGCTGTTTAATAAAGTTGATACGGCGTTTGATTTCAAGGGCTGGATCAATCTCGGGTAAAACTTTCATTTCGGCAACGATATGGGCGCGGTCCATGATTTCACTCATTTTGCGATAACGGAAGAGGGGGAAATTTTAAAGCGGTGGTTGATCTATTTCAACCACCGAGATGAGCTGTTTATGAGCTTAGAA
>JABSRQ010000102.1:0-6632 GCA_013215055.1 Pseudomonadales bacterium | reverse complement strand
TTATTTGAATAACCGGCAATACCACGGGTTTTATTGATGTTTTCCGAGGTTTTTAATTGGTAGTTGTCTTTGAAATTGCCATCGTCATCCAGGGCGTAATGGTCGGGAAAATTTTGCTTTAAGGTTTTTAAGCTGTCTTGTTCCAATTCTGGCATATCCATCAAACGATAGGCCTGTATCATTACCGCTAGGCCATCGGCCACCGCGGGGGTCGCCTGATAATGTTCCACTACAAAGCGGCCTCGGTTGGCAGCTGCAGCATATGAGCCACGTTGAAAATAATGATCGGCAATATGTATTTCGCCTCTGGCCATTAAGTTACGCAAGAAAATCATACGGCCTCGGGAGTCTGCGGCAAAACGGCTATCCGGGTATTTACTCACCAGTTCAGCAAAATCTTGGAAGGAGTCTCGGGCGGTACCTAAATCACGTTTGCTCATATCCATGTCGAAGAAACGGTCAAACAAGGAGCGATTGGCGTCGAAGTTGGAAAGGCCTTTATAATAAATCGCAAAGTCGGCATTGGGATGATCGGGATGAAGGCGTGTGAAGCGATCGGCAGAAGATACGGCTGCATCATATTCCAAGCCTTGATAATAGGCAGAAATGATTTCTAACTGTGCCTGTTCGGCATATTGGCCAAATGGGAAGCGGGTTTCTAAGGCTTGATAAGCGGAAATCGCTTTGGAGAATTTATTATCCACCATATACTGGCGGGAAATTTGATAGAGTTCGTCTTCAGAGTATTGTTCAAACTGGTTTTGATTGCTGGCACAGGCTGTGAATAGCACAGGAATCAGTAAACAGCTTATTATTAGTTTAAGAAAGCGCTGCATGAAATACATCTCTTGCGTTATGTGGTGTAAAATAAGCAGCTATTTAAGCATACTCTACTGATAAACCCAACTTATCCGGTACATCGATGTCACAAAACACACCAGAAAAAGAACATATCCAACTCAGCGCCGAAACCCTTGAAAACCAGGAAGGTGAACGCTTAGATGTGGCAGTATCTAAGCTGTTCTCACAGTATTCACGCTCAAGATTGCAGCAGTGGATCAAATCGGGGCATATCACTCTGGATGGAAAAGCCGCTAAAACACGTGAAAAAGTGTTTGAGGGACAACTCGTTGTGCTGGATGTGGTGCTTGAGGCTGAGCCTGAAGCCGAAGTGGCTGAGGATATCGACTTGGATATCATCTATGAAGATGATCAATTATTGGTGATCAACAAACCCGTAGGTTTGGTGGTGCATCCGGGGGCAGGTAATTCACATGGTACGTTGCTGAATGGGCTTTTATACCATTTCCCGGCTCTGGCGAATGTTCCAAGGGCTGGTGTTGTTCATCGCCTGGATAAAGATACTTCAGGATTGATGGTGGTGGCTAAAACCCTGGAGGCACATAGCTCTTTGGTTAATCAGTTGCAGGCCCGTACGGTAAGCCGTGAATATTATGCGCTGGTCCAAGGTGTGATGACGGCCGGGGGCACGGTAGAGAGAAATATCGGCAGACACCCAACCAATAGACAAAAGCAGGCCGTGGTTGAATTTGGCGGTAAGGAAGCGATTACCCATTACCGCGTAGTGAAGCGTTTCAGGGCTCACACTTTAGTGCGTTGTAAGCTGGAAACCGGCCGTACACATCAGATTCGTGTGCATATGGCGTATATCCGTTTTCCTTTAATTGGGGATAAAACTTATGCCGGGCGGCCTAAAATTCCCAAGCAATCAGACCCTCTATTTATTGAAGTCTTGCAGCAGTTTCCTCGACAAGCCTTACATGCCTGGAAGTTAGGTTTAATTCATCCAGAAAGTGGCGAATATTGTGAATGGGAAGTGGATCTTGCCGAAGATATTCAGGAACTGATGGCGATAATGAAACAAGACTTGTTGGATCATAAACATACAGGCGCTTAAGCGATGGGCATTATCTATGCGGATTGGCCTGCAGCGGCGCATATTGTTGCCGGTGTGACAGATCGATCTGGTGGTTGCTCAACACAGGGATTTTCCAGCAATAATATGGCCTTGCATGTGGGTGATGATGCCAAACAGGTACTGCAAAATCGTCAACAACTAAAGCAGCAGCTGATTCAAGATGATCAATTGTCAACGAATCTTAAGTGGCAGTGGTTGAATCAGGTGCATGGCGTGGCTGTTACTACGGCCTCAGCCTCTACGATTGAGGCTGTGCCTGATGCCGATGCAGCAGTGACTCAAGAGCATGATTTGGCGTGTTCTGTGATGACCGCCGATTGTTTACCTATATTGTTAAGCGATGCCGAAGGCACCACGGTGGCGGCTATCCATGCAGGCTGGCGCAGCCTATGCCATGGCATTATTGAAAATACCGTAGCGCGGATGAAAGAAAAATTAGGTTGTGGTGAGCTGATGGCCTGGTTTGGCCCCGCTATTGGTGCTACGCAGTTTGAGGTGGGGCTTGATGTTTATCAGGCTTTTCAGCAAGGCGCGGTGGGCGATTTTTCGGTTCAGGCTTTTAGTGTTCAGGATGATGGTAAATACCTGGCGGATATTTACCAATTAGCACAGCTTCGATTACAGCATTGTGGGGTTGATGCATTTTATGGCGGGCAATTTTGCACGGTTTTAGATAATAAACGTTTTTATTCTTACCGCCGAGATGGCCAAACAGGGCGTATGGCCAGTTTTATCGTGCGTAAATCTCCGCAGTAAACGTTATTATTCCCAGTATTTCCCTTCAATATTGTTCTTTTGCTCTTTTTTGGCATCCAGCGCATCGATATGCCATTTTGCCGATTGCCAGTCTTTATCTTCTTCCAATTTAAAATCAAACGGATGCGGGTGATCTTTGGCTTCTATTAAATCGTGAACCGTATCATTAGCCGGGTAGGGGTTGTGAATACGCCAGATCAATTCTCTATAACCGTTGTGGGTGATGCTGGCTAAAAACAGCGCATTGCCATTTTCTTTTAATTGGCCATCCACTTTTTGTTGAAAATCAGCCAGTTTTTTATGTTCTGCTTTAGAGGGCATTTTATCTTCGATCTGATCGGTATAGGTCATGATTAAGGATAAATGCCAGGGAAAGGCTTTTTTGCCTTCGGTTTTAATAAAGTCTTTTAACGATTTATTGATATGGGCCATGCCGGATTCATCATCCTGGGTGAAATCAACCATGACAATATCTTCAGCGGGAATTTGAATGCTGACTTTTTCGAAGGTTTTCTCTGACATCACAAGGCCTCAATTCAGGTTTTACAGCAATGTTGCTGCGCCAAAAAAATAAGGCGCTAGTGTCCCGATTTAACCCGAAAAGGTCAAGGCCGTGATGTCTCTAATATTTGGGTACATTCTCATTAAGTGCTGCTAATAAAGCGCTATAAATGGGGTTGCAAAATTCAGCAACCTCGCTTTCTTTATCGGCCTGATAGTTGGATGACCATTCCACCAATGTACCGTTTGCGGTTTTGCTGAGTTGGACTTCGCCGATATAATTATCCACCGCCGTTTTTGATATCGGCCCCGGGCCATCATCAATACGATAGGTGAAATTATAATTGGATGGGTTTACCGAGGTCAGGGTTTCATGAATGGCATCATTGAGTATGCGTTTTGCACCGACCTCATGCCCGGTTTTATCACCTTCTTTAATCACAGAATCAATCACGCCCTCTGCCCAGGACATATCATGAAAATCATTGATGGTGTTCCAGACGGCATCAATGGATGCGTTTATTTCAATTTTGTTGTAACAATGGCCCATGATTTCCCCGCTGTATTTTCTTTGACGTAGTTGCCGTCCCTAGATTTACTTAAATACAACATAGTATGGTATCTTGCTTGGTCTGCTGTATTGGGACGATGGATGTTAAATATAAAAATAAATGAAACGCAATCATTGTTAATTATTGCCTTTCTCTTGGTTCTCGCTATTTGGTCGGCACTTGGTATCGTTTTCACGCCAGAGTCTGCTATTGATGACGCCTATATAACGTTGCAAAATGCGCAGTTATTGGTGGGTGATAAAAGTAGCTATATTTTTGATCAAGAGAGCGCCTTAGTGGGTTCTACCAGTATAGTTCATACGATATTTATTGCCGCGATGATAAAGCTTGGCGCGCCTGCAGAGATGGCGATGGCACTCAGTGGTTTTATCAATGCCGTACTGTATATGTGTGGTTGCGCTTTATTGATTGCGCGCCAAGCCATTGTGTACCGCGATAAACTGATTTTTCTATTTTTAAGTTTTGGTCTGGCCTTTGCTCCAGCACAATTAACCAATGGCTTAGAAACCGGTTTGGCTATGGCTGTTGTGGTTTTTTCTATTTATGCGTATGAGAGCGGAGGGAAATTAAAACGTTTTCTTCTGCCGTTACTGATGGGCATCATGCCTCTGGTCAGGCCTGAGTTAATAGCCTTGTCGGGTTTATTGTTTCTTTTATTATCCTATGAAAATTTTAAACAATCACATCGACTATCTCAATCTCTGTTTAACGCATTGTTGATAGGTTGCCTGAGTTTATTAGCCTTGTTGCCTTTTTTAACCATTTTATACCTGGATTCTGGCAGTTTCTTACCTAATACAGTCAGCGCAAAAAAATATTTTTTTGCAGAAGGCTGTCAACCCTTTTTGCAACGTAGCTGGACGTTATTACAAAGTTCACCCGTTTTCATCGTGAGTTTTGCCGCCTCACTTTTCTTTTTACCTCACCTCACTAAGCAACTTTTTGGTCGAGTGTTATTCTCTTTTGTTGTGGTTTTTATTATTGCTTATTGGCTTAATATGCCTGGGGCTATTGAACATTATGGTGCACGTTATTGTTATATTTTATTTCCGATAATAATTTATGCGGGTTTGTTATATTGCATTAAAAAAAAACAGCAATCTAAGAAACCGCTATTACTGTATCTGGTATTTGTTCAGACGCTATTTATCGGCTTACCGATCAATGCCCTGCAATATCATACACGACTTAATTCTATGGCTACGAATTTCAAGCCTGTAGTTGAGTGGGTTGTTAATCATACGCCTGAAGGTGCGACCATCATGGTGCATGATGTTGGTTATATGGCCTATCTCATAGAAAATCGAAAAATTATTGACTTAGTGGGCTTAAAAACCCAGGCTGTTGCTGCATTTCATAAAAAAACGACATGGAGTTCCTGTGGCAAAGACAGGGCAGTCGCGGTCAGAAATGTCGTTCAGGCTTATAACCCTCAATATATGGTGATTCATGATACCTGGGATATAGTTTACCAGTTAACGTATTTGATTCCTGAAATTACAGTAATGGAGGAGGTTTTTCGTACTCAAAAACTAGATCACGGGTTTAAAGTTTACCGATTAAAACGTATAAACCCAGAGGGTGAGATAAAGAAGATACCGCATCATTAATCTTTATCGCCTCGGTATTTAATGTTCCTTGATTATTGGATTTAGCAGATGTTTTTAAAACCTGAAGTAAACAAAATGATAAGTTATGAGCAAGCTCTGAAAGGCCGGGATAAAGGTATGCCTATCACTGGCATACATGCGGTTTCAGGTCATACGATAAAAATGCCTTTTGCCAATCACCTTCAATCTGCCATGTTTGGCTTGGGTTGTTTTTGGGGGGCAGAGCGTAAATTTTGGCAGATGGCAGGTGTCTACTCAACGGCAGTAGGTTATAGCGCAGGCTTTACGCCTAACCCACTTTATGAAGAAGTCTGTTCGGGTTCCACTGGCCATAATGAAGTGGTATTGGTAATTTTTGATCCTGCTATTGTCAGTTTTGAGGTCTTACTCAAGGTTTTTTGGCAATCACATAATCCCACCCAAGGTATGCGCCAGGGTAATGATCAGGGCACACAATATCGATCGGGTATTTATTGTTTTTCTTCAGAGCAGCAAGAGCAGGCGCAGAGCAGTAAACAGCATTATCAACAAGCTTTACAGGCAAAAGGCTATGCCGAAATTAGCACGGAAATAATACCGGCCAGTGTCTTTTACTACGCCGAGGAATATCATCAGCAGTATTTATATAAAAACCCAGCAGGTTATTGTGGGCTGGGTGGTTGTGGTGTGGATTATCAGGATAAATAAAGATGTCGAATAGCCCACAATCTGGTCGTGCTGCCTGGGCGGATAATTGTAAATTTTTAGCGATACTCCTGATTTTCTTCTGTCATTTTCTAGAAACATTATATGATCAAGGTGCAACGTCGATATTTCTTGTGATTAAATTCTGCCATTCTTTTTTTATCCCCGTTTTTTTTATACTTGTAGGTGTTTTTTCTCATTCACATGCCATCTCGTTGAAAGCGAGCCTTAATCGCCTTTTACCCAGACGTATTATTCCCATGCTGTTTTTTCAGCGCTACCTTTACCCGCGCATTTATTGATGCTCAGTGATACTCAAATCATTAATGAGGGGCCGATAAAGATACTGTTTCTTTATATGACCGGTGCTCCTGTATTAAATTGGACAACCTGATTTTTGGTTACATTGTTTACCGCAGAGCTATAATTTCAAAAATTGAGTCCCTGAGTAAATAAGGCTTATGTATTATTGTTAGTGGGATTTTTTGCTTATACCTTGGGTTGGTTAATGAGTGCCAAAGCGCATGTTCTGGTGTATTTGTTGGGTGGTGTTTGGGTTTTTCGTGAAGC
>JABSRQ010000101.1 GCA_013215055.1 Pseudomonadales bacterium | reverse complement strand
CCGCAGGATATTTTTAGGTCTACCAAAAAGCTGCAAAAATATGGCCCCTATGATTTAGTGGTGATGGCTCCACCCTCAAGACAAAAAGGCAGTTTTGAAGCCCAAAAGGACTATGCCAAGTTGATTCGAAAATTGCAGCCTATGCTGGCCGAAGGTGCCGAGATCTTGGCCTGTTTAAATGCGCCTTATCTGGATGATCAATTTCTGCCTGATTTGTTTGCTGAAAATCTGCCCAGTTTTACACTACAACAGCGCCTAGCACAAAGAACAGATTTTCCTGAGGCCGATTTAAATTGCTGCTTAAAAATGCAGGTTTTTAAGGCCTGATATTGTCGCTGCTGGCATCGATGTAAATCGGATTGCTAAAGGCAAAAGGCGTGAAGCCGGGTGCGACTTGTGCGTAAAGTGCATCTGCCTTGCCGGTGACCTCTACAACAATAAAGCTGTCTTTTTTCACGTTTATGTTCAGTATGATGTGGTCGTTTCGTTGCACTTGCATTTGCTTGTAGAGTTCGCCATTAAGGTAAATATTTAATTGATTAATGGGCACCCAGCTTGCGCTATTGACCTTTATATTTAACGTCAATTTATCAGCTTTGAGGGTCTCGCCCATGTGGTATATTTTGCCATTATCTGTGCTGGCCCAAACATCAAGCATGGGGCCGGTTGTTGCAAATAACCGTCCCTGGTCTATCGCCTGAATAAATTTTTTCTGTGAATAGGGGCCGGAATATCGGATGTAGTTTTGTGGAATGGCAATCAGTTGTCTGCCACCGTGTGAATCACTATTACCGGTGCCTGTGATTTTTTCGCCTGCTTTAAGCAGTGAGAACCAGTCTTTTAAGACCCTCTTATAATTTTTATAATCTGGTCCGTTGGCAATTTCTAATAGATCAAAGTCCAGATCACGTATGCCGGTAGCAGGGTCGGGATCTATCAATGACGCATTGGTTTGGTGATGCAGTTTTTGATTGGCATCATAGGCTGCACCATTTAATAAATGCTCAAAATAGAGCAGATCTTCATCGTCTTCATCGTCGCCTCGTGGATGATTAAGCTGAAACAGCGCGCTGGGAAATTGTTTTTTTGTATCATGAATCAGGTCCCGTATACGTCTGCCTTCACGCGGTGGCAGGCCGCCTGAAAATGCGTTTTCATCTGCGTTAACCGGAAAAATATTGCTATGGCCGTTGGTGTATGGGGCAGAGGCGGAGCGACTTAAACCCGTAAACTCTACGCCGTCGATGATATGCATCTGTTGTTCAAAACCCAGTCTTTTTAAGTTTTTTTGATAGCTGACAATACGATTATGTTCGCTTGAGATGAGTACATCGCTGCCATTTGCGATAAAGCTTCTAAGGCGCTCGTCTATAGGCATTGAGGAATCAAAACTGGGTGCAGCATGTACATGAAAATCTGCAGCCAGCCATTCTTTCATCGGTAATTCATGTTTTGGGCGGGCAAGGCTTAATGTTTTTGTTTGTCCTGCAGAGAGCTTGATGTGGGTTTTTATGACCGAATATTCCATGCCTCGGCTGGCTATAACGAGGTATTGTCCGGGGGCTAATAAGATTTTTTTAAGATCGTGTATATGGCCTGTACGTGAGAGGGTGTTGAGTGTTGGTGCATCTTCAGATACTTGGCTTGTCAGCCGGTTGCTAAAGTCTGGATTAGCCGTACCATTTAACCCAATAAAGATCAGCCGTGCCGGGCCTATATCAGGCAATATTAATTGGCTGGCTGGCTTTATTGAAATATTTCCAGTGTCTGTGGTGCCGGGTTTTACCTGAATGTTTATGGGGGGCTCTGTGCCCCAGGGCGTGATGATATTTAAGGTGATGGAGGTCGTGGATAGGGGTAGTTTTGCATAAAAACGTCCATCTTTTTCTGGCCGAATACTGGTGATGGCGTGTCCCTGGGGGCTATTAATATGAATGATGGCATTGCGACCGTCTTCTATATTGATGACGCGACCTTGCAGCTTGCTGCCGTGATAGAGTTGGTTGGTGACACTGGCGACATCGCTGCGCTTACCCACGGTGATGCGTTGTTGAATCAACAGGCTTTGTCCTATGTCAATATCCATCAGCTGTGATTGCATAAATGCCAGAAGGCCCAGTTTTTTCCCATTCGGCAGCCAAAGCGGCTGGGTTAATAAACCTTGAATGGTGTAGTCACTATGGGTCTGTTGAAATGTAGGCAAAACGCGGTGCTGACCATTGGCTTCAATCAATATGGCTTTTTCCAAATGCAGGGCATATGTGACGGGGTTTTTTAAGTTGTTATCACCCACTAATACCTGAATATCGGCCGGTATCATAGCCTCAATCAGTTCCAGATAATTGTGCCGGTTAAATGCAGGGTGTTTAAAGCCGGTAGAATACTGCGGCGCATACGTGGATAAACTAAAGGGTGTCAACACGCCCTGTGGATGTAAAAACAAAGCACCTACCATGCCCACGGGCTCGCCTTCTGAAAAGCGTTGGATTTTATATGTTGCAAGGACTTGCTGTGGATGGTCTTGGTGTAATTGATAGCGGCTAAACAGTCGTAAACTCCGGTTTTCAGAGACGATGTTTATGCTGGCAGCATCAGGGCTGATTTTAGCGTTAATGCTGATGGGGTGTAAGGGATGGTCTTTATCCAGATTAACCAGCAGGTGTTGGAAGGGCCATTGATCATTGGATTTCCCACAGTGGCCTACATCAATCAGTTCTCCACCAAAGGGTAATAAGCCGGTTTCATGTCCGAGGTCGCTGATGGCAATACAGAGGGTTCCATTACTTAATAGCCAGTCGCCTAATCCTGCGATGGCATCGGGCCCGGTGGGTTTTAAATGGATGTTGTCTTTGCTTAACTGCAGCGCGGTAAACGGCAAAGTATCGGCGTTGATGGAAACACTCAGTAGGGCTGGCATCAGGAGGAATGTCAGGAGAGGCAGAAAATGCTTGATCACGGTTCTCCTGGTTAATGATGAAGGCTAAAGCAGTGGAAACAGGTGATCCTTAGACAGGCCAAGCTGGGTTAAGGGAATTCTTTCAAAAACCAATATTTGTTTGGATTCGCCATTTTTATCCTGAATCTGTTTGGCGCCCAGAAAACGATAGACTGCACGTGTATCGTTGAAATTTTGGCCTTCAACGGGGGTGGGGCGCTCTTTAACTCTTTTGATCGCAATCGTGGGCATATTGCAATTTCTGCAATGCAGTAATACGCGATCTTTTTCAATTTTTTCTACCCGTAAAGCCGGGGCGTAGGAGGGATTGGGGATTTTAAAGCTTTGCCTGGGGTTAATGCCTAATACCGTATAACCAATCATATCGCTGACATCGGCTTCATGAATCAGCATGGCGACAAAGCTACTGAGGTTTTGTGACAATAACGGGGTAAAGGGTTTTTTGCTATTGCTTATATTATTCAGTTTGGCCGCAATGGTGGCCAGTGCGGTGGAAAGGTTCGGGTCGTTAGTCACAGGGATGCTGGTTGGAATAATACGAGTCTGTGGCATATTAGAGCCGGGCATACGTATCTTAAAGGCTTGTGAGGCCTCCATGCGGCACTCCTTTAATATGAATGCTTGATCTTTATCAAGCGTGGTGACTCGGGCATGAATGTTGATACAGTTCTTGCCAGGTTTACAGGTGTAATTATCGCCGGGTTCTTGTGTGGTTATCCAGCGTAAGCCTTTTTGCAGGGTAATATCTTTTCCATCGTCATAAGCCTGTTTTAACAACGTGCAGTGATAGCTGGTGGGGAAAAGGGAGCTATCAAAAGGATAATCGGTTATTTCAACCGGGCGTAGCACCATATAGTTGCTGCAGGCTGTTAATAGTGCAGCGGCGACGATGGTGAATAATCTTGTATATCTCATGCAGCCAAATTCCCTTATTGCTCTCTTTAGCGTAGTCGATAGCAGCGATTTTCGATATGCAGGCTTATTGGAGAAAAATGAGGCATTAAAAAAGGCGCGGTCGAAACCAGCGCCTTTTTTATATGACTGAAATAGTCTCTATAGAGGTTATTCAGGCATTAAGTTGTTTAAGTACTCCAGCGTATCAACATATTCTGTTAATAGGCGCTCAACAACAGCTCTAGTCGTTTCAACGTGGTTGATTTGACCAACAACCTGACCAACCGGATTGAAGGCGACTTTCTGACACTCACCTTTAGCAGCGTAAGTATGTGTTCTACGAATGGCTTCGGCGGTAACCAAACCTTGCATTGGCATGCCTAAAGGCTCTGGATTGCCTTCGGTCTCCCAGGCCTTGGTCCACTCGTTACGTAACATGCGACAAGGTTTGCCGGTCCATGAACGTGAACGTACGGTGTCTTCTTCGGTGGCATCGAAGTAAGATTGCTTTTGTGCAGGCTCAGCTTCAGCTTCTTCAACGGCAAGCCATAAAGAACCAGCCCAAACGCCTGATGCGCCTAATGCCATTGCTGCAAGCATTTGTTGGCCAGAACCGATGCCGCCAGCTGCTAATACCGGGGTGTTGACTGCTTTAATGATCGCAGGCCATAAAACTAATGAACCTATTTCACCGGTATGACCACCACCTTCAGTACCTTGGGCGATAATGAAATCTAGGCCGGCTTTTTCATGGGCTCTGGCTTGTTTAACCTTGCCACATAATGCGCCAACCAAACGGCCAGAATCCTGGATACGCTTGATGATGTCAGCAGGAGGGGTACCTAAAGCGTTGGCGATTAAACGACATTTAGGACGTTTAAGTGCTTCATCAACCATTAATGATGCCATGCCTGCATTCCAGCCTAACATGCCCATTTTGTCATCGGCATCTGGCCATTCTGGTACGCCGTGATCGGCAAGAAGTTTGGCAGCGAAATCATGGTGCTCTTGAGGAACCATGGCTTGCAGTGTTTCTTCAAGCTTGGCTGGATCCATCTCACCCATGCCTTCGTATTTTTGTGGAATGACGATATCGACACCATATACAGCATCACCGATATGGTCATCGATCCAATCCAGTTCTTCTTTAAGTTTTTCCAGGGAGAAACCAACAGCACCTAATACGCCAATACCACCGGCTTTAGATACAGATACAACAACGTCTCTACAGTGAGTGAATGCAAAAATCGGTACGTCAATGCCTACTTTATCGGCTAAATCTGAACGCATGATGGCTCCTATTTATTAATCATTAATGAAGTGAAATACATAGAACAAGCTTATTAACCCGCGATAAAACGAATGGGTGTTAATAAAAAAGTCGAATTGAAGTATGGACAACGGGGATTTAAATACAAGGCGTAAAACTTGCAGCTAGGCTGACATAAACGATCAATCTGTCAGCAGTAAAGCCCCAGTTAGCTATAACCGGGGCTATCTTGATTTTTAGGCGTCGTAGTTAAGCACGGGGCGTAACCAGCGCTCGCTGTCGGCCAGTGTGGTATCACCGCGTTCGCTAATCGACTGAACTTGTTTTTTATCAATAATGCCTACGGCAAAATATTTGCTCTCGGGGTGTGAAAAATACCAGCCACTGACCGAGGCTGCAGGCAACATCGCATAGCTGTCGGTTAAACTCACGCCGGTTGCAGCCTCTGCATCCAGTAAGCTGAATAGCTTGGCTTTTTCGCGATGATCGGGGCAGGCAGGATAACCCGGTGCGGGGCGAATGCCCTGATATTGTTCTTTGATTAAATCGGCGTTGTTTAAACTTTCATCGGCGCCATATCCCCAGAGCTCTTTACGGACTTTTTGATGCATATGTTCCGCCAATGATTCGGCCAGGCGATCTGCCAGGGCTTTTATCATGATGGCGTTATAGTCATCAAATTTGGCTTCATAGGCTTTGGCGAGTTCATCGGCATTGATGCCGGCAGTGACCACAAAACCACCGATATAGTCAGTTGACGTATCCTTGGGGGAGATAAAGTCAGCCAGCGACATATTCGGTTTATCGTCAGGTTTTATCGCTTGTTGGCGCAGATGGTTTAACGTCGTTAATATTGTTCCATCGGCGTTATAAAGTTCGATATCGTCATCATTCACCTGGTTGGCGGGCCAGAAACCAATCACCGCTTTGGCCGTTAATAGTTTTCCATCGACGATTTGTTTTAGCAGTGCCTGTGCATCGGCAAATAACTCCATGGCTTGCTCGCCAACCACGGTATCTTCAAGAATACGTGGGTATTTACCCGCCAGTTCCCAGGTGATGAAAAACGGCGTCCAGTCGATGGTGTCAACTAAATCCGCTAATTCGATATCAAAACTTTGAGTGCCGGTGAATGACGGCTTTGGCGGCGTATAATTTTCCCAATCCAGTTGTTTTTTATTGGCGACGGCGCTGGCATAGGGCAGTAATTTCTTTTTCGACTGTGAATTGGCACGGCGTATACGTACAGCCTCGTATTCCTCTTCTAAGTCATTAACAAATTTTTCACGTAAATGATCACTGATTAATGTGGAGGCTACCGAAACGGACCGCGAGGCATCGGCCACATAAACGACCTGGTTGAGATTGAATTTGGGGTCAATCTTCACCGCTGTATGGGCTTTTGATGTGGTGGCGCCGCCTATCATTAACGGCAGGTTAATGCCTAGGCGTTCCATTTCGGAGGCGACGTGCACCATCTCATCCAGCGATGGCGTGATTAAACCTGACAGGCCGATGATATCGGCGTTAACTTCTTTGGCTTTGGCAAGGATGTCGTTACAGGAAACCATCACTCCCATATCGATGATTTCAAAGTTATTGCATTGCAATACCACGCCGACGATATTTTTACCGATATCGTGAACATCGCCTTTCACTGTGGCCATTAAAATGATGCCGTTTGACTGTACTTTCCCGCCTTTTTCTTCTTCGATAAAAGGCATTAAATGGGCTACAGCTTGCTTCATCACACGGGCCGATTTGACCACCTGTGGCAGGAACATCTTGCCGGCACCAAATAAATCACCGACCACGTTCATGCCATCCATTAACGCCCCTTCAATCACATGAATAGGGCGCTCGGCTTCAAGGCGGGCTTCTTCGGTATCGTCGATGATGAACTTGGTAATGCCTTTTACTAATGAATGCTCTAAGCGTTTGGTTACCGGCATTTCTCGCCAGGTTAAATCTTCTTTACTGGCTTGCTGAGTGCCATCGCCGCGATATTTTTCGGCAATATCTACCAGATTTTCTGTAGCTTGATCCGATTTATTTTGAATAACGTCTTCAACCAAGGCTTTCAGTTCTTTGGGTAAGTCATCATAAACCGCCAGTTGTGTGGCGTTAACAATGCCCATATCCATGCCGTTTTGAATGGCGTGATATAAAAACACCGAATGAATGGCTTCTCTAACCGGGTTATTACCGCGGAAGGAAAACGAGACATTGGATACACCGCCAGAAACCATCGCACCGGGAAGGTTTTTCTTAATCCAGCCAGTGGCCTCGATAAAATCAACCGCATAGTTATTGTGTTCGTCGATGCCGGTGGCTACCGCAAAGATGTTGGGGTCGAAGATGATGTCGTGGGGATCAAAGCCGATATCATTAACCAGAATGTCGTAAGAGCGTTTACAAATTTGGGTTTTGCGCTCAAAGGTGTCGGCTTGTCCGGTTTCATCGAAGGCCATAACCACCACCGCAGCGCCGTATTTCAAACACTGTTTGGCGTGATGAGTAAACTCGGCTTCACCTTCTTTTAGGCTGATGGAGTTAACAATCGGTTTTCCTTGAATACACTTCAAGCCGGCTTCGATCACATGCCACTTAGAGCTATCAACCATAATGGGCACGGCGCCGGTGGCAGGTTCCAGGGCTAATAAATTCAGGAAGTGGGTCATGGCTTGTTCAGCATCGAGCATGCCTTCATCCATATTGATATCGATGATCTGGGCGCCGTTTTCATATTGTTCACGGGCAACTTCTAAGGCTGTTTCAAAATCATCATTGAGAATAAGCTTTTTGAAACGTGCAGAGCCGGTAACATTACAGCGCTCACCCACATTCACAAACAGTGAGTTCTCGTCGATATTAAAGGCTTCAAGCCCCGATAACCTACAGGCACCTTTGGGGGTGTGTAATGGGCGCGGAGTGCATGTAGCCATCGCTTCGGCTATCGCCTTGATGTAATCAGGATTGGTACCACAGCAACCGCCAACAATGTTAATGAGGCCTGATTCGGCAAACTCTTTGATGATGGAGGCCATGTTTTCAGGGGTTTCATCGAAACCGCCCATTTCATTGGGTAAACCTGCATTGGGATGGGTGCTGATATAACAATCGGCAATGCGTGATAACTCTTCGATATAGGGGCGAAGTTCACTGGCGCCTAAAGCACAGTTTAAGCCTATAGAGATGGGTTTGGCATGGCGAATGGCATTCCAGAAGGCTTCGGTAGTCTGGCCTGTCATCGTGCGACCTGAGGCATCGGTGATGGTGCCGGAGATCATGATGGGGTATTCGACGCCTAATTCTTCAAAGACTTCTTTAACGGCATAAATAGCCGCTTTGGCGTTTAATGTATCAAAGACGGTTTCTATCAAAATAATATCAACGCCACCTTCAATTAATGCTTCGGTAGCCTCGCGATAATCGGCGACTAGCTCATCAAAGGTGATGTTACGTTTGGCGGGGTCGTTAACATCACAGATGGTACACGCGCCCTTAGTTGTCGGGCCTACTACACCTGCTACAAAGCGGGGTTGCTCAGGGTTTTTAGCGGTGTATTCATCGGCGACTTCACGGGCGATTTTAGCCGAGACAAGATTAATTTCTCGGGCAATATCCTGCATGTCGTAATCTGACATAGAAGCCTTGGTACCGTTGAATGTATTGGTTTCTATGATGTCGGCGCCGGCAGCTAAATAAGCAGCATGGATTTCTCGAATAATATGTGGCTGGGTAATAGAGAGCAGGTCGTTATTGCCCTTGATGTCCATATGGTAGTCAGCAAAGCGCTCACCGCGGTAATCCGCTTCTTGCAATTTGTAGTCTTGTATCATCGTGCCCATGGCACCGTCGATGATTAAAATGCGTTTTTTGATCTGTTCGCTGAGTAATGTGTAGCTGGCGGATAACGTGGCCATGGGGTGTCCTATGTGCAATCTCTAAAAGAGGGGGGATCTATATCAAAATATTTTGATATAGTAACAAGTTGAGGCAGCTCTGGCTATTTTACTTGACAGTAAAGCTGCTAAAAATTGCCTTGAATGTTGGAAATCTTCTTTAATAATAGAATGCACTAGGTTTTTGTGGGTTTTTATGAGAGATTACAAGACACTGCGTGGTGCACCAAAAAATAACAAGATTGTGTATCAACGTTTAATTGCTGTTTAATTAATGGGATTTTATGGAAACGGTTCAGCAAAAAATTGCTGTAGATATGCTTGCACTCGGTATGTATGTATCTGAGCTGGATAAGCCGTGGCTGGGTACGCCGTTTAAATTACAGGGTTTTTTAATTCGAGATGATGCGGAGATTGAAGAACTCAGGCAGCACTGTCAGCATGTGTATGTCGATATTGCAAAAGGTAAAGATTCTGTTGAGAGTCGCCATACGACCCTGCCTACCCAAAGTAGTGGTCGTGAGCAGGTTATACCGGCTAAGTACGCCTTTACACCCGTTGAAGTTAGGCATGGTACCTATAGAGAGCATGTTAAATTTGATCAAGAAGCCAAGGCTGTTACTAAATTAAATACCGATATTGACAAGGTTTTGATCAGTATCACCGATCAGGTTAGCCGTGGTGTGGCGTTTGATCAAAAACCACTTAAAAATGCGGCGGGTAATATCGTCAGTTCCGTGATTCGTAACCCGGATGTGATTGCCTGGTTAACCCGGGTGCGTTTATCCGATGACTATTTACATCATCATTCGATTCGTTGTTCTATTTGGGCTGCCCTATTAGGCCGGCATATCGGTCTGCGCAGGCTAGATCTGGAGCTGTTAACGCAGGCTATCTTGATGAAAGATATCGGCAAGACGCGTCTGCCGGAATCCATTTTAGCCAAAGATGAGCGTGAGCTGAATTCCGAGCAGCGGGTTATTTATCGTAAACATGTGGCCATGGCTTTGCAGTTGGTTAAGCAAATTGATGGTGTGAATCCCAAGATTTACCCCATAATTGGCGCTCATAGAGAGCGTTATGATGGTACCGGTTATCCGCGCCACTTAAAGGGCGATAATATTCCGTTGTTAGCTATTATTGCGGGTATTGCAACGTATTACGATGAGTTGACCAACCCCCGCGATATCCGTTTATCGATTGCGCCATCTACCGCGGTAACTCGTTTATATGATAAACGTAACATCTTCTTTCAAGAAGATGTGGTGGTGGAGTTTATTCAATCTCTGGGTTTGTATCCTGCAGGTTCGGTTGTTGAGTTAAATACCGGTGAATTAGCCGTGGTGGTAGAGCAGTTTGCTGAGCGTAGGTTGCGTCCGCGCATTGTGATTGCCACCGATGAGAATAAAGCCCCGATTGTTAATTTACGTTCCTTTGATTTGCTGGAGGAGGCGTTGGCCCCTCAGGAAAAGAAAACCCTGGATAAAAAATCGAAACGTTTTTCTTTGCCTTTGATTTATATCGTTAGGGATTTGGAACCGGAAGAATTTCCTATCGATTTATTAAAGATCAAAGAGAAACTTTTTATTCCTAATCGCAAAACCTTCGGTTTCTTCAGTTTCAAAAGCTGACTTCCCCGCTAATTACATCATTTCTTTCAATAAAGTTGGGCTTATCTTGAGTGTCTGCGGTGGAACGCGTAGACTTGCCCTTTTTGTATTTTGGAGTTGAGCCGATGTTTCAAGGCAGTATCGTCGCATTAGTTACGCCGATGTCAGCTGATGGTCAAATTGATTGGCCATGTTTGCATAATCTTGTTGAGTGGCATTTACAAGAAGGCACTAATGCCATAGTTGCCGTGGGTACCACCGGTGAATCTGCAACCTTAAGTGTGGATGAGCATTGTAAGGTGATAAAGTGTACGGTTGATATCGTTGCTAAGTCTATTCCGGTTATCGCAGGCACCGGTGCTAACTGTACTCGTGAGGCGATTGAGCTGACTCAAATCGCCAAAGACTTAGGTGCTGATGCCGGTTTGTCGGTGACACCTTATTATAATAAACCTACCCAGGAAGGTTTGTTTTTGCATCATAAGGCCATCGCCGAGGCGGTGGATCTTCCTCAGGTTTTATATAATGTGCCAGGGCGTACGGCCTGTGATATGCAAGCCGAGACGGTTCGACGCTTATCAAAAGTTAACAATATTATCGGCATTAAAGAGGCTACGGGTGATGTCGAACGTGGTCGTTTAATTCGTCAGCTTTGTGATGATGATTTTGCATTATGGTCCGGTGATGATGAAACTTTCATTGATCTGATGGCCGTAGGTGCGATAGGTAATATTTCTGTGACGGCTAATATTGCGCCTAAGCAGATGAGCGATATTTGTAAAATGGCGATGGCGGGTAATATTGCGGCAGCAAAAGCAGCTAATGTCTCGTTGATGGATGTGCATGAACATTTATTCTGTGAAGCGAACCCTATCGCGGTGAAATGGGCTTTAGAGCAGATGGGGAAAATCCCCGCGGGTATTCGCCTGCCTTTGACGCCGTTGTCTGCGGTTTATCATTCGCCGGTGAAATTGGCTTTGCAAACTGCGGGTTTAATAAAGTAATGGTTTCTGTGTCTAAATCCTTATCGCTCTCTTTGTTATGTTTTGTTACGCCTGTGCTGTTATCGGCTTGCGCGGCCATGACCGATGATGAGGGTGTTTTTAGGGATAGAAAGCTGGATTATCGCAAGGTTGAAGAGACTTCGCGTATGCAGGTGCCTGAAAATTTGGATGATGATGCGATTATCGATCTCTATGTGGTGCCGCCGCTAAGCCCGTATGCGGATAAAGACTATATCTACGATTTGCCGCTGCCTAATGCGTTGATTGTTGGCGCTCAAGATGCGGTGACGATTCAATCCTTGCAGGAGCAGCAGTGGATATTAGTGACTGATTCGCCTTCGCGCCTGTGGCCTCGATTAAAACAGTACCTGTCTTTAAATCGCCTGCTGGTTGTACAGGAAAAAGGCGCTGTTGGCATGATCGAAGCTAGATCGGAGCAGGGATTTTTTGTTTTTAAGGTTGAGCAAGGCTTTCAGCGTAATACCTCAGAAATTTATATTCGCCAGTTAAGTCAGCAGCAGCCGTTAAATGCGCGTGCGCTACCGATTTCCGATTCTGTTGAATTGGAGAAGACACAGATTGAGGCATTGTCTCAGTTTTTGGCGGATGTTTCCGATAAGCCTGCATACTCCTATGTGGCAAGAGGCATCTCTGCACAGCGTAAGATGCGTGAGCTGCAAGATAAGCGAGGTATAAAGTCTTTGCTTCTAGAGGTTGAGGAGTCACGTGCCAGAGCTTCGTTGCTGGCGGCGCTTGAGCGTGCTGAATTTAAAGTGCTGGAGCAGTCGGCACATGATTTTTATGTGCAATATCACCCCGCACTACCTGAATCCGAAAAGCCGGGTTTCTGGGGGCGTTTATTCGGTAAAGATCCGGATACGTTTGATACCTCTGTGCCTTATGCCGGTGAGTTTTATCGACTTAAGCTGACTGCCGAGGCGGGTGGGCAAAAGCTGGTGGTAAAACCTGCGACGGATAAAAAAAGCAGTGTCAGGAATGATCGCAATGAGATCAATCAAATTATCCAGATTGTAAAAGGGCATTTGAGTTAAGTGCGATTCTGTTGTTTAGGTAGTGGTAGCAAGGGTAATGCTACCTTGGTGCAAATGGGTGATACATTAATACTGATAGACTGTGGTTTCAGTCTTAAGTATATGTTGGCCGCCTTAGCTGAAAAATCCTGCGGTGCTGAAGATATTGACGCTATCCTGGTGACACATGAGCATGCAGATCATATCTCCGGCGTTAATACACTTGCCAAGCGTTTCTCTATTCCTATTTATACCGCCGCCGGTACATTGCGTACCGGGAAAATCGATACCCAAAAAAATACAGTGCACCTTTTACAGCTCGATAAACCTATTGATATAGCCGGGGTGGAAGTTTTGCCGGTGACGGTGCCTCATGATGCCAAGGAGCCTTGTCAGTTTGTCTTCACGGCTCATGATAAACGGCTGGGCGTGATGACTGATTTGGGCTCTATCTCTGCGCATGTGGCCAAGGCTTTTGCGGGCTGCGATGCCTTGTTACTGGAGGCTAATCACGATGTTGATATGCTGTGGGCTGGGCCTTATCCACAATCATTAAAGCGGCGAGTGCTGGGAGAGTGGGGGCATTTATCCAATGTGCAGGCTGCCGCCTTTTTACACTCTTTAGATGCGCTGCCTAAAACCCTGGTATTGGGTCATATCAGCGAAAAAAATAATAGCGAGTTATTGGTTGAGCAGGTATTTAAGCCGTTTGCCCAGGATGTCGATCAGATTATTTTTGCAACTCAGGATTCTGGTTTTGACTGGATTGAGGTGTAGCGACCTCCTGTGCTGCAGCGCTATTTTCCTTTTGTGCTTTTTCTGTTATCTCCATTTCTATCGCGTTTTGTGAAACCTCAATAATCGGCTTTTTCTTGTCCCCTAATTCTACCTCGATGATTTTTCCACGTAAGTTGATCTCTTTAGCATTCACTTCAATTAGCGTGTTAAGGGCTTCATCGTGAAAGTCGCTGCGGTAGAGCAGCTGCGCTTCTTTGCCTGAGATCCATTGTGATTGTTTGTTAAGGTATTGATCTATTTGATTACGAATAACAAAAACGTTCTTTGGGCTCATGAAGTTGCCGAATTTTTAAAGCGTCAGGGAGTGCCTATTCTACTGTGAATTAGCTTCAGTTTGAATCATCTGCAGTAGGTCGTGGGCTTTTCTTTTTTTACGCTGTCGGTTAAGCTGTATAGCTTGGAATAAAGTTTTATAAAAACAGGAGTTTAGCTGTTTTGAGCATTGAAAACCGTGCATTTATGCGTAACACATCCTCTGCTTTAGTGGAGATGCGCCATGCCTCGTTTGGTTCTATGACAGTGCGTGCCAGGGATTTATCGGATGGCGGTATTTCTGTGGATTTACGTCAGCACATTGCGCCACCTGTAGGCACTATTTTAGATGTCATTATTAGTCGCCATACCGGGGCTCTCAATGTTGAACCGGTTAAAATGGAAGTGCGGCATATCCAATCCAGTGGTCTTGTTGGTTTAAAATTTGTCTGATGCCCCTCTTTTAAAGGACCTCTTTTGCTTAAAAGAAGGTCTTTCTACGTCCTCTCTTCTGTCTCAGTTTGTTGATGTGCATAGCTTGCCGGTAGAAGAGTCACTACCTCATGATGTTATTAACCCTCACACGTATTACCTTAAGGCTTGTCAGGGTGAGATTACCCTTCAGCCTGTTGATACCCGTTTAGGTGGTGCCTTAGGGGTTGATTTTATGTCATCGCAGTTGAGCTATAGGCGTCAGACTTCGGGCATCAAGCAGGAGGTTGCTAAGGCTGTGGGGTGTAAGGCAGATTATCGTCCCAGGGTGCTGGATGTAACGGCGGGCTTGGGCGGGGATGCTATAGTTTTGGCGTGTCTGGGCTGTGATATGACTTTGGTGGAAAAAAATCCACTGGTCTACCTGTTGTTAGAAAGTGGCATTAGCCAGGCTTTACATGCGGTTGATAGTGATGTGAGTACTATTGTCTCTGATTTTATGCATTTGTCTGGCTGTCAGGATTCTTTGCTCTATATGCAGGGCTGTGATGCGGGCCAGTTTGATGTGGTGTATTTGGACCCGATGTTCCCCGAGCGAAAAAAGTCAGCCAAGGTCAAAAAGGCGATGCAATATTTTCATGATATTGTCGGTTTGGATGAGCAGCAGGACGTTGAGCTGTTAGCGTTGGCGTTGCGTGTCGCTCAGAAGAGGGTGGTGGTTAAGCGGCCTAAATTAGCGCCGCTATTAACCGATAAAAAACCTTCATATCAAATGAAGGCTAAATCGATCCGTTATGATGTGTATCTCACGTTAAGCTAAGGGCCCTCGCTACAGGGCTTTTAATTTTTCCATCTGCTCGTTGAAGCTGCTGATGGCGGCATCGTATCCAGACAGCTTCTCCTGCTCTTTAGCAACAACTTCGGCAGGTGCATTGGCAATAAACTTTTCATTTTTCAGCTTGCCTGCAATGCGCTTCTGGTCTTTCTGGATTTTTTCAATTTCCTTCTGCAGGCGCTGAATTTCTTTATCGGTATCGATAAAGCCTGCCATAGGCACCAAAACTTTCATCTCGCCTACTAGCTGCGTGGCTGAAAGCGGGGCTTCATCGTTAGGTTCAAGCCAGGTGATGCTTTCCAAGCCTGCCAGTTTTTTCAGGAAAACGGTATTTTCTGCCAGGCGTTGCTTGTCGCTGGCATTTCCCTGTTGCAAGCACAGTGGCAGTTTTACCCCGTCGGAAATATTCATTTCCTTGCGGATTTGACGCACGCCGGTGATCACACCTTTTAACCAATGGATAGCGGCCGTGGCTTCTTCGTTGACGAGGTTGGCATCGCTGGTTGGGTAGGCCTGAAGCATGATGGTTTCGCTGTCTGCGCTAAGCTCAACCCCGGCTAAAGGTTTAACCGTCTGCCAGATGGTTTCCGTGATAAATGGCATGATGGGGTGGGCGAGGCGCAAGATGCTTTCTAATACACGAATCAAGGTTCTACGTGTGCCTTTTAATTGTGCAGGCGTAGAGTTTTCATCCCAGAATACCGGTTTGGATAATTCGATATACCAGCTGCAGTATTCATTCCAGATAAAGTCGTAAATGGCTTGGCTGGCTAAATCCAGGCGATAATTGGCAAAAGCGTTGGTGACGGTTTCTGTGCAGATTTGCAGCTCAGATAATATCCATTGATCGGCGACCGATAAAACATAATCCGTAGAGCCGTCTTCGGCGCAATCGAAGGTTTCGGTGTTGCTTAATACGTAGCGACTTGCGTTCCAGATTTTATTGCAGAAATTACGGTAGCCTTCCAGGCGTTTCATGTCCCAGCTGATGTCTCTACCGGTGGATGCCAGTGAGGTCAGTGTAAAGCGCAGCGCATCGGTGCCATGTTCGGCTATACCTTGTGGGAATTCTTTTTGGGTGCGCTTGCCAATTTTTTCAGCAAGATGAGGCTGCATCATATTGCCGGTGCGTTTTTCTAATAACGTTTCCAGATCTATGCCATCAATCATATCCAGAGGGTCAATGACGTTACCCTTGGATTTTGACATTTTCTGGCCGACTTCATCACGAATCAGGCCGGTGACATACACGGTTTTAAAGGGCACCTGAGGTTTGCCATTTTCATCTTTGTTGAAGTGCATGGACATCATGATCATGCGTGCAACCCAGAAGAAGATAATATCAAAACCTGTGACTAATACGTCGGTGGGGTGGAAGGCTTTTAAGCGTTCGGTGTTTTCAGGCCAGCCTAATGTGGCAAATGTCCACAACGCCGAGCTGAACCAAGTATCCAAAACATCGTTATCTTGGGTCAGAATGATGTCGCTGCCAAGATTGTATTTTTCGCGTGCAGTGGCTTCATCTTTAGCTACATAGACCTTGCCGGCTTCATCATAGAACGCAGGGATACGATGGCCCCACCATAGCTGGCGAGAGATGCACCAGTCCTGGATGTCGCGCATCCATGAGAAATACATATTTTCATATTGTTTAGGTACAAATTCAATATCGCCATCTTCAACCGCTTCAATAGCCGGTTTTGCCAGCGTTTTAGCATCAACATACCATTGGTCGGTTAACATGGGTTCAATGACCACGCCGCCGCGGTCGCCATAAGGTACCACTAGGTCGTGGTCATCGATGCCGTCTAATAAACCTTGTTCTTCAAACCAGCTAACGATAGCTCTACGTGCTGCAAAGCGTTCCATGCCCTGAAGCTCTTCAGGGATGCTGTTATCTAATGTGTTATTTTCCGTACCGTCATGATTTAACGTCTCAGCCGTTTTACGAATATCGGCATTAAAGGTCAAAACATTGATCATCGGCAGTTTATGGCGCTGGCCCACTTCGTAATCGTTGAAATCGTGAGCCGGGGTGATTTTTACACAACCGGTGCCCTTGTTCATGTCGGCATGTTCATCACCGACGATAGGGATGCGGCGTCCCACCCAAGGTAGAAGGATGTCTTTGCCGATTAAATCTTTATAACGTGGATCTTCTGGGTTCACCGCAACACCGGTATCACCTAACATGGTTTCTGGTCGGGTGGTCGCTACGATAAGGTGGTCTTTGCCATCGGCGGTTTTAACCCCGTCGGCCAGTGGGTAACATAAACGCCACATCTTGCCTTTGGTGTCTTTATTTTCAACTTCCAGGTCTGAGATAGCGGTGTGTAGTTTGGGGTCCCAATTAACCAGGCGTTTGCCGCGGTAAATCAGTTTGTCATCATACAGGCGGATAAACACTTCTTGCACGGCTTCAGAAAAACCGGCATCCATAGTGAAGGCTTCGTGTTCCCAGTCCACCGAGTTACCCAGGCGGCGCATCTGTTGGGTGATGGTGTCGCCGGATTCTTCTTTCCATTCCCAGACTTTATCGATGAACTTTTCACGGCCCATGGATATGCGGTCTTCTTCACCGGCGGCGGCCAATTGTCGCTCAACCACCATCTGTGTAGCGATACCTGCATGGTCTGTTCCGACTTGCCATAAGGTGTTTTTACCTTGCATGCGTGCAAGGCGGGTCAGTGCGTCTTGAATGGTGTGTTGAAATGCATGGCCCATATGCAATGAGCCAGTAACATTGGGTGGTGGAATCATGATGCAATAAGATTCACCTTGGCCTGAAGGTTTAAAATAACCTTTAGATTCCCAAGTTTGGTAAAGCTTTTGTTCGATGTCGCCAGGCGTGTATGTGGTATCCATGCTGCTGTCTTGCTCTTAACTGTATCGTGAATGAATAGAAGGCGCGGGATTATAACAGATAAAGCTCCACCGGATAAGGTGTTGCGGGGCTGTTCAATTAGCGCATATCATGGCGGTGCAGGGGGTAGTTCTTTTCGGTGAAATGGCGGTAGTTGGCGCGAGCGCTGGCCAAAACAGCATCGGTTTGTACAACAATCTCACTGACACGCTCAAAGCGTGAAAACCACGGTGGAATCTCGGCGGCTAAATTGATCAAAAGATCGTGATGATTATCCGGGGTCGTTTGTCCTGATGATGCCGAGATGATAACGATGTCATCATCAGTCTGGGATGCCTCACCTTCTTGCTTGGCCAAGTTAACATGAGGCAGAAAGGCTTGTTCTTTAAAGCCCCATAACATGTCATCCATTATTTGGGCGGTGTCATCGTCGGTACAAAGGAGGACGATGCGGTGACCCATTTTAAATGTTTTGGCGATGAGCTTGCAGCAAAAAAGATGACGAGCGCTTAGCTCGTCATCAGGCAGGATGTAAAAATCGATACGTGTCATGACTTCTTATTATGTTAAGCGTTATCAATTAAATATTGGGTTAACAGGCTAACTGGGCGGCCTGTTGCACCTTTACTGGCGCCACCTATCCAGGCAGAACCTGCTATATCCAAATGTGCCCAGGTATATTTTTTGGTGAAGCGGCTGAGGAAGCACGCTGCGGTAACGCTGCCACCACCGGGGCCGCCAATATTGCCTAT
>JABSRQ010000100.1 GCA_013215055.1 Pseudomonadales bacterium | reverse complement strand
TAACCAGGGATATTGTTAGTTTTAATCCTGCAGTTTCCTATTTATTTGGCCCGTTTATACCAATGCAAGCCGATATCTGTACATTGAGATTGAACCATTTACCCGTTAATACTTCTTATACCTAAATCATTACAGTCGTAACCAATACAAATTAAGACAAGCGAAAAATCAGGTTAGAAAATTCTGGATATTCTTTTGCCAGTGACTTAGGGTCAGCCAGCTCAAAATCAATAAAATCAAACCCAGGACACACAACGCAAGACACCAGACAATACTCGGCCCCATTATCGATTTCGGCCGCAAACCAAGCTCCTGCAGGCACATCAACAACTGGTGTCTTACCACTTGCTATATCACCCAACCCCAGAGTAATGAGCCGCTTGTTAGCATCAATATAATAAATTGACAATGGACCTCCCTGATGATGAAACCACCGCTCATTAGAATTAATACGATGAAAACGAGAAAAATCACTGCGCGTCAAAAGATAATAAATACTAGTCATTGCATGTCTTCGCCCATGCTCTGTGTCTAGCATATCTTTAGACTCATAAGTACGCTTAAAATATCCTCCTTCTGGATGCGCTTCCAGCTCTAACTGAGTTATTATGGACCTTATTTTTTCATTCATTATCAGTTCCCAAGTCAAATCATTATTTATTTAAAAACACATCAAAAACTGTATGTGTCAGCCCTGTGCTTATGCCTACAGCGATAAGATCTCCTCGTCTTTTACACTGAAGCTTACGCTTTAAGTTTTCGACATGGTAACCGATTCCAGAATTCGATAAAAACATAGCCTCAGCTATTTGAGAATTTGGCATCCCATGAAGCAAATGAAAATAAACTAAAGCTTCTTGGTAAGTTAAATACTCCTCTGAGAATCCTTCCCCAAGACGGATTCGATTCTTAATTGGGTCAAATAAACCTTCTTTTTTAACGAACGTCTTCCCCGTGTTCTCTATAAAGCTTCCAATAACCCCTCCAACAGAGTTATCTGATGTTAATAAAACACTCTTTGACGTCGTAATTTCTTTAACACCGTCTACCTGAATCTGTAATTCAGGGACTTGAATCAATGGTTGGCCAGTCATCACTTTCAAATCACCCTCTCGAAAAAAGTCATACTGATTAGCCCAAATAAGATCACTATCAGATTTTCCCACAATCTGCTCTTTTGAGTCTAATCCTGCAGCCTCAGCAAACCTCTCATTACAAAAAGTGTATCGACTTTTTTTATCTTTACAAAATACAAATACATCAATTGTATCCATCACCGTTTCTACGGTCTCTATGCTATACACATACTCTCCTTACTGCCGAACAGCCAATTTCATCAGGCATCAGAATCATTAACGGGAAAATAGTTCAATCTCAATATACAAATGTCGGCTTTTATTGGTATAAACAGGTTAAATAAATATATACGGCCACTACTCCCTGGTTAAAGCTCAAAATTATAACCAGTTATATTGTTACGCAGATTCAACTAACAAGTGCGCCCCCTGTTAAGCATCTAATCGGGAAATGATTTTCCATCATTCATGCTGCAGTTTTAAATTCTAATTTTTCGCGAACGATTGTTGATTCGATCAACAGCCATCTCCACTTCCGATTGAACTGGCAACAGTTTTCCGGACATATTTTTACGCCACTTTCGTAAGCTCATCTTCAAACTTCACTGGGGGCAGATATCCATTATTAGAATGCTTTTCTGACGGTTATAGTAAATTCTAATATATTCAAAAATCGCCTGCTTGGCTTCTTCCCTAGTCTGAAAACTTTCATGATGAACAATTTCTGATTTTAAACGTATGGAAAAATATTTCAGCAACTACATTGTCCCAACAATTTCCTTTACGACTCATGCTGAAAATAAAACCATCTTTCATTAACTGCTGTTGATAAGAGGTCGAAACGTACTTGCTACCTCGATCACTATGCACTATTAAACCGGATTTTTTGACGACGGCTAGAAATTTCCATGCCTAGTGAATCTGTCACCAAATGAGCTCTCATTCTGCTGCCTATTGACCAGCCAACTACAGTCCCTGAACAGATGTCTATAAAAATCGATAAATAAAATAATCCCTCACGGGTAGCGATATAGGTGATGTCAGAAACATAAGTCTCATTAACTTTGTCACGCTAAAATTCACTGTTAAGCACATTATCAGCAACAGGTTTGTCAGGCTTAGAATCGGTTGTCGCTTTAAATTTACGCTAGCGCAAGCCTGCTTCATACATCAGCCGTAAAATGCGCCTACGGCTTACTGTGAAGCCTAAATCAGAAAAGTCATCTTTGATTCTTCGGCTCCATACCGGCGTTTGTTCTTTATGTGTATTTCGTTAATTTCAACCTTCAATGCCTTATCACTGATTCCACGTTTAGAAACAGGCTTAGAGCCTGCCATTCATAATAACCACTGGACGAAGCCTTCATCATTCTACACATCGCTGTAATGCTAAATAACGCTTAGTTATCAAAAATGAACGGATACCTTAGTGAGACTCTTTGCCAAAGAAGTTTGCCGCCCTTCTAATATTTCGCGCTCTTCTTTAAGTTGTTCGACTTCCTCGATAGGGGGGGCTTGTGTTTATGTGTCCGGAAACAATAGCTATTCCATTATGTTGGCGTGGTTGAAATCGGCCAACCTTTTACTACTTAAATTCAAGAAACTATATGTTTTCACTAGTTATGTAACAAACAAAATTCAGTTAAAGTTTATGCGCTGGATTATTAAACTTCGTGGATTCAACTAATAATTTATACACAACCTAGCTGTGTGATGATGAGGCTAGTCGACCATTTATGTTGGCGTAATGACGGGGGTTGCCGTTGATATTAAGAAGACATTCATTGCTACGAGTTTATCCGTTGTACGTGGCTTGTAGTAATAATTGATAAGTTGAGGTGGGGTTATCCCGGAGTCTCAATTTATGCTCCTTGTAAGTTATGAATTGGTATTAATTTTTAGGACGTTTAAGCATGTGTTTCAACAAGTCTTTAGAGTTAGAGAGTACATTAATAGATTTTCTGATGGACCGGTCAGAAAGGCTTGGTTCAAGCAAAGCCTTTGTGTTTATAGAGAATGATAAAGAAAGTTCGATTAGTTATGGAACTTTGGATAAGAATGCTAGGGCCATGGCTGTCAGATTGCGTCAGAGCGCAGATGTTGGTGATAGAGTTGTTCTGTTATGTCAGCCTGGATTGGAATATATTCAGGCCTTTTATGCCTGCTTGTATGCTGGCTTAGTGGCTGTGCCTTTTTCACCGTTAAAGCGTAAGGAGGGTGCTGGACGCTTAATTAAAGTGGTGGAGGATTGTCAGGCAAGTGTGATTCTGACCGACATGAGCACTACCCCGGTTATTGAAGGATTGTTTTCAGAGCATTCTATTTTACAGCAGGTCGGTTACTTGTTAACGGATGAATTATTAAATGGAAAGGTTGAGGATTTTGAACGCCCACCGATAAAATTTAATACGTTAGCATTTCTGCAGTACACATCAGGCTCTACAGGGCAGCCAAAAGGGGTGATGATCTCTCATGGAAACATAATGGCTAACTTGCGTACACTAGTTGAAAAGGTTGGTGGGTCAAAAGATGTGTTAGTTAACTGGCTGCCATTATTTCATGACCTGGGGTTGGTAAGTATTGTGCTATATCCCATCTATACGGGCTCACTTTCGGTATTTATGTCGCCTGTTCAATTTGTTCAAAGCCCAGTTACCTGGTTTAAGGCAATTACTAAGTATAAAGGTACAATTTGTTGTGCCCCCAACTTTGCTTACGAACACTGCATTAATGAAGTAAAGTCAAAAGATTGGCAAGATCTGGATCTAAGTAGCTGGCGAGTCGCAGTCAATGGTGCAGAGCCCATTCAAAATGAAACCTTAGCCAAATTTACTTCTTATTTTTCAAAAATAGGTTTTAGTCACAGCACCTTTTCTCCAACTTATGGTATGGCTGAAGCCACTGTTTTTATCAGTTGTGCTTCGACCAGTTCTCTACCGGTCGTTACAGACTTTAATGTTACTGAATTGAAGAACAATAAAGCAGTTAAAAATTCAACAGATATGAAAGGGAAGCTATTAGTAGGTTGCGGTAGTGCTGGCGATAACCATGAAATAAAAATAGTAAATCTTGATACTAAACAGGAACAACAGCTTGGGGGTGTTGGTGAAATATGGGTTTCAGGTCCTAGTCTCTCGACGGGCTATTGGGGGAAGGATGAGTTAAATAGACTGAATTTTAAACAGGCTATTAAACATGAAGCTTATTCTTCTGAGGGACAATTTGTCTATTATCGCACTGGCGATCTTGGGTTTATATTTGATGGTGAACTTTATATTACTGGACGTATTAAGGACTTGATGATTTTCAGAGGCCTAAATCATTACCCACAGGATATTGAGTGGGAGATTGAAAACTGTCATGAAGACATTCGTCAGTCAAGTTGTGCTGCATTTTCGATCGAGACGACTGGGAACTCGGAAGAATTAGTTGCTGCAGTTGAAGTTGAAAGAAAAGTGCTAAGGCACAAAGATTTTAAAAGTATTTTTAGAGCCATTCGCGAGGTTGTTTACGCTAAATTTGAATTAAAAATATATGCCATAGTGTTGCTGAAACCAGGAGCTTCTTTAAAGACAAGCAGTGGGAAAATAAAACGCAATGCAACAAAATCCGCCTATCTGAATAAACAATTACGAGCGATAGAGACTGAGGAGGGGATCCTGCAAGCAGAATATATCGCGCCAAAAAATGATATTGAACAAACTTTATGTGTTATCTGGCAGGATATTCTGAAGATTGAACGTGTCGGTACTCAGGATAACTTTTTTGAGATGGGTGGTCATTCACTTATAGCCACTAAAGTGATTAGCCGGATTCGGGTCGAGTTTAATGTTGAGCTAGAGTTGCGTTGTTTGTTTGAGCAGCCTACGGTCGAAAGCCTGGCTATTGTACTCGAAAATCTTTCCAACTCCCTTGTGTTGCCAGACTTAATACCTGTCGAAAGAGCAAATGCTTTGGCGTTGTCTTATGCTCAACAGCGTTTATGGTTTATCGACCAGTACGAAGGTGGAAGCAGTCATTATAATATGCCCGGTCGAATACTTTTAAATGGCGCCCTGGATTTGTCTGCATTCAGCGAGTCTGTCAAGGCATTGATAGAGCGACATGAAATCCTAAGGACTACTTATCATAAAGAGGACGGGGTTGGCTTTATGCAAATCCACGCAAGCTACGAGCTTCCTTATGAACAGTACGATCTCACAGGGCTTTCCGATGAGGCACAGCTAATTGAAGTGCTAAAGATGTCTTCTGCTCATCAGTATTATGTATTTGATCTGCAAGTTGAACTGCCAATCAGGTTATCGCTATTAAAGTTGAGTGATAATGAGCATCTAATTCTTTTCAATATGCACCATATAGCATCTGATGGTTGGTCAATAACGATATTGCAAACTGAATTGAGCTGTTTGTATAACGCATTTAGTCAAAGGTTGGGGAATCCGTTGTTACCTTTGCGAATTCAATATGCGGATTACGCGATGTGGCAGCGTAGCTGGTTGGAAGGTGAACTTCTTGAAAAACAGTTGGTTTATTGGCGCTCACGGTTGGCCGATATTCCGGTGATACACAGCCTGCCTTTGGATCAACCAAGACCCGGCCGACAGAGCTTTGAAGGTGCCGTACATCAGCAGCTTTTTGGAAAAGACTTAAACACTCGAATTCAACAATTTTGTCAGCTTCATGATGTGACTCTGTATATGTTTCTGCAAACCGTTTTTTCTGTGTTGTTGGCGCGTCACAGTGGAGAGACGGATATCGTGATGGGCACTCCTATTGCTGGTCGGTCGCATGTTGATCTAGAGCCTTTAATTGGTTTTTTTGTGAATAGCCTGGTCCTGCGCAGTGACCTCAGTAGTAATCCGACTTTTGCTGAGCTTTTGCGGACGAATAAAGGGCATATTCTGGATGCCTTTGAGCATCAGCATGTCCAGTTTGAAATGCTGGTGGAAGAGCTTGAACCACCACGATCACCTAGTCACTCGCCGTTGTTTCAGATCGTATTTGCACTGCAAAATAATGAACAAAGTCAGTTAAATTTTGCGGAGATTGAGTCAAAGCAGTTAACCGATGTTGAGGGTACGGAGATCAAATTTGATCTTGAATTAAATGCGTTAGAGTCAGGCGGAGAGATTCAATTTAGCTGGCTTTATAATATTGCATTATTTGAACCGGAAACGATTGCACGACTGGCATCCGGGCTGTCGGTATTGGTTGAAAATATTCTCGAAGATGTTAACCAGGCAGTGCAGACTGTGCCGGTATTATCCGCAGCCGAAACCCAGCGTATACTGATTGACTGGAATGATACTGAAACCAAGTATCCGGCGGATAAATGTATCCATTCACTGTTCGAGGAGCAGGTAGCTAACGCGCCGAATCGAATCGCGCTTGTTCATGCTGATAAAACACTGAGTTACGGTGAATTGAATGCATCTAGTAACCGCTTGGCGCATTATCTGATTGAGAAGGGCATAGGTCCGGATAATCTGGTTGGTCTGTGTGTTGAACGGTCATTTGAGTGGGTGATCGGGGTCCTGGCTATTTTGAAGGCCGGTGGTGCGTATGTTCCGCTTGATCCTGCTTATCCTAAAGATCGTCAGCGCTTTATGCTTGAAGACAGTGGCGTCAGGATCGTATTGAGTCAAAACAGTCTGACCGAGCGACTAGTGTTATCTGGTGTATCAGAGATAATTCTGATGGATGATCTGAGGAGTATTTCCGGTTACCCAGATTTAAATCCGGAAAGTGTGGTCGTGGGTTTGGCGGCGAATCACCTTGCCTATTTGATCTACACGTCAGGGTCAACCGGTCGCCCTAAAGGCGTGATGATCGAGCACCGAAGTGTTAATAGGTTATTACTCGGAGTTGATTATGTTGATTTGGGACCGGATAGTGTGTTTTTGCAGGCAGCATCATCGTCATTTGATGCGATGACATTTGAGCTGTGGGGAGCCTTGTTGCATGGTGGTAAAGCCGTCCTTTACCCTGAGGATATCCCGACAACTGAGCGGCTGGGTCAAGAATTAAAACATAACCAGGTAAGCCATTTGTTTCTAAGCACTGGTTTGTTTAATGCTATTGCGGACACCGACATATCTGTATTAAGCGGATTGAAGCAGTTATTGGTTGGCGGAGATGCGTTATCGGTTCAGAAAATTAATTTGGCCGGTAATATGCTTCCTGACGTCAGATTGATGAATATTTATGGCCCCACTGAAAGTACTACCTTTGCCTGTTGTTACCAAATTGACAGGACGAAAACTTATTACAATTCGGTACCTATAGGACGACCGATAGCCAATACCCAGGTCTATGTATTATCCGCAGAACTACAACCCGTGCCAATCGGTGCTCCGGGCGAGTTGTTTATAGGGGGAGACGGCCTGGCCCGGGGTTACCTGAACGAGCCTGATCTGACGGCGGAAAAATTCATCAACAACCCGTTTAGTGACCTGGATGGTGCACGATTGTATCGCACTGGAGATCTCGTGCGCTATACAGTAGATGGTCAACTTAATTTTATCTGTCGTATTGATCGTCAGGTTAAGGTGCGGGGATTCCGTATTGAATTAGGTGAAATCGAAGCAGCTCTTATTGAAGCATCGCAAGTTAAACAAGCTGTTGTTATTGCCATATCAGATAATGATAATCCTGCTAATAAGCAGCTTGTGGCTTACGTCGTCCCAACGGTATTCAAGGCAGATTCTGAAGATACCTCGGCGCTGATCAAGACGTTAAGTGATTTCTTGAAGTTGAGTTTGCCTAACTACATGGTGCCAGTCATGTTTGTTGTGTTAGGGGAGTTGCCTCTGACTTCAAATGGCAAGCTGGATCACGAAGCTCTGCCTGATCCAGAGCAGACAAATATTCAGCAGACTGAATATGTCGGGCCAAAAAATGACATTGAAAAAGCATTATGTGTTATCTGGCAGGATATTCTGAAGATTGATCGTGTTGGTACTCAGGATAACTTTTTTGAGTTAGGCGGTGACAGTATTTTGTCAATTCAGGTAGTTTCTCGTGCAAAAATACAAGGTATTACCCTGACAGTACGGCAGTTATTTGAACATCCGACAGTTCTTGCACTTGCTCCTTGTTTAAACCAGAAACCGGTTTTGATAGCAATGCAAGAGGCCGTTCAAAGAAGACAAGTTTTGTTGCCGATACAGCGACGGTTCTTTGAACAAGGACTCGTCGAGCAAGACCATTTTAATCAATCTATGTTGTTGCAGACTCCAGCTGAATTTACCACAGAGCATCTCGAAGCATTGCTGCTCGCTCTCTATCATCGGCATGATGTATTGCGGTTAAGATTCAGTAAAAACAATATCGAATGCGAATGGATTGGAGAATATCTTCCCTATAATGACCAGATGGTTTGTGACAGCGTGTTTTATCAGGATTTAAGTATATTCTCCGAGGAACAGAGGGGCATCAAACAAGAAGAAAGCTGTGACGCATTGCAGGGTAGTCTTAATATCCATACTGGCCCTATATTCAAAGCCGGATATTTTGATTATGGTTCCGAACAAGGGGGGCGATTGCTGCTTGTTCTTCACCACCTGGTGGTTGATGGTGTCTCATGGAGTATTCTTCGTGCCGATATTGAACTTGCTTATAAACAGCTGCTTACAGCACGTAAGGTTGAGCTTGCACCTAAGAGTTCTTCGTACCAGCAATGGGGAGAAGCGTTATCAGAATATGCAGTTTCAGAATCTGTATTAATGCAACGCCCATTTTGGTATAAGCAATTATCTCACCCTGTCGGATTACTACCTGGATTAGTTGATCAGATTACAGCTGCGTCTTCGGTTTCCCGTCATGAGTTCTCTATGACTTTATCGGCAACTGAAACTCAGCTACTTATTGGTGAGTGTAATAAGGCATATCGAACCCGGATCAACGAATTGTTACTTTCAGCTTTACTTCATTCCTATCAGAAGTGGAGTGGTCAAGATTCTTTACGAATCTATATGGAGAGTCATGGCCGGGAGGAGTTGTTCGAGAGCCTTGGTATCACAGATACGATTGGCTGGTTCACAACAGTTTACCCGTTAGTAATTTCATCCAGTCTGAAAAAGGACTATGGAAATCTGATTAAATCGGTGAAGGAACAATATCGGGCTTTGCCAAATACTGGTATTGGCTTTGGTGTGCTGACCCGAATAGTAGAAGATTCCGAGTTCTGTTTACTTGAAAAGCATCAAGTCGGACAGTCGATAGTTTTCAACTATCTTGGCCAGTTTGACCGCTTACAAGATGACCACTCTGTATTTAAATCAACATCTGAAAGTTCTGGTCTCAATTCGAGTGCCAAACAATCTCAGCATGAACTGATATCAATTAATGGCTTAATCGTAGATGGTAAGCTGACATTCCGTTTCACAGGTAGGACAGATGGCATAGCACCGCAGGCAACTGCCGAGTTCTGTGAAACTTTCAAAAATGCATTGCAGGATTGTGTGGCCTGGTGTCGTCAAAAAAACAGCCGCTCCAGCATGATGGCTTTGCGTGACCAAATAATTATGACTGAAAAAGAATGTGAGTTAGAGGGTATCGAGATATGACGGTTACTTACTTATTAAAGAAGTTAAAAGAGAATGGAATTCAACTTAGGTTAATGGAAGGGAAACTAAAAGCTTATGATCCGCATAAAAAAATGGATCGTACGATTTTGGAAGAAATAAAGACGCATAAAGAAACCATCATAGAGTTGTTATCTGAAACTCCTGATTTTACGCCTTCAGATTTTCCCCATGCGACATCGGCTATTGATCAAGATCGGCTGGATGAAATATTAAGTGATCATCCAGCATTAGAACGCTTGTATGTGTCGACGCCAATGCAGCAAGGGATGATTTTTCTCGGCTTACTTGAAGGGAATGCTGCGTCCTATACAAGTCAAGTGTTTATGGATTTCAACAAGAGACTGGAAAGTACCTTGTTTAAACGGGCGTGGGAATATGTGGCTGCACGTCACGATATCTTCAGAACCTGCTTTGTTGCTCTTGATAGCGAGGCCATCCACCAGTTGGTTGTTGACCATGTTGATATTCCTTTTGAAGAAGAAGACTTATGCGGGATGAGTGAACCGCAGAAAATGGAGCGAATCAAACAATATCGGGAGGAGGATATGGAAGTTGGCTTCGATTTTTCCGCACCGCCATTGATGCGATTAAAACTTTTCCGGCTTTCACAGCAGAGCTATCATTTAGTTTGGTCTCATCATCACGTGATTCTCGATGGCTGGTGTTTACCGATTGTATTAAGGGAGGTTTTTGCTACCTATCAGGCTTTCAGCGAAAGTCGGCAGCCTATATTTACCGATATAACTCCATATGAATCATATATAGCCTGGTTACAACAAAAGGATCAGGCTGAAACCCGTGCATTCTGGACTAGACAATTGTCCGGCATAGCAGCGCCCACGCCATTAATGATCGATAAGTTGCCAATTGATGATGCGGTAAGCGGAAAGCAAGAGCTCACTTTATCTTTTGATGAAGAGATTAGCGGGCAGCTGGAGATCTTGGCACGCGACAGTCAAACTACACTAAGCGTTATAGTGCAAGCTGCCTGGGCGTATGTATTGCACCGATATAGTGGCGAGGATGACGTGGTGTTTGGCTCGCTAATTTCCGGCAGACCAGGTGATCTTCCTGGTGTAGAAACGATGTTGGGTTTGTTTATTAATACCGTACCTGTACGGGTAACATTCGACAGCAAGCTTAATTTAAGTGATCTACTCAGTTCAATACACAGAGACAATATTGGGCGGGAAGAACATGGTTATTTGTCTTTAGTCGAAGTGCAAGGACTGAGTGATGTCACAGCTGGTACATCTTTATTTGACAGTATCTTCATTTATGCAAATTATCCAACAGATCTCTCTACCGTTGTGCGGGCTACGAGTGAAGACAATAACGTAAGTGATGAGTTATTTGATCTAAAGTCATTTGGCCTTGATGGAGAAACTAACTATAAATTAAGTCTCTTTGCCAACTATCGAGATGATGTACTTACCATCAAGATGACATATCGCGCCGAGGAGTTTTCAGCTGAAACTATAGATAGTTTGTTAGGTCACGTTGAGCGGGTTTTAATTGGTATGGTAACGGCTGGAGGTAATCAAGCAGTAAATTGCCTGCCTCTGTTAAAAGAGACAGAGTTAAATCAGCTGTTACATGATTGGAACGATACTGAAATCGATTATGCTCGAGATAAATGTATTCATGACTTGTTTGAGGAACAGGCAAGTGCTAATCCTGATGCTGTTGCATTGGTGTTTGAAGATAAACAGTTAACTTATAATGAGCTCAATAATAAAGCCAATCAAGTCGCTCATCATTTACTGCAACAGGGTGTCACACCTAATACTTTGGTGGGTTTATGTGTAGAGCGCTCGTTAGAAATGGTGATTGGTATGCTTGGTATATTAAAATCTGGTGCTGCCTATCTTCCTCTGGATCCTAGTTACCCGCTTGAGCGCATACATTATATGCTCGAAGATAGTAAGGTGAATTATCTGGTAACCCAGAAAGTTATTCTTGCCATGTTGCCGGATAATTCGGTAGCCAGTGTTTTGTGTATAGATGAAAAGTGCTTTTTGGACACTGAAGCGAGTGCTGATCAGGATAATTTGTCAAAAAAACAGTTGGGCCTTACACCAAATGATCTTGCTTATCTTATCTACACCTCAGGCTCAACTGGTAAGCCTAAGGGGGTCATGATCCATCATAAGAATGTACTTAACTTCTTTAACGGTTTGGATCAAGAGTTTGGTTCATCTGAGCAGCAAGATACCTGGCTGGCTGTAACCAGTATTTGTTTTGATATATCGGTATTGGAAATATTTTGGACTTTAGGTAATGGCCATAAAGTGGTTATGAAATCTGATCCCCCGGTTTCTGTAAAAAAAAATCAAAGCATAGATTTCGGTTTGTTTTATTTTGCGGCAAATGAGGTCGAAGCCGGCAGCAATAAATATGAATTATTGCTTGAAGGGGCAAAATTTGCCGATCAGAATGGCTTGTCTTCAGTTTGGATTCCGGAGCGTCATTTCTCTCAAATGGGTCACCAGTTCCCGAGTTCATCCGTTGCCGCATCTGCTGTGGCTGCTACTACAGATAAAATTAAAATTCGATCAGGCAGCGTGGTATTACCTTTGCATGATCCGATCCGGGTAGCCGAAGAGTGGTCAATGGTGGATAATCTGTCTAATGGAAGAATTGAAATGGCGCTAGCTTCAGGTTGGCATCCCAATGATTTTGTTTTAATGCCGGATGCTTATCAAGAGCGTCATAAAATATTAGATGAGAAACTGACGATATTAAAAGATCTATGGCAGGGGAAGGGGCTTACACGTAAAAACGGAATCAATCAAAGCCATGAAATATTCCTTCACCCAAAACCTTTACAGCAAGATTTGAAAGTTTGGATCACAGCTGCCGGTAGTCCAGAAACTTTTCGTTATGCAGGGTCAATTGGCGCCAATGTTCTGACACATTTATTGGGGCAGACATCGGATGAGCTCAAAGAGAAAATTGATATTTATCGTGATGCGTTAGTTGAGGCTGGTTATGAGCGTGATGTAGGAAAAGTTGCGCTTATGTTGCACACTTTTGTCAGTGACGACGTTGAGTTTGTCTATGAAACAATTGAACAACCGTTTAAAAATTATTTGCGCCATTCTTTCAATTTGATGAAGTCCATAGCTGAAAATATGGGGATGGATTTAGAGAAAGACATGGAGGCCATTATAGATATCGGTTATCAGCGTTATTTGCATGATGCCGGATTATTCGGGACGCCGGAAACTTGTTTTTCCAAAGTTCAGGAACTACAGGAGTGTGGTGTTAATGAGATCGCTTGTCTGATAGATTTTGGGGTCGATTGTAAGACTATGTTAGACAGCTTGCCTCATCTTGTTCAGTTGCAGAAAAAAATTAAAAACCACACGGCTCAACAAAGTTTTCTCGATAAACGTCTGAACGTAAGATCATCTGCTCAAGAGTTGATTGTCAAACATCAAGTCACCCACATGCAATGTACTCCCTCTTACGTAAGGGAATGGGGGGCGCGTGAGGAAGGTCAGGCTGCTTTGGAACAACTTAGTTCCCTGTTAGTCGGTGGAGAAACATTGACTTCTGACCTGGCCGAATCCTTAACACAGCATGTCTCAGGGCGAGTTTTTAACATGTACGGCCCTACTGAAACGACGGTTTGGTCTGCAATTTCAACAGTGTCTGAAAAAAGGGTGCGGCTCGGAAATCCTATAAAAAATACCCAGTTTTATGTGCTTGATAACCATCGTAGACTGGTACCGAAAGGCATCATCGGTGAGTTATATATAGGTGGAGATGGCCTTTCTTCCGGATATTTTAACCGACCGAAGTTAACTGATGCGCAGTTTGTTCAGAATCCGTTTTCTGATAATTCGGATCACCGGTTGTATAAAACAGGTGACCTGGTACGCCACTTAGCCAATGGTGAGTTGGAGTTTTTGGGGCGTATGGATCAGCAGGTAAAAGTTCTCGGTTATCGTATTGAACTAGGTGAGATAGAAGCCGTGCTGGCAGAGGCCAAAGAGGTGCAACAAGTTGCGGTGATTGTAAAATATGGTGTCGATTACAACAGCTCGATAGTAGCATATTTAATATTAGCAGGTAGCAACGAGGCGGGTGCCACTAGGCACCAAGCGATCATCAGGTCATTACGTAATGACCTACAACGCCGGCTTCCTAATTACATGGTACCTGGTGCTTTTATTGTGCTTAATGAAATGCCCTTGACATCAAACGGAAAGTTAGACCGTAAAGCGCTTAAAGCGCTTAAAGGGGAGTCAGTTAAAACCTCAATATATGTAGCAGCTAGAAATGATATCGAGGAAAAATTATGTGAAATCTGGCAAGAGGTCCTTAAAGTAGAGCGTGTCAGTATTTATGATAACTTCTTTGAATTGGGCGGCCACTCTCTGTTGATCGTACAGGCTGGCCTGAAAATCAATATGCTTTTCACACACATACAAATTGATATTGAAAATATATTATCAAGCCCTACGGTTGCTGAGTTGGCGACTTACTTCAAAGAAGATGCAAATGCCGAAGAGGATAATGACGTTGTATTGCAACAAGAACTAAATAGCTTTAATTATAGCGCCTATGAGAGTATCAATCGTGGAAATTATAGTAATCCATCTGCAATACTAATTACTAATATAAGTGAACTTGTCGGTATCCAGTTATTAAAGAAACTGCTAGAGAATACCAGTGCCAAAATTTATTGCCTGGTTGAAGCAGAAAAGGAAGATTGCGAAGGAAGAGTTCGTTCGGCCTGTCAGCAATATGATGTTGATATTGAAGAAAATGAATGGGAACGGATAGAAGGAGTACCTTGCGATCTCAAACGAGAGCACCTTGGCATCAGTTTAGTTTATTATCAACAGATAATTTCCTCGGTCGATATCATCGTTCACAACGCAGAACGGATAAACCACCTTCAGAGCTATCAACAACTTAAAGCAGAAAATGTTAGCTCTACTAATGAGATAATCAAGATAGCGAAATTAGTTAAAAGTAAAAAAGTAATTTTATTTTCGACAACTTTTTTGTTAAACGAAACACCTCATCATGATGAGGACTCGGATATGAGCAGTTATCAGTTCAAAGAGTCACAAGGATACCTTGCAAGTAAATGGGTAGCAGAGGCACTGCTTAAAAAATCAGATATAGATTTTCAGATTTTCAGATTGCCTAGAGTAGGTGGTGATCTTGAATCAGACAAAGGCCCGTTAAACGAGTTGGTTTATAAATTCTGGCGTAGCTGCCTAATGCTAAAAAGCTATCCGGCTGGTCTTGATGAGTGGAAAGAAGATATTCGTCCGGTTAGTCAGATTACAAAGTTAATCATTGGTTTGATGTTTAAAGTCCAGGATAATAAATCTGTTTTTCATCTAAATAATAAAAGTTTGGTCAAGGTTATTTCTGCATTAAAAACTATAACCGATGAGATTGAATTGAAAGAGGTTGATGTTGCGCAGTGGTTGTTGTCATTAAATACAGAGAGATTCAACGAACAGGAACTCCCTTTCGCTTCACATGCTGATTATTTACAGTCGTTATTGCAAGGATTAAAGCACAATGCTGACGATAATAAATACGTAATCAATAATAGAAAAACAATGGATTTACTTGAAGTTGAGGATACGTGTTTCGACTTTTCACAAGTTCAGTTGCGACATTACATAAAGCAGTGTGTCGAATATGAATTTTTCAATGTCAAGAAATAACTCTATGAATATAACAAGGTGGCTGTGTGATCTTTTACCGTTTTAGAGTTTAATTTTGTGGGCAGAGAGCTTTATAAATGTATAACTCTTATAAAAATGATTAAGAGAAGGTGGAGATAGTAAATCTTCAGCTGCACAGTAGGATGGATATCCGAAAAACCTTCGGATATGCCTTCTTGTTTTCGTCTGTTGGAAAGTATGCCAAAATAGTGTGAGTCTTAAATATGAATTTAGAAAGAAATTTTAACCAGATATTAAGTGAAATTGATGAAATAGGTGTTAATTTTGTAGCGCCTAATGCCGATGATGTTGATAAGCAAGCCAGATTTCCGGATGAAGCATTTTCAGCGTTAAAAAAGAGTAAGCTACTTAGTGTCTATATTCCTAAAGAACTCGGTGGTGAAGGTTTATCCGTAAAGCAGGTCTCTCAGATTTGTGAAAGGTTGGCTCATTACTGCAGTTCCACTGCTCTTATCTATGCCATGCATCAATCACAAGTGGCTTGCCTGATTCATCATGCTTTTGAATCGTCGACGCTCATTGATGCGTTGTGCAAAATAGCCAATGATCAGGCATTGCTCGCGTCATCAACAACCGAAACTAATACAGGAGGAGACTTGAGATCGAGTAGTTGTGCGATGAGCCAAAAAGGAGATCAATTCTTTATAGAAAAATCGGCTTCGGTTTTGTCCTATGGGGAAAAGGCCGATGTAATATTGATCACTTGCAAAAAGAGTGATGATTCTGCAGAAAAAGATCAGGTACTGGTGCTAGCAGAGCGGGAAAATTGTAATTTAGCCAAGCTCACGGAATGGGATACCTTAGGTCTGAGAGGCACTTGTAGTTCGGGCTTTAACCTTAAAGCACGAGGTCCTGTCGGGAATGTTTTTCCACCGGAATTTTCTAAAATATTGATGGATACGATGCAACCTTTATCACATATTTTTTGGAGTTCAGTATGGCTTGGAATCGCAGCTAGTGTAGTGGAAATTACACGGAGAAATGTCGTTAATGCATTCAATAATCAAAAAAAGGGTGCTGACTTTCAAACTAAGCGCTTTGCTGAATTGGATGCAAATTTGTGTAGTATGCGCAGTAACCTTACTCAGGTGATCCTGGATTATGAGCTGATTAGAGCGAAACCGAGTATAACAGCTGACGAACAGATGAGTTTTTCGATTACTGTTAATAACTTGAAGATTAATAGTTCAAGATATCTGGTTAAAATAGTCAGTGATGCAATGATAAACACTGGTATATCCAGTTATAGTGTTAATTCTGACAACAGTCTTTGTAGACAATTACGTGACGCTTATGGTGCGCCTTTGATGGTAAGTAATGACAGATTACTAGATAACAACTCAACTCTGCTCTTAATCTAAAATTAAGTGCGATAATCGCTAAATTAGGCATATAGTCCATTCCGTGAGTTTACTTTTTTAATCATAATAGTATTACATGGGGCGAATTAATAATTTGTTGTTTTATTAGAGTGACCGTTGACTTGTTAATTGGAACCTTGCCCCCTTACCGCTTAAGGGGCGAAAAATCATAGATTAAAAGTATAAGGACTCATAGCAGTATAAATGGAGACCGTTCCACGTCATTTATAAACACGAAACAACTATTTATGGGGCTGACATACCAATACACAGAGAATGAATGTATGAATGAATGTAGTAATGATACTTTTTTGCAAGAAAAGGTGCCGGAAAAAGTTTATAAATGCAGACAAGAGCAGCTTAAGAGTGATCAAATAAAGCTGCAAAGCTTTGAAAGGTTCTTTACCACTGCGCGTGTATTAATTTTTCTTGTGGGTTTGTATTTAGCTTGGTTGATTTTGGCCAAGCAATCTTTGAATAGCATCTGGTTTGTTGCTGTTATTAGCGTGTTTCTGGGCTTAGTGGTGGGGCATTCTCAGATTAACAGGCGACTAAACCGGATCCAGCGTGCGATTGAATATTATCAACAAGGCATAGATAATATTGCTGGTCTTTGGCAGGGCAGAGGCAATGCTGGGGTGCGGTATTGTGATCCAGATCATCCGTATTCCGGCGATTTAGATATTTTCGGTAAAGGCTCTCTATTTGAACTGATTTGCACTTCGCGTACCAGAATAGGGGAAGATATGTTAGCAGCCTGGCTGTTAACCGGAGCTGATGTAAGAATCGTTGCACAAAGACAAAAAGCAATTGATGAGCTTAGGGATCAGATCGATTTTCGTGAAGAATTGGCTTTGATTAAAACCGTATCCGACAAGGATCTGGATCAAAAAATGCTTCGTCAATGGAGCCAGCAACAGGCACGACCAATTAGTTTATGGCAGCGTATCGCGGCATCAATACTGGGTGTTTTAGCCGGAGCTTCTTTGTTGGCATGGTTTTTGGGGTACGGTTACTTGCCAATTATGGTTGTCATATTTCTTGAAATTATATTTTATTCAACTATTTATAAAGAGATTAAACAGATTACAGTCAAGGCCAATCAAGCAGGTTTCGGTCTTAGCATCCTGTCTCAGGTATTAGTATTGCTGCAAGAAGCAACGTTTAATTCTCATTTGCTAAAACGACAGAAAGAAAACCTTCAAACAGACGAACATACGCCATCCTGGCAAATCAGCCGTCTAAATAATCAGATAAATTGGTTAAATAACTGTTTGCATAATCAGTTGTTAGCACCTGTAGCTTTTATGTTAGGTGTTCCTGTTCATCTCGCGCATAGGGTCGAGGTTTGGCGTGAGCAGGTAGGTCCACATATTCCGCAGTGGTTCGAATCGGTCGGTCAAATTGAAGCGATCAGTTCATTGTCTCAATACGCTTTTGAGCACCCGGATAATTCGTTTCCAGAGCTGGTTATGCCATCGGACGGCCCTTGTTTTAATGCTATTGAACTCGGTCATCCTTTGATTCCCCAAAAAAAGCAAGTCCTTAACGATATACGTATTGATTCACAACAGCGCCTTATAATGATTAGCGGTTCGAATATGTCCGGAAAAAGCACATTATTGCGTACTGTAGGGATTACCCATGTGTTGGCTTTGTGTGGTGCACCCGTTCGGGCCAAAAAATTGAAGACATCGCGATTTGTGATGGGTTCTGCTATGCGAGCTAATGATTCATTACAGCAAGGGGCGTCACTCTTCTATTCGGTAATATCCCGGATTTCTTGCGTTGTAGAATTGTCTGGCCAATCATTGCCATTACTTTTTCTACTTGATGAGATCCTGCAGGGAACAAATTCACATGATCGACTGGTAGGAGCTAAAGGTATTATTCACCAATTACTAGCACAAAATGCGTTTGGCCTAGTAACCACCCATGACCTTGCTCTGAATGCGATAGTTGATTCGCTTGGTGAGAAAGCAATCAATATTCATTTCGAAGATAAACTGCTTAATGGTCAAATGCTATTCGATTATAAAATCCGGCCAGGTGTTATTAAAAAGAGTAATGCGCTGCAGTTAATGCGGATGATGGGGCTTTCTGTCGATTCGACGGTTAGGGCCGAGAGGATCTAAAATATAGAATTCATCCTGTTTCCGCCGCACACCATAAAATATTAGATGTACTTTTTCGAGAGCAGGTCAATGCATTTCAATGAGTCTAGAGATATAGTGATTTCTGGTGTTTGAAGTAATTTGAAAGGCAGCGTACCCTGTTAGTTTGATTCTGGGTTTTG
>JABSRQ010000099.1 GCA_013215055.1 Pseudomonadales bacterium | reverse complement strand
GGAGAATTCTAACCAGGAGAATTCTAACCAGGAGAATTCTAACCAGGAGAATTCTAACCAGGAGAATTCTAACCAGGAGAATTCTAACCAGGCAATGGTGCGATGGATGGTGGCACAAGCGAAAATGGAAGAGGGCGATCCAGAGCCGAAGCGTAAGAAAGTTGGGGTTCATGTCTCGACAGAACGACACAAAGCATTGCGACGTAAGTTACTGGATGACGAATTGAGTCTTACGGCGTTTTTCAATGGTGCTATAAGCGCATATTTGTCAGACTCAAAGTAGACGTCAGTTTCAGTGCTTTGGTGAATGCTTTTGTTGATGAATATCTAAAATCGTGAAGTTTAAATATTTATGGTTACCTTGAAAGGGGGAGGTCTTTCCTTTTCAGGTAGTAATCATTCTAGATGGATAGGCGGTGTTGAATTATGGCAGATGTTGAGAAAAGGTCAGCTTAAAAATGCTGGTGATATGACTTTATGGGAACAATTTAATGCGTTAATAGTCAAATTACGACTTTAGGTAAGTCGTTTCTGCATATTATTTCAATATGCGACAGAACCTTAATTAGACCACTTCACCCTTTACATAGAGGAAATTAATAGATGAGTGATGATAGGCGTAGGAATGCCGCTTGTGCAGGTGTGTTAATCGTTGCTGTAGGGCTTTTTATTGCGCTTCATTGTGGCTTTCCTTGGCAGGCGTGGCAGCCTATAGCAACTATTGTGGCAGGTTGTATTGTCGGCTACTTTGCGAAAATGACGATTTATGAGGCTAACAATCGCCATTATAAAGAGATGGAGTCTAATGAAGAAATGAGAACGGAGGTGGATAGACAGCATAAGGAATCTTTAGCAGATTCAAGGGAAGTATTAAGCGAGTCGTATCGGCAGGCTAAGTTTCTCGAACTTCACGCAAGAATAATGCACAGAATGGACCTTTATTATCGGGAGCGATCTGAAAACAAAGAGGCTGTAGATGAAATGGAGCGCTATGCACGAAGCTTAGAATTAAAATATATTATGGCTGAAGACAATGATAGTGCTAATCGTATAGACGTATATAGATTACAGATTACAGAGAAGATTAAAGAAGGGCGCAATAAGCTATCAGACCATAATAAACAATATGTCATTAATTTAAATAAAGCCAATATTAGTGATATAGAGGTATCTGGCTTTCCTGTAGAAGGCTATGAGCTAGTAAAAGTCTAAAAAGTTAAGTGTCAGACTTGCTAGTTTGTAACATAGTTAATGGTGCATCCCAGCAACGCTTATAATGAGGGGCGATGAATAATAATAATGAAGAATTTATAAATCTCGTGCATGAATTGAATCTACACCAGGATAAGATCAGATCGATATTTCACGATGCAGAAATCCTTATCTCTCAGTCGGAATTGATTTGTTATTTATCAGGTACGAAAAGTGAAGATTTCCAGCGTATGCCCGATACAAGGCTCAAAGCATTTAAAGATGGGCTAAATATCAGCGGTGTAAAGTATCAATAAATGAGGCTCCCCCACATAAATCGGTAGGCGGTAAGGTTGACGTGATTGCCTCTTCTAGGGGATTCGCGCCCATTTTCTCGAAAATTTGTGATTTTAAAGGCTAATTGGTATAAGGAATAAACTGAATTACGTGGCCATGATCAACTTTTTAGCACGCTAGAAAATAATAGATAACTTTCACCTAGGAAAATTTAAAGACGATATGGATGAATTAGAACAAGCCTACAGAGCAGTAGAAGCCCGTAGCGACTTCCCGCCCGGGGCTAGACTTAGCGAGATCAACGCAGAAGCTTTAAGGCAATGGGAGCATACATGGCGTACAAGTCCTCACCGTCTTGAGCTTTTCCCGATCTCAGACGAGATAGACAGGCTGAAAAAGCAGCCTAGTTATTTTGATATGGCAACGTGGGTGGATAATAGGTTAGAGGCAATTAGCTCTGGCATCGTTGTTGGTGGTAACAATTTACGCCTTGAGCTGATAGAAGCAGTGCCAGAACATAAGACAATCAATGCATTTAAAATCACTGATCAATTCTTAAGAAGATATGCAGAGATAATAGGCGCAACTGAGATACGAATAATGGAGCCAATTAATACAAAAGTGAGAAATTACTATTGCAGTTTTGGGTATACCTATCACAATGGCGGCGACTATTGCGGAGTAATATTATGAGTAAGGATATTGTGAATTTTGAGATCCTGATGCCTAATCTATCAGCAGAGAAACGCGAAAGACTGCTAAACGGCGACATGTACTATAGGGGCGAAATTCGAATTTACCGAGATGTTGTATTACAAGAGCTGGCAGAACGAGGCATCACGCTAGAAGAATTCGAGCGGCTACGCCACGTTGGAAGCAGGGGGTATGAAACCCTAGAAGGCGCGGATAAGACTCGCCTCACCAAATACAAAGAGCGCCAAGAATAAGCTATCAAATATCTTAAGACGTTTTGATTGATAACTTATGATAGTAGTTTTGAAGGGGTAATTAGGTGGCTATCAAAAAGTATACTTTTTGATAGGCCGATATCTTCCCAGCCTAAAGGGCAGAGAAAGCATCAGGATGATGCCAGCAGATAGATCATCCATCCCTAGTTAAATCAAATGAACAAAGCTAACCAGAACTGGTAGCCTCATTTAGCTACTATTTTTAACTATTAATTGGCGGTTCAGGTTCAGGTTCAGGTTCAGGTTCAGGTTCAGGTTCAGGTTCAGGTTCAGGTTCAAGTTTAGGTGCAGGTTCAGGTTTAAACCAGTAGCCAAGGGTTAGACGGATCCAATGAGACTTAGCATCAGAATTATCAGTAGAAGCCCAAAATGAGTTGATACTACTCCATGTGATAGTTACATGATGAGCAGATCCAGGAGTGAAACCCTCAAATAGACGAGAACAAGAAGCTTTCGTTAATTCTGTATTAGAATTAAATACTAAATTATTAGAATCTATTATCTTAAAATTACCTGTAAAATAGTCCTCATCGCCATAACGATAGTTGCCTATATGGAATGTTCCATTTACCCCTAACTCAGCAATACCAGTAACAACATTGTGTAAGAAAGCTCTCTCAACATCCCATAGAGCTATGCGCTCTGAGCAACCCTCAGTAAAAATCCCCCCATCAATATTCGACAACTCCCAGACTCCAGAGAACGCCTGAGCAACAGTCATTACCCCGCGAAGTCCTTGCTGCCCCCTTTCCCCCTGCGCGCCACGTAGCCCGTCCTGCCCGTCCTGCCCGTCCCTACCATTTTTACCCGGCTCACCTGTAGTGCCTGTAAGCCCATGGTCCCCCTCGTCTAAACAACCTGTGAAAATTAATAATAGGCATGCCGTGGCCGCTATTTTTAAGTACTTTTGCATATTCAATCCCTATACATCCTTATTAGAGGTCGCTTTATACAGGTATATAAGCAATACGTCAGGGAATAATTCCGACAGATGCGATATAGAGACGCTGGAGATAAAATTGATAATCAGACGTAACTTTGTATCGTGTGATGTTTTAATACTTATGGTTTCAAAGGTATACATTTTGATAGGCTGATATCTTCCCTGCCTAAAGGGCAGAGAAGATATCAGGATGATCCAGTAGATAGATCATCCGTCCCTAGTTAAATCAAATGAACAAAGCTAACATTCTTACTCTAATGATTTAAGCCCATATCTTAAATCTTGAAGTTTAAATATTTATGGTTATGTTAGGAGGGGGCTTCACGCGCACGGTCTGCACATTGTTCGCGGGTACTTGCTCTTAGGTATGCTTTAACTATCATAATTATTTTTGATTGGTGTCATTGAGTATGTGTGTCACATTGCACAAAATGACATCATCTGCATACCCTTGAAACGCAGTAAAAAGGCTTAATATTAATCGGTGTCACAGGGTCTACCTTATGACACCAGAGTTAATGCTACTTTGATCCTGCGCACGACCATCATTCTAACTCTTTGATGATTGTTGCATAACTTAGTCCCTCCTTCCGTATCAGTTCAGTCATAAACTCCTTCTCGTTTTCAAATTTTTCATCTAATTCTTCTAGCAGAGTATCAGATCTCTTTTCTATCAGGCCTCGTAGAGTGAATAAAATCTTCATGTTAACAAGATCTACAACGTGCTTTTCTTCGTCGTAAAGAAGCCCTTTTTCTAGCAGTTTTACGAGTGCTTGGGTTCGGTCTAAGCATCCACTTTCTTTTTCAAATTTGGTTACATCAAGCATGATATTTTTGGGGATTCTGGCGGTTATTTGCTGTGTGTTTACCATGGTTTTATTAAGCTCTTTCCGGTCGCGGTGGTGTTTTTGATGCATTTCATTTGCATTACGCTACAGGCCATTAATATAAGGGTGTTATGGTGGCGTATTACAATTGCATTACGTAAAGTGTCAGTGTAATGCATTTGCATTACACTGACAAATTACATTTGCATTACGCTACAGGTAGCTAAACATGGAAAATCATACGTTTTTTCTTAGCAACGTAGTTGCGTATGGTATATACAAAATATTGGTTAGAGTAAGTGAAAACTCAGTCGTGTATGTGTCAGGTTAAATGTGACTTTATGGGGATGGTAAAAGCTGTTTTTTCTAGCTCAAAAAAGCCATATTTACTACAGGGATATGGCTTTTAAATGTGGGATTCGCCGCTTTGCGGCGGGGATGGTAGGAAAAGGAATTATCGTGCTAACACTTGGCGCTAAATGAACTTCATCCAAACATTTGGTCTTATGCCTTTGGCATGATTAATATTTTGGATGAACCTAGGCGCTAGAACTTGGACCAGGTTGCGGCAGAATTTGACCAGGTACTGTATGAGCCTGTATGCGTCATACATTAGCGTAATGACGATCTCATGACATGTCAGGGAAGTGTTTCAAATGCTTTCGAGCAAATCCAGAATGCGCATAAAACATTAATTAGATCATAAGGTTCTATAAGTCTTTTAGCCGCAGGGATGTGATGTGTATTCTCTGCTTCAGGGATATTTCTCGAAACTATCTGTCTAGGCATGTATATACCCTCTTTTAAGCTGCATTTAGTATTCGATGTTATAAACGACATGAGGTTCAAAACTAAGTAAGAATTAACTTATGTCTGTTTTATTGGGGGGATTGGATATTAATAATTAACATGGATATTTTTATATGAGCCTTAAATATCGTGTATTAGCTATATTTATAAATTTTTTCCTATCGAATCGGGTGTACCCGTTAGATTCACAAGAATTTGAATGGCCATATACTCGATGGTTGGGGATGGGAGGGAATGGACTTTGGTCGTATTTACGCAATGTACATTTAGCGTTGATCATCGATTTCGTATCCATGAAAAATGCCTCCTCATTCTTAACGATTGTGTGTTTACGGATGGTAAAGCGCCAAGTCATGATCGCGTTTTAATCATCTAAGTGTAGGTTTTGTGTTGTTATCCACAGCCGGAACATCAACGGAATGCATGCCGAATCTATCCCGAAAAACGTTCCATTTCAGGCTTTGGTCGGGTGTGTAGAATCTCCCCAAATTGATTTAACATAACACCTGTTATGCGCAGCTTAGGCCGTATTGGTGTCTTAAAATGAGGTACTTACCCGCATACAGGCTCTTGTTATAGAGCCTGGGAATTTACTGTCCCTAAACGATAATTCGATAGCTTAGAAAGTAAGCGTCTAACTTAACGACACCTGAATCAAGCGCATTGAAAAAGGTGAGGTTTGTTACACGCTTACGATAAGAATATAAGTAGGAGTTTATTAGACATATAAAAAAACCGCCGTTAAGCGGTTTCTTTAAAAAAGATTTAAGTTAGCGGGCTAGTGCCTGAAGTGCATACTCAGGATCATTATCAATGATCTTCAGCAGTGCCATAGCTGATTTAGCTGGTTTACGGTTGCCCTGTTCCCAGTGCTTTAGCGTGTTAACACTGAAACCGAATTCTTGAGCAAACGTAGATTGTGACATGTGGCACTTTTTACGAATAGCCTTGATATCCATGTCTGAATATTCTGTGACTCGAGCGCCGACGTCTTTACCTTCAACATGGGCAATGGCTTCTTCCATGCCCTGCATGATGCTATCAAATACGCTTCTTTCTTCTGACATTGTTTGCCTCCAGGGCAGTCTTAAGTATCACTGTGAACTTTGAAAGTTCGTTTTTCTCAGCTTTAGTTAAGGTATCTTTTGCACTTTTTGGGTACATCGTCACCAAGTACACTGGTAATGAATCGTTGCAGTAAAAATATATGGTTCTCAGGCCTCCACTTTTACCGTCTGCCCGTCTACCCCATCTAAGCTTTCTAATACCGCCTGTGCCTTGTATTACTGCACCAGCCTTGGGGGTTGTTGCGATGTGTTCTTTTAGCGCTTCCAGCTCACTGCTAGATAATTCGCCTTGTGCCTGTTTAATAAATTCAGGCGATTCGATGACTGTTAACATATTGTTTCTAAATCTTGTAAGTTAAGTGTAATCCAATGGATCACTAGTTGCAATATTGCACAATGTTAATAGTTCTTTGGGTTAGCTTCTAGTTGCCTAGTTCAATGGTTATCACAATGAGTAAATGAGTAAATGAGTAAATGAGTTTTTACTCGTCTTCTCCAGAAACACCCCTAGGCAAAAGGTCTGTATGCGTATTTACATACTTTCTAGCCCATTTGGTAACGTCTTTTTTAATAGTGCTACCGCGCATGCTAGAAATCATTTTAATCTTGTTATATAGGTCTTCGTCCATCTCTACGTTAAGGCGCTTTTGCTTCTTCTTAACAGGTTTATCTTTCTTGCCTCCATAAGCTGCACCGTCAATAAATGCCTCTGCTTCTGGCGTTACTTCCACAACTTCTGCGACAGGTGCGGCTTTATTTTTTTTACGCTCAGCAGCTTTTTTAGCTGCCTTCTCTGCCATTGAATCTAAACCCTTAGTCACGGTTCAGTACCTCCATAACTTCTTCGTATAGCGCATTGGCTTCGTCTTTGGCTTTCTTATCTTCGTACTCTAAAACAGTACAGCCGTTTTCGTCTGAATCGTCCCAAGCATTACGGTTGCATGTGATATGTCTTAATGGGTTTAGTTCGGCAGCATCTAGTACAGATTTGGCCGATGCAATACGATTGCCTTGGCTGGGTAATGTTGGGGCTTGTGTGATTACAGAAAGCACCTTCATTTTAGGATTGTTTAGGAGGGCTGTTTCTATTGTGTCGGCCATTTGCCAGATAGCCTTAAGGTCGCGTTTTTTTGGTCTGCATGGAATTAATACCGCATTCGATACAGCCAATGCTGAACGCATAGCCGTGGAATCTGCGCCACCGGTATCAACTAAAACAAAGTCATAGTTTTTTGCATGTTCTTGCAAGGCACCGTGGATCTTTCCTGATTGTTCTACACAGGGGATCCCGGGTAAGTCTTCATTCTCGTTGCGCTCTTGAATCCATTCCGCTGTGGTCTTTTGTGGATCAGCATCGACAAGCAGTAAACTTTTTTCAGGGAAGTTTTGTAATAGATAAACGGCTAATGTTTGGCAGATACTCGACTTACCTGCGCCGCCTTTTATTGATGCAACTGTGATGATCATGCCGTTTCGCCTCGGTTAGATATGCTGCAAGTACAATACATAAAATGAGTAAATGAGTAAATGAGTAAATACACATTTGAGTAAATGAGTAATTCTATACCTTTATCAATAGTGTTATTAAGGGGTGTAGGGTTGCGCCGTGTCCGTAGGCTATGTAAAAAAAAGTAGTTTTAAAGTTAGATCTGCGGTATCTTCGGGCAATCCGGTTTATAACGCTTTAGCCATGTGGTTGTTTTTTGTACTGGATCTTTCACCACAAAAGAGACTTATTGAAGAAAAGAATTTAATTCTGGGAATCCCAGATACACAAAAGCCAGCGATTAAGCTGGCTTCAGGTGTCTAACAAGAGAATGTAACTTTGGCGAGTTCGACATATCTCTACAGATGCGGCAATGATGCCGTAGGGGCTTCCCTACGTCAAGAATTATCCCCTCATCTATTTGTTAGTGCCTTGTGTTTCTGATCTCACAACAGGGTAGTGACAATGAACGCAGCTGTACCAGCACCAGTAATAGAACGGCTTCCAGCAATACCAACGCGCCGTAGTTTCCTAAAACACTGTACCAAGCCCGTGATAAAGGCTGCCCGTGATAAAGGGCTAAAATCGTCGGTAACAGACACGTTGCTGGCCTTCGCTAGCTTTGCCTATACCTACTCTACCGCTTATCCCAGTATCACTACGATTGCCCGTAAACGCGGCCTTAACAAGCGTACAGTGCGCCGTCACCGCGAGTTGATAGAAGCTACCGGCCTAATGACTGTGGCTGCCAGAACTGCGGCTATGCGGTACAGTAGCAAGCATCGAGACACCACCAACGGGTACCAGTTTAATATCGACGGATTCATCACCAAAGCCATGCTGGATGATGCCGTTAATACTGATAATAATGCCCTCCCAGATAGGACAAATTGCCCCCCCGTTAGAGTACCTAGGGTTACAGCCCTTAATATTACAACCACAGCCACCATTACCAATGACAACGACTTCATTGATTTTGACGAATGTTTGAACGTCGAACCAATAACCGGCTGCGCCGGTAAAGATCAAGAAACTAAAGCAGCTCCCCTTCGGGGCAATCTAAGCAGCACGGACGAAACTGCTGGTATTAATCAGAATGTAGTCGCTACCGCTCCAGTGGATAATAATCCAAGGGCGCAATCTAAGCACCACGTTAACAAACCAACCCATAAACAGCTCTTTGCAGCCATTACCGCTATGACTGAGGATCGAACTATACGTGACTCAGTGGTTGGCCGTATCGCTAAACTATGGCGTATCAGTGGGCTTTCAGAGCCTGTTATGACTGAGATAATGGCCAATGCACTGCGATCAAAAGACAGTGATCGGGATGTTATGTCTTACGTTACCGCCGCGATTAACCAGCGTTCGGGCAATTATGCGCTAACTGGAATTAATGCCGATGGGGTGTGTTATGACAACTTGAATCGATTACGCCGTGTTGTTGAGACGAGGAAAGAACGAAGCTTGCCGGATTCTACTATTCAGGAATGGGCGCAGTCGGTGATGCTGGTGGGTAGATCTCTGTTGGATCAGGCCTACGTTGTCGATTATGCCATTGCCGAAGGTTGGGAAATGATTCACTTCATAGGCAATGAATTCTGACAGTAACCTCAGATGGTCTTGCAGCTAAGCAGCTTCAAGATTATTACCTTGTAGAGGGATCTATTTTGACGCATCACCATTCTCTTATTTTTTAAGACTTCAATTGCCATTTTTTCGCACCAGGTTACGGCTGTGAAAGGGCTGTGTCTGGACATTATAAGTAAGGTCGTTGCCTTTGATCGCGGCTGTGGGCCTCAATATCGCAAGCACTTCCCCTAGCGAAGCCGGGGGTTAGTGATGCGTTTTTGATGCCTGCAGGGGTGAAACACGCAATTACAGAACCTGCCTTAAGTGCCTATTCGACGGGGTGTCATTTTGTATGACTTATCTTAAGTGTTGGATGATTAAATCTAAACCTTCATGTGGGTTTACATCTAATGTTTCGCAATATCTTACAAATTCAATGAGATCTATTTTTCTTCTGCCTTTTTCTATCTTATGAACAAAAGAGTGCGGTTCATTGATTTTATTTGCGAGTTCTCGAATAGATAGCTTATTTTTAGTTGTTCTTGCATCGATGAGCCACTCTCGAAGTTTAATATATGCTTTAGAGTCAATTGATTTTTCCATTGTATCTATATTAGATACAGCTTAGTGTGTGGCTAAATTAGACCCGACTATTTTTGAATTGCACCTAAATGGTTATGGTCTGAAAAAATTAATACTGCCGGCGGCTATCCTGGTACCGGATTAGCGGACCACGGTCCATGGTCGATACAAGGTGGTCTAAATTTAATGGTAAAGTATGAAGCGTGTAACTATAGGATTCATGGCCGCTGCAGCAGCGCTATCGGCCATTGCAGAACAACAGATAATATTAAGCCAGGATTTTGCTAAGCATAATACTACTGGTCAGTCGGGTAAGGACTTAGATAGCGACTATTGGGGCGATCATTCGGACACTACTATCGAGTATCGATCTGATGCGAATGATTATATCCAGGTACGAACATCGATAGATGCCGGTGGCGACAATAAGGATAGGTTTATCGGTGCACTATTCCATTATAAATTTGATAACTGGGATTTAGGTATCGTGCTTGGCCAGGGTATGCGACACGTAGCGGCTCAGAATGCGGATGCGGATTTTATGGATGCGGTTTTTTGTAACGAAGACGTTTTAGAACAGGCAGCGCCTTATCTGAATACTGACGGCACATGGGAAGGGGGCAGCAGTTGCAATATTAACGAGATAAGAGCGTTTTACAGTCACTTAGCATTCGAAACGTCTTATCAATTTTCACATGATTTCCGCCTGGCGACTAATGTGTCGATAGAGGAGCTTAGAGATGATAATGAGTCTAAAAACCTATATGGTGAAATCAATTTAGAGAAAAGATTCGACGTTGGTGTTCTCGTTAAATTTGGCATATTCGGCCAGATTCAGGATCGCAGTGCTCAAGCGTCGTTATATATAGATAATATATCTAATCCTGGGCCTTTCAATTCATCAAGTGGTGTCCTCGAGGACAAATCTAAAGGAATAAAGTTAAGTGTCGGTTATTTTTGGTAACGCTCAATTGTGAAGTAAGCGCCTAATCAACCACACCCTTACAAAGGAATGAGTCCATATATTAAAATAGGATTCTCTTTAGGGCATGGTGATACAGTGGTGGTGATAGAAGGAAAAACTGGCGGCTATGACGTTCCACCATCTTATACACCAGGCGTATAAGATGGCTTTACCGGCCGTTTAGAACTGATAGCCAGCAGATAGATAGAAATATTTCTCTGGTTCTTCGATAATGCTATATCCACCCTCAGATGGAGTCGTGTGTTATAGCAGCCTTTAATAGGTCGTTATTTACGGTTATTTTAGAGTTTGTTTTATTTACGGGTTTATTTATCGATTATAGGCATAAATAAACCCGTATTTCATATGTAAATTAAACGGCCGTTTAATTTATAGGCGGAATTGAAAGAACTCTACTATCATTACTCGATAGTGGTGAGAGCACTGGTACCCCTTAGTCCTTTTGCTCTCAGGGTTGCGGGGCAACTCATTTATACCGAAGATGTTAGATACATCTTCGGTATTTTTTTGTCTGAAGAATGCAGGCGAGTATTAAAAGGAGGGGGATACCCGTATAGGCATAGCGACGTGGATACCATGACACTATTACACGAGAGCCACTACCATGATCTGGTAGACTAATGATGCAGAACCCCGGGCTTACGCCTGAACGAGCGGGACGGCAGATAGGCTACGGTCCATCGCTCACCATACGAATCATGCAGCAGGCGAAGTTCAAGGATGAGTATACACGCCGCCGCAAGGAATTCGAGGTGTTCATGATGCGTACTCAGTCTGCACAGATAAGCCACCTAGCCACCACAGCCTTGACCAGGATGCAGGATCACCTGGATGCACAGGATGGATCAGGCAATGATATTGCCTGATCCATCATTAGGTGCCTATCAGTGTATGATGGTGGAGATCTGACAACAAATTACACGTATTACGTACAGACCCGAAGATGTGTCTAACATCTTCGGTATTTTTTTGTCTGAAGAATGTAGGCGGGCATTAAATAGTGGGATAATGTGCAGTACTATATACTGTACATCACTACATTTCTCCGCTATTTCGAGAATCAAAATTCGGCAAAGAAGGCGCATAATGCAGTAACGATATGACGGATATTTTTGAAGTTATCGCAAAGAAGCAAGATTCCTGGTTCTCAGAGACCATCGGCGAAATGAATAACAGCCCAGTAGCTGTTCGTGTAATGGATAATGTAGCCGCAAAGCCTCATATCCATGAGAACACAGATGAAATGTTTATCGTCCTCAAGGGTAAAGTATCAATAGAAACATCAACAGAGACGATCACGCTGACTAAAGGTCAATCTTATACTGTAACTGCTGGTACAAAACATAGAGCTATAGCTCAAGGCAGAGCCGAGCTTATTGTCATCGGTGGCAAAGATACATAACGGAAAAGTTTCTAGAACGGACTAATGCGGGGTGTTGAGTGCCCCGTAAAGTTTAGTACGCATATAACATATATGAGCCGAGTGTGGTTGATTGCGCGCTTACTATAAATCTAATCCGCATTCAGGTTTTATTCTGCTTCGGGCAAAGGTAGAGTGCGTTTTAGCTAAAAAACCACAACCAAACATTGTAATCATATCTCAATCATATATAGTCGATTTAACTTTATTAATGATTGGTTTGTAGCTTATGGAAATCGAGATTTCAGACAAAACATATAAACGATTATCTGAGCTAGCCCAAGGCTTTGACACCCCTGATGTGGTATTAAATCGTCTAATAGACTCAGTGGCTAAGATACCTGAACGCAAGCCTGCGATTAGCTTTAACCCCAGTAATGAAGCTGACTTTAAAGCTGCCTTGTTAGATACAAGGCGAGCCGAGGTTTGTATCACATATATAGATAAGCCAAAAATATTTTCTGTATGGAACGCTGATAAATTCAAGGGTTCATCAAACCTTAAAGCTAATCTATGGTCAGGCTTCCTGAGAGGGTGGAAAGATAAAGGTATCAGTAATATCAGCTTAACTATTTTAGATACTGATACGGATACTGATACTGATGGAACCGTTTTAGAAATCGGTCATGCACTAGGATTGAGCTATGAAGATGCCAAAATAGTCCAACCGCGTGCCCATAGAGAGGATGAGAACAACTATTTAATTTGTTTCGATAATGAAGAGCTTTCCATCATCGATAAGATTCAGCACAAAGTTAACAACGACCTAAATGTTTACTTACCATATCTTATGCTTAACCTCTAGCCTACACCAACCTGCGATCCTAAATCGCTGGGTCGGTCACATTAGACAGGCCTAGTAACCACCTCCCAGGCTTGAACTGTTTTTGGGATCAAGCGTCGGCGGGAACTGTCTTTTATAAGTAACTAATTGAATAATATAAGCTTGTAAGAATGATTCACTTGCTAGTACTACTATTGGTACTACTAAACAAGAAAGTCACCACTAAATATCTGGGATTTTAGGCCTTTAATAGTTAGTGGGTGAGCCTCTATTGCTTAATCAATATCCAGCTTAGGCAGGCTATTCACAATTTTCATTGTTTCAAGGCTTACAGTAATCACACGTTGGAATAGCTCTAGCGGGTATTTGGCGTTACCCATGGTATCAATTGCCCAGTCATTGGCATCATTCACTATACCGCTGTCTTTATGCGTTGTAACAGATTGGCGCTCCATAACCCATTCAAGGGCAGGTTTACCGTTGACTACATAGTCATAGGCTTCTAGCGGTATATCGGTCATAGTGATATGCGGGTTATATATGACGGTTTGTTTTTCGCCTTTTTTGGCAAACTTCATTTTGGTCACGTAGTAATCTTCGTCACTGAGTTTTTTGTTGTCTTTATCCAACGTCACTTTGTAAGGCTTAACGGTTTCATAGTTGATATGCAGCTCTGCCAAGTTGCGACCTGCTTGTGAAAATGCCCAAAAGTTTTTAGCTTTTTTTACGCAAGGGATGCGCGGTAATTCTTTGCTGAGGTTATCGGCATAACGTTCTCGGTACTCTGTGGAATGTAATAGACCATAGATATAATAAAAAATATCCTCTTTTCCAAAAACCTCTTTAGGGTAAGCGGCTTTAAAATGGATTTAGGCTATCGTCGCTAATGCCGTCTTTACGAGTATAGGTAGGTGTGTTTTTTTCAGGTTTTGATTTTTCAAACATATCATCAAAATCAATTTTATCACTTTCTGATTTTTCATAAACATATAAAGGAAAGCATTGATCGTTAAATAATGTTTGAACATCGATTAATGAGTCAGAAATTAGTACTGAAAATCCTTTTCCGCTAATTCCTGTTGTAACAATCAATTTATTATCAAAAGTCTCTTCAGGAAGAAAACTAGGCATTTGATTCACATATTCATTAACGCATCTATCTAAATAAATCCAACGTTTACTGAATGGCCTGTATGATATTTTTCTCAAGGAAGCAGGGTTAAAACTAATTATTTTCTTTTTCGATGCCTGTTTTTTTAGCCCTCTAGTCCAGCTTATTTTAGTGTCATCAAGATTAATATGTTCGTCGATTTTTTTAGAATCTGGAATGACTTTCTTAGCAAGACCTTCCACCTCTTTGTTGTAAAATTTTATCATCCTGCTTATGTTCGAAAGAAGCATGCTGCTAGAGTAGTTCTGACACCACGGGTCTCGATTTGTTTGAACTCCCGAGGAGTATTTATGAAATATAGTTTTTTCTCCTTCAGCCTTACGCTTTCCTATTACTATATGATTATCATAGGAGTTATCACGCTGATTAATCCAGTCGTTATGTTCATCAGGAATGATTTTTTGCCATTCATTTTTAGATGAAATTCCAGTTACACTTTCAAAGTTACTGATAATATCCAGCTTTTCTTGTTGGCTTAAATAGTCACCAATATCATGCCAGTAAATTTGGCCCTGTTGCTTGGCTTGTGGATTTTTAACTAATAGTGAAATAGCAATTGGTGTACGTGTTCCTTGCCCGAATACATTATCTTTTTCTTTTCGACGTTGCTCGCCTGATGTTCTTGCATTGCCGCGTAAGTGAAAAATATAAAGGCTGCTATACTCTTCTGCTAAATGTTTGCGTAAACCGTCAGCGGTATTGGCCTCTAAAAACCCTGCATTGGTTACATAGCCGACAATACCGCTTTCACCAATACGGTCACTTGCCCATCGAATTGAGCGAATATAGGAGTCATAAAGCGCATTATTATTGGTGGCTGTTGAGTCAGCTACGTACGTATCTCTAATACGGCTATCCAAGCCTTCATAAACAACATTTTGATTATTATCATTGGCGCTAGATTGGCCTGCTGAGTAGGGTGGGTTTCCCATAATAACCTTTATATCCAATGCTTTTTGCCGCTTGCGTCTATCGCTGTTATCAGCAAGGTGATTACTGATTAAATCGTCTTTTTCATAAAGCTGAAACGTATCGGTCAAACAAATGCCTTCAAAGGGCTGGTATTCGTTTTCTTCTTTACCCACTAATGAATGATAAACAGCTTCAATATTAATGGCAGCGATGTAATAGGCTAATAAGACAATTTCGTTGGCGTGAATCTCATTTTTGTATTTATTGGGTAATTGCTCTTTGCTGATAAGGCCGCTTTGTAATAGACGCGTGATAAATGTGCCGGTGCCGGTAAAGGGGTCGATAATATGCACACCTTCACTGCCTAGCGTTTGGCCGAATTCCTGCTGAAGTAAATCATTGACGCTGTGAATAATGAAATCGACGACTTCCACGGGGGTGTAAACAATCCCTAAGCGTTCCGTCATCTTTGGAAAGGCGTTACGGAAAAACTTGTCGTACAGTTCGACAACAATTTTTTGTTTGCCTTCAGCGTTGTCGATACCTTGGGCTCGCATTTTTACGCTGGCATAGAATTTTTCTAGGGTATCGGCTTCTTTTTCTAATCGATGCTCTTGTAATACTTCAAGTACATGCTGCATTGCTAGTGATACAGGATTATTGCTGGCAAAGCTGTACTCTTCAAACAAGGCCTCAAATACGGGTTTAGTGATAAGGTGCTGAGCAAGCATTTCTATCACTTCTTCATTGGTAATGCTGTCGTTTAAATCATCGCGCAATTCGTCGGCAAAGTCGGTAAATGCTTTTACCTCTTTGGTGTTGTCGGGGTTGCTAACAATGGTGCTAATACGGGTGATATGGGTTTTAGCTATATCGGCGATATCTTTTGCCCAATCACCCCAGTGGTTGCGATTGCCGCATTTTTTAACCACTTTGGCGTATAAGGCGCGTTCTATTTCACCCACTTCAAATTCTAATGAGGCTTGTTCTTGATGCTGGCTTTCTACATCGCTGCCAATGGTATGGCCTTCGCCCTTCTGTTTTTTGCTTTTACTGCCGCCGTTTGTTTTTTTACTCACTTTGTCGGTTATGGCGATAACTTCCATTTTCTTATTATCTTTACCTATTAAGTCCAGCTTGTTAATCATGGCATCAAAGCGGTCATCGTGTGAGCGCAGTGCCTGTAATACTTCCCATACCACTTTGTAGGTTTTGTTATCGTTTAGCGCATCTGAAGGCGACATACCTGATGGGATAACCACGGGTAAAATGACATAGCCAAGCTCTTTGCCTTCTGCCTTACGCATTACACGCCCTACTGATTGCACTACATCAACTTGTGAGTTACGCGGTGTAAGGAATAACACGGCATCAAGGGCGGGCACATCTACCCCTTCAGATAAACAGCGTACATTGCTTAAAATACGACAAGTTTTTTCGGGCGTTTCTGCTTTTAACCATGTTAGCTTGTCTTCTTTTTCAGTGGCGTTCATGCTGCCATCTACATGGGCGGCTTCGCAGAATAGCGTGTTATGGTCTTGTTCTTTTTCTTGATAGGCCTCAACTACATCTTGAAACATGCTAGATATTTGTTTGGAGCTAACTTTATGGGTTCTTCGTTTTTCGCCACTGGGTTCTATTACTTGGCAGAATGCTACGGCGCGGCGCATAGGGGCGGTGTTAGTTAAGTCGTCTTCTGTACCTTGCTTGCTTAAGGCCTTCCAGCAACCGATGATTTTTGCCGCATCGTCTACTTTTAAACTGTTATTTTCATCAGCTAATAAGCTTTGTAATCGTTCGCTAATATGCGCGGAATCAACCGTTAATACAATGACCTTATAATCAACTAATAGGCCTCGGCTTACAGCCTCTGAAAAGTTGATAACAAATAGCTCTTTACCGTACAGCGTTTCATCATCCATTGAGCAAAGAGCGGTGTTTTCCATTTCGGCGGTAGCTTTGGCGCTATCTGCGTAAATTCGGGGGGTAGCCGTCATATAGATACGTTTAGCTGATTTGATGAAGTCAGTATTGTGAACCTTTACAAAGTTACTTTCGCTTTCATCGCCAAAGGTTGCGCCGGTGGTGCGGTGAGCTTCATCGCAGATAATTAAGTCAAAGTCATTTAATTGGTGTTGATGCTGTGCTTTGCTGATGACATCTATGGAATGATAGGTGGAGAATACTACGCTCATGTGTTGTTTATCGTGGCGGCTTTGCATTTCTTCTGCCAACCGGCTTGGCTCGGTTGTAGCTGGGTAACGCAATTCATGCGTGAAAGTTTGCACCACATCATCATTTTTGCTGCGTTTTTTGCCAACATCGCTATCTGAACATACAGCAAAGCTATGTAGTGGCACTTTGCTTTGCTGCGTCCATTCTGTGAGTGTTTGTGAAAGTAGCGATAGACTAGGCACTAAAAAGAGTACACGTTTGCCTTTGCCTGCAAGGTCTTCAGCTATGCGTAAACTAGTGAAGGTTTTACCCGTACCACAGGCCATAATAAGTTTGCCTCTATCTGCATTTTTTAAGCCTGATTTAACGCTATTAAGTGCATTTTCTTGGTGTGGTCTTAGCCCATATTTAGGCTTTAATACAGGTGCTTTATTCGGTTGGTATTGCGCCCAATCAATTTGGCTATTCTCTAAATCGTTTAAGTCTATTTTGTAAATTGGGGGCTGTTGATTAAAGAGCGAGGCTTCTGCGTTATTGCTCCAATTATTAGTGGTGGTTACAATAATGCGCTGGCTAAAAGGCTTCTGCCCTGATGCGGTAAAGAAACTATCTATATCACCCTTTTGAAGTTTGTAGTCTTCAGCGTAACATTTGCACTGTATAGCGTGGTATTCATCAGTGCCGCGTGTTTTTGCTACAAGGTCTATCCCTGTGTCTTTTGCGCTTAAGTTAAATTCGGGATGCTCTTTTGCCCAGTTGTTGTATAGCCAAACATCGCTGTATAGGTCGGCATACGTTGCTTCATTGCGAAAATAGGCGACGGTCAGCTCTTCAAAATAGTTGCCTTTTTCACGTTCGGTTTGAGATTCTTTTCTATAGCTATCGAGTATTTTTTTTAACGCTGTCATGCGTGCAATTATTCCTAATTTACTTGATGTATAAAATGGTGGTTATTTATACAGTCTTTAGGGGGCAGCCCCATATTGTTAGACATGATATATCAAGCGATGCTATGAAGTTCTATGGCATTTAAAAAATAGTAGGGAAGCTGTTCTGCCTGCCGCCCTAGGTGCAGCCCATATTCAGGAATTAAGAATTGCGGTTTCACCCCCGAATCCAAACGATGCACAACGAGAGCAGCAACGAGTTGCTGATCGTTGTAGCGATCCTTTCGCTCCAGGTGCGACGATGGTCATCAGGGCAGTTCAATTTTGTACTTCATGCTAGTCATAAATAGTTATGGCTAATAATTCACGCCTTCGGCCTGCTTCGCAGGTGAATTAAAGAGTAGATCTATAGAGCTAAAGCTCTATAGATCTACTCTTTTCCTGTTTGTATGCGATATTGCGCAAGAAAACAGTGTTTTCTTTATTTATATCAAGGTTTTGCGCGATTCTGTGCCCGCCTCAAAACGCAGGATCAACGGCAAAAAAAGGGAATCTACAGCGGCTACGCCACAGTGATTTCCTATCTTTTTGCGCTCCACCATTGCTATTAGCTCGTGCCTCCCTAATACGCATGTTGAAGCCGTCGATCTGCGATTCAACCCGCACCAGGCAGATAAATCTGCTGTCGTGGTGCACGTTGATGTAAACATTAAAACAACAAGTTGTTTTATGTTTACTTATTTCTGGCTCGTAAACTCGCGCCTTCGGCCAGCAAACCTTGCTACACCACCCGTAAACGTTGTAATGTATCAATTGATAAACACCTCAATTGATAAACACCTCAATTGATAAACACCTCAATTGATAAACACTTCAATTGATAAATAGATCAATTGATAAATACCTCAAAAGGATGTGATACATGGTTAACCATCTTAATAAACCGTCACTAGCAGAAGGCCTTAAGGGTATTCGAGCTGCTAAGAAGGAGAAGGAGAAGGAGAAGGAGAAGGAGAAGGAGAAGGAGAAGGAGAAGGAGAAGGAGAAGGAGAAGGAGAAGGAGAAG
>JABSRQ010000010.1 GCA_013215055.1 Pseudomonadales bacterium | reverse complement strand
CTCGCTCGCCCTATGCGGTAGCCAAAATGTATGCCTACTGGATAGTGGTAAACTACCGTGAATCCTATGGTATGTATGCCTGTAACGGCATATTGTTCAACCACGAATCACCACGCAGAGGTGAGACCTTTGTAACCCGTAAAATTACCCGCGCCTTGGCCAATATCTCCCAGGGTTTAGAGGCTTGTCTGCATTTGGGTAATATGGATGCATTGCGAGACTGGGGCCATGCCAAAGATTATGTACGTATGCAATGGATGATGTTGCAGCAGGATGAGGCCGATGATTTTGTTATCGCCACCGGCAAGCAGATCAGCGTGCGTGAATTTGTGTCTATGAGTGCGGCAGAATTAGGCATAGAGCTTGAATTTACCGGTGCGGGTATTGATGAAATAGGCACCGTTAAAGCCATTAGCGGTGATAATGCCAAAGGTGTAAATGTGGGTGATGTCATTGTTAAGGTAGATACCCGTTACTTCCGCCCGGCAGAAGTAGAAACTTTATTGGGTGATCCTTCCAAGGCCAAAGAAAAACTGGGCTGGACACCAGAAATTACCGTCGAAGAGATGTGTGCTGAGATGGTGGCCAATGATCTCGATGTCGCTAAACGCCATGCACTGCTAAAAGAGCATGGCCACGATGTGTCTATTTCATTAGAAAACTAGCCTTAACGATATTCTTTCGGAAAAATCATGCAAAAACATCACAAAGTGTATATTGCCGGCCATAGAGGCATGGTGGGTTCGGCCATTAAGCGTCAGCTAGAAGCGCAGGGCATTACCAATATTATAAGCCGTACACATGCAGAGTTAGATTTATGTAATCAACAGGCCGTGAATGATTTTATGGCGGCAGAAAAGCCTGATTATGTGGTATTGGCGGCAGCTAAAGTGGGCGGTATTCATGCCAATAACACCTACCCTGCTGATTTCATCTATGAAAATTTGATGATGCAAGCCAATGTGATTCATGCAGCGTTTAAAGCTGGTTGTCAAAACCTGTTATTTCTGGGCAGCTCCTGCATTTACCCGAAAATGGCCGCGCAGCCTATGACCGAAAATTCCTTGCTGACGGGGACGCTGGAGGCGACGAATGAACCTTATGCCATCGCTAAAATTGCCGGTATTAAATTGTGTGAATCGTATAATCGTCAATACGGTACTAATTACCGCTCGGTGATGCCAACTAATCTTTATGGCGAAAATGATAATTTCCACCCCGAAAACAGCCATGTCATTCCAGCGATGATGCGCCGTTTCCATGAAGCCAAACTTAATGGTGATAAGGAAGTCGTGGTTTGGGGTACAGGTACACCCATGCGTGAATTCCTGCATGTGGATGATATGGCCGCCGCGTCTATTCATGTGATGCAGCTGGATGATGCTACTTATCAGGCGAATACTGAGGCGATGTTAAGCCATATCAATGTGGGTACAGGTATAGACTGCACGATCCGAGAGCTGGCAGAAACCATGCAGTCGGTAGTAGGTTTTGAAGGTGAACTGGTATTTGATACCACTAAACCCGATGGCACACCGCGTAAATTGATGGATGTTTCACGTTTAAAAGACTTGGGCTGGCAGGCTTCTATTAGTTTGGAACAAGGTTTGGCTGATACCTATCAATGGTTTTTGCAGCAGCTGGAAGGTGATTTGCGTCTGTAAATGGCCGATATAGCTCTTTCGAGCTTCCCTCTATAAAGCACAATACGTATAATTGCCCGCTTTTGTTCCTTCGGGGGGCTGTATTGCTCCGAAGTTATGCGTTTATACCTTTCTTGAGATGTCTGTGTTTATGAGTAGGAAGATTCTGATTACAGGCGGAGCCGGCTTTATTGGCTCTGCAGTTGTACGCTATGTTATTGAAAGTACAGAAGATACGGTTATTAATGTTGATAAGTTAACCTATGCGGGCAACTTAGAATCCTTGGCTTCAATAGAAAAATCCGATCGTTACTGTTTTGTAGAAGCTGATATCTGTGATTTCACGATGATGAATCGTGTGTTTTCGGAGCATCAGCCTGATATTATTATGCATTTAGCGGCAGAATCTCATGTAGATCGATCTATTGATGGCCCTGCCGAATTTATTCAAACTAATATCGTGGGAACCTCGGTGTTGCTGGAGTGCGCTAGAGCTTTATTTAATGGTTTAAGCTCGGAACGTCAGCAAAATTTTCGTTTTCATCATATCTCAACCGATGAAGTGTATGGGGATTTGGAAGGGCCTGAAGAGCTGTTCACTGAAACAACACCCTATGCTCCTAGCTCCCCTTATTCTGCTTCCAAGGCTTCTTCTGATCATTTGGTTCGAGCTTGGAATCGCACGTTTGGATTGCCAATAGTGATTACCAATTGTTCAAATAATTATGGCCCCTATCACTTTCCAGAGAAGTTGGTTCCGTTAGTCATATTAAATGCACTGGAAGGCAAAGCCTTACCTATTTATGGCAAAGGGGATCAAATTCGCGATTGGCTATATGTAGAAGATCATGCGCGGGCACTGTATAAAGTCGCGACAGAAGGTGTTGATGGTGAAACCTATAACATCGGAGGCCATAACGAGAAGCAGAATATCGATGTAGTAAAAACTATCTGCGCCATTTTAGATGAGCTAGTGCCAGACCATCCTGGAAGCATCAATCAATATGAAGAATTGATTACTTTTGTCGCAGATAGACCCGGGCATGATTTACGTTACGCCATCGATGCATCGAAGATTCAGAAGGAGCTGGGGTGGATACCAGAGGAAAGTTTTGAGACGGGTATCAGAAAAACAGTTGAATGGTATCTGACAAATAAAACTTGGTGTCAGCATGTGCAAGATGGCTCATATCAGCGAGAGCGTTTAGGCTCTTCATTAGACAAATAATAGGATAGTAACGATGAAAGGCATTATACTCGCTGGTGGCTCAGGCACTCGCCTATACCCTATTACCCAGGGGACGTCTAAGCAACTATTACCCATCTATGACAAACCTATGATTTTTTATCCGATCTCGGTTTTGATGTTGGCAGGCATTAAAGAAATTTTAATCATATCCACGCCTGAAGACCTACCAAACTTTGAACGTTTATTGGGTGATGGCAGCCAGTTTGGTGTTGAGTTTCAGTATAAAGAACAACCTTCCCCCGATGGTTTAGCTCAGGCTTTTATTCTGGGTGAAGAGTTTATCAATGGCGAGAGTGTATGCTTGGTTTTAGGCGATAATATTTTCTATGGTAATGGACTAACAGAGCAGTTAAAAACTGCAGCAGCGAGAGAATCAGGAGCCACTGTTTTTGGTTACCATGTAAGAGACCCCGAACGATTTGGTGTAGTAGAGTTTGATAAAACGGGCAAAGCCATCAGTATCGAAGAAAAGCCAGTAGCCCCAAAATCTAATTATGCAGTAACCGGTTTATATTTTTATGATAATCGAGTAGTTGAATTAGCTAAACAAGTTAAACCTTCTGAGCGTGGTGAGTTAGAGATCACTTGCTTAAATAACGCCTATCTCAAACTGGGTGAATTAAATGTGGCTATGTTGGGCCGAGGCTATGCTTGGCTAGATACTGGCACGCACGACAGTCTAATGGAGGCTGGCCACTATATTCAAACTATTGAAAAGCGTCAGGCGACCAAAGTTGCGTGCCTTGAAGAAATTGCTTATCACAATGGCTGGTTAAGCAAAGATGAACTTTTACAGCGAGCAGATTTTTTCAAAAAAACATCCTATGGACAGTATTTAGCTGAAGTTGCTAAGGATGAAATGCATGAATATCGTTAAAACTAAATTACCGGGTGTTGTTATTATTGAGCCCAGAGTCTTTGGTGATGAGCGGGGCTTCTTTTTAGAAAGTTATCAAAAAGAAAAATATCAAGAAGCGGGCATTTCTTTAGAGTTTGTGCAGGATAATCATTCTCGTTCAGGTAGAAATGTATTACGTGGATTACATTTTCAAATTAATAAACCACAGGGAAAGTTGGTGCGAGTCACGGCCGGTGAAGTTTATGATGTGGCGGTAGATATTAATCCGGAGTCTGAAACATTTGGTGAGTATGTTGCTGTGGTTTTATCTGGTACAAATCATAAGCAATTTTATGTGCCACCAGGTTATGCGCACGGTTTTTGTGTAATATCTGAAACAGCCGACTTTCAATATAAGTGCACCGACTATTACGATCCTTCCGATGAAGGCGGCATCATTTGGAATGATTCGGATATAAATATCGATTGGCCTATATCAGAACCTAGTCTTTCAGAAAAAGATAAAGTTAATCAAACCTTAAAAGTTTACGCTGAAAGTTTAAAATAATGACAGACCTCCTAAAACATAAAATATTGATCACCGGTGCAGGTGGTCAAGTCGGCCGTGAATTGGTTGATCTTTGTGAAGAAAAGCAGCTTAACTATGTGGCTTATACGTCATCTGAGTTAGATATTACGGATGAGAAAAAAGTTTTTTCTGAAATCATCAAGCAAGCGCCCTCAGCTGTTATAAATGCAGCTGCCTATACCGCAGTAGACAAAGCTGAAATCGAGCAAGAAAAAGCCTATGCAGTAAATCGTGATGGCGCACTTTTTTTGGCTAAAGCATGCAAGACTGCTGACGCATTGTTGCTACATATTTCTACCGATTATGTTTTCGATGGAGAAAAAAAAGAACCTTATACAGTTGATGATATTCCGAACCCTACAAGTGTATATGGGGCTTCAAAATTAGCCGGTGAACGAGCAATCCAAGAGACCTGGGAAAAACATTGTATTATTAGGGTAAGTTGGGTTTTTGGTCAATATGGTAATAATTTCGTTAAAACCATGCTTAGATTAGCAGAGGAACGTGATGAGCTTTCAATAGTCTCAGATCAATTTGGAGCACCTACACCAGCAGATGAAATTGCAAGAGTTATATTAAAAGTGGCTTTTAAAGATAAGCTTGAATATGGAATTGAACATATAGAATCAACACCTGGTGTGACATGGTATGAGTTTGCTCAAAGAATATTTTCTGAATCTGTAAAAATCGGGTTTCTAAATAACTCTCCATTACTAACTAAAATTAATAGTGATCAATTTCCAACACCAGTAAAGAGACCTGCAAACTCAAAATTGTTGAGCATGTCTGAGCCTTTAATAGAATGGGATTTATCTCTAATTAAATTATTGAATAAATTTAAAAAATGAGTGGGAGAGCAATGTTTTTTTTAAAATCGCTATTCGATAATTGGCGCTTAGTTTTAAGAATGACTAAGAGAGATGTGATTGGTCGTTATCGGGGCTCGCTTTTAGGAATATTCTGGTCGTTTGTTAATCCGTTAATGATGTTAGCCGTATATTCTTTCGTTTTTGGGTTGGTATTTAAAGCTAAATGGGGGGTTGACACAGAACATAATTTTTCAATCATATTATTTACAGGGTTGATTTTCCATGGCCTGCTGGGAGAATGTATTGGAAAAGCTCCTGGATTAATAATAAGTAATGCTAGTTATGTTAAAAAGGTTGTATTCCCATTAGATGTTTTAGTCTGGGTTGCTGTTCTGAGTTCACTATTCCATCTAATGATTAGTTTGCTGATTTTATTGTTAGCAGAATTATTAGTGTTTCAATCTGTCTCGTGGACTTGGATATACCTTCCAATAGTTTTGATGCCATTAGCTATTGTATGTCTGGGGGTGACGTGGCTACTGTCATCTTTAGGTGTATATATTCGTGATATTTCTCAAATGACGGGAATAGTAATTACGATCTTGTTATTTCTTTGCCCAATTGTATATCCATTAAGCGTTATACCTGAAAAATATCAAATTTTTATTATGATGAATCCATTAACCTTCATTGTTGAGCAAGCCCGGGAGGTGTTAGTTTTTGGCAAACCTCCTAATATTGGGGGCTTATTTATATATTTCATGATTTCTATTGTATTTACTCAACTGTGTTATTTGTGGTTCAGGAAAACTCAAAAAGGATTTGCCGATGTCCTCTAATCATTCCGGTGAAATAGCTATTTCAGTTGATAATATTTCTAAGATATACAATATATATGACAAACCAATAGATAGATTAAAGAATAGTCTTTTTCCTTCTATTCGTAAGTCCTTAGGCTTACCTGAACGAAAATATTTCCGAGCTTTTCAGTCTTTGAAAGATGTGAGTTTTGAAGTTAAAAAAGGAGAGTCTGTTGGGATTATTGGCAGAAATGGCGCTGGAAAATCGACAATATTACAAATTATTTGTAATACCCTCACTGCTACTTCTGGAAGCGTTCAAGTAAATGGACGCGTGGCTGCATTATTGGAATTAGGCGCCGGATTTAACCCCGAATTTACAGGGCGTGAAAATATTTATATGAGCGCATCCATTTTAGGGTTAACGGATGAGCAGGTTGATGCTCGTTATGATGAAATAGTTGCATTTGCGGACATTGGCGATTGTCTAAATCAGCCGGTTAAAACCTACTCTAGTGGTATGTATGTCAGACTTGCATTTTCGGTGATTGCCCATGTCGATGCTGACATATTGATAATTGATGAAGCTCTTGCTGTGGGAGATGTGTTTTTCACACAAAAATGTATGCGTTTTTTACGTGCATTTAAAGAGCGCGGGACGTTACTTTTTGTATCCCATGATACGAGTTCAGTTGTAAGTTTTTGTGAACGTGCTATTTGGTTAGATAATGGCTGTATTAAAAAAATTGGCACGGCCAAAGACGTGACTGAAAAATATATAGAAGGCTTATATGAGACAGATGATTCCAATGAATTAGTAATAACTCAAAAAAATCCTAAAAGTGAAAATAAAAAAGAGATTAAAGATATTGCAAGAATGGATGAGATTGTAGATCAAAGAGCAGTGTTTATAAATAATAGCAACCTTCGTAATGACATTGAAATTTTTAAATTTAATGAGTCATCAGCTTCATTTGGACAATCTGGCGCTACCATTACTTCAGTATTATTTACTAATGAAAAAGGTAAGAGGTTGAGTTGGGTCGTTGGCGGTGAAATTGTTGTATTAAGTGTAAACGTTGATGTTCATCAATCATTGGTTTCTCCAATCGTTGGGTTTCAAGTAAAGGATAGGCTTGGGCAAGTAGTCTTTGGTGATAATACTTATCTATCATATATGGATAAAGTGATTTCGATAGACAAAAATACATCATTTTGTGCGGAATTTGAATTTAGGATGCCAAGAATGCCTAATGGAGATTACAGTATTACTATTTCTATCGCAGAGGGAACTCAGGAAGATCATGTGCAACATGAATGGTTACACGATGCTTTAATGTTCAAAGTTCAGTCAAGTAGCATCTGTCATGGTTTAATGGGTGTTGCCATGAAAGATATTCGAATTAAAACGTAAGCTGATAAAAATTTATGAATGGAATTAATATAAATAGGTCGCTAATAGCAGAGCCTAAGTCATTAAAACTGCCATCATCTTGGGTGGGGCATATCCCTTTTGCCTTTTGGTTGGTGGATAATTTAAACCCCAAGGTATTTGTTGAACTAGGTTCACATAACGGTGATTCATATTTTTCGTTTTGTCAGGCGATTAAGGCGAATGGGAGTTGTTGTTGTTATGCCATAGACACATGGGAAGGTGATGAGCATGCGGGTCTTTACACTGAAAGTGTATTTGATTATGTAAGCAAACATAACCAAGAGAACTACGAAAGTTTTTCAACTTTAAAAAGAATGTATTTCTCTGATGCCCTGAAAGATTTTGAGAATAACAGTATTGATCTTTTACATATAGATGGCTTACATACGTATGAAGCTGTAAAAGAAGATTTTGAGACCTGGTTGCCGAAGATGTCTGATCAAGGAGTAATTATTTTTCATGATGTGTGTGTGGACGATCATGGATTTGGTGTGTGGAAACTTTGGGATGAGATAAAAAATAGATACCCTCATCTACTTTTCAAACATAGTCACGGACTTGGTGTTTTGGGTGTAGGCAAAGAATTGCCAAAATTGATGCAAGATTTGTTTTCTGGAGAGCAGCTAGTCGTAGAAGAAGTGTTTTCAGCTTTAGGAATGCGACTCGAAGATAAATTTGTTGATTTCCGTCAGATCATATCTGATTTTGATTCAGAGTTGAAAAAAAGAAATAAAGAAATCTCTATGCTGCAAGAAGAAATGAAAGAGCTTAGGTCGAATTTAAATGTAACTAGATTGCAATTAGACGAAGAAAAAGCATCAGTGAAGACGTTTCAGTCGAGAAAAGTTATTAAGATTATTGACTCTATATATAAGTTAAAAGGTTTTATCTTCTGTGCTCGAAAGTAAGAGTTCTATCTACTAAATATTTCATTATCTTCAATGAAATTAATTTGAAATGATAAACCCTCCTAGGATTATATGGGACTTGATTGGCTTTTCATTCGTAAGAGCCGTTCTAATTTGGAATTAAAATGCTGTTACGTGTACGTTTGTTTATGTTATTGATAACTCAGGCCATTGAAAAAAGAGGGGGCATTGCTGCTGTTTTTAATTTGGTTTATAGAAAGGTTAAAAGAGAGGGCATTTCTCTTCAATTTAATAAACTGTTTCAAAAAATAAAACTTCATAGTAAAGCAAATGACATTTCTAACTTGAGTCTTCCTGAAGTGTTTCATGACGTAGGTGAGTTTCTGGATCCCCGTGTATTAATCATTGCCGAATTAAGTATACCTCAGTGCACCAAATATAGAGTAGATCAAAAAAAAGAGCTTCTAGGGTTAATTGATATTCCGTGTAAGGTATGTGATTGGACAGATTTAGTTGCTTGTTTCAGTGCCTTATCAACACATACAACCGTTATATTCTATCGAGTACCTGGTCATGCAAAAGTTTTAGAGTTGGTGAATGAAGCTAAGCGATTAAAGTTAGATGTTTATTGGGAAGTGGACGATTTAATTTTTAAAAGGGATGTTTTAGAGGTCAGTAAAAATATATCCGTACTGGATAAAACTACAATCGCAATGCTTTTAAGTGGTGCAGATTTGTATAAAACTGCCATGTTGGCTTGTGGAAAAACAATTGCATCAACGAGCAGTTTAGCTAATGAAATGCTGAGTGTAGGGGTGAAACAAGCTTATGTAATTGAAAATGCATTGGATGAACAGACATTAAGGATTGCAGAAACGATCTTGTCTGAACAGGTTAAAGAGCAAGCAGGCGCTGTGCGGATTGTTTATGGATCTGGAACGGATACACATGATGTGGATTTTAAAGAGGCAGAGACTGCGCTCCTGTATATATTAGAGAACTTTCCCAAAGTAGAATTTTGTTTAATTGGTAAACTTAATTTGGCAGATGAATTTGAGACATATCAGGAAAGAATAGAACGAATTCCTTTTTGTTCGTATAAAGAATATCTTGGTTTATTGGCAAAATGCGATATCAATATTGCGCCTTTAGAGGATAGTATTTTTAACGAAGGGAAAAGTAATATTAAGTATCTAGAAGCTTCAGCAGTTAAGCTACCGTCAATATGTTCTGCTAGATCGACCTTTAAGCAAGTAATAGACGAAGGTGAAAATGGCTTCTTGTGTAATACTGAAAGTGATTGGATAAATGCTTTTACTCGTTTAATTCAGAGTAAAGAACTAAGAAGCAACATAGCCAATTCGGCTTATGAAACTATTATGAGAGATTATTTACCTCAACAGATCGCAAATCAGCAGGTAGCCTCTCTTTTTTCTCCATCTCTAGTGAACAGTAAAAAGAAGCGTATATTATCGGTAAATATTTTTTATAGCCCGAAATCATTTGGCGGTGCAACTATTGTAGCAGAACAGGTGAATCAGATACTGAATGAAAGAGATGATTTAGATGTTGTTGTTTTCACGTCACTGCATCAAACGGATTTACCAGGATATTCATTACGTCGTTATCAAGTTGGTAACACGCCGGTTTTTGGTGTGAGTTTGCCATCAGGAAGTAATGATTCTACTGATTTCGAAAATCCAGATATCAATGATGCTTTTTTAGAGGTGTTAGCATCTACTAAGCCAGATATAGTACATTTTCACTCAATCCAAGGGATGGGGGTGACTATGATTGATATATGCCAAAAGTTAAAAATTCCTTATTGTATAACTTTACATGACGCCTGGTGGATATGTGGGCGCCAATTTCTTATTGATAAAAATAATAAGTTCTGTACTCAGGAAACGATAGATCTTAATGTTTGTGATAGTTGTGTTTCTAACTCTGAACTTAATCGCTATAGAGCAAAGCGATTGACCCCTGCACTGTTAGGTGCTGAAACCCTTTTATCTCCAAGTAAACACTTTGCTGGAGTTTACGCAAAGAATGTAGATAATAATTGTACTATTAAAATAAATAAAAATGGAATTTTATTCCCTAAAGAAATTATCAAGAAGACATTAGCGAAAAAAATAAGATTCGGATATGTGGGTGGAAATACTGAAATAAAAGGGATTCATCTGATTTTACAAGCTTTTAAAACATTAAATAGAAATGACTATGAATTAGTAGTTGTAGATAATACTTTAAACTTAGGATACTCATCCTTTAGTCAAGGTATGTTTGATGGTATTGATAATTGCAAAATAGTGGGAGCATATACCCAGGAAACAATGGATGATTTTTTTCAAAGTATTGATGTATTGTTATTTCCTACCCAATGGAAAGAAAGTTTTGGTCTAACCGTTAGGGAAGCGATTGCAAGAAATGTCTGGGTTATCGCTACTGATGCAGGAGGGGTTGTTGAAGATATAATTCCAGGTGAAAATGGCACCGTGATTCCTTTAAGTGATGACTATGAATATTTAAGGACTGCGGTAAATGAGGTGTTGAATCTACTTCCTTCTAAATTTAACAATGCCTCGGGTGTTGATCTTCAAAAAGAACATATAAATACTTTCCAAGACCAGGCTGCTGAGTTAGCAAATTTCTTCTTGCACTAGCTAGGGCGTATGTAGAGATTTGAAAAACGAGTCATTAAAGAACAATACTATGTAGCATAAGCTGATTAATATATAAGCTCCTCGTTTTCATAAATGTTTGAGTTTCTACGGGATAATATAAGCAGTCAGAAGGGTTAAAGTAAATGAAAGTTGCAGTGGTTATTCCTTGTTATAAAGTCAAAAAACAGATTTTGACTGTTATTACTTCAATTGGTAGCGAAATTGATAAAATTTATGTAGTTGATGATTGCTGCCCCGATAAAAGTGGACAGTTTGTATTAGATGAGAATAAAGATTCCAGGGTTGAGGTGCTTTTTAATGCAATAAATACGGGTGTCGGTGGGGCAGTGATGCATGGTTATACTGAAGCCCTGCAGGCGGGTATGGATATTATTATAAAAATTGATGGCGATGGGCAAATGGATCCTGCTTTGATTCCTCGCTTTATTAAACCGATATTAAATGGTCAGGTAGACTACACAAAAGGAAACCGCTTTAATCGAATAGAGTCGTTAATTGATATGCCTATAGTGAGGAAAACTGGAAACGCAATTTTGTCATTTGTAAATAAAGTTTCTAGTGGTTACTGGAAAGTGATGGATCCGACAAATGGTTATACTGCTATTCATCGATCAGCTTTACAGCAATTACCAATGGATAAGATTAGCCAAAGATATTTTTTTGAAAGCGACATGTTGTTTCGTTTAGGAACTGTCCGTGCAGTTGTAAGAGATATCCCAATGGATGCTAAATATGAGGATGAAGAAAGTAGTCTTGATATCAAAAAAGTAATTGTTGAATTTACACCTTTGTATATTAAGGCATTCCATAAGCGCGTGTTTTATACCTATTTTCTCCGCGACTTTAATGTGGCAAGCATTGAGTTAATTTTGGGGACTCTTTTAGTTATTTTCGGTGTATCCTTTGGTGTTTCCAGTTGGATCGAATCGGCCTCAGCCAGTATCGCAACACCTACGGGAACTATAATGATTGCCGCACTTCCATTAATTATGGGCTTTCAGTTGCTCTTAAATGCTTTACATTACGATGTGACGAATATTCCTGTCCTTCCTTTACAAACATTTGACTGATTATACTCTAAGGCAGAGCAGTGAATATTACTTCATTAAAATGGTGGTTTAACAATTACAAGAAGCCTCTTTTTTGTGCTTTACTTTGTAGTTTAGTATGCATCTTTACATTGGCTTTATATCAAATGCGGTCAGCTCCTTTTGGTGAGCTGGTCCTTGACCTAGAAGTGACGTCCGATGATGTAGGGCAATTATTTTACTCGACTGATGGAAGATATTCAGAGGAGAGTAGTACTAGATTTGATATCTATACCGGGAGGCATAAATACAAAATACCGTTTAAGCACGCTAACTATCTCAGGCTTGACCCAGGGTCTCTACCTTTTGGCGAAGTTAAACTGTACTCTCTGTCTATTCTAAGTGGTGATGTTACACATGTATTCTTTGTTAATGAATTAAAGAACATAATTCGTCCAGTGCAATCCATGATGATGCAAACTCCTACTCTTGATGCAGTAGTGTTAAGTATTCAAGGTGAAGACCCTTATTTAGAAATCAAAACATCAGTATTGTTTGGTGAATACCTTACGGAATATCATGTATGGCTTACAACCTTTGTTTTGATTTTTGCTTTTTTTGGAGCAGGCATTTGTTTAATCAAAAAATACAGAGAGGGCCAGGGTTGGCTATTCCCTGGCTATAAAGAATACCTCTTTTATGTATTAATATTGTTCTTTATCTGCAATATGATTTCGGCGATGACCCCTTCTCATCAATCACCGGACGAGTTTGCTCATATTGATCGAGCCTATTATTTGTCTCAGGGCCAGTGGAATTTAGAAGTGCAGGATGGTGTCGTTGGGGGGTATGTAGACCCACAGTTATGGCAGTATCAGGAAAGCTTCAGGAACATAATTTGGAAGAAAGATAGAAAAATCACAGCCGAAAACATGCAAAGGGCAGAATCTTTAAGCTGGTCTCAAAATAGACATTTTCAACATCATGAAGAGACAGCGCCGTATATGTTTGCGATCTATATACCTCAGGCATTGGCATTTAAGCTAGGCCAGGAATTAAATATAAGCATTCATGAGTCATATCTGATGGCTAGATTTTTTAATTTATTGGCGGTTTGTTTACTCATATTGGTTGCCTTTAGCATGGTGCCTCCTAATATGATGTTACTAAGCATTTTATTTCTTCCAATGATGCTATTCCAATTTAGTTCTGCAACCGTAGATGCCGTATCTGTTGCATTGTCGCTTCTTGTTTGTAGTGTTTTTGTCCGAGCTAGTGAAAAACCTGGTCAGGTACCCTTACTTATAATGGTTCTAATGAATGTAGCAATTGTGGTTATTGTAACGTCGAGAATGTATATGTTACCAATCATGTTACTTCCGGTTTTGTTGGCGATACGTAGCAAGAAAAAAGTAGATTTTTTAATGTTAGTAATTTCATTCCTTTTAGTCTTTTTGTGGATTACTCAAGGGTGGGTACATTCACCAGGTATTGAATCGAGAGTTGGCTTGTCTAGAGGGGAAGTAGCTGTGTATTATTTGATTAATCCGGCTGATTTTATTCATGTGATGACTAATACATTCAGTACCTTTGGCTCATTTTACTTGAGCTCATTTATTGGTAATTTAGGCTGGTTAGATACGAAGTTTGATGATTATTTTTACAAAGTATCCGCTTGTTTCCTATTGTTAGCCAGTTTACTTTCGATATCCTGGAGAGACATTAAACGACAAAAAATGGTAAGTGCAAGCTTGATTTTTGTAGCCTGCGCAAGTGTTGCTCTAATTTTTATTGCATTGTTAACTGGCTGGACTAAGCACCCTGCAGTTCTTATTGATGGGGTGCAGGGGCGTTATTTCACGATTCCTCTTTTATTATTAGCTTATTCACTATCAGGGCCTACAAAATCACCATTCAACGAAAAAATTGTTATCTCTCATCTTCTTCTTATTATCTGGGTGGCTTTTATGAGTTATTCAACAATTAACTTACTCTTAGTCAGATTCTATTTAGCGTAGATGATGGTGGAGTTATTAAATCGAATGATACTAATGACAGAAATATGAATGTTAAAGAATATGTAAAATAATGATAAATAAATTAATTGAGAAATACCCAGTTCTAAAGTTGTTGTTACGCTATATTGTTGGTGGATTATCTACGACGGTTATTTGCTGGGGTAGTATGTATTACTTTATTGAGTATCAAGGCATTCACTATATTATCAGTAATAACTTATCGGTAGCATTGGCATATTGTTATTCGTTTTTTATTAATAAAATATTAGTCTTTAAGGATGATACTGGTGACCATGTTGTAAAAGGCTCTAGCTTTTTAGCCTTACAACTCAGCCTGCTTGCAGGTTCAAATCTATTACTGTACATAGGCGTGGATATGCTGGGGCTGCATTATTTCATCATGGTCTTATTCTCTGCAGTTTTAGCAGCCATAATCAATTTTTTAATCATGCATCATTTTATATTTAATAAAAAATTAGTTTAATATTTTGTAAATAGCTACGATTTTTAATTGATTCAGCTTATGAATGATTTTGTGAATGAAGTTACCATAAGTTACTGAAATTTCGTGTTCTTCGGAAAACTGCTGTACAAAGTGATTTTCACTGATGGATTCATCATGCCTGCGAAATTTAGATAATGTTCTTCTAAGAGGAATGGCTTTGGATTCTAGCGCCATTTTCATCCACAATTCGTAATCCCATGCAGCCTTATACTTCGGATTCAATTGATTAGCTTTATCCCATAGTTGCGATTTCCAAAAGGTTGCAGGCTGATTAATGTAGTTTTCACATAATAGAATATTTCTGCTGTAGAAGTAGCCAATTAGATTTTTGTACAGAGTGATGGGTTTACGAATGATTTGATTATTTTCGTCGATAATATCACAGCGGCCATATAGCCAATGTTTGTTTGGATTCTCTTTGAAGGCAGATACCACTGCTTGCAGAGTTCCGTCTAGATAAACGTCATCAGCATTTAACCAGCACTTGATATCTCCTGTAGCCATTTTCATGCCTTGATTAATAGCCTCTTGTGGAGATCCATCTTTTTTGGAGATAACTGTAATTTTATTACCGTATTCAGCGAGTATGGCAAGAGTATTGTCTGTTGAACAGCCATCTCGAACGATATATTCAAGTTCAAAATCACCTTGCTGATTAATAATACTATCAACGGTTTGACGAATGAATTTTTCACCATTCAAAACAGGGGTGATTACTGAAACTTTCATGTGTTGACCAAGGCTAGTTATTGACTACTGCTGTGAGCTACAACTTAATAACAACGTTTATAACATGCTTAGATAGCACAATAAATAGAACGAGATGAATTTTTCTATTCTTTATACAGAGCGCCATGCTGAATTGGGAGTTTGTATCGGAAATATATTTTCTTGTGCTTTATGTATGTACTTGTGAGAAGTGATATATTGCTTGCACAGTAAAACTATGAATACAAATGTGTGTATGTTTATAACGCTTAAGAAAAAAATGATTAGTATTATAAGGAGCTATTTAGTAAGAAACAGCTCCTTATCAGATTATCGTCAAGGGAGACGGTGTTGCAGTATTGGGAAGGAGATTCCTTCAATCCGAGTAAACCCTAGAATTGAGTCAACTAGAAATGCGGTAGTTTGTCATATTTACTACGAAGAAACTGTAGATGAATTGATTGAATCCATAATGCGATTAGGCCCTATAGATTGTTATATTAGTTTAGTGATTGGAGTGAGTGATCATTTAGAAGGGCGTTTGAATAAGTTACTGCCTAAGGCAATAATTTATCTATGTAATAATCTGGGCAGAGATATATATCCATTTATAAGGTTAATTCAGACCGGTGTGTTGTATCAATATAAATCAGTTTTAAAAATTCATGGAAAAGTGTCAAATAATGACCCCAAGCAGTATAAATTTAATGGGGAAGAATGGAGAAAAAGAAGTTTAAGAAGTCTTATTCCTGATGATGGAATAGAAACTATGCTCGAAAAATTTAATGCAGCGGAAGATATAGGCCTGATTTGTCCTAAAGAGTATATTTATGGTATGGAACATCTAGGTTTGAATGCACAATTAGTTAAGATGCTCTGCTATGAAAGCCAAATAGAGTTTGATTTTAAATCGTTTAGATACCCTGCTGGTACGATGTTTTGGATCAAAGCAGATCTATTATGCACTGTAGGAGCTTTAAAATTAATTGAAGGTGATTTTGATAAGGAACCTATAGAAGTTGATGGGACATTAGCACATGCCTTGGAGAGATTCTTTGGCATAATGCTCGCTAGTCAGGGATTAAAATTAATTTCGCCAGAAAAATTAGATGCTAGATAGTAAGTATTAATACTTTTCTGGGCTTATTTGAACGATTGATTATTGTTCCAAAATTGTTGATGCATACTCAATTTTTTTATAATTATGTATGGTAATACTTTATGAACCTTGCCAAGCTTATAACCTAGTATTTTTGCAAAATTATTAAGGATGAAATGCAAAAGGTATATAGGGTTTTGCTTAATAATGAAGATGATTTCAGATTTTAAATATGTTTTACCCGCATTCCCTGCTTTCCCCAAGCTTTTTTGTATCCATGGTTGCATGGAATGGAAGACTCCAATGTCAAAGTATCTTTTAAACTCTTCTGTAAATGTATAGTTGTGTGAGTGTTGTACTACCGCTGATCCACAGTAAAATATCTTAAAACCCTCTAGAATCATTTTAGCCGTTACAAACATATCTTCACATAAAATTGTATCACAGGGGAATCCTCCTATTTGTTTTAACGCAGATATTTGATAGGCCGCAAAAGAGTTAGACATAAAAGCGCTCTTTAAACCTAGTTTTTGGATATCTACTTTTGAACGAATATAAGACTCTTCTGGATAATTAAAAAATCTTGCATGTGCAGAGAGTGGCGTCGCATTGTTGTGCGGGATTTGCCGTCCACAAACTGCAGCAAGTGAAGCGTCTTTCGTAAAAGGTTCAATTAATTTTTTGATACTGTCTTTGTCGTCGAGAATAGCATCTTGTGTTAGGAAAACAGCAATATCTGTAGTTGTGAAATGATCGATACCAAGCTGCCGGGTTTTACCATGGTTGAATTCGTGTTGTGGAATAACTTTTACAGGGTAGTGGTTTTTCTGTATTTTATTTAAGGTAGAGTCCGTTGAACTTGAATCTATAAAAAGTACTTGTTGTTTATTTATATTTTGTTGATTCAGTGCATCTAAAAATAAATCGAAACTATCACCTGCGTTATAAGTAGGAATAATTACACAGAAACTGAGTTTATTCATCATTTATGGCCTGTAAAAATTTATGGCCCATTTCGGTATCCGGTTCTAAATGGCAGCCTTCAGCCCATTCATTCCACGCATTGATAAAAACTAATTGTTCCTGTTCATCATAAGTTTCTGCATGTTTTTTAGCGTGTTGATACCAGTCTTTAAATAAATTGGCATCATCATTTTGAATGATGGTAGCGGTATCTCTTCTGGGGCTATTATCCCAGGAAGGGAATATGCATGGAAATACTTTTTTATGCATATCTAATGATTGTTGCTTCTTATATTCAACCAGTTTTTTGTAATTAACTCTTTTATTGCCTTTGCCTTTGAGCTTCAGGGTTTGGTAAATACTATCAGGTAGAATGACTTTTAGTGCTGTTACTAACTTTGTAAATAAATCATCTGGTTTAGGGAAATCTTCTGCATTGGGTTGGAAATCAATAATTCCGTCATAGAGATGCTGGGTTTCAGACAATTCAGATTCAGATTTAAAAGAGCTTTTCACCCCGCAAAGGTATATGCCTGGGAATCCATGCTTTTTTGCCTCGATATTTAGAGTGGCGACAAAAAAATTGAGTGACTCCATATGATTGGGCCTGTAAATTAAAAACAGAGGTTTTCCTTCAATTTTTATATAACGTTCATCTTTAAAGCAGTTCAGTAAGAATTGTATATGCTCGATATGATCTGAATTTGAATAAGTTTGTTCAATGAGTATTTCTTTATCCAGTCCATCCCAGGCTCGGGTCCAGGTTTCATTGGCCCAGCAAAAAGCAAAAGGGAACTCAGGTTTTCCAGATTGAAGTACATTATCAATGGGTTCATGAAGCATACGTTTGCCGTGAAACCAATAGTGGTAATAAATAAAACCATCAATGCCGTATTGGCTTGCAAGCTCTGCCTGCTTTTCTTGCACTTGGGGTTGTTTTAGATCGTAAAATCCCAAGTCTGTCGGTATTTGCGGTTGTCTGTGGCCATTAAAGCGGGGTGTGGTTTTACGAACATTGGTCCATTCGGTAAACCCTTTGCCCCACCATTGATCATTCTCGGCAATGGTATGAAATTGTGGTAGATAGAAGCAGAATTTTTTGACCATTTGAATACAGAGTAAAAATAAAGTCGATTATTATACCTGTTTTTTTTGTTCCCGCGTTAGCATTTATAAGGAGGCTATCGCTGTATAAGTATTGATGGGGCTGGTAGAATTCGCCAAGCACATATTCATGGATCTAGTTGTATGTATACACAAGGGTTTTTAAAAGAACACTCAGGTTTCTTAGTCTGGGTGATGCGGCTGCTAGATTGGCTGATTTTACTGCTTAGCTGTGGTGCGGCCTATCTGTATGTTTTTGGCTTACAACCTTTAGCTATGCATTATCAAGTCGCGATTTTAACCGCTGTACTGCTGTGTGGCCTGGTTTTCCCCATGTATTCACTGTATCGCACCTGGCGCGGTATAGAGCGTATGCAAGAGATCGCGGCGATTTTGGGTGGCTGGACTACCGTGTTTGGTATCTTGATATTTCTGTCGTTTATTAGTAAAACCTCTTCCGAGTTCTCCCGTGTATGGCTGACGATTTGGTATTTCCTGGGTTTTATCTCCATCGTGCTTACCCGTATTTCATTACGTAGCGTCTTACGTTATATGCGAGGCTTGGGATTTAATCAGCGCCATATCACCATAATCGGCTCTGGTGATGTGGGTGAACGGGTGTTTCAGCATTTATCGGCGGCGTCCGAGACAGGCTTTAATGTAAAGGGCTATTTCTCGGATCAGCGTATCGATGCACGATCATTATCGTCTTTATATCAGGCAGGGATAGAAGAGGCTGCGGCTTATGTTGAGGTACATGATATCGATCAGGTATGGATAGCGATGCCTTTACGAGAGGAAGAACGCATAGAACAGGTGGTAAATCAGTTTAGCCATTCCACGGTAGATATACGTTTTGTGCCGGATATTTTTGGATTCAGACTGATTAATCATTCCATCAGTTCCATTGCAGGTTTGTCGGTGGTGAATCTATCGGTAACCCCGATGGATGGTATAAATCGTGTTGTTAAGTCCATCGAAGATAAACTGATATCCTTCTTTATTTTATTGTGGATAAGCCCTTTATTATTAGCATTAGCGTTGGCGGTGAAAGTAAGTAGCCGAGGCCCTGTGTTTTATAAACAGGAACGTCTGAGCTGGAATGGTAGAAAATTTAAAATGTACAAATTTCGTTCTATGCCGGTAGATTCCGAATCGGAAAGTGGTGCGGTCTGGGCTTCAAAAAGTGAAAACCGGGCGACTCGGGTAGGGGCTTTTCTGCGTAGAACCTCTCTGGATGAATTACCGCAGTTTATTAATGTACTTAGAGGTGAAATGTCGATTGTAGGCCCAAGGCCAGAGAGACCGATGTTTGTTGAGAAGTTCAAAGATGAAATTCCGGGTTATATGCAGAAGCATATGGTTAAGGCTGGCATTACCGGCTGGGCGCAGGTGAATGGCTGGCGCGGCGATACGGATCTACAGATGCGTATTGAGCATGATCTGTATTACATCGATAACTGGTCTTTATGGCTGGATTTAAAGATTATATTTTTGACCGTTTTTAAAGGTTTTGTACATAAGAATGCTTATTAAGTGCCGTTCTAAAGTTTATAGAGTGAGGGTTTTATAGCCCTCAGTTGTCCACTTTAGAATAATGTGTTGTTCTATTTTTTCATCAAATATGGCTTCAATAACGGTTGGAAGTCCCGCTTCATTGGTGTCTAATATCTTTATTTTTAAGCCATTCATTTTGATTTTATCCTTCGCCTGAAAAGGTTCTTGTTCAATATTTCTGACCAATAAATCGGCTTGCGATAAAAAATGTTTTGTAGCGGTTAATCGTAATCGATATTCATCAATTTTTTCTATCGTGTATTCACTGTCAACCCCAGTTAAATTCCAGATGCGTTGTGGTATTGGTTTACCTTGTTTAAACAGATTGGCGGCTAGATAGGTGATTTCCATCATATCTGCATCAAAAACAATCACCTTGTCCTGAGCTTCTACATTGAAAGTTGCCGCACGTTTTTCACCGGCTGTTGAAAATAGTTGAGGAATATATGCCGAGAGTAATAATAACAATGGCGATAATACTAAATGTAAGGCAATTAAACTGCTAAAGGTGAATTTGGATTTTCTACTATCATGCTGCTTATAGAGTTCAAATAAAACGATAGCAATAATCGCCGCACTGGAAAAACTGACAAAAACTAAATTACGGCTTTGTGGTGGGCTACAGGCGATGGGAAAGATGGCGATTAAACCTGCGACTGCAAAAAATATAGCCTGTTTTTTATACCGCGATGGCTGAAAAAAACGTGATAAGAAAAACACGCTGAAAATAAAAAGAGCAATTAATGGCCATTTGATCACCGGGATATTACCTAATATATCGGCAGGAATAGCCAGTAATAGTGAGAGGGTGATAGAGGGGATACGCTCCAAAAGCAGGGTTAAATAGGTGATTGGATGTTCGGCCGGATTAATATAAAACAGCGTATTACCGTGCGCACCAAAACCTGAGCGGGTATAGATGGTGTACCAGATGATGACAATCAGTAAATGGGGTAACAATAAAATAAAGCTGCGAAGAATAGGTTTAGGGCTTAAACAAACTATATAGGCAAACAAAAACGCACCCAAACTCAACGCTATTTCACCGGATAATAAAGCCGGAATTAAAAAAGCTAACGATAAAAAATAGTAAGTATTTTTACGATGCTGCTGGCTTTTGATAAAGAAGATCAGACTGCTTAAAGAGAATAATAGCGCCAATAAGGCGTTACGGTTACATAACCAGGCTACCGTCATGCCATGGGTGGCCGATAATGCATATAGCGCGGTGATTAATAGGGCCAGCCTCTGATTATCGAAAATCAGAAGGCAAAGTTGGTACACCAATAAAACAATGATAATGAAATAAAAAATGCTGTGTAGATGCATTAACCAGACATGCTCTGTTAGCCACACATAATCCACATAATGAGTTAGTTCCGCTAGTGGACGCCAGAAATTCCAACTGAACGTTGGGCTAATCCACCAACTCATGATGCTCATATCCTGTAATTGAGCACGGCGTATAGGATCATCATTAATAAATGAAAACAGATGGAATAGCGAGATATCTTCAGGCTGTGGAAAATTGGCAGCCCCGTTTAATAGCGCATAATGAAATAAATCATCGCCCATCAAGCCGGTAAATAATGCCGGGCTTAGCAACACCAGCATCAACATCAAAACATGTTTTAGCTCGGTTTTATAAATAACCCTATTGATGATTGTTTGTAACATCGTATTTATTATTTTTCAGCAGAGGCAGCAATAATAAACCTCTTGCCGTAGAAAAGACAAAAAAGCTTAACCATAAACCGGAATTACCCAAATGTTGGGTGAAATACCAAATAGGCAGGAAGATCAAAAAGACGGCTATAACAAGGCTGTTTCGCATCGCCTTGCTGGCCGTTAAACCCACCGCTACGCCATCTAACCAATAAGCCCAAACGCTGACGATAGGCAGAAATATTACCCAATAACTGTATTGATTGAAGATAGCAATCAAGGCTGGCTGCGACGTGAAGATGCTTGCCAGCCAGGGCTTGGCAATAAAAAATCCTGCAATGAGCATCAATGCGGTAAGAAATGAGCAAAGCGCCGTGGCTTTGAATATGTTGAGCATTCGGGTGCGGGATGTGTCTAGTTTGCTTTTTTCCTGGCCAACCAAGGCTTCTGTCGCATTAGCAAATCCATCCAGAGCATATGATTGCAACATAACAAGCTGCAGTAATATGGCATTGGCGGCCAAAACGGTATCACCTAATTGGGCTCCCTGGCTGTTAAAAAAAGCAAAAACAAATAATAAGCAGCTGCTGCGAATAAATAAATCCTGGTTTAACGTGAATAACCGTTTGTAATTATGCCCGCCTATTTTTTGAAAAAGGCGGCTACAAATATCGGGGTAACGTTTAATCATATATAAGCTGACGATAGCTAAGCTGCTGTATTCGGCGATCACCGAGGCCCAGGCAGAGCCTGCTGTTTGCCAATCCCATTGCAAAATAAACAGATAATCCAAGGCGATATTGATTCCGCTAGTAGTTGTTAGCGATAACATCGCCAGGCGGCTATTTTGCTGTCCTATCGCCCAGCCCACTAATACATAGTTAAGTAATGTGGCTGGAGCTGCATAAAACCGAATCTGACAATATTCTTGGCTTAGATGATAAAGCGAGCTGACATCATTAATTAACATGACATAAAGCCCCAGTTGAATAATCCACGGGCTTAGCAATAAAAGAACACTGGCTAATAGCAATGCCAAAATCAGGCTCTGTTTTAAGCTAAGTGTTTGTTGAATAAGGTCGTTAGTGCCAAAAGCCTGTGCCGATAAGCCGGTGGTGCTCATACGCAGAAAATTTAAGCTGGCAAAAACCAGTGTGATTAAGCTGGCCCCAAGGGCAGCCGCGCCTAGAAACTCAGGGCTGTCTAAGTGTCCAAGCATGGCGCTATCTGCCAATCCCAGTAAAGGTATGCTGATGTTAGATAAAACTAATGGCCATGTAATGGCGAGTATACGTTGGTAAAGCGTTGGCATAACGTGTGGTAATAAAAAAATAAGATCGTCAGTTTAGCAGAAAAAAGGTCTATGGATTGATAGGTCACAGTTCCCACTAACGAATTTTTTTTGCCTAATTTATTGAGAAAAAGCATTTCTAGGTCTAAACCTTAATGGTGAAATGGGTTTCTTCAACGCTGTTGTAACGATATCCCTATATAAAAATAATTAACAGACAGGGAGTTCAGGGATGCACCTGAAAGGGAAGCGGCTGAAAAAGCTGATATCAAGCCCTATGGCTTTGTTTGCACTGAGTAGTACCTCCGCACTGGCAGAAAACCTGGTTGAAAACTCAGCTCAGGCCGAACGCTGGCAAATGAATTTAAAGCCTGGCGTGACAGAACTGGGCCAAGAAATTTACGACATTCACATGTTGGTGTTTTGGATCTGCTGTGTGGCCGCGGTATTTGTTTTTGGTTATATGTTTTATGCGATGTTTGCTTATCGAAAATCCAAGGGCCATGAACCTGCGAATTTTCATGAACATGCGGTTGCAGAAATATCCTGGACCATCATTCCCGCCATTATATTGTTAGGTATGGCCTGGCCCGCCTCCATGACGATGATCAAGGTTTATGACACCACAGAATCAGATCTGGATATCTTGGTTACCGGTTATCAGTGGAAATGGAAATATGAATACATTTTAGAGCACGGTGAAAACGTCGCGTTCTTTTCTAACTTAACAACACCCTCACAGCAAATTCATGGCGAAGAGGCCAAAAATAATAATTATCTGCTGGAAGTGGATAATCCGATGTATCTTCCGGTGAATAAAAAAGCCCGATTTCTGATAACCGCTAACGATGTTATCCACGCCTGGTGGGTGCCAGCGTTATCCGTGAAGAAAGATGCAATCCCAGGATTTATCAACGAAATTTCTGCCAAACCTTTTAAAACAGGAACCTACCGAGGCCAGTGTGCCGAGTTATGTGGTAAAGACCACGGCTTTATGCCTATTGTCGTGAAAGTGGTAGAGCAAGATGAGTTTGATAGCTGGCTCAGTGAAAAACAAACACAAGCGGCCGAACTTGCCGAACTGATGCAGCAAGAAATGAGTATGGATGAGCTGTTAGCTCAGGGCGAAAAAACTTATGCCGGGAAATGTGCGGCCTGTCATGGCAGTAATGGGGAGGGTGGCGTAGGTGCGGTTATCAAAGGTTCGAAAGTGGCGACAGGTGCGTTATCTTGGCATTTAGATGTGGTGGTTAATGGTGTTGCCGGCACAATGATGCAGGCATTTGGGGCGCAGTTAAATGCTATCGAATTAGCGGCGGTGATTACGTATCAGCGTAATGCCTTTGGCAATAATATGGGTGACAAGGTTCAGCCCATCGATGTTCATAATTTTAAGCAGGGAGGTAAATAACAATGTCACATGGTCCTGCTAAAGGCTTGTCTCGTTGGTTCCTGGCTACCAATCATAAAGATATTGGTACGCTGTATTTATGGTTTAGTTTTTCAATGTTTTTGCTGGGCGGCAGCTTTGCGATGATTATTCGGGCGGAATTATTTCAGCCAGGATTACAGCTAATTGAACCTAACTTTTTTAATCAGATGACCACCATGCATGGTTTGATCATGGTGTTTGGCGCGATCATGCCGGCATTTGTTGGCTTGGCGAATTATATGATTCCGCTGATGATTGGTGCGCCCGATATGGCGTTGCCGCGCATGAATAATTTCAGTTTCTGGCTCTTGCCAATTGCATTTGCGATTTTGGCCAGCACCTTATTTATGGACGGTGGTGCACCGAACTTTGGCTGGACCTTCTATGCGCCGCTATCAACAACCTATGCGCCACCTTCGGTGACGTATTTTATCTTTGGCATTCATATCATGGGGCTTTCATCCATCATGGGTTCCATCAATATTATCGCCACCATCATGAACTTACGTGCCCCTGGCATGACGCTGATGAAAATGCCGTTGTTTGTCTGGACCTGGTTAATCACCGCCTTCTTGTTAGTGGCGGTGATGCCGGTATTAGCAGGTGCGGTGACCATGATGCTGATGGATATCCATTTTGGCACATCATTCTTCAGTGCCGCCGGTGGTGGAGACCCGGTATTGTTTCAGCATATTTTCTGGTTCTTTGGTCATCCTGAGGTGTATATCATTATCTTGCCGGCCTTCGGTGTGGTATCCGAAATTATCCCCACCTTCTCCAGAAAACCTTTATTTGGTTATGCCTCCATGGTCTATGCCACGGCAGCCATAGCCTTTCTGTCATTTATCGTTTGGGCCCATCATATGTTTACCGTGGGTATGCCGTTAGTCGGTGAGCTGTATTTTATGTGGGCGACGATGTTGATTGCAATTCCTACAGCCGCCAAGGTGTTTAACTGGATTACCACGATGTTTAAAGGTTCCATCACCTTTGAAACCCCGATGCTGTTTAGCATAGCCTTTGTGTTTTTGTTCACGATTGGTGGTTTTACCGGCTTGATGTTGGCGATAGCGCCAGCCGATATGCAATATCACGATACGTATTTTGTTGTGGCACATTTTCATTACACCATGGTAGCGGGTGCGATATTTTCTATGTCGGCGGCGATTTATTATTGGCTGCCGAAGTGGACCGGAAGGATGTATAACGAAAGCATGGGCAAGGTACATTTCTGGATCAGCTTCCTAGGTTTTAACCTAACCTTCTTCCCCCAGCATTTTATTGGCCTGGCCGGAATGCCAAGGCGAATTCCTGATTATGCGCTGCAGTTTGCCGATTTTAATATGATTTCATCCATAGGTGCATTTATTTACGGTGCGTCGCAGCTGCTATTTTTATATAACGTCATTGCAACAATTAAATATGGCGAAAAGACCACGGTTAAAAAAACCTGGGAAGGTGCCAATGGCCTGGAGTGGACCCAACCTTCGCCGCTGCCCTACCACACGTTTACTACACCGCCAGAATTTAAATAAAAGGTTTTAAAAATGGCTGATCAGGCAACAAGTACGCTGGTGAAAAAATTGATGTTGGCCGTTGTCGCCATGTTTGGCTTCGGTTTTGCCTTGGTGCCTATCTATGATGTATTTTGTGATTTAACCGGCTTAAACGGTAAAACTTCAGGTTCTGCGTATCAGGCGGTGGATGTTGTGGTAGATACCAGCCGTACGATAACGGTGCAGTTTCTTGCCAGCAATAATGACAAGATGAATTGGGCATTTAAGCCCGCTAAAACCATTTTAAGAGTGCATCCGGGGCAGGCGGTAAATACCCATTTTTTTGCCAAAAACCCCAGAGATTATACGATGGTAGCGCAGGCGATACCCAGTATTTCGCCGGGTAGAGCGGCAGAGTTTTTTCATAAAACCGAATGTTTTTGTTTTAATAAACAAACCCTGTTAGCCGGTGAATCTATTGAAATGCCTTTGCAGTTTATTGTTGATCAGGATCTGCCTAAAGACGTTAAAACCATAACCTTGTCCTACACTTTATTTGATGTCAGCGAAAAATCACTGGCATCACGTTAATAACACAGTCACTGAAGCTTGATGGAGAAACTTTATGTCAGGTCAACATAATAGCGATTATCAGACTTATTACGTGCCGGAACAAAGCTGGATGGCAATTCTTGCCTCCATAGCCCTGGGGTTAATGGTGATAGGTGCTGCCGGCGGCATCAATAGCTTAACGTATAAAACCGATGGTTCGACCTCGTGGGTATTATTAATCGGTGGCATGATGTTACTGGCAGGAGTGTTGGCAACCTGGTTTACCATCACCATTAGAGAAAACCTGGCCGGCATGAACAGCGCGCAGTTGAAGCGCTCTTATCGCTTAGGCATGCAGTGGTTTATTTTCTCTGAAGTGATGTTCTTCTTCTGCTTCTTTGGTGTGCTGCTTTATTTACGTACGTTGTCGGGCCCGTGGTTATCAGGTGATGGTGCGGGGGTGATGAACACTATTTTATGGCCAAATTTTGTTTATGAATGGCCTCTAATGGCAACACCACAGGATGCAATGGGTGGCCTGGATGCCCAGAATGCAGCAGGCCATCTGGCGAATAATGGTGTGCATAAAGGGCCAGCCCAGAATATGGCCTTCCCGGGTTTTGCGGATTTATTACATTGGCTGCCGTTCTGGAATACGCTGTTATTGGTGAGTTCTTCAGTCTTTTTGGAGTTTGCCCATCACGCTTTAAAACACGATAAACGCAGGGTTTTTAATCTTTGGTTGGCGGCAACACTGGTATTTGGTTTCTCTTTTGTCATTTTACAGATAGTGGAATACCACGAAGCCTATAGTGAATATGGCCTGTTTCTAAATTCAGGTGTTTATGGTGCAACCTTCTTTTTATTAACAGGATTTCACGGTTTCCATGTCTGTATGGGTGCCTGTATTTTGCTAGTGCAGTTTTGTCGCTCGGTGATGGGCCGACAATTTACTGCCGAAGATCACTTCGGTTTTGAAGCGGCTTCATGGTATTGGCATTTTGTTGATGTGGTGTGGATATGCCTGGTTTTTGTGGTGTATCTTTTTTAAAACCGTTAATGATCCCAGGGGGCTGAATGGCCAATTAACCCGCTAGCGAGTCCAAAAGCGACTAAGGCCATTAAACTTAATGCCAAACCCACACGGATACACAGCGTATAGAAGGTTTTATCACCTTCGCCACGTTCAAGGTAGACAAAAAATAAACTACTGAACAAGCTGATTATCAGTAAAAAAAATTAATTAAAATCAGAATTTTGAGCCACATATTGGCCTCCAATAATAAAAATAAATGTATAAATAACGAGTGACCTATGTCGTTTCACTTTAACTGGAAATTAACACTTTTTGTAGTGCTTTGCTTACCTGTTGTTATATCGGCTGGGTTTTGGCAGTTAGATCGTGCTGAAGAAAAGCGGCAGATGCAGCAACAGTTAAGCCTGCTAACTCAGCAAGTTGCAATAGAATATTCTCAATTAGAAAAAAATCAATTTCAAAACTATAAAAACATCACGGTTACAGGCCAGTTTATTAACCGGGTGTTATTGCTGGATAACCAGATTTTTAAAGGTCAGTTTGGTTATGAAGTCATACAGCCATTTTTAATCAATAATAATAAGACGATTTTGGTCTCACGTGGCTGGGTTAAAGGTGATCTGGATAGGCGTATTTTACCGGAGGTTGTAACGCCTGGAAATCCCATGCAGCTGAATGCCTATTTATATCAACCTTCAAAATCTCTGCAATTAAATGCCAAAATCCAAGAGCCGGGTTGGCCCAAGCGTGTTCAATCAGTCGATATGGCATCGTTACAAATAGCCTTTAAAAATATTGCAGTCAACTCAACCGATTATGTTTTACGTTTGCAGCATAAAAGTCCCGGCCTGTTTACCGAGCATTGGACTTTAATTCCCACTAGACCTGAAAAACATAGCGCCTATGCGGTGCAGTGGTTTGCTATGGCGGTGTTATTAATCGGTTTATTTATCTATGCAAGTTGTAAGAAAACATAACGCTATTAAGTAAAAAGAGATTTACCTATGGAAGATGTAATGACTAGACCCAGTGAAAAAAATAATCGCAAGATATTGATGTTGATTATGGGCCTGCCACTTATTTTAATGCTGCTGTCCTATACGCTGATCTATCTGATTGAAGATAAGAAGCTGGATCTGGTTTCTGTGTTAGGTACAAAAACCATTGGCATCTTGGTGAAACCGTTAAAGCCTATAGTAGCGTTACATTTGTCTGGTGAAAATGGTCTGCCATTTGATTTTAGTCAGCAGAGCCATAAATGGACGTTATTGGTTTTAAATTCGCCAAGCTGTGGTGAGCGTTGCGCAAACAATCTAATTCAAAGTCGACAAATGCATATTGCGATGGGAAAGGAGCAGAGCAAGATGCGTCGATATCAATTATATCTTGATGCTCAATTAGAACCTTCGCAGTTAGCCAGAATGAAAGAGGAAAACCCTCAAGTGGTAACCGTTTATAGCCAGTTAAAAACCTTGAAAAATTTATTGGCAGATCAAGACATTGCAGACTGGAATGACATCGCTTATTTGTTAGTGGATAAACGTGGTTGGATCATGATGTTTTATAACGAGGCCGCCAATGAGCGCGACATCATGAAAAAAGATTTACATCACTTATTCAAATATGCGCAATAAGGCGACGTGATGAAAGCCAATCGTATAGCTTATAACTTGGCATTGTTGGGCGTTATTGCAGGGTTTATGGTCATCAGCATGGGGGCGTTTACCAGGCTCATGGATGCCGGATTAGGTTGCCCGGATTGGCCTACCTGTTATGGCCATGTGTTATGGCCCCAGGATAAAACGGATATTGCTATAGCCAATATGAGTTATAGCGAAACCCCGGTGCAAACACATAAAACCTGGCCAGAACAAGTGCATCGATTAATGGCCTCGGCTTTAGGTATTATCAGTTTACTGCTGTTTTTTATCGCATTAAGTCGCAGTGAAGAGTCATCGTTAAATAAAAAAATTAGCGTATTAGTTGGGGTTTTATTTATTGCTCTGATTATGCGTATTGTATTGGCCGCACAATGGAAAATTACCGCAGCAGCCATGTTTGATTTTTTTGATATTTTTCTGATCGGCTTAACATTAAGTGTTTTTACGGTGTTTGCCTGGCTGGCATGTAAAAAAATCAAAAAGCCTATGATTATCTTACCCGGATTTATAGCAGCTTTTGTGATGTTACAGGGCTTATTTGGTATGTGGACGGTGACATTAAAAGTGTGGCCGCAAGTGGTTACCACACATTTATTGGCCGGATTTTCAGTTGTATCATTATTCTATTTGTTGGCATTACGTTTACAACAAAAACCCTGGAAAATTCGTGCACAACATTATCAAAAAGTGTTAAAGCTTCAGCCTATAGCCTTATTGGCTTTGTTGATTGTTTTTATACAGATTGCATTGGGTGGCTGGACAACCTCTAACTATGCTGCAGTAGCTTGTCCAGATTTACCCACCTGTCAAAGTCAGTGGTGGCCACAAATGGATTTTAGTCGAGGCTTTGATCTTACTCAGGGTATAGGCCCAAATTATTTGGGTGGGCAGATGGATAATGCGGCGCGTATGGCAATTCATATAAGCCATAGAATAGGCGCGGTAATCACCAGCTTATGTATTATTTTTTTAGCTTTACGTTTGCTGCAGATAAAAACCCGGGAAACTCAGCTTATGGCGGGATCGGTTTTATCGGTTTTAACGTTACAAGTGCTATTAGGATTAAGCAACATACTGTTTCATTTCCCCATCGGCGTGGCAGTGGCTCATAACGCTGTGGCGGCATTATTGCTGTTAATACTGGTGGGTTTAAATTATCGAATCAGAACAATAATACATCTGGAGTCAGACCATGAATAACGCTGTGATGCATTCCAAGTCCAATATAGTTTGGCAGGATTATTACGAACTCACCAAGCCCAAGGTGGTATTGCTGATGATTCTAACATCGGTGATAGGCATGTTTATGGCTACATCCACTATGGTGCCGCTGCAGGTGTTGGTGATGGGGAATCTGGGGCTTGCATTATGTGCAGGTTCTGCCGCTGCGATTAATCATTTGGTGGATAGAAAGATTGATGCGGAGATGGCCAGAACCCAAAAACGCCCGGTGGCCACCGGAAAATTACCCACTCGACATGCGATTATTTTTGCTGCCGTTTTAGGTTTTTTGGGTATGGCCGCCTTGATGATCTTTGTTAATCAGCGTACGGCTTGGCTGACCTTTGGTGGTTTATTGGGTTATGCGGTGGTGTATACGCTGTGGTTAAAGCGGGCTACGCCGCAGAATATTGTGATTGGTGGTTTAGCCGGTGCAATTCCTCCATTGATTGGCTGGGTTGCGGTCACCAATAGTATCGATGCTGGCGGTTTGTTATTGGCATTGATTATCTTTGCGTGGACACCTCCACATTTTTGGGCCTTGGCGATTGCCAGAAAAGATGAATATGCCAAGGTGGGTATCCCCATGCTTCCGGTCACTCACGGAGTGCGCTATACAAGCGTTCAAATTGTATTGTATACCGTGATCATGATCATCGTTACCTTATTACCCTTTGCAACAAAAATGTCGGGTTGGTTATATTTATTGGGCGCGGTGGTCTTAGGAGCAGGCTTTATGTATTGGTCTATCCAACTGTATTTAGGTAAAAACCCCAGGGCTGCGATGGATACTTTTAGGTATTCGATTGTGTATTTGATGTCGTTATTTTTGATTATGTTATTGGATCACTGGTTGATCGCCAAGGTCCCGGCTAATGTCGTGGTAACCATAGGGTTACCGTTCTGATGCAGACATTGATCGCAGATAAAGTCGCAGAGGATTTTCGTCCTGGTATCGCCAAGACCTTAATCGTGATTTTTGTGTTTATGGCCCTGATGTTGGGTTTAATGGTGAATAAGGTCATGAATCCTGCACCCTTAACGGTGGAGCAATTCAGGGAACGCGGCGTGTTTTTATTTGAACCCGCACGTAAGATTAAGGATTTTGAGTTAATAAACCATAAAGCGCAGGCATTTACAAAAGCCGATTTAAAAGGGCAGTGGAGCCTGCTGTTTTTTGGTTTTACCCATTGTCCCGATGTATGCCCTACGACCTTGGCGATGTTAAACCAGGTGATGGCCGAAACACCCGAGCCCGCAAAAGCTCAGGACACACAGGTGATATTAGTGACGGTAGATCCGGCCAGAGATACGGTGGCGGTGTTAAATCAATATATGCCTTATTTTAATCAAAGCTTTATCGGGCTCACCGGTGATTTTTTGAAGATCCTCAGTTTCAGTGGCAACTTAACAGCGCCGTTTCGTAAAGTGGTTAATGGGGATGATTATTCTATGGATCATTCGGCGTATATTTTCCTGATTAATCCGCGTGGTGACCTTCAGGGTTTTATTAAACCGCCTTTTGATGCCACAAGTTTTGCGGCGAATTATACGGCGATTCGTAAAAAATATGTGGATCATTTTTGACCGGGGCAGACACAGACAGCTTTATAAAGACATGTTAGACTCGAAGAAAAAATAATGTCATAACACGCAATGTTTACAGACCGTCATCGATTTACATCTCAGCTGATGTTGCCAGAAGTGAAAGTGGCAGCCGGGCTATTCATTTTTTTAAGTCTCTTAGACGTCATTTTAATCACCGTTTTTAACGGCGGGGCCTTCACCTTTACGTTGGATGACCCGTATATACATTTAGCCTTGGCCGAAAATATTTTAATGGGCCATTATGGGGTTAATGCCGAGGAATTCTCGGCTCCGTCATCATCCATTCTTTGGCCTTTATTGCTAGCGCCATTAACAGCGCTACCGCTGACGCCCTGGTTCTTATTATTGGTGAACAGCCTGATTAGCTTGGCTACCTTGATGGTGGCTGCTTTTATCGTCCAGCGTATTGAAGAAGAATCCGAGAAAGAGCCATTTTCTCAACGCGCTAAGCTAGTCCTTCTACTGTTATTTATTTTATGCAGCAATGTTATTGGTTTGTTATTCACCGGTATGGAACATTCGCTGCAGGTATTGATAGCGTTGCTGATCTTTGCCGGTTTATTGGAGCATGTGCAAACGGATAAAACACCACAATATCTATGGCTGGCGATTATTCTCGCCCCGTTAATCCGCTACGAATGCCTGGCCTTATCGGGGGCGGCGTTATTGTATTTATTGGTTAGTAGGCTGTATTGGCAGTCTGTGCTGTCGGGTTTGTTGATTATTGCTTTGCTGGCGGTTTTTTCCGTTTTTCTTCTATCTATAAACCTGGGTTATCTGCCCGATTCTATCTTGGCAAAATCCTCGGTGGCGGCCTCGGGGCTAACGAAGCTGGCAATGAATGTTGAGCGTAATTTAAGCCTGGTGACTCCCAAGGGCATCACGTTGCTTATTTTGATGTGTTTCTTTTTGCACTGTGCCTGGTTTAAATCGGTGTCCAGTAAAAAGCGTGTTTTGGCATTCTGCATAGCTTTGGCGATTTTAGGTCATTTATTGGTGGGGCGTATAGGCTGGTATTTTCGCTATGAAATCTACCTGTGGGTCGTGGCATTGGCATTATTACTGTATATCTGGCGGGTGCCATTTTTACCCAAGGTCAGCCTGGGCGAGAAAAAGTTCACCCAGGCCTTAATCATATTCTGTATTTTTATTGCAGGCATAGAGCACCTATTCGCCTATGTATCCACCCCTATAGCCGCCAGTAATATCCATCATCAACAGGCGCAGATGCGACGTTTTATTCGTGATTATTATCAGCAACCAGTAGCGGTGAATGATCTAGGGCTGGCGACCTATGAAAACGATTTATATGTGTTGGATTTATGGGGCCTGGGTTCGTCCAAGGCGAGAAAGTTACGTAAAACTGCAGATTCCGCCGATTGGATGGCTGAGCTGGTGGATGCTAAAAATATTCAATTGGTCATGATCTACCATGATGCCATATGGTTCCCCGAGGTACCTGCAGGCTGGATTAAACTCGCCGAATTATCGATTACCGGCATCGCGATTACCGCGCGTTTCCCGGTCAGCTTTTTTGCGGTTGATGCCGAGGCTGCAGAACGTATACGGCCTAAATTACAGGCCTTTAGCCAGAGTTTGCCCAGCGGCAGTCAGTTGAGTTGGACTACAGCCCCTTAATGCCAAAAGTGTGATTGCAGCGGTATAGAAGAGGGTGTTGATAAGCTTTGCCTACTTTGAGTGGTTTGCGCCACACAATATGTATAAATGCCAGCCGCTGGAGGGTGAATAAAAAATCCATCATAGTTATGGCCAGGTAATAAAACATCGATAATCAATTGAGCGCGGATTAATACATGATCTTCTCTATAGCGGTTGATCGCCTGCCAATGTACACGTAAGTCGGAACACAGCGCTATCGTGTCATTTAAGGCCGTGGCAAAGGCGATTTCTCTATCGATATCGTAGTGAATTTTCATCATCACTTCTTCAAATAACATCGCCGTATCTTCAAAATGCAGACCTTCTGGATATGGGGTTTCAAGAAAATTATAAGCATCATTAGCGCCGTCTACAGCAAAGAGTTGGCCTACATCGCTGGCGGTTAAACTGCTTAAATCTGCAGAGGCATCAATACCCCGCCATATAACATTGGCTAGTCTATGCCAGATATCACTTTGCAACGGTAAGCTGGAATTGCTTAATGATGATGCGGTATGGGCGATAATAAGTTGTTCTGCAGGGTGTTTACTTGCCGCTGTGCTTACCGATGCTGGCGGGAAGAAATCATTGGCATGTGCCAGTTCATGAAATAGCAGCGCAGATAAGGCATACAGGGTTTGCTGTGTGTTTCTATTGGCATTGCTGCCAAAGGCAAAATCACCGTCAATACTATAACGTGCCAGGTTGATAAATTTCAGCTGCGAGGCAAAATCGGCGCGGTAATCGGCATCCTGTGAAATGCTATTTTTTTGGGTTTGTGTCAGCCATAGATAAGCCGGGTCCAGGTAAATCGCGCCCGTCTCACTCCAGAAAAAAGCCGGCCTGATCTCGCGATGAATCACAATGGCGGTGGTGCTGGCAAATAATCTATACATATCCGCCGGCATATCTTGTAACAGCAGCGCAAAATTATCCGCCATCCACAAATCTGAGACAATCAGGCGATTGAGAATCTGCTGTGTATTTGGATTCAGGTTTTCACTGGCCAGAAAAGGCAGGGTCTGAGTGTCGCAGGGTGTATCGCTGTGCTCATCCAGCACACTGCAGCGGGCCAGTAATTGGCTATGGGCCGTGACTTGGCCTTGGCTGTCGATAAAGTCGGCTTTATCGATATAGGCAAAGGGCCCTTCTTCAAAATTATCGTTGCTGATTAAATGAAAAGCTGGGCCAGTATTATTGGCAGGTGCTTTTTCACATGCGGGCAGAAAAATGCACGTTATTAGAATCGCAAAAAGTGACATCAGTTTTTGCAGCATCGAGATTCACTATTGAAGTGATTAATACTTTAATTATAACGTCAGGGAAAAAACTTTTATTTTTAATCGCTTTTTTTGATCAGGCACAGCAACCAAATCATGGTGGAGGTGACAACTACCGCAGGGCCTGCCGCCAGATTCAGAAAATATGCCAGCGCCAGGCCGCAAATCACGGCAATCATACCCAGCACGGGAGCTATGCATAACATCTGCGTGGGTGTGTGGCTTAATCGTCTTGCCGCAGCGGCAGGAATCAATAACAACGATGAGATCAGCAACACACCTAACATTTGCACGGCAATGGCGACCAACGCAACTAAAAGTAAAAATAATAATAATTTCAGGCGCTTGGTGGCGATGCCTTCGGTGGCGGCCAAATCTTCATCAATACATAAAGCTAATAAATCCGACCAATTGAAAGCCAATAAAATCACAATGACGGTGGTGATCGCGGCGGTGATAAATACATCCTGCCAGCTGATGGCGAGGATATCACCAAACAATAGGGCTTCAATATTGACCTGTGTACCGGTCAGTGGCAGCAATAACATGCCCAGGGCCAAACTGCTTTGCGCGATGATGGCTAATAAGGTATCGCTGCTGACATGACGTCTACCGTTATCAAATTTTGCCATGGTTAAGGCGACAAGTATGCCGAAGCCGATTAATCCATAAATCACCTGAATTTCTGCGATTAAGGCCAAAGCCGTGCCTAAAATTGCACTATGAGCCAGCGTATCGCTGAAAAAAGCCATACGCCGCCAGATAACAAAGCAGCCCAGAGAACCACTGCTTAAAGCGATAAATAAGCCGGCAATGAGACTAGGCAGCATTAACTCAAAAATCATGGTTGCAGCCTTCGTTATGTTTGCCGTCAACCACTTTACCGTGTAGATCATGATGGTGATCATGATGGTGGGTGTAATGCGCCAAGGCCGGTGAAGGTGTATCACCAAACAGGGAGAGGTAGGCGGCATCGGTGCTGACGGTATCAGGATGGCCCATACAGCAAATATGCTGGTTTAAACAAATGACTCTATCGGTATTCGCCATTACAATATGTAAATCATGGGAGACCATCAATACCGCACAGTGATGAATATTACGGGCCTGATTAATTAATTCATAAAGCCGGCTTTGACCCGAGATATCCACCCCCTGTGCCGGTTCATCAAGAATGAGTACATCCGGTTTACGCAGCAACGCACGGGCTAATAACACACGCTGGCGTTCCCCGCCTGAGAGTTTATGCATACTGGTTCTAGACAGGTGCTGAATATTCAGTTCCTGCATAATCGCATCGGTATCACGGGTATTTTTTGTATTGATCTTTAAAAAGCTGCTAACCGGAATGGGCATATTCGGATTTAAATGCAGCTTCTGTGGCATATAGCCAAAGCTGAGTTTTTTGCTATTGTTGATCTTGCCGGATGTCGGTTTTTGCAGGCCCACCAATATACGAAGCAAGGTGGTTTTACCCGCGCCATTGGGGCCAATAATTGTCAGCACTTCTTTTTCCGACAGGCTCATCGATACGTTGCTGAGTATCTGCCTGCCATTGGCGCTGAAGCTGATATTATCTGCCTGAATTAAAACCGATGACATAAAGTGCTCTTAAGCTTTAGAAGATGCCCGCCAGCTTGCAAAAATCCGCGGCCGCCGAGGCTGTGCTATAGTAGCCGCTTTTGCTTAAGCGTCAAGCGGGTTTGATGAGGTTAGTGTGTTGGCCATTATGTATAGAGTGAATTTTTTAACGTCTCAGTGCCTAAAGCTGGGTTTGGCTATCATGCTGTTATTGCCACAGCTGCTTGTGGCGCAGGAATCGACTTTACTGTTTTCGATTAAACCTTTAGCCATGCTGTATCAGTCACTGGCTATTGAAGGTAGCCCCCGGCCTGAGGTTTTATTTAAACAGAATAAAAATCCGCATGACTACCAGTTAAGTGTTAATGATATACAGAGGGTGCAACAGGCCCAGGCTTTTTATTGGCTGGGTACAGAGGCGAATCTGCAGAAGTTGAGCCAGCGCCTAAAAAATCAGCACTGGCATCAGTTAAACGGTCTTCATGAACATGCCTGGTTGGATAAAAAAGGCATAGATGCCTTGGTGGCGCAGCTCAGTGACATGATGCAAAAAAACGCCCCAGCGAATGCCGGGCATATTCAGCAAAAGCAGACATCTTTTAGCCGCCAGATTCATGGCCGTTTTGCCTATTGGCAAAAACAATTTAAACCTTTTGCCGAAACCCCCATATTGCTTGGTCATAGCGCGTTTGCCACCTTTGCCAAAGATATGGGTTTGCACCATGTAGAAATTTATCGCAGCGGTCATAGTCACGGGCATAAGGCCAGTGGTATGCATGATTTATTGGACTTGCAAAAAGAGATTGCCGAAGGCCATATTCGCTGTGCCTTTGCCGAGCCCGATATCTCGTTTGAAAAATTACAGCGCCGTTATCCGGCCTTAAAAGTGGCGATGTTGGATCCTATGGCGCAAAACATGGATATGACGGCGAATGCGTTTATCCATTATATTGATGCCAATGCCGCAACTATGCATCAGTGTTTAAAAGGAGAGCTTTAATGGCAATATTTCCGCAATTGGATGAAACCGCGTTGTTTTTATCCAGAACTGATGCCGATGAACCGTTAAGCAGCTATTCAGAACATGGCTTTCATCTTGATGATAAAGATTGGCCTTCGGTGGCACATTATTTTCATGCGATGAAATTTGATGATGTGAGCTACCAAGAGAAAATTCGTCTGGCTAGCCACCCTAAAAAAGCTAAAAGTCTGGGCCGTTCACGCCTAAAAAAGATTCGAAAAGATTGGCATGATATTCGTGCCACCGTGATGACCCGTGCGGTTTATACCAAATGCCGTGAACATGCCGATATTCTGGCGCTTTTATTAGAGACCGACGAGAGGCAGATCGTAGAGAATAATTCCTATGATTATTTCTGGGGTTGTGGCCGTGACCGACGTGGTGAAAATACCTATGGCAAGGTGTTGATGAGCGTTAGAAATAAATTAAGAGCCGAAGCCAAGGCCTTAAAACAGCAAGCAGAAGAGAAACCTAATGGCTAAAAATTCCAAACTGGTTTATTCCACCGATGCCGGGCGTATCTGCCCAGAATGTGGTGCGGCCGAACACGCCGGGAAATGTGATACTTCAGGCCAGGTTTTAGGTGATGGAAAGGTGCGTATTCAACGTGAAACCAAGGGCCGAAAAGGCGCGGGTGTGACGTTAATCACCGGTGTGCCGCTGGCTGAAAAAGAATTAAAAGTACTGGCCAAGGCGCTTAAGAAAAAATGTGGCGTCGGTGGTGCGGTAAAAAAAGGCATCATTGAAATGCAGGGAGATCAGCGCGAGGTTTGTTTAAAAGCCCTTTCTGGCAAAGGTTGGGATGTAAAGCTCGCCGGAGGCTAAAGCTATGTATACCGAGAACGTCACATCCCAGGGCTAAAAATGGGCTGTTTTTCACAGGGCTTAACAGCGCTGCTAGAATGAAAGGTAGGGATGTCTATTATCAGGGAGTAATGATAATAATGTTTTTCTAGCGACCTGAGGCTTTCATGAAAAAACTCCTTCCTTTATTACCACTGGCTTTTTTAGCCGCCTGTGGCAGTGATAGCGATAATACCGGCCAATTATCTATAGGTGTTACCGATGCGCCTATCGATAGCGCCAGCAATGTGTTTGTTGAATTTACCGCGGTAGAATTAAAACCCAAATCGGGTGCCAGTTTTATTATTGAGCTGGATGCACCCACACAAATTGATCTATTAGCGTATCAGGGCAGTGCCAGCGCACCGTTGGTAGAAAGTGAAGTGATCACCGCCGGTGAATATAACTGGATTCGCCTGCATATCAATGCCGAAGAAGGCACTAGAAATTCTTATATCGTACTGGATGATGGCACCGAGCATGCGTTAACAATTCCCAGTGGCGCACAATCTGGCTTAAAAATGAATCGTGGTTTTACTGTGGCGGCCGGTGGTATCACCGATTTCACCATTGACTTTGATTTACGTAAATCGATTAATGCACCTACGCAAGAAGGTGGCGAATATAAATTGCGCCCTACTTTACGTATTGTTGATAGCTTAAACGTGGTGACTATTTCCGGGGTGATTAATGATTATCCTTGTTTGGCCGAACAAACCGCTGCGGTCTATTTATTTGCAGGTGATGTCGCACCTGTCGATGTGTCTGAAAGTGCTGGCCCTATTACTACGGCTTTTGTCTCTATGGATGCAGAAACTGGTGATTATGCCTATGAGCTTGGTTTTATCGCCGCCGGTGAATATACGATGGCCTATACTTGCGATGCGGCATCCGATGACCCTGAGCTGGTTGATAGCTTGGCATTTTCTACACCTTGGGTTTTTACGGTAGCTGAAGATGATGTAACGCTTGAAATAAACCTATAATTGCGTTGAGCCCATAGCTGAAAAGCTATGGGCTTTTTTTTGTCGCTAAAATGTGAAAATCGGCAATAAAAAACAATTTAGCCTGTTTTTTGAACATATTTACATGGAGTAGGTATGGTTAAATATTTGAATAAAAACAATTACTTGAGAGGTGTAGTGAAAGTAATTAGCTTATATCATTTCTAGGAGTTGGCTCTAAGTGCTTGATTTATAGTTTATGGGGTGTAGGATGAGAATCAAATAGTCATCAGCGAGCTTTCTGCTGATCAATGACTTGTTATCAAATAAACCGTCTTGGAGGATATATGCAGTTATCACGTGTTTTAAGCACTGCTATTTTTTGTTTTGCCGCTATTGCGCTTTTAGGTGGTTGCAGCACTAAAACTTACCAGCCGCAGGAACATTCTATTATTGATAGAGATGTGCGGGATTTTGAAGTATCGGGTAATATCAAGGTTTCCAGCATCAATATGCAGCAGAATCCGCAGGTGATATACGAGAACTTTGGTAAATTCGAATCTTCTTATCAGGAGATTGCCAGCTTAATGGCTGCGCAATTGGAAAAAGAGATTAAAGAAAACAGCACCATCGATGGTGATAGAGATAAAGATCTTTATATTCAGTTAGATAATTTTTATATGACCCCAGGTGCGTCTACCGCCGATTTTCATATGGATTTTACCGTGATTGGTGAACGTGGATTTGAAAAGCAATTCCAGTTCCAGGAAAGTGGCTCTCAGTTCTCAGGCTTGGGTTTAGAGCAGTCTTTTAATAGCGCTATTGCGATGTCGGTTAAGAAAATTCTGCGTGATGGGCGTACATTGCAATATATGGCCAGTAACAGTATTTATTGATACCACCCTCGATACCAGCAGGTGAGTCATCACCTGCTGAAAATCTCCTTCCTTCTAGCTTAACCAGCGGCCAATAGCCGTGCCAAACATAAACTTCAGAAACTTCTTCATATCCTCAACGGTTTTTACTTCATACGGGAACCAGTTGCCCTCATTTTTGGGGCCAAACTTGTGGATTAAGATATGCTGAACTTTACAGAAACTCTTTAAGCCAATCTCGCCGTTAACATAACCCAGGCCGGATTCTTTAGAGCCCCCAAAAGAGCCTTCATGGCAGCCATAAACATTGCCGCCAAATTCATTAACACCACAGCCACCACTATCCAGTTGCTTGGCCATTTGCAGGCCACGTTTGTTATCCGCGGTCCAGACCGAACCACTTAAACCATAAGGCGAATCGTTGGCCATCAGAATCGCTTCTTCTTCATTGGCCACTTTCATCACCGGCAAAACCGGGCCAAAGGTTTCATCGGTCATGATTAACATCGTGTGATCCACATTAACCAAAATCGTGGGTTCCAGGAATAAACCGTCTCGGCCTTGCTGGCGTTGGCCGCCGGCTAAAACCTGAGCGCCCTTATCGGTGGCATCTTTAATCTGTGTTTCTATCATCGTCAGCTGTTTATCCCAGATCATGCAGCTGACATCGGCATCACCACTGTTTTGACGTAAGCTTTTAACCTCTGCTACCAAGCCTTTGATAAATTCGTCATAAACCGCTTCCACAACATAGATACGTTCGGTGGATGCACAGACTTGGCCGGTATTAAACAAAGCCCCATTGGCGACACCTTTAACCGCACGGTCTAAATCGGCATCGGCACAAACAATCGCTGGATCTTTACCACCTAATTCCAATGTCGCAGAGATCAGCTGGCGGGCACAGACTTCACCCACAATCTTGCCGGTTCTGACTGATCCGGTGAAATGAATTTTATCAACGCCTGCTTCACACAACGCAGCGCCAGTGCTGCCATCACCTAATAAAACCTGCACAATGCCGTCTGGAATACCGGCTCTTTTGACTAGCTCGGCCAGTAATTGGCCTGAAAAAGGGGTGACTTCAGAAGGTTTAACCACAACCGCATTACCGGCCATCAAGGCTTGAACTGTAGGAACGATGGTGGTCGCAAAGGGGAAATTCCACGGTGTGATGATGCCAACAACACCTTTGGGTTTATAGGTTCTAACCAGCTTTTTCATGCCAAAAAACAGATGTGGGCGCTTTGATGTGTCTTTGAGCATCTTGCCTGCATGTTTTGCATAATATTGGGTGGCATCACAGGCCCCAATCACTTCCGCTATACATTCCATATCGGCCTTGCCACTATCTTTGGCGATGGTGGCCATGATTTCATCGGTGCTGTCTAACAGCACTTTCTGCAGGCGGGCTAGATGTTCAGCGCGTTGCTGATAGCTTAAAGCTGCCCAGGCGATTTGAGCTTTTTTTGCCTTTACTACCGCAGCTTTTACCTGCTCGGGTGTTGTTACTGTAAATTCACCGATTGCAGACATATCAACCGGGCTTTTTAAGCGGATGGTTTTGCTGGCATCCGCATTTTCAAGCACTTCAAAAATCGCCATTTTCTGTACCTATAAGATTATTATTGAGAATGAGGGCTATGATAGACGTTGTTAAAAGCGGTTTGTAAGAAAGCTGCTTTTATTGACAAAAATTAACTTTAAGAATCTTGTTGATAACAAAATGCAGGCGTAAAAAAACCGGCGCCTTCTCACTCTGTGAGTAGGGTGGCCGGTTTTTAGCTGTGCTATAGGCCTATTATACTTTAGGGCCTGCAGCAACCAAGGCTTTACCACCGTCGGTATCGGTGAAACGTTCGAAGTTTTCTACAAACATCGTCGCCAGATTTTTGGCTTTTTTGTCCCAGTCAGCAGCATCTTCGTAAGTGTTACGTGGGTCAAGGATATCACCTTCAACACCATCCAGTTTTGTTGGAATAGACAGATTGAAGTAAGGCAGATCAGTCATTTCGGCGTTTTCGATAGAACCGTCTAGGATTGCATCGATGATCGCACGTGTTGCCTTGATAGAAATACGTTTGCCAGTACCGTTCCAGCCGGTGTTAACCAAATAAGCTTCTGCACCTGAGTCTTGCATACGTTTAACCAATACTTCTGCGTATTGAGTTGGGTGTAAGCTTAAGAAAGCCGCACCAAAACAAGAAGAGAATGCAGGAGTAGGTTCGGTAATGCCACGCTCAGTACCGGCTAGTTTGGCCGTAAAGCCAGACAAGAAGTAGTATTCAGTTTGCTCTGGAGTCAGTTTAGAAACCGGAGGAAGAACACCAAAGGCATCAGCGGTTAAGAAAATCACTTTAGTGGCATGGCCAGCTTTAGATACAGGCTTAACGATGTTATCGATATGATAAATCGGGTAAGAAACACGGGTGTTTTCAGTACGTGAATTATCGTCAAAATCGATTTTACCGTTGGCATCAACGGTTACGTTTTCTAATAATGCGTCTCTGCGAATGGCAGCGTAAATGTCTGGCTCGTTTTCTTTACTTAGATTGATGGTCTTAGCATAACAACCGCCTTCGAAGTTAAATACGCCGTTATCATCCCAGCCATGTTCATCATCACCGATAAGTGCACGTTTTGGATCGGTAGATAAAGTTGTTTTACCTGTACCTGAAAGACCAAAGAAGATTGCCGTGTCGCCGTCTTTGCCAACGTTGGCAGAACAATGCATAGAAGCAATGCCTTGAAGAGGAAGCAAGTAGTTCATCATAGAGAACATACCTTTCTTCATTTCGCCGCCGTACCAAGTACCGCCGATCAACTGGATGCGTTCAGTCAGGTTGAAAGCGACGAAGTTTTCAGAATTTAACCCGTGCTCTTTCCACTTATCGTTAGTGGTTTTAGCGCCGTTCATAACGATGAAGTCAGGTTCAAAAGTCTCTAAGTCAGCATCCGTAGGACGGATAAACATGTTTTTAACAAAATGCGCCTGCCATGCAACTTCTGTGATGAAACGTACTGATAGGCGAGTACCTTTTTCAGCGCCACAGTAAGTATCGATAACAAATAAACGTTGGCCAGAAAGCTGCTCAGTAACGGTAGCTTTAAGATCGTTCCACACATCTTGTGAAATTGGCTTGTTGTCGTTTTTACCTTGGTCAGACCACCAAACGGTGTCTTTAGTGGTGTCGTCTCTAACAATGTATTTATCTTTAGGAGAGCGGCCAGTGAATTCGCCAGTGTCTACGTTGACTGCGCCTAGCTCAGTAACTACACCTTTTTCGTAACCTTCTAGGGATTCTTTAGTTTCTTCTTCGAATAACAACTCGTAAGAAGGCTGGTATATAACGTTATCAACGCCGGTGATACCGTAAACTGAAAGATCCAGGGTTTTATCTGCAGACATTACTTTCTCCCAAAAGGTACAAAAATATTCATGTTCTCTAACGCCAAATTCCATCTATATGCTGGGCGTAGAAAAGTGATTTTGTTGGTGTGCTGTTTTTTTCTCACGAAATTCAGCTAGAAAACCAGGCGCGCATAATAACTTAAATTTTGTTTTGAACCTATAGCTATTCACTTCAACAGTGGAAAAAATGTGTGATTTTTAGCCATAAGTTGATATAAATTAATGAAAGTTAAGTTTTGCGCGATTAAAGAAAAACAGGGCCGATGGCCCTGTTGATAAAATAAACCATAACTAGACTTTATAAGTCGTAGCCACGCTCATCATGTAAAACTAAATCCAGGCCTTCGGTTTCCTGATCCTGATCTACACGTAAACCAATGACCTTATCCACCAGCTTTAACAATACCCAACTCACCACGGCGGTATAGGCAAAGACACTGACAACACCTATCGCCTGTACACTGACCTGTTCGGAAATGCTGTTAATGCCCTCGGAGAAACCATTGCCGCCTAATGCTGTTGAGCAGAATATGCCGGCTAATAACGTGCCTAAAATACCACCTACCCCATGAACCGGGAAAACATCTAAAGAGTCATCAATCTTTAATTTTTGTTTCAAAAAGTTGGTTGCATAATAGCAGATGATTCCTGCACTGAAACCAATGAACACCGCCGCGCCTGGGCCTACAGAGCCGGCTGCGGGGGTAATGGTGCCAAGACCTGCCACCATGCCAGTAACGATACCTAAAGCCGAGGGTTTACCATGTTTAATCCATTCCATCATCATCCATGCTAAAGCACCGGCGCTGGCCGATAAATGGGTGACTAAAATAGCCATAGCTGCAGCGCCATTGGCTGCCAAAGCCGAACCACCATTAAAACCAAACCAGCCAAACCACAACATACCCGCGCCGGCAACGGTCATGGTTAAATTATGTGGCGGCATGGGGACTGTGCCATAACCTTTACGATTGCCCATCACTATGGCTGCGACTAAGGCTGCGGTAGCGGCGGTGATATGTACCACAGTGCCACCGGCAAAATCTTGCAGGCCCATCTGGCCAAGCCAGCCACCGCCCCAAACCCAGTGACAAATCGGTGCGTAAACCACTAAAAGCCAAATGGAACAAAACATTAACATGGCGGAAAAACGCATACGTTCGGCAAAACCACCAACAATCAGTGCCGGTGTGATGATTGCAAATGTCATTTGGAAGGTGGCAAACAGGGGGGCAGGAATGGTGCCATTAACACTGTTGATGTCCATGGCGGCAAAAAAGATATTGCCAAAATCACCTATCCATTTACCTTGTTCTACATCGGCAGAACCAAAGGCGATGGTATAACCGACCGCAAACCACAGCAGAGACATTAAACAGGTTAATGCAAAACATTGCATAAATACCGAGAGTACGTTTTTGGAACGTACTAAGCCTGCGTAGAACATCGATAAGCCGGGAATGGTCATAAATAAAACCAGCGCGGTAGAGGTCATCACCCAGGCTGTATCGGCAGCATTGATGCCGTCGGCAAAAGCTGCGGCCGGCAGCAAACTTGCCGCCAGTATCAGAAGTAAACGTATTTTCATGAGGCTCTCGCTTAAACGGCTTCGTTGCCGGTTTCGCCGGTGCGAATACGGATGGCTTGTTCAATGGCGGTGACAAAGATTTTTCCATCACCAATTTTACCGGTCTTGGCCGCCGCGATAATGGCATCAATCACACCATCGACTTGCTCGTCGGTTACGGCAACTTCAAGTTTAACTTTAGGCAGGAAATCAACAATATATTCTGCACCACGATAGAGCTCAGTATGGCCTTTTTGACGCCCAAAACCTTTTACTTCGGCGACGGTCATGCCGGATAAACCAAATTCAGCCAGTGCATTGCGTACATCTTCAAGCTTAAATGGCTTGATGATGGCAGTGATCATCTTCATAAGAATTCCCTAATGGTGAGTATATAGTGGTGCGCAGCTGTGTGTTATTTTGGTGCTGCGCACGAATATTGTGCATTTTAGGGGGCTGTGGCAAACGCTGCAAGTGAATAAAACTTAAAATCAAGGCAGCGCTATAGGGCTTCTTTGTCTGTGCTGCATCAAAATATGTTTATATTGCAGCGGGTCTTTCCCGTCTCGTAACTCATGGTGCTGGTTAAGTGATTGTTTTTGCGAGAGTAAACGTGATATCCAGAAACGCAGCGCGGCCGCTTGTAAAAAGTCTGGCCAGTGGCGTTTCTCGGCATCGCTGAAGGGGCGGATGGCGGCATAGGCTTTTAATAAGTGTTGGTAATGCTCTATCTTGAACTCGCCCAGCTCATTTAAACACCAGTCATTTACCACAATGGCTAAATCATAGATGCAGTGACCAAAACCTGCGTTGAAGAAGTCGATGATACCGCTGAGTTCATCACCATTAAACAAGCTGTTGTCATGGAATAAATCCCCATGAATGATGCTTTGGCTAAATTTGTGTTGCTGAATCACGTCTTGATAGCGGTTAAATACCGTATCTGCCAAGCGGCTTTCATCTTCACTTAAAAATGCCTTGGCTTTTTTAATGCTGTTTTTTAACCACGGTGTATCACGTATGCCCGCATGTTGTTCGGCATCGGGGAAGCTTTCCAGGCATTGATGAATTTGCGCCAGGGTCTGGCCTAAAACTTCGCATTGTTTAATGCTGGTATGCACGGGGTGTTCACCACTTAAGCGTGCACATAAAACCGCAGGTTTACCTTTGATATGCTGCAGGGCGAGTCCGTCAAAATCATTGATGGGGGCTGCGACAGCAATATGGCTGGCTTGCAGGGTTTGTAAAATCTGAATATGAAACGGTATTTGTGATTCGGCTAACTCTTCAAACAGGGTAAGTACATACTCACCGCGCTTTTCACCTTGCTCTTCTAATAAATGGTGGGAGCTTGTCGTGACAAAATAATTGCTGTTTTCCATGCCGGCAGAAATGCCTTCAAAACTTACAAGCTCACCTATGCCAAAACGTTTAATGGCGGTATTGATTTCATCAAAGTCCAAACTGGTGTAAACAGCCATATGCACTCCTTAAGCATTTGTCCAAAGCAGAGAGTAAAACACTGCTTAATATAATTCTAGCAATGTTACACTGTGGGCAAATTTTTAGTGATAGAAAAAGAACATCATATTATGTCTGACAGCAACAATGCAGAAAAAGCGCCTCTGGTTTTGGTTGATGGTTCCTCCTATTTATATCGCGCCTTTCATGCGATGCCACCTTTGGAGAATGCCAGCGGCCAACCTACAGGTGCGGTTAAAGGCGTGATTAATATGCTGCGCTCGCTGGTAAAGGCTTATCCCGATAGCTGTATCGCGGTGATTTTTGACGCCAAGGGTAAGACTTTTAGGGATGATATTTACCCTGAATACAAGGCTAATCGCCCCCCTATGCCGGATGATATGCGCCCACAAATTGAGCCTATTCACAATATTATCAAGGCCATGGGTTTTCCGCTGATTGTTATACAAGGTGTTGAGGCCGATGATGTGATTGGCACGTATGCTGCGCAGGCCACGGTGCTGAAAATTCCTGTTGTGGTATCAACCGGCGATAAAGACATGGCCCAGCTGGTTAATGAGCATGTCACATTGGTGAATACCATGACGGATACCGTGATGGACCCTCAAGGTGTGATTGATAAATTTGGTATTCCGGCCGATTTAATCATCGATTTCCTCGCGTTGATGGGTGATAAGGTCGATAACATTCCCGGTGTTGCTGGTGTGGGTGCAAAGACCGCGCTGGGTTTATTGCAGGGTATAGGTTCTCTGGATACGATTTATGCCGATTTAGAACCTGTGCGTGAATTAACCTTAAGAGGTGCAAAAAAATTACCAGAAAAATTAGCCGCTGAAAAAGACAAAGCCTATCTCTCCTATGAGCTGGCGACCATCAAATGTGATGTGGAGCTGCCAGAGCAAGTACAGGAACTGGTGAATAAAGAAGCGGATGATGCGGCTTTATTGGCCTTATTTGAAGAAATGGGTTTTAAAACCTGGGTAAAGGCGCTGGAGAACGGCGATAACGGCATGTCGGCATCCGGCACTACGGCGGCTAAAGCCAAAAAGCCTGTGGCCGCGGTGATAGAAACCGATTATCAAACCATTTTAAACGAAGCTGATTTTCAGCGCTGGCTAGATAAATGTCAGGCCGCCGAATTATTCGCCTTTGATATACAAACGTCCAGCCCTGAATATATGCAGGCGCAGATTGTGGGTATATCGGTGGCGGTTAAAGCAGGAGAGGCTGCGTATATTCCACTGGCACATGATTATTTAGGCGCAGCTGAACAGCTAGATAGAGATGATGTTTTAGCGCGGTTAAAACCCTTATTAGAAGATGCCAAAAAAGCCAAAGTTGGCCAGAACCTGAAATATGATGCACATGTATTACGCCATCACGGCATTCATCTACGTGGTATCGCCTTCGATACTATGCTGGAATCTTATGTGCTTAATAGTACGGCCAGTCGTCATGATCTGGAATCGTTGGCGCAGAAATATCTGGATCTTAAAACCATTCGTCTTGAAGATATCGCCGGTAAAGGCAAGAAACAGCTGAGCTTTAACCAGATTGAACTGGAGCAGGCTGCCCCTTATGCGGCCGAAGCTGCCGATATTACGCTGCGTTTACATGCGGTTTTATGGGAGGATTTGGCGGATCTGGAAAAACAAAAAGCGGTATTTCAGCAATTAGAAGTGCCGTTAATTGATGTATTAACCGAGATGGAGCATCACGGCACATTAATCGATAGCAACTTATTGGCCAAACAATCCATAGAGTTGGATCAACGTTGTAAAGAGCTGGAACAGCAGGCCTTTGCCGTGGCGGGTGAGGAGTTTAACTTAAGTTCACCGAAACAATTACAGGTGATCTTGTTTGAAAAGCTGGAAATCCCAGTCATCAAAAAAACCCCAAAGGGTCAGCCATCTACCGCCGAGGCCGTATTGCAGGAATTGGCTAATGATCACGAATTACCCGCGATTATCATGCAATATCGCAGTTTCTCCAAACTGAAATCTACCTACACCGATGCGCTGCCTCAGCAGGTAAATGTAACTACCGGTCGAGTGCATACATCCTACCAACAGGCTGTAGCGGCAACCGGGCGTTTATCATCGACTAATCCCAATTTACAGAATATCCCTATTCGCTCGGAAGAGGGCCGTCGCATTCGTCAGGCCTTTATTGCTCCCGAAGGTAAGAAACTGGTGGCGGCCGATTATAGCCAAATTGAATTACGTATCATGGCGCATTTATCCCATGACGAAGGTCTGTTAAATGCGTTTAGTCATGGTGAAGACGTACATAAGGCCACGGCTGCCGAGGTGTTTGGTGTGACGGTTGATGAGGTGACTATCGATCAGCGTCGCAGTGCCAAGGCGATTAACTTCGGTTTGATTTATGGCATGTCGGCCTTTGGTTTGGCTAAACAATTGAAGATTGGCCGAGGTGAGGCGCAGGCTTATATTGGTAAATATTTTGCCAAATATCCTGGGGTTAAAACCTATATGGACGAAACCCGCGCTCAGGCCATAGAGGATGGTTATGTAGAAACGTTACGGGGGCGCAGGCTTTATCTACCCGAGATTAAATCCAGCAATGGCATGAAACGCGCTGGTGCCGAACGTACCGCGATTAACGCCCCTATGCAGGGTACGGCCGCAGATGTGATTAAGCAGGCGATGATCAATGTACAAGCTTGGTTGGCGCAAAGTGATTTTGATGCGGCGATGATTATGCAGGTGCACGATGAACTGATTTTTGAAGTGGCAGAATCTCAAGTGGAGGCATTCTGCGAAGGTATCAAAGAGCAGATGCAATCCGCCGCCGATTTAGCCGTGCCTTTATTGGTGGATGTGGGTGTGGGTGATAACTGGGATGAGGCGCACTAAGCTTATAAAAGTTCATCGTTATCGAAGGCTGTCATGGCCTTCTGAATACAGCTCGCCATGCCCACATGGTCTTTCTCGGTATAATGTAGCCCATCCACAAACCGAGGGCCTACATCACATTCTTTTTGTGGATCGATAATATTCACACATTGATTGGCCATTTCCGCTCTTACCGCCGAGGTGTTAATGCGGCTGACGATATTGGGTAATACACAGACTACGGTGGCGCTGGTATTGCTTAATAAATCATTTAAGTGCAACGAAAAGGCCTCTATAGAAACCCCTAAACGGGCATCATTGGTTCCCATCGCCAGAAATGCGAGCGTGTAATTGCTGGAAATTTCTGCGATATCCCGCATAGGCCGGCCATATTTACAATTCTCCGGGATGCCTAAACGTTGTGTGGCGGTGAGTTTATTGGGTGAATAATTTTCCGTACACAGGCTGTCACCATAATAAATAATATGCGGGTGAAGAATTTTAAACTCGGGTTTGCAGGCCGAGATGTTAAGGCCAAGGCAGCTGATGGCGATTATTTTTAAAAGGGTCTTCATGACTCATCGTTTTTATTATTAATTTCTGGCGCGAGTATACGTGGGTTTTATGACCATTATGCAGCGTTTTATTATATCTGATCGTATGTATAGGTATTAACGGCATAAAAAAGCCGGTGATACTGGGGAGTATCACCGGCACAAATGAGTTGTTCCACAACTCTTGAAACGTAAAAGCTTAGGGAACCTTACGTTTCAGCCACTATCAGGTAATAAGAACGTGGCTTTGCTATTTGGTTCAAATGTTTTTCATTTTTCTTTAAATTTTTTATTCGGCTTCATCCGCAGAGCCATACCAACCGTCTAATACAGCCTCTAATTCTTTTTTGCCGGATTTTTTCAAAGAAGAAAACAACTGCAAGCTAATGCCAGGGCCATAAACTTCAAGCTGTTTTTTAATCTGAAATAACTGGTTTCTGGCGGCATTGGGCTTTAACTTGTCAGACTTGGTTAACAATAGATGCAGGGGGAGGTCACTGGCGGTACACCAGTCAATAATCATCTTGTCGTAGTCTTGCAATGGGTGGCGTAAATCCATCACCAGCACTAATCCACGTAGGCAGTCTCTTTCCTGCAGGTATTCATTGAGGTGTTTCTGCCATCTGAGCTTCATTGCCTCGGGTACCTTGGCGTAGCCGTAACCTGGCAAATCCACTAGGCGGCGCTCTTCATCGAGCTGGAAAAAGTTGATTAATTGGGTACGCCCAGGGGTTTTGGAGGTTCTGCACAGCTTTTTGTTGTCGGTCAGTGCATTGATCGCTGAGCTTTTACCCGCATTGGAGCGCCCGGCAAAGGCGACTTCATAGCCTGTATCTTCGGGGCATTGAGAGACTTTTTCGGCACTGATCTGATAAAAAGCCTTGCGGTAATCTATGGCCATGGGGTATTTCCTAAATTGGCATTTTCCCTTGCGGGAGGTTTTCTATATAATGTGCGCAATTATATAGCTAGCCGCGTCTTTGAGCCATTGGCGCTGTGGTTTTTTTGCTTTTAGATACACAAATTTTGTTTTAGATCAGCGATTTAATTATTTAGGGGAATGAATATGAAACAGTTATTGATTGCTGCAACTGCTTTTGCCGCGGTATTGTCTTTGCAGGTTCAAGCACGTGACGCCCAAGAAATTTACAATAAAACTTGTGTGGCTTGCCATGCAGCAGGTGCAGCAGGTGCTCCCAAGGCACATGATGCAGCGGCCTGGAAGCCTCGTTTAGAAAAAGGCATGCCTGCATTATTAACCAGTGCAAAAAATGGCACAGGTGCTATGCCGCCAAAAGGTCTGTGTATGGATTGTACCGATGCCGAATTTACCGCTTTGATTAAATTAATGAGTACCGCTAAATAAGCCTAAGCTTAAATAATAAACCACGAGATTTAAGAGAACATAAACAACATGAAAAAGCTGATTTTAAGTGTATTAATGATGGCTGCTGCCGGCTCTGCAATGGCTACAGGTAATGCAGAGGCCGGTAAGAATAAAGCGGCTCAGTGTTCGGCTTGTCATGGTGCTGATGGTAATAGTCCTGCAGCGATGTTTCCTAAATTAGCGGGCCAGCACGAAAAATACATCATCAAGCAGCTTAATGATGTGAAAAAGAAGCCAGAAAATGATGGTCGTAGCATTCCAGAAATGGCCGGTATTGTGCCAGGACTTTCTGATCAGGATATCGCTGATATCGCCGCTTATTATTCTGCGCAGACGATAAAAGGCGAAACGGTTAAGGCCGATTTAAAAGATAAAGGTGAAGCGGTTTATCGTGGCGGTAGTTTGAAAAAAGGCACGCCAGCTTGTACCGGTTGTCATGGTCCTTCAGGTAAAGGCAATAAGGGTGCGGGTTATCCTGCATTGGCAGGTCAACATGCAGCTTATATAGAGAAGCAATTAAAGGCTTTTCGTTTAGGCGCTGATGAGCCTAAAGCACAGGGTGCACGTGTGAATGATGGTGATAGCCGCATCATGCGTGATGTTACATCGGGCATGACTGATTATGAAATTCGCGCCGTAGCCAGCTTTATTTCTGGCCTACGTTAATTTATCGTAATCTTAAAAGCGGCTAAAGCCGTTTTTTTGTGCCTGTTATTTGAGCTAATACTAGAGATTCAAACTCACAAGTGTTAGGCTGAACGCAGCTACGTTTAGACAAAAAAATAATAGAACGTAAGCTAATTGAAATCACACTTTAGATAAGTTATCTAACAATAATAAATACGGGGTCTCCGATGAAAAACGTGGTAAAGGCATTTTCCTGCCTGTTTTTTTCCATTGTTTCGGTCACAGTTGCGGCGCAAGACGGACAACCACAGTGGTGGAATGGCTTCTATGTAGGTGGTTCCTACGGCATGGCCAGAATTGATTCTGGCGCGCATATGCATGTGGGTGTTGATGATACCTATGTTGTTGGGCCGGAGTCGGATCTGGATGTGCCTTTTAAAGCCGGTGTTACCTCTCCTAGCGTAGATTATTATAGTGGCGAGCAGAAACCTTCTTCGATCGATTTATTTGCCGGTTATCAATTTATGCAGGCTATGGGTGGCGATATCGGTGTAGAAATGCGTGTGGCGACCTCGGTGCCACAGACCATTTTACATTTTGCCGATGTAAGCTTTTCCGGTGCAGGTCTGTATGGTACGTATATGACGCAAGGCCCGGTGTATTTCAAGGGTTTATTGGGTATAGGCCAATCAACATTTGATCTAGACGGTGGTGAATATGTCTCGTTAAATGCATCTGCAACCGGTATTTCTTACGGTATTGCGCTGGGGCAGAAAATTTGGGGCGGCGCGATAGAGGTCATGTATATGATTTATCCTGACATTAGCCTGGATGTAGATGAGCGTAACTTTAATGATTTTAGCTATGATATTACCGGTGGTGGTAGCTGTCCTTCTGAGAGGCCTGTTGCTGGATATCCGGTAAATTGTGATGCTACGTTCGAGTTGAATCAGAAACTGAAGTTCAGAACCTTAACGGTTGGCTATGTTTATAGTTTTTAAGGGTTTCTAATATTTTAAAAAAGCAGCTTATAAGCTGCTTTTTTTATGTCCGTTATTTAGAGCGTGGCTATGATGGTGTTAATTTTATCTTTGCAAAACCGCTATTTAGGTCTTTCTCCCAGTGGCATAATCCCTATAATGTTTAAAATAGATTAATTTGGAGAGTTTTATGTTGAAAGTGATTTTGGCGGCTGCAGCTGCATTTACTTTAACCGCTCAGCTGGCTATCGCTGATACGTTTAAAGCCGGTGAACATTATGAAGTCTTACCTGTACCGGTAGTCACCAGCGATAAAACAAAAGTTGAGGTGGTTGAGTTGTTTTGGTATGGCTGTGGCCATTGCTTCAAATTTGAGCCGATGTTAAAAACCTGGAAGAGACAGCAAGGTGAAGACGTGGTGGTATTAGGCCAGCCGGCAATATGGAATAAAACCATGACGCTACATGCCCAGGCTTTTTATACCGCCAAGGCGTTAAATGTATTGGATAAGATGCACCCTATTTTGTTTCAGGTGATGAATATAGAAAAAAATCGTTTAAAAAATGAAGATAGCATCAAGGCTGTGTTTGTTAAAAACGGTGTAGATGCTGAAGCTTTCAGTAAAACGTTTAATTCTTTTGGTATCTCAAGCCAGGTGAAATTGGCTGAATCGCGTGCACGCAGCTATCGTATGCAAGGAACCCCTGAGATGGTGGTTAACGGTAAATACCGTATTGCAGCAGGTTTGGCTGGTAGTCAGGCGAAAATGCTGGAAGTGGCTTCTTTCCTGATTGAAAAAGAACGTTTAACCTTAAAAGTGAAATAATCATGTTGCGCAGCAGCTTCTTTGCTTATTTAGGCAGGCTTAAATGGATTAAGCGCTGGGGCTTGATGCGCAATGTTGAAGAGGAAAATGTTATGGAGCACAGCTGGCAAGTGGCAACCATTGCCCATACGCTGGCTGTAATTCATAATCAGGAATTTGGTGGCAACATCAATGTGGATAGAGTTGCAACCACGGCGCTTTATCATGATGTTTCAGAAATTATCACCGGTGATTTACCTACGCCCATCAAATACCATTCCGAAAAAATTAAGACAGCTTATAAAGCTATAGAGCATGAAGCCGAGGCTGAGTTATTGGCACTGTTGCCAGAAAATTTGCGCGCCAGCTTCAGCCACCTATTATTACATGATCAAGTGGATAGCCAGGTGGCTAGATTTGTTAAAGCCGCCGATTTGATTTCCGCGTATCAGAAATGTCAGACAGAAATGCAGGCCGGTAATCAGGAATTTAAAACTGCCTTGGCCGATTTAGAGCAGCGGTTACGGCAGCTGCGTATGCAGGAAGTTGAACACTTTATGTCTGTATTTAATGACAGCTATCTACTAACGCTGGATGAGCTGCTGTCTGAGCATGAGTCTGCTTTAATGAAGGGCTAATGAAAACTCGCCGTGATTCAGTTAATAATCGCGGCGCTGACCTGATCTAATAATACCCGTCGGCTTTGAATCATTTCTTTATAGGTTTGTACCATGGAGAAGTCAATTGTACTGGCTCCCATTTCCAAGTGTGCACGTTGGGCATCTAATTCCAGCATTTCACCCAGTAATTGGGTGCGTAAGGCATGGGTATCCCTAAGCTTTAAACAGTCGAATTCTGCGTGATGGTGTTTCAGTGGAAAGGTGGCGCGTAAATTCAGTGGGATCTCATGCATATTGTGGCCTAGCGATATTGAGGGTTGTACTGCCATTTCATATACATCAAATCTGCATTTGTTAATTAGAGTCTAGAGCATATAAATTGCACTGCACAAAAACAGTCATATTAAAAAGTTATACATTTATAAGCCATTAAGATTCATTTGAGCTAAGCCGCTAAGTCGGAGCATTTCTGCTTGATTCAATGTAAACTACTTTTTTGTGCAGAGTTTTTTTTATGCCTCAATCAATCATACCTTGGTCAGAAATAGAGACGGTCTTGCTGGATATGGACGGTACTCTGCTGGATTTACATTTTGATAATTATTTTTGGTTAACCCATTTACCCCAGGTGTTTAGTCAGAAATATTCATTGGATTATGATGATGCGATGAAAGATTTACATCAACGTTTTGAAGAAAAGCGTGGCAGTATGGATTGGTATTGCCTGGATTTCTGGACCGAACAATTGCAATTGGATGTGGTGGATTTAAAACACGATGTTAAGCATAAAATTGCCATACGCCCGTTTGTAGAGTCTTTTTTACAGTTTTTACGTGATGAAGGTAAACATATCGTATTGCTGACAAATGCGCATAGAGATAGCCTGGATTTAAAAATGCAGGAAACGGGCTTAGAGGGATATTTTGATCAGCTAATTTCCACCCATGATTATGGTTTACCCAAGGAAAACATCGGCCTGTGGTCGGCTTTAAAAGCCGATTGCCAGTTTAATCCTGCCTCCACGTTGTTGATTGATGACACGGAAACCGTGCTAGATTCTGCGCATCGTTTTGGTATCAAATATCTGCTGACATTGTCGCAGCCCGATTCACAAAATCCCAAACGTGATGGTTTGGCCTATACGGCTATTCATCACTTCGATGAGATTATGCCACATGGCTGAGCCGCAGAAGAGCAAAAAAGTCAGATTGGATAAATGGCTGTGGGCGGCGCGATTTTTTAAAACCCGTAGCTTGGCAAAGCAGGCGATTGATGGCGGCAAGGTGCATTATAATGGTGCCAGGGTAAAGGTCAGCAAAGAAGTTGAGCTGGGTGCCGAGCTTAAAATCCGCCTGGGCTGGGATGAAAAAACCGTGATCGTGATGTTGATCTCGGATCAGCGCCGTGGTGCCGAGGTTGCCCAAACCCTGTATGAAGAAACGCAGGAAAGTCGGGTTAAACGTGAGTTAAACGCCGATATGCGTAAGCAGCTGAAGCAAAGCCAAATAGCGCCTGAAAGACGCCCCGACAAGAAAAACCGTCGCCTGATTCACCGATTTAAACAAAAGAACATGGATTAACTATGTTGAGCGATAGCTTACAAAAATTCCTTTTTGATGAAACTGATATCCGTGGCGCGATTGTCACATTAAATAAAAGCTTTGCTGATTTGATTGACGATCAAGGTTATTCCAGCGCGCAGCTGCAATTGATAGCTGAATTCTCGGCCGCAAATATTTTAATGACCGGTAACTTAAAGTTTGAAGGTTCATTAATTCTGCAAGCCCGCGGTACTGGACCGGTATCACTGGTGACGACTGAATGTGATGAGCAATTGAATTTTCGCGGACTTATCGATGCCAGCCATGATTTGGTTGATATCCCATTCACCGATGTGTTCACCGATGCCACATTAGCCATCACCGTTGAACCCAAACAAGGCCATCGCTATCAGGGTATTGTCTCGTTGGCTGAAAATGACCTGGCAGCTTGTTTACAAGCATATTTCCAACAATCGGAACAATTACCGACCTGGTTCCGTTTCAGCGAATCTGATGGGGTAGTCAGAGGTATTATGTTACAGGCCTTGCCGGCACAGCTGTGTATGGATAAAGATAAGCGCGAAGAAGACTGGACCCGAATTTGCCATTTTGCGTCAACCTTATCGGCGCAGGAGATGGCCAGCCTCGATAATGAGACCTTATTGCATCGCCTATACCATGAAGAAGTTGTGCGCATATTTGATCCGCAAGCATGTCGTTTTCACTGCTCCTGTTCCAAAGAACGTTTGGAACGGGCCTTATTAAGTATGGGAGAGCCGCAGTTACGCGAGATTCTGGCCGAAGATGGCGAGATTAAAACGAATTGTCACTTTTGTCAGACCGAATACCTGTTTAACGAAGATGATATTCGGCAGCTGATTCAAGGCAAATCCAGCCATTAACGTGATGATTCAAAATGCCTGAATTACCCGAAGTAGAAACCAGCTGTAGAGGCATCAAACCCCATATTGAAGGTGCCACGCTGCAGAAGGTCACCGTGCGTAATGCTAAATTACGCTGGCCGGTGCCGGTGGCAGAACTGACTGCGCTAGAAGGAAGAACTTTAAACGCGGTGCAGCGCCGGGGTAAATATCTGAAGCTGATTTTTGACAGTGGTTATATATTATTGCATCTGGGTATGTCGGGTAATGTACGTATTGTTCAGCAAGATGAAGTTATTCAAAAGCATGACCATATCGATTTCAGTTTTACCAATGGCAATATTCTGCGCCTTAATGATCCCAGGCGCTTTGGTTGCTGCTTGTATCAGGCCGATAACAGCGTAGAACATGATTTATTAAAAGTGTTGGGCCCCGAGCCTTTAGCTGATGTTTTTAATGCAGAATTATTATATCAGTGTTCCAGAGGTAAAAAGCAGGCAGTGAAAACCTTTATCATGGATGGCCATGTTGTTGTTGGGGTGGGTAATATTTATGCGGCCGAGTCGTTATTCCGCGCGGGTATCAACCCAAAACGGGCCGCAGGAAATATCAGTAAAGCTCGCTATATTATATTGGTGCAGGTGATAAAGGCCGTATTAGCCGAGGCGATAGCGCAGGGTGGCACAACGTTAAAAGACTTTGTGGGTGGAGATGGAAAACCCGGGTATTTTAAGCAGGAATTACAGGTCTACGGAAGAGCCGGTGAACCCTGCACTATCTGCTCTCAAAACATTAAAAAGATTAACCAGGGCCAGCGAAGTACCTTTTATTGTAGCCACTGTCAGAAATAGCTCAGCGCTGTATTATTCTTTAGGTCGTTTCTAAGAATTGAGATAAAGTGCCTGAATTGAATAGTTTTTCTGACATTTTTAAAAAAAAAGGCTAAGCTTAGCCTCATTAAATAAATAATAAGCAGCTGCTATTAAGTAGCCGCAATAAATTAGCCGCTATTTCGAACAGCATATAATGGAGATGTAAAAAATGGTCAGTTACCTAGGTAAAATAACACTGATTTTCTCAATGGCGATTTTATTGTCATTTCCAAAGATGGCCTTTGCCAGTAATTCATCTGTTATTGTAGAAAAGCCTACTGCACTGGCTATGACCGGTGACTTAATTATCGCGCGCCCTTTTTTATTGGCGATTACGGTTATTGGTACGGCAGTATTTTTAGTGAGCTTACCGTTCTCGTTATTAGGTGGGAATACCGCCGAAGCAGGTTCTACGTTAGTGATGGGGCCAGTTGAATCAACCTTTATGCGTTGCCTGGGCTGTACTAATCCGGGTTATAAGAAAAAGATTAAAGAATCAGAAATCGAAGACGAATAAACTTCTCTTAATTGTTTCGCAAAAAAAAGCAGGCTAAGCCTGCTTTTTTTATACCTGAAATTCTTATTTCCCGGTCTATTGCCCTATCGCCGAACCTTCGCGGCGGCTATCTGCGACACCATGATAAAGTCCCTGCTTGATGCTGATCGCATGTAGGCCAGAGGTTTGGTCACGCAGCTGGGTTTGGTGGCCCAAGGTTTTTAAGTCTTTATTTAACTGGAGGCTGCGGCCACGATTTTTTTCAACTTCGGTGGTTTTATTCAGGTTGATGATATGCGGCGAATCGATGGCAGTGGCTAAATCCTCATGCAAAAATAAATGCTGAGCAATTGTTTTGGCCACATAGTTGATGATACGTGAGCCACCGGGTGAACCTATAGCTAACACCGGCAGGCCGGTTTGTTGATTAAAAACCAACATCGGGGCCATGGAACTGCGAGGCCTTTTACCTGCCTCTATACGATTGGCAATTTTATTGTTTTCTGCATCTTCGTAGGTAAAAGAGAAATCGGTTAATTGATTATTTAGCAAAAATCCATCCACCATAATCTGTGAGCCAAAGGCCATCTCTATGGAAGTGGTCATGCTAACAATATTGCCGGCTTTATCGATAATGGATAAATGCGTCGTAGAAGGGATTTCTGCCGATTGAGTCTCAGCAAAGCTAATTGAGCCGGTAAATGTACCCGCGATTGCCTGTTCTTGGCTGGCCTTAAGTAGCGGGATTTGTCTCGCGCGCTGCTGTAAATAGGGCTTGGCTAGAAGTTGCTTAACCGGAGCCTCGATAAAATCGCTGTCGGCCAGGTATTTATCTCTATCGGCAAACGCCAGTTTAGAGGCTTCGGTAAATCGATGGTAAAATGCAGCCGAATCAGGGGCTAAACCATAAAAACTGGAAGTCTGTACTAGCATATCCAGTATTTGCATCACCGCGATAGGGCCTGAGGCCGGAAGTGCGGCACCACAGACTTTGTAACTTTCTATGTCTTGGCAGATGGCTTCACGGGCCACACTGCGATAATCACGTAAATCATTATTACTGAGTAAACCTGGGCGTATTGCATTCATTTGTACGGCGGCAACAATATGATTGGCGATAGGGCCACTATAAAAAACAGCTATGCCATGAGTGGCGATGGTGCTTAGCGTCTGGGCATAAGCCGGGTTTTTAAGGCGTGTGCCTATAGCTTTAACTTGGCCGGTGCTAGTGAGGAAATACGTGGCCATGGCTGGATCTTTAATACCATTGGGCGTCTTTAACATATGTTGTAATAGCTTATGCAGGCGCGGTGAAATAATAAAGCCACTGTGTGCCAGCTTGATCGCCGGTTGAAATAATTGTGACCAGTTTAATACACCGTATTGTGTATGTGCCTTAGCCAGCATATGCAGCAATCCGGGGGTGCCAACGGCATGTCCACCCACAACCGCATCAAAAAAGCCCATATTTTTGCCATTGATTTGGAAATGGTCTTCATTCACCGCCTTTGGAGCCGTTTCGCGGCCATCGAAGCTGATCAATAATTGCTGCGTTTTATCCCAATGCAGCATAAAACCTCCACCACCTATGCCTGATGATTGTGGTTCAACCAGGCCTAAAACCAGCTGTGCGGCAATCGCAGCATCTACCGCAGAACCGCCTAAGGCGAGAATCTCGGCCGCTGCAGTGCTGGCATAATTATTGGCGGTAACCACCATCCACTCACTGCCTGTGGCGATTTTTTTCTGTTGAATAGTGGTGGCTATTTCGGGGGCTATTTCTGCAGATACAGGCGCAGTGAAGGTGGCACTGAAGCATAAGGTGACTGTCGCTGTGGCAATAGCCTGCTTTAATACAGGGTTTTTGCGTGCTAGGTTCATGGAATAGGGTTGCCTGTTAGAGTTGAATATTTTTCCCATAATTCGTCCTTGGTTTCCAACCGCTCAGGGTCTAGTGGAATGCAATCAATAGGGCACACTTGCACACATTGCGGTTCATCAAAATGGCCTACACATTCGGTACACTTTGACGGATCTATCTCGTAGATGTCATCACCCTGAAATATAGCCTCATTTGGGCATTCGGGTTCACAAACATCGCAGTTGATACATTCTTCGGTGATTAATAATGCCATGATTATTGCCTAGCTCTTGCCTGATTATGCTTACGTTTTTGCCTGGAATTTCTTGGATAAGGCGGCAACAACCGCAGGATGGGCGAATTTTTCCACATCACCGTGCATGCTGGCAATTTCTCTGACCAGTGTAGACGAGATGAAACTGTATTCATTGGCCGGGGTCAAGAAAACGGTTTCGAAGTCTGCAACCATGCTTTGATTCATGCTTGCCATTTGCAACTCATAATCAAAGTCGGTCATGCTGCGTACACCACGTAATACGGCGATGGCGTTGTGTTCTTTGGCTTGATCAACGATTAAACCGGAAAACGGCACAACGTCGATATTGGATAAATGCGCGGTGACTTGCTGGCAGAGTTCCACACGTTCCTCAAACGAAAACAAGGGCTGTTTTTTGCTGCTGCTGGCGATGCAAATAATGACCTTATCAAACAGCTTGGACGCACGTTCTATCAGATTGCTATGTCCGTGGGTGATGGGATCAAATGTGCCGGGATATAAAATGGTTTTCATAGGAGAGATCAAACGTTATCGGGTAAATAGTGGTAAAGGCTGTATTGCACCTGGCCTGCGGTTTTTTGTCTATGTAGCTTAAATCCATCGGGTAGCCGTGGAGTGCCATCATGACTGCTGTTCTCTATATATGCGGTAGCGCCAGCTTGGATATTGCCTTGCTGAATCAGTTGTTGCAGGCATTCATTGATCAGCTGGGCTTGGGCATAAGGTGGGTCGATAAAAACAAGTTCAAATACGCTGTTGTTTAAGCGCGATAACGTTGCCGGTAATAGCCCATTAAGTGTAGCTCCCTGAGCCTTGAGCAAACTTAAATGTTCGTTTATAGCCGTAGAGGCTTCTTTATTGGCCTCGATAAAATGGCAGGATTTAGCTCCCCTAGAGAGGCATTCCAAACCTAATGCGCCGGAACCTGCAAATAAATCTAAACAATTTGCATCGTATACATCGTCGGCCAGCCAGTTAAAAAGTGTTTCTCTGACTCTGTCGGGTGTAGGCCTTAAGCCTTCCACAGCAGGAAATAACAGTTTGCGCCCACGCCATTGCCCGGCAATCAACCTAAATTGGCTTTTTGCTGCAGATTGTTGTGATTTAGCAGGCGATTGTCGGCGTTTCATTGTAAAATGCGGCTCCCATAGAGCGGGCATTGTAGCATGATCACGTTTAATCGTGAGCAAATATAGCCTTATCTCTAGCTTGAGTTTAATCCGTAGTAGTTCTATCGAGGTCGCAGATTCGTGTCTGATGAACAGAAAAAAGGCTTTTTTGAGCGCCGCAGACAGGCCAAAGAAGTCAAAGAAAGTGCAGTTATAGACGCCGAAAAATCCGCAGCACAAGCAGAAGCCGCCGCCAAAGTCGCCGAAGAAAGTGCCGCTGTAGCCGTAGCCGTAGCCCAAACAGTCAAATCCGAGAGCGGCAGTGTATTAGGCCGCTTGAAAAAAGGCTTGAGCCGTACCAGCTCGGCGTTGTCATCGGGCCTGGGTAATTTATTCCTCGGTAGCCGTGAAATCGACGATGATCTACTGGAAGATATTGAAACCCAGTTGATCATGGCCGATGTAGGCATAGATGCAACCAGCCTAATCATCGATAACCTGACACAGCAAGTAGCAAGGCAGGAACTTGATGATGCCAGAGCGCTGCTGCAGTCGCTGCAAAAAGAATTAGCCAATGTATTAGCGCCCAGTGAATGTCCGCTGCAGATTGATACAACTAAAAAGCCCTATGTTATTTTGGTTGTAGGGGTTAATGGCGTAGGTAAAACCACCACCATCGGTAAATTGGCCAAGCGATTCCAGAACGAAGGCAAATCGGTGATGCTAGCCGCTGGCGATACCTTCAGGGCTGCTGCGGTAGAGCAGTTACAGGTCTGGGGAGATAGAAACAATGTGCCGGTGATTGCTCAGCATACCGGCGCAGATAGCGCCTCGGTTATTTTTGATGCGATTCAGGCCGGTCAATCCCGCGGTATAGATATTATCCTCGCCGATACGGCCGGGCGTTTACATAATAAAGACAATCTGATGAACGAGTTGGAAAAAGTTGTCCGTGTTATGAAGAAACTCGATGACACCGCGCCGCATGAGGTGATGTTGGTATTGGATGCAGGCACCGGTCAAAATGCATTGGCTCAGGCAACACAATTCCAAAAAGTGGTGGGTGTGACAGGAATAACATTAACCAAGCTAGACGGTACGGCAAAAGGCGGTATGATCTTTGCGGTCAGTAAACAGCTAGGTTTGCCGATTCGTTTTATTGGTGTGGGTGAGCAGGTCGATGATTTACGTCCGTTTGTGGCCAGTGACTTTGTTGATGCGTTATTTACCGAAGAGTTTTTGAGTCAGTAGTTTTAGGTTTAAAAAAATAATCAATAAAAATAGGGATGCAGCCCCAAGCCCATGATTCAGTTTGATAATGTGACCAAACGTTATGATACCGGCCATGAAGCCCTTAAACGGGTTTCATTTCATATAAAGGCCAATGAAATGGTATTTCTCACCGGGCATTCCGGTGCCGGGAAATCCACATTATTGAAACTGATCATGATGATGGAACAACCCTCTGACGGTCAGGTACTGGTTGATGGCTTTGATTTAGGTGCGCAGTCACGTAAACATATTCCGTTTCATCGACGCCAAATTGGTGTGGTTTTTCAAAATCATCAACTGTTATTTGATAGATCGGTGTTTGAAAATGTCGCCCTGCCTCTACAGATTGCCGGTTATACACCACGTGAAATAGGCCGCCGTGTACGCGCAGCGCTGGATAAAGTCGGTTTATTGGAAAAAGAAAAACATAACCCGATTACGTTGTCCGGTGGTCAGCAGCAGCGTGTGGGTATTGCCAGAGCGGTGGTGCATAAACCCAAAATTTTATTGGCCGATGAGCCCACCGGTAATTTAGACCCCGAATTATCCTCCGAAATCATGTATCTCTTTGAGCAGTTTAATCGTGTTGGGGTTACGGTCTTATTGGCCTCCCATGATCTCTCCCTTATTACCGGCATGAAACATCGTATGTTGACGCTTAGTGATGGTGCTGTGGTGGGAGGTTTTGACTAATGGCCAGACAAGCACCTGCTAAAAAACCGGTTAAAATTGATACCGGTGCCAGTGCCAGTAAGGTTAATATTAAGACACGTTTAGACGGCTGGATTAAAGACCACCGACGCGTATCGAAAGACAGCTTTAAGCGTTTAATGGCGCAGCCTATCAATAGCATCGTGACATGGCTGGTGATTGGCATCGCGCTGGCTTTACCGGTTGGGCTTTATGTTGCGCTGGGTAATGTGCAAGAGCTGAGCCATCGCTGGGATGGTGATGCGCAAATCTCGCTGTTTTTGCATCAGCGGGTATCGGCGCAGTCTGAGCAGCGTTTACAGCAGCAGTTACGCAGCTGGCCGGAGATTGAATCTCTGCATATCATCAGCAAGGAACAGGCGCTGGAAGAATTTCAGGCGATTTCAGGCTTTGCCGATGTCTTGCAGCATCTGGATCACAATCCGCTACCTACGGTGATTGAAATAGGACCAACACCGCAGTTCAGCGATGTTGCCGGGGCCGAAAAATTATTGAAAAAATTACAGGCCTTACCGCCTGTTGAACTCGCCAAGCTGGATTTACAATGGGTGCAGCGTTTAACGGCGATGCTGGAAGTGGGGCAGCGCCTGGCTTTGGGGCTGGTTATTTTATTATCTATGGGCGTGTTGCTGGTTATTGGTAATACGATTCGCTTGGAAATTGAAAACCGCCGAGATGAAATTATCGTTACCAAGTTAGTTGGGGCTACCGATGCCTATGTGCGCCGGCCGTTTTTGTATACCGGTTTATGGTATGGCCTGGGTGGTGGCTTTATTGCCAGTATTATTATTGCGGTGGGTTTGGCGATTCTGAATAAACCGGTGGCAACGTTGGCAGGTTTGTATCAAAGTGATTATATGTTACTGGGTCTGTCGTTCAGCGATATGGTTTCATTATGGATGATGGCAGGCATTCTGGGATTTTTTGGTGCCTGGTTCTCCGTTTCCAAACATCTGGATGCGATGGAGCCGCGTTAAAAAAAATATGAACTTTTGGCCTCTTGCCGCTCTAATGATTGTGGTGATACACTGCAGATGAGCTTTTCAACATAAGCTTGAAATGTGCAGCGCTGAGACTACTCTTTATTCCAGTAGTTTAGATAGTCAGCGCAGCCAACTCGATTTCGGAGATAAACATGAATACACAATTGCAGCTTACCCCGGTTTTAACCCCTGGCGGTGATCTCAATGGTTATATGAACAATATTGGCGGCATCGCCATATTGACGCCAGAGGAAGAAAAAAATCTGGCCGAAGCCTTCTATTATAAAGAAGACTTGGATGCGGCTAGGCAATTGGTTTTATCACATCTACGTTTTGTTGTGCATTTAGCCAAGACCTATAATGGTTATGGCCTGCCAATGGCCGACTTGATTCAAGAAGGTAACGTCGGTTTGATGAAGGCGGTGAAGCGTTTTAACCCTGAAAAAGGTGTGCGTTTAGTCTCTTTTGCGGTGCATTGGATTAAAGCCGAGATGCATGAATATATTCTGCGTAATTGGCGTATCGTTAAAGTCGCCACCACCAAAGCTCAGCGTAAATTGTTTTTTAATTTACGTAGCGCGAAGAAACGTCTGGCCTGGTTAAGCAACGATGAAGCCCATGCCATTGCCGATGATTTAGGTGTGAATGTTTCTGATGTGCGTACGATGGAAGGCCGTATGACCTCCGTTGATATGGGTTTTGATGGCAGTGACGATGGCAGTGAAGAAGGCAGTAGCTTTGTTGCTCCTGCGCTCTATCTGGAAGATCACAGCGAAGATCCGTCTTTATTGCTGGAACATGATAATTATTCGCAGCGCAGTAATAAAAATTTGCATGCCGCGCTGGAAGATCTCGATGCACGTAGCCGCGATATCATCTCGCGCCGTTGGTTAAGTGAAAACAAAGCCACCTTGCATGAGCTGGCAGCCGAATATGGTGTTTCCGCCGAGCGTATTCGTCAGCTGGAAAAAAATGCGATGAACAAGGTTAAAGCGACGTTAGTGATGTAAATAGTGTAGAATCGCGCCCTAAGATTCCGGGTAACAGACAAAACCGTTGATGGAATAACATCAGCGGTTTTTTTATGAGAAAAATTTGGATAAGCCATGCAAGCCAGTTTATTTATACAAATAGCCGCCTTTAGTGGGTTTTTAGCCGTAGGTCTAGGTGCTTTTGGTGCCCATGGTTTAAAAAATAAACTCACCGCTGAGATGATGGCCGTGTTTCAGACGGCGGTTTTATATCACTTTCTGCACACCTTAGTGTTGCTGGCAGTGGCCTTATTGATGTTGCACTGGGGTAAAAGCAGCTTGTTGCTTACCTCGGCCTGGTCATTAGTTGCCGGGCTTATTTTATTCTCGGGCAGCCTTTATATGTTGTCTTTTACTGGTATAAAGATCTTGGGAGCAATTACGCCTATAGGTGGTGTTGCATTCCTGATTGCCTGGGCCACCTTATTTTTTGCTGCGTTTAAGGCGAGCTGAACATGACTGAAGATATAAAACCGCCATTAGATACAGAAAATTTACCCGAGCGGCATAAAAATCGCCAGATTCGCAGCTTTGTGCTGCGTACAGGGCGCATGACCGATGGGCAAAAGCGCGCTTACGAAGGAGCCTGGCCTAATTTTGGCCTGGATCTGGCCGATGGCATGATTGTTCATGCAGAGGTATTTAAGCGTGAAGCCCCGTTGGTGTTGGAGATTGGTTTTGGCATGGGAGATTCTTTGATCGACATGGCCGAAGCCGCTGCCGAACAAGATTTTATTGGCATCGAAGTACATACTCCGGGGGTAGGGCGTTTATTAAGCAATGTCGTGGATAAGTCGTTAACGAATCTACGCGTTTACTGTGATGATGCGGTAGAAGTGTTAGATCAATGTATTGCCGATAACAGTTTAGATAAAGTGCAAATATTTTTCCCCGATCCATGGCATAAAAAAAAGCATAATAAACGCCGGATCATCCAAACCGAGTTTGTACAAAAATTACGCACAAAATTAAAAGTGGGTGGTGTATTACATCTGGCAACCGATTGGGAGCATTATGCCGAACAGATGATGGAAGTGATGTCGGCAGCCGTTGGTTATAGCAATAGCTGTGGTGAGCAGGCATTTTCCCCCAGGCCTGAATTTCGCCCCATTACTAAATTTGAGCGTAGAGGGCAGCGTCTGGGCCACGGGGTTTGGGATTTATTATTTGAAAAGCAGGGTTAAATACCATCTTCTATTTTCAACATATACACTCTGTTAGGCGTTAAAGCACTAACGCCTAAATTTTGCCTTTGTTAGATCAATTTACTCCTATACGTTTCTGAATCCTGACTATACTGAACACTCGTTAATGTGAGTTTTAGAATACAATGGAGATGGTGTAGATGGAGCTAGATTTCCCTGAAGCCTTTGGGCATCAATGTTTTAAAAGCCTTTGGGCACATTCAAAAGATGCGATGTTTGTGGTGTCGGTCGGAGGTGATGATTTTTGTTATCAGGCCATGAATGATGTCTGTGAAAAGTTATTGCGCGTGAATGCTCAAGACTTGATTGGCCAGCCGCTTAAAACATTTTATTCCTCAGCCGTTTATGAACTCATCAGCACGCCCTTTGTGCAGTGTGCAACAAACCAGAAAACGCTGTGTTATGAGCAGATGTATGATAGCCCTGCAGAGACGTACAGCGAATGGGAAACCACTTTAACCCCGGTTTTGGGGCAGACGGGAAGAATCTCTTATTTAATGGGCCAGTGCCGGGATATTACCGAGATAAAGGCCATGCAGCGCAGTTTAGCGCAGCTGCGCAAAGACGCGGATAATGCCAAAAAAATCAAAGCCTCATTCCTGGCCAATATCAGCCATGAAATGCGTACGCCGGTAAACGGCTTATTAGGTGCGGTAGATGTGGTTTTAAATGCGCAAGATGAATCAGAAAGACGTCACTTTGCGGAAATTCTTCGGGCCTCAGCCGATGGCCTCGCTCAACTTACTAACGATATATTGGATTATGCCAAGCTGAAAACAGCAGCCATGCCTTTGCAGCATCAGCGTTTTTCCCTGTATGAAATATTGCAAGATATCAAACTGGAAAAACAATCCTTATTAAGCCGTAATCGAGACAGCTTGCAGTTCCATGTTGAAGCTATAGAGAAACGTTATTTCTATGGTGATGCACATAGAGTTAGGCAAATGATTGCGATATTAATTGGTAATGCCATCAAGTTTACTAAAGATGGAGAAATTACCGTTAATATCGATATTTCATCCGAAGGTGCGGATTATCAGGTAGTGGATATCAAGGTCAGAGATACAGGCTGTGGCATCGCCGTAGATGATTTAGACCAGGTATTTAAACCGTTTAAACAATTAGATGAAAGCTCAACCCGTAAACAAGGAGGCTTAGGTTTAGGCTTAAGTATATGTCAGCAGTTGGCGATATTAATGGCTGGTGATTTAACCGTTAGCAGCATACAGGGCCAGAGCAGTGAGTTTGTATTACGTTTGCCGCTGACAATAGAAAATGAGTTGGAATATTTATCCCATCAAGAGACAGATTTAGATGTTTTGATGGGGGCCAAGGTACTATTGGTTGAAGATAATCCCGTTAACCTGATGGTGGCCGAGCGTTTATTAAAAAGCCATGGTTTGGATGTAGCAACCGTGGTGAATGGCAAAGAGGCGCTAGCCTATTGTGAAAATCATAACGTCGATATCGTGGTGATGGATTGGCATATGCCAGAGATGGACGGAATAGAAGCCACCAGCAAAATTCGCCAGTTAAAAGATGAAAAAGCCAAAGTGCCCATTATCGGTTTAACCGCTAACGCTCAGAATGAGGTGAGTGAATTATTTGATGATGCGGGCATGAATGATGTGTTAAGCAAACCGATTAATTCAGATTTACTGATTAATAAGTTGGCTCATTGGTTGACGGTAGCGCATTAACGTTATGCTTGTAGTATCCACACCTTTAATCGCTCAAACTCCTGGCTGGGTTGAGTGATTTTTTGACAGCCGCGATTATATTGTTTTTATGGGGCGGCTCGTTGATAGCTGGCCGTTCCTAGTAGAGCGTGAAGATTCAATTAGCTCAGCAGGAGTTGTCGAGGTCAAATTTATATTCTTATTCCGCGGTGTTTTCCACTGCATCTGGTGTTCTATAACTGAGGTCTTCGCGGAAGATACTGATAATTGCATTAATTCATGTTGCTTGGGCATTCGCAGAATGACCCCGGTTTTTAAACGATTGATATTGCCTTTAAACGCATGGGAATTCGCCATGTATAAAGCCATCATTCGTTGATCTAATGTAAAACCTGTAGTTTTAAACTGTTGAGCAATGCCAGACAGCGTCTGTGCATAACGTACTTTATGGCTTGTTACTTTATCATTTTGTTTTTTCTTCGATTGTTGATGTTGTTGAGCAATGCTTTGGCTTGCAGCTTGCTGTGTCAGTTTTACTAGCTGCGCATGACTGGGTATTTTTAATACCACACCTTGGTGTAAAAGGTTAATATTGCCGTTAAAAGCGTTAGGATTTTGGCGGAAAATAGCGGACGTCATCTGGCTAATGCTAACGCCTTTTGGGCGCATCTCTTTAGCGATAAGAGAAAGGCTTTCCCCGGATTTTACCGGGCCGTAATTCTGCGTTTGTTTGATTGTATTATTGCTAACGGTACTGAGTTTTAACGCAATGTCTTGTCTGGTTTGGGTATATAAATCGGCTTGCATATAGAGAATACATTTTTTTATACCTTCGCGAATAAGCACAGCTTCTTTTTCAATCGACACAACTACCGCGCCATTAACTACATCACCAATTTCGGATAATTGATTATTGATAATCGCAACACGAGAAAAGGGGGATATAACCGTGGCGCTAAGGTGATGTTGTGCATTGCCACAGGCAAGAACACTAACGCTGTGCATAAACAAACCTAGGCATAGAAATAGGCTGATAAAAGCATATTTTAAAGCTAATACGTGTTTCACCCGATTACAGCCTCTAAGAAGTGATGCTTTTAATATAGTCTATTTTAGCCAAGGCCGGATTATTCGCAGCGCATGTTTTTATCCTCAATCAAATCAAGAAATAAGCGCTGGTTTCTAACATTTACATTATATATGTGCCACAGTAACATCGTTATTTCTGATTAAAGGCAGACAAGGCTTGTTTGCTGATAAATTTAAAATCCAGCCCTTGCGGCTACGATAAACAAGGAAAGTTCCATGCGTTATGCAAAGTCCCTCAGTAAAGTCATTTATACCGGCAGCCGTAATCTGATCGATACCAGTCTGCGTAAACGTCTGCAGCCGGCAGGTGTGGCTAAGTCCGCTCATAATGAATACCCGATATTGATGATGCACGGGTTTATGGGTTTCTCCGAGATGAAGATATTTAACATCACCTTATTTGAATATTTTAATGGCGTGAAGATGCTATTGGAGCAGATGGGGTATACCGTTTATACACCTTCGGTAACACCGATTTCTCCTCCACAGGATAGAGCTCAGGAGTGGGCGGATTACGTGAATGAAATCTTGGCCGAGACCAGCGCTGAGAAAGTGCATTTAATTGCTCATAGTCAAGGCTGTATCGATGCCCGTGTATTAGCCGCTCCGGCAGAAAATAGTTGTACCACAGGCCATTTTGGTGATCTGCACGGCATAGGTTTTGGTGATAAAATCGCGACAATCACAACTCTGGGTGGCCCTCATGAAGGCACACCTCTGGCCGATGATATGGAAGGCACAGATGGCGAAAAATTCATGATCGATATGATCGAATTTATTGCGATGATTACCGGTTCCAATAAAAAAGCGGCAAAACAAGCCATAGAATCGATGTCCAGAACCTATATGTTGGAGAGTTTTAATAAGCAAATTCATGTACCCAAAACCATTCCCTGTTATACCGTCGCCGGTAATCCCGGGCATGCAAAAAATGTGAGTTTTATGTTTGATAAAACTTGGGCGGAATTGATGAAGATGGATCCTACCGAAGGTGGTGGTGCCAATGACGGTTTTGTACCCGTGGCCAGTGCGTTATTCAGCAGCAATAAAGTTAAAATGGCCAATGGTGAGCCGCAATGGCAGGCTTTGGGTGAAGTGGTAGCGGATCATGTTGCGTTAGTGGGTATTCCCATCGAAGGTAAAGCAGATGAGGATTTTAAGCATTTACCGATGTTTGCAGGTTTGGCGCAGAATGTAGATGCCTGTTATCGCGAGAATATTGCTTTAGCTTTACAGCCTGATGGTGAATGGTCACGTGCTTGCAGCTTGATTCCCAAGCAAAAAAGTGCAAAAAAATCTAAAGCCACTGCCTGATCAGTGTGTTTTAGCCGCCCTGCCATAATCAGGGTGGCGTCTGTTTTTCCTTATAAGTTTCCCTTTTTATAAATTCTCCTCTGCAAAAGCTGCCAAGCGTGAACGTTCTATGCCATTCACATGCATGATGCCGGCGTGTTCAAAGTCTTTCATTTTCTCTACACAATAGGTTAAACCGGATGTCAGCGGGTTGATGTAGAAGTTATCAATCTGAGCCAAATTACCTAAAATCACAATCTTCGAATTTTGACCAATGCGGGTAATAATGGATTTAAGTTGGAACTGGGTCAGGCTCTGCGCTTCATCGATGATAACAAAGCTATTATTGAAGGATCGTCCACGCATAAAGTTGAGTGATTTAAATTGAATATTAGCCCGGTCTTTTACATAATCGATACTGCTTAAAGGCGATTCATCATTGCCGTGTAAAATTTCAAGATTGTCTTCAAATGCGGCCAGCCAGGGCAGCATTTTTTCCTCCTCGGTGCCCGGTAAAAAACCGATATCTTCGGCAATAGGCGGGGTAGATCTGGCAATAATCAATTTGTCGTAGAGCTTCTTCTCTATGATGCTTTCCAGTGCGGCGGCTAGGGCTAACAAGGTTTTACCGGAACCTGCCGGGCCAGTGAGAATGGTTAAATCAATATCCGGGTGATTGAGTAGAAACATCGCCATACCCTGTTCAATATTCCGCGGTTTGATGCCCCAGCACTGTTGGCGCATCAATTGCCCATCGGATAAGTCCTGAATCAATAAATGATGGGTTTCGACTTTTTCTACAAAACCGATAAAACCCTCATCATCATTGAGGAACATGCCGCTGTGATGATCTGGAATATGCTCTTTTTTAATATGATGTAAGGTCTTGCCATGATCCCTAATAGTTTCAATATCATCGATATGTTGCCATATAGAGCCTGCAATCGTGTGGTAACCCTTGGATAGATAACTGATGTCATCCAAGACCTTATCCTTGCGATAGTCTTCAACATTTTCCAGGCCATAACCCCTGGCCTTGATACGCATATTGATATCTTTGGTGATCAGGCAAACATAGGCATCGGCATGTTGTTTTTGCAGGCTGATGGCAACATTGATGATGCGATTATCGTTGTTTTGCTGCGGCGATGCGTTGATCATCGGGCCGATAATCATATCTGCGATAAGTTGGTCGGCATAAATACTCAGGGTCCCTGGTTGATTATCGGCTATTTTCACCCCGTGTTGCATGGCCTTTGGGCTGGCATCTTTTAAAATATTATCGATGCTGGAGATGGCGATACGTGCCTCGCGGCTGACATCTTTTTGCTTCCTGTCTTTGATGCTGTCTAGCTCTTCCAATACGGTCATTGGAATCACTATACGGTGTTCATGAAAGGCTAAAATGGCGGCCGGATCATGTAATAAAACATTGGTGTCCAGTACATAAATTTTTTGCATAGGGCCATCCTTTTGTTTTTCAGGGGGGGAATGTGTATCTGCAAGAAATCGGGGGGATGTTTTTTAAGGCTAAAGAATCGTAGGTTGCCGGTCTTGGGGGAAGTGCCGACAAGGCAGTGTGGTTGCTCTGATGAATATCTGGCTTTATAAATAACGGCAGCCTCAGATTAACGTCCTATATATTCAGCATAGTAGAAGAAACATTTAAGAAACAGCCGTTATTAGTTAAAGTTATATTACACATTGTTGATATATATAGATCGATAAAAAATAAGAGAAAAAAGCCCTATGGCAAAATCACAGAAAGCCTTTGTTTGCATGGAATGTGGCTGTGAGCATCGAAAATGGCAGGGCCAATGTATTGAGTGTAAAGAGTGGAATAGCCTGACCGAGATTGATTTAACCGCCAAAAAAAATACCAGCCAGCAGTTTAAGGTCTATGCGGGAACTACGAATAATCAATTACAGGATTTAGCGTCGGTGGATATCAAAGCACTACCGAGAATTTCTACCGGTATCAGCGAACTTGATCGGGTCTTGGGTGGTGGGCTGGTACATGGTTCGGCTGTATTGATGGGTGGGCATCCCGGCGCGGGTAAATCGACGCTGTTATTGCAGATGTTGGCGCTACTCTCTACGCAGCATAAAGCACTCTATGTTTCAGGGGAGGAATCGTTGGCGCAAATAGCGATGCGGGCCCAGCGTTTGTGTTTGACCTGCGATCAATTACAGATGTTAACAGAAACCGATGTCGCCCAGATTTGCAAAATTGCCGGTGAATATCAACCTGCCGTATTGGTGATAGATTCGATACAGGTGATGCAAGATTTACAGAATAGCTCGGCACCGGGTTCGGTTTCTCAGGTTAAAGAATCGGCAGCTTATCTGACCCGCTTTGCCAAGCAAACCGGATGTATTCTTATTCTGGTTGGCCATGTGACCAAGGAGGGTAGTTTGGCTGGCCCTAAAGTGCTGGAGCATATGGTCGACACGTCTATCATGTTAGAGGGTAATAATGATAGCCGTTACCGAACCTTACGCAGCAGTAAAAATCGCTTTGGTGCGGTGAATGAAATTGGTGTTTTTGCGATGACGGATAAAGGTTTAAAAGAGCTGAAAAACCCGTCAGCGATATTTTTATCGCAGGCACAGCAGCCTAATCCGGGCTCGGCGGTCACTGTGTTATGGGAGGGCACCCGGCCATTGCTGGTGGAGATTCAGGCCTTGGTGGATGAATGTCAGTTTGGCATGCCACAGCGTTTGGCAGTGGGAGTAGATCAAACCCGTTTAACGATGTTACTCGCTATTTTACATAAACACGGCGGCATTATGGCGGCCGATCAAGATGTGTTTATCAATGTGGTGGGTGGCATCAAAGCGCTGGAAACATCTGTGGATTTAGCCGTTATGCTGGCGATTGTATCCAGCTTACGTAATCAGGTCATCGCTCAGGATGTTGTGATTATTGGGGAGCTGGGTCTGGCAGGTGAGGTACGCCCGGTTGCCAATGGTCAGGAGCGTATGATTGAGGCGGCCAAACATGGTTTTAAACGCGCGATTATTCCGTTAGCCAATGCACCTAAAGCGGCGATTACAGGCTTGGAAATTGTTGCGGTTGAGCAGTTGGCCGATGCTATTGAGGCGATTTAATGATGGCTGAGTTGATTTAGCTCTCGTTCCATCAATTCTGTATCGCCGTTATTTAACTCTAATAAACGCCGTAGATGCATCATGCTTTCAATATCTAATTTGGTCCAGTGGAAGCCACTGCAGCCATTATTGCTGTGGTCCCATTGGGCTAACATATTGATATCGGTTTCATTAGCCAAGTGAATGGATAACTGTGTGCTTTTATCATGTTGCAGTGTGTCAAAGGCATCTTTGATCAAGATGCCTTTGAGGGATATATCCACCACCTCAGATTCAAACAGTTTTCCACCCTGTTCAATCTGAATGGGCGAATCAAAACTGATCCGTGTAAATTGGCGTTTTTCAATGCCGCTTGTATCACTTCCAGCTGTTGTCATGTTTTCACCCTTTGATTCGCTTATTAACCCCTGATCTTAGCTGAGTTTTTGATGCTTGATACGTGTGGGTATCAGGGCGGCATCACCTAATCGGGCAATTCTATCGGCTTCATAGTCGGAGTAGTTGCCTTCGTGGAATAACACCGTGCCATCATCTTCATACCCGAGTATATGCGTGGCGATTCTATCTAAAAACCAGCGATCATGTGATATAACTATAGCACAGCCAGGGAATGCCAGAATGGCATCTTCCAGCGCACGTAAGGTTTCTACATCCAGATCATTGGTGGGTTCATCCAGCAGCAGAACATTGGCCCCTTGTTTTAACAATTTAGCTAAATGCAGGCGGTTACGTTCACCACCAGAAAGGTCTTTGACATATTTTTGCTGGGATTCACCTTTGAAGTTGAAACGGCCACAATACGATCTGGAGCTGACCTGATAATTACCGATGGTCAACATGTCCTGGTCATCGGAGATTTCCTGCCATACGGTCTTGGAACCATCAAGTTCATCACGAGATTGGTCCACATAAGCCAGTTTTACCGTATCACCTAAACGTACTTCACCACTATCGGGCTGTTCCTCGCCGGTCAGCATCTTAAACAGGGTAGATTTACCCGCGCCATTACCACCCACAATGCCGACGATACTGCCCTTGGGGATGTTGACACTGAGATCTTTGATTAAGGCCCTGTCACCATAACTTTTGTTGACGTTATTTAATTCAATCACTAAATCCCCTAAACGTGGGCCAGGTGGGATATAGATCTCGTTGGTTTCGTTCCGTGCCTGGAAATCACTGGAGTTAAGTTCATCAAAGCGGGATAAACGTGCCTTGCTTTTGGTATGGCGGCCCTTGCTACCACTGCGAACCCATTCCAATTCCGATTTAATCGTCTTCTGAAGTGAACTTTCGGTTTTGGCTTCTCTCTCCAGGCGCTGTTCCTTGGCTTCCAGCCAGGCGGAATAATTACCTTCAAACGGGTAACCTAATCCACGGTCTAATTCCAGAATCCACTGTGCGGCGTTATCCAGGAAATATCTATCATGGGTGATGGCCACAACGGTGCCGGGGAAGTTACACAAAAAGTGTTCCAGCCACGCAACCGAGATTGCATCCAAATGGTTGGTTGGCTCATCGAGTAATAACATATCGGGTTTACTCAATAACAGGCGACACAAGGCAACCCGGCGCTTTTCCCCGCCAGAGAGTGTGGTGACATCGGCGTCCCAGGGTGGCAGGCGCAGCGCATCGGCGGCCTTTTCTAATTGGTTTTCGAGGTTATGGGCATCCCAGGCATGAATAATATCTTCACATTTGGCCTGCTTTTTGGCTAAGGCATCAAAATCGGCATCTTCTTCAGCGTAAGCGGCATACACGTCGTCTAGTTCTTGTAATGCATTAACGGCCTCGCTCATGCCTTCTTCAACATTGCCACGTACATCTTTGTCGGGGTTTAACTGAGGTTCCTGTTCTAAATAACCGATATTAAGCCCGGGCATGGGGCGGGCTTCACCGTCATATTCGGTATCAACGCCGGCCATAATGCGTAAAAGTGATGACTTACCTGAGCCGTTTAAACCCAGAACACCAATTTTTGCGCCGGGGAAAAAAGACAGGGAAATATCTTTAAGGATGTGTTTTTTAGGAGGAACCACTTTGCTGACGCGGTTCATGGTGTAAACATATTGAGCCATGAGAAAACCTTCTAGCGCTGTTATCTTCAAAAGTTAAGTTGATGCGACCATACTGAAAACATTTCTCAGAATCAATCTGCAGCCGTTAAATCTGTTTATATGCCCATTTAATTAAAAAATAATCAGCAAAATGTAATTATGTACTAGACTTGCATCTAAGTAAGGGATGACGTTTAAACTAGGAAGTATAAGAGCATGCTAGAAGCCAACCTACATTTGGCCAGCAAGGTATTTGAGAACAGCCTGGATGGTATTTATATTACCGATCAAACCGGTGCAATCGTGCAGGTTAATAAGGCTTTTTGTGATATTACCGGTTATAAAACTGCGGTTGTATTAGGTAAAAAACCTTCAAAAATCAGTGCCGGATGGCATGATGTCAATTTCCTCAAAGATATTCAACCTGCCCTGACAGAGCATGATCATTGGGAGGGCGAGTTGGTTAGCCGCAGAGAAAACGGTGAAGCTTTTTTAGCCTGGATGATGATTTCATCGGTGCATAATGAACAGGGCATATTCCAGGGCTTAATCACCGCGTTTAGGGATATCACCAAAGCCAAACATGATGAAGAAAACATTCGTAAGCTGGCCTATTATGATCCGCTAACCCGCTTGCCTAACCGCTCTTTATTTGAAGACAGGCTGGTGCAGGCTTTACACACAGGAAATCGAAATCGTCATTATTTGGCCGTGTTATTCCTCGATTTAGATGGATTTAAGGCGGTTAATGATAGCTTTGGGCATGCGGTGGGTGACCGTTTATTAACCGAGGTTTCCAGACGTCTGCAAAGCTGTATCCGCAGCGATGATACCGTAGCGAGAATGGGTGGTGATGAATTTACATTATTAATCAATGCACTACCGGATAAGGTGGCGGCCGAGTCGGCTTCCAGCCATATCGCCAATAAAATTATAAAAACCCTGAATCGAGCCTTTTTTATTGAAGGGCAGTCTATCTGCGTCGGTGTCAGCATTGGCATTGCACTGTATCCTGAAGATGGACTCAGTGGTGTCGATTTAATCAAAAATGCCGATGCCGCGATGTATCATGCAAAAAATTCAGGCAAGAACCACTATCAATATTTTACTAGGGATATGCATAAACGAGCGACGCAACGTGAAGATATTGAGAAACATCTATGTTCTGCGGTTGCTAATAATGAGTTTATGTTGGATTTTCAGCCCAAGTTTGATGCCAGAGACATGCAGTTAAAGGGCTTTGAGGCCTTGCTGCGTTGGAATCATCCGGAAAGAGGGCGTTTGATGCCATCGGCGTTTATGCGATCGATTGAAGAGTTGGGCTTGGGAGTAGAGGTTGGAGGCTGGGTGATCAATAAAGCCTGTGAACAGATTAAAGCATGGCAAAATCAAGGTGTTGCGACACATAATATCGCGATCAATGTGTTCCCCCGACATTTCTCTGATGGCAGCCTGGCAACGGTGGTAGAGCAAGCTTTAGCACACTCTGAAATAGCGCCAAATACCTTGACGCTTGAATTCTCTGATGCGCTGATCAGCGAAGATATCGGCTTTTCTACGGCGATGTTATCGTCATTACATGCATTAGGGGTGCGTATCTCCATCGATGATTTTGCCACCGGCATGATGTCGCTGGCCTATTTAAACCGTTTACCGATTGATGAGTTAAAAATAGATAGGCAGTTTATCCATCTATTGGATAGGGATGTCAACCAATGGCGTATCGTGGATGCGATCATGGGCATTGCCAGCAGCTTTGGCTGTGATGTGGTTGCAGAAGGCATAGAGCGACAAGATCAGTTGAACTTATTGATGACAACCAGCTGCCTGCGAGTGCAAGGTTTTTTGTTTAGCAAGGCCATGCCTGCAGAAGAGGTTCAGGCGTATATAGAAAATCATGAATCCAAAAAAGTGGTTTTATCGGTCGATTAAACTTCAAACTCTCATAATCATCTATGCTTTAAGCAACTACTATTAATTGCTAAATGTTATGAACATGTCTTTTACCCCTATTCCAGCCTGCATAGACGTATTACAGCAGCAGAGTTTAAATGCTGTGTATCGGCTGTTATCCGATATCTGCAAACACCCTGAAATCAAAGTCAATAAAGCCTTAATTCAGCAGATACCACTGATTAAAAAAGGTTTAAAACAGCAATTTCAGCAACGCTTTCATAGACTGATGACCGAAGAACCCTGTCATATTCATCGCGGCATCATCGGTGAGGTTCAGCATCAGATTGAAGAGCTGGCCCTGGTGGATAAAGAGGAGCAGGCATTTAAACTCGCCAGCGATGCTTTTATTGAAAAAGCTCAGGTATTAGGGGGGATTAACCTGGCGTTATTAACCATTCGATTTGAACATGTCACCGATCAACAACTGGAAGATGAAGATTTACCTCTTGGTCCACAGCAATTGTGTCAGGCTCTGCAGGAGGCTATTCGTGTTATTGAGCTGCATACCGAGCATAAAGTGGGCTTTTTTCGGCGTGTGCTGGCGATGTTGTATAAGCACTATAATGATTATTTATTGGATGCTAATAATACGTTTATTGACCAGCGCATTTGTGAGCATCTGGATGAAAGTGATGGTCGGGCCCGATTTAGGTCTAAACGTGAAAAGGTCAAGGCGGCGATAAAACGCAATAATTTATTAAGTAGCATCAATCAAAACCTGACCCTGGATGATGAAGGTAATCCGCTGCCGCCGAAGATGGACGAGCTATTAGAGCATATACATATTCCACCAAGTGCATCGGAACACGTGCTGGATGTGAACATAATGGCACCGGATGCCAGTAAAGAAGAGTTATTGGCGGCCATCTCGCAGCTTTATCAAAGCCAAAGTGACGAGGGTTATCTGCAGCCGCGCAGTGAGCTGACATTGGCCAAACAATTGCAACAGAACACTGGGCTAAGCGAATTCCGAGTGGGTAAAAGCAATGCCAATAGCATCAGCATGATGTCGCTACTATTTGAGGATTTATACAATAATCAACATATCGCGGCTGCGATTATGGCGTTAATTGAACTGTTACAGGTACCATTATTAAAAACGGCGATTCTGGATAAAAATTTCTTTGCCGATTCCGGTAATCCGGCGCAACTGCTATTAGATTTGGTTGTTGAACAGGGTTTAAGCTGGGCTCCGGATAAAGTCCCTGAGAAAGATTTTTTATATATTAAACTGGCTCAACTTATAGCTCAGGTGAATAAAAACTTTGATGGCAGCTATAGCGTTTTTAATCAGGCCATTCACGATTTTAATCAGTTTTATAAAAAACATAAGTTACGTGTAGAAATGATTGAATCACGAATCGTCACTACCGAGAAAGCCAAAGCCCGGGTAGATAGGGCCAAACAAGAAGCTCAGCAACATACAGAAATCACCTTTGGTATCTATCAATTACCCGCCGCCGTGGATTGTTTTTTACAGCAACATTGGCAGCAGGTGTTATTTTATATCCACAATAAATACGATAATCAGCGTAATGATGAATGGCGTAATGCGCTGATTAGCGAAAAACTGCTGATGCTTAATTTTAATAGCCACGCAAAAGCCGATAAAAACAAAGCCCTGGCGGCGATGAAAAAAATGATGTTAAACACCGGTATGGAGAACGCGGATGTTAATACGCTGTTAAAAACGATTATAGAGCTGGTTGGACCGGCAGCTAAAAAAATTGCTAAGGCAGAACTGCGCAGTGTTGAAAAGCCCACATCCGAATCTATTGATATTGAATTAACCGATGAGCAGATCGAACAGTTACAAAATCAATTAACCGTCGGTAGTTGGCTGATTGATCACCGCCAGAGCGAAGGCGAAAAAGTTAAAATCGCCGCATATATCAAACATACCGATACGTATATTCTGGTGCACAGAAACGGCACAAAATCCGATAGTTTTAATTCCCGGCAAATATATACACAAATAAAACAACACAACTTTACGGTATTAGAGCGTTCATTGATGTTTGATAAGGCGTTGGAATCGGTGATTACTGCAATTAGAGCCGCATGATCAAGGGCTTAAAACAGCGCTATAGAAGATGCTATAGCGCTGTTATTGGCTTTGCTAGCGTTGAGCAACCAAGGCCTTGGCTCTTGCAGCCGCTGCAGTGACCTGTACCGGGGCCGTGCCACCGATATGATCTCTGGCCGCAACAGATCCTTCCAACGTTAATACATCAAAAACATCATCACCGATAATGTCAGAAAACTTCTGCAGTTCTTCTAACGTCATCTCGGATAAGTCTTTGCGGGTTTTTAAGCCATAGGCAACAGATTCACCGACCACTTCATGGGCATCACGAAACGGCATGCCTTTTCTAACCAAATAATCGGCTAGATCGGTGGCGGTTGAGAAACCACGTTTGGCCGCTTCATACATGCTATCGGCTTCAATTTCTATGGCTGGAATCATATCGGCGAAGGCTTTAAGGCAATCTTTTACCGTATCTATGGAATCAAATAAAGGCTCTTTGTCTTCCTGATTGTCTTTGTTATAAGCTAATGGCTGTGACTTCATCAGCACTAAAAGGGCGGTTAAATTACCAAAGACACGGCCTGATTTTCCACGTACCAATTCGGGTACATCCGGGTTTTTCTTCTGCGGCATAATCGATGAACCGGTACAGAATCTATCCGGTAAATCGATAAAATTAAACTGCGCAGAAGTCCATAAAACCAGTTCTTCTGAAAAGCGGCTTAAATGCATCAATAAGATACTGGCAAAGGCGTTGAACTCTATAGCGAAGTCTCTATCGCTAACGCTGTCTAAAGAGTTCTCGGTGGGTTTGTCGAAACCCAGAAGGTCGGCGGTTAAGGCCCTATCAATCGGGTAAGTGGTGCCTGCTAAAGCTGCGGCGCCTAAAGGGCATTGATTCATACGCGCTCTACAATCCAGTAGGCGGGAGAAATCACGTTCCAGCATTTCATTCCAGGCCAGCATATGGTGGCCAAAAGTCACAGGCTGTGCCGTTTGTAAATGGGTGAAGCCTGGCATAATCGCCGCGTTGTTTTTTTCGGCCTGTTCTATCACTGCTATTTGTAAACGTGAAATTTCGGTGGCGATAAAGTCGATTTCATCACGCAGATAAAGACGGATATCGGTGGCAACCTGATCGTTTCTGGAGCGCCCGGTATGTAATTTTTTACCGGTCACACCAATCTTATCAGTTAGACGTTTTTCGATATTCATATGAATATCTTCAAGCGCGATGGACCATTCAATATTGCCAGCCATTGCATCCTGGCGAATCTCTTCCAGGCCGGTTTTAATGTCGTTTAGCTCTTCGTCGCTTAAAACGCCCGCTTGTTTTAACATCGTCGCGTGGGCGATAGAACCGTTGATATCATGGTGAAACAGACGTTGATCAAATTGAATAGATGCGGTGAAGCGTGCAACAAAGGCATCTGTTGGCTCGTTGAAGCGGCCGCCCCACATGGTAGATTCGGTTTTTTCTGTCATGATAAATCTCGTAGAAAGTCGCGTGAAAGTGACAAATAACATGGATATAGCGCTATATTATCCTCGAATAACAAAAAATAAGCCATGTGCTGAGATCAAAACCCATGGAACAACCGGAAAATAATCGCTTTTTACTGCCGAATCTCTGTGAGCTTCAGGTTTTGTTTTTGTTGATGATCGTAATGCAGCTGCTGGTTATTTTAGAAATGCTATTTTTATTTGGCATGCGTTTCGATTGGTTGCATTTTGGGCTGGTCACGTTGTATGTGCAGGCGCAATCACTGATTTCGGCATCGATGTTATGCACGTTACGTATTCCTTTGGCGAAAGTGTCTATGGAAATGGCGGTGAGCAGTGCCTTTATCGTGTTATTGCTGATTGCATTAGTAATGGCCTTGTTGGTGGAGCATTATTGGTTGTCTGCAATACAGGTGGTCAGTTCTGATCATGCCTTTGTGTGGCGTAATGTATTGGTTAGCGCGATTATCAGTGCGGTGGCGCTGCGTTATCTGTTTGTGCAGCAGCAATTAATAGCCCAGCAAAAATCCGAATTACAGGCTAGTTTGCTGGCTTTACAAGCCCGTATTCGGCCACATTTTTTGTTTAATACGTTAAATAGCATTGCTAGTTTAATCACCGTAGCACCGGAAAAAGCCGAGCAGATGATAGAGAATTTAGCCGGTTTAATACGTGCCAGCCTTAGAGAAGATGTGGAAACCACGATAGAAGATGAATGGCAGCTGTGTGAAGCGTATTTACAGATAGAGAAAATCCGTTTGGATGAGCGACTCAGCTGGACTTGTGATTTTTCGGGTTTAAATCTTCAAGCCGAAATTCCGAGTTTGAGTCTGCAACCTTTATTGGAAAATGCGATTTATCATGGCATTCAACCCAACATAGAAAAAGGCAGCATTACTATCACCGGCCATTCCACTGATAAAGAGGTGCAGATTCAGATTAAAAACAGTCAGAATAAAGATCTGCAAACTCCTAAAAAACATGAGGGGCATAATATGGCGGTGGAAAATATACGCCATCGCCTGATACGGCTCTATGGCGACACGGCGACATTGGAATTGTGCGATAAAGGTGATAGTTTCATAGTAACAATGACATACGCCTTTAATGATTGAGTCAGGAGCACATTAATATGCAAGTTTTGATCGTGGATGATGAATCATTGGCACGCATGCGTTTGCAAAAAATGTTGGCAGAATTGCCCGGTTTTGACTGTATAGGTGAGGCCAGCAATGGCCAGCAGGCGCTGGAAAAAATAGCCGCCTTAAACCCCGATATCGTGTTATTGGATATTCGTATGCCGGGTATGGATGGCATGGAGGTAGCGAAAAAGTTGGCGGAAGTGGAACATGCACAGGATTGTCGCGTGATTTTCACCACAGCCTACGAGGAATATGCGCTACAGGCGTTTGAATCTCAAGCTTCGGGTTATCTGGTTAAACCTGTAAACAAGGAGAAACTACGCCGAGCCTTGGAACAGGCCGCGCGTGTAAGCAGTTTCCAATTACCCGAACATCGCCAACATCTATCGGCGAATTCCAGGGGTAAGATAGACCTGATTCCACTTAAAGATGTGCGGGTATTATATGCCGAACATAAATATGTCACGCTTTATCATACCGGCGGCGAATCGATTCTGGATGACAGTTTAAAAGATTTGGAGCTGGAATTTGATGGCATCTTTGTGCGTGTACACCGTAATGCGTTGGTGTCTATGCCCCATGTTTCCGGCATGGAAAAAAACAAGGAAGGTCAGTATCAATTGCTGGTGGATGATGTTGAGGTTAAACCTGTCGTCAGCAGACGTCTTGCAACGGAGATTAAAAAAATGATGCGTAAAATGTAATTGGACTAGGTCTTAAAACGTCTAAAATAAGATGTTAGTATTTTACCTAACTTTATACAGCCTTTAGATTCCCATGAAAAAACTCGTTATCGCCACCCGTAAATCGCCATTAGCCATGTGGCAGGCTGAATTTGTTAAAGCCGAATTAGAAAAAGCTCATAGGGGTTTGCAGGTAGAGTTTTTAGCCATGACCACCCGTGGCGATAAAATTCTTGATAGCCCGCTAGCCAAAATTGGTGGCAAGGGCTTATTTGTTAAAGAATTAGAACATGCGATGTTAAATCATGAGGCCGATATCGCGGTTCATTCCATGAAAGACGTGCCTATGGAATTTCCGGAAGGCCTTTGTCTGGGGCCTATCTGTGAGCGTGAAGACCCACGTGATGCGTTTATCTCTAATCAATATGATTCCCTGGATGATCTACCTCAAGGGGCTATATTAGGCACCTCGAGTTTACGCCGCCAATGCCAAATCCAAAAAGCGCGTCCCGATTTAATCATTAAAAGCCTCAGAGGTAATGTGAATACCCGCCTGGCTAAATTAGATGCGGGTGAATTTGATGCGATTATCCTTGCTGCTGCGGGTATGATTCGTCTTGAAATGCCTGAGCGTATTAAAGATTTTATTGCCCCTGAAATGAGCTTGCCAGCTTGCGGCCAAGGTGCAGTGGGCATCGAGTTACGCAGCGACGATGTTGAGACCGCAGCTTTGCTTGAGGTATTAAATCATCCCGAAACCGCCATTCGTATAAAAGCCGAACGGGCGATGAATACGCGTTTAAACGGGGGGTGTCAGGTGCCTATTGCAGGTTTTTCAGAAATTGATGGCGATACTATCTATATGCGTGGATTGGTGGGTTCGGTTGATGGCGCGCAGATGTTATATGCCGAAGGCACTGCCTGCTTGGCAGAGGCTGAGCAGTTAGGTGTGCAGATCGCCGAGGATTTACTAGATCAAGGGGCAGAAACCATTCTTGCAGCGATACGTGATTTGGCCGAATGATAAAGCGTATTCTTGTCACCCGGCCCGAATCACAAAGCGGGCCTTTAATTAAAGCCATCGCCGCCCAAGGTGATTGCCCCATTGCCCTACCTTTATTAGTCATAGAGGCTATTGATGGAGATTCCCCTGCCATAGAGCTGCAGGCGATTATTGATAAGGTGATTAACCTGGCTAATTACCAGCATGTGATTTTTATCAGTACCAATGCAGTGCAATTCAGCTGGCGCTGGATAGATCAATATTGGCCGCAGCTACCGGTGCAACAAACCTGGTATGCGATAGGCCGTGCAACGGCGGCTGAAATAGAAAATCTGGATGTCGATGTGCAGCAATCCGGGATCTCTATGAACTCTGAAGCCTTGCTTTCTCATCCCCTATTACAGCAGCTCTCATCGCAGAGAGTTTTGATTGTGCGTGGACAAGGCGGGCGTGAGCATTTAAAGGCGCAATTACAGCACCGTGGTGCGCAGGTGGATTACTGTGAAGTGTATAAACGCCAAGCTGTAGTGCATAAAAAAGGCATATTGGAAAAGATGCTTATCGATGGCATCGATATTTTAACCCTAAGCAGTGCTGAAACTATACAGCGGCTGCTAGATCAAGCTATGATGGACTCGAAACAGGGAGAGATCCTGCAAATACCCGTTATTGTTCCGGGGCGACGTTTGTTTAAGGTGGCTACGGAGCTTGGATTTAAGCATATTATCGAAGCTGAAAATGCAGGTTTGCAGGCAATGTTAAAGGCAATTACAACAACAACAAAAACAATAAATAGTTGATGAGGAATATCTGTGAGTAATGAGAGTGGGGCGAGTATGTTGAAGTGGTTCGCCAGCTTCTTAGCCATCGTATTACTGGCTGTCAGTGGTGGCGGGTTATATTTATGGAAGCAATATAGGGCCGAGATTAAGCTGTTGCATCAATATGTAGAAAAAATCGAGACGCAGTTACAAACTAAAGAAGAGATTGCTACCGAATTTCAAACCAATTTAGCTAAGCTTGCAGCCGATAGCCAAAGCCAGGATGTAGTATTAAGCGATCATCTACGTGCGTTGGACGAAAACCTAAGACGTGTGAAGGCCAAGGTTAAACGTGTATCCCAAGATACCTCATCTAGTCAACAATGGTTATTGGCGGAAGTTGAATATTTATTGAAGTCTGCCGATCATCGTATCTTGATGAAAGAAGATGTAAAAGGTGCGGTGAAGTTATTACGTTTTGCCGATGACTTAATCAAAAAAATGCCCATAGAAGATCAGGGCCTGATGGATGTGCGGGTTGCGGTTGCCAAAGATGTCGCGTCATTACAAGGTTATAAAGATATTGATGTGCCGGGCACCTATGCGGCTTTAAGTGCATTGTCTGATCAAATTGAAAATTTACCGTTGGCGCAATCGGCTTTTGATGTAGAAATGCCCGCGGCTGATGGTGAAGAGAGTGAAGAGTTACCACAGATGTTATCGGCGATTAATAGCACGATGTCCGGTTATTTGGTTATTCGTAAACATGATGTTGAAGAGTTGAAGGCGCTGCTGTCTCCGGATCAACGTATTAATTTACGTGATAGCATGCGTTTAACCATTGAACAGGCACAAACGGCGTTATTACGTGGTGATCAACGTACCTTTGATCAAAGCCTGACTAAAGTGCGTGGCTGGGTACATAAATACTTTCTTGCCGATAACTTTCGGGTTCAGCTGACGATCAAAAAAGTGGAATCGCTGATTAAAACGCGAGTACAGCGTGATTTACCGGATATAGCCCGATCGCAGCAAGCGCTGAAACGCTACTTAACCGACAGAATGCGACAAGAACGTCGTTATTAATCCAGAAAACAATAAAGGGCCTCAGGGCCTTTTATTTTAGCTTTTAGTTTCGTTTTTAAAGCATGGTAGTTTTGAGGTCGTAAATGATTCGTTTATTTCTGTTATTGTTGAGCCTGCTTGCTGGTAGCTGGTTTTTGGCCGACATGATTAAGCAGAAAGGCCCCGGTTACGCCTATATCTATATCGATCAGTATTCTGTAGAAACCAGTTTCTGGTTTTTACTGGCAGCGTTGCTGCTTATCGTATCGGCGTTATTTTTTGGCCTGCGTGTCGCTAGTTATGGCATAAAACTGCTGATAAAAACCGCCGTTTTACCCCGTCAGATGGGGCTGAAAAAATCCCGAAAATTTCATCAAACCGCCGTCTTGGCGTATTTAGAACAATATTGGTCTAAATCTTACACCGATATGGCCAAGGTCTTAAAAAAGGTAGAAACCCCGTTTATTGCTAATTTATTGATGTTGCAGGCGCACTTAAAACAAGGTGATATAGCCGCCGCAGAGCTGTGTTATAAGCAGGCCGAAACGGCCGACGATTATGATGAGTTAAGCCTGTTATTAGCCAATATCGATATCTTACTCGCCAAAGCTGAATACACAGAAGCGGTAAGCTTTTGTCAAAATCTATTACGTGAATATCCGCTTGAAATGCGTGTGGTTTTAAAAGCCTTACGGGTTTATCAGCGCCAGAAAAATCCTATCGCGATGGAACCGTTGATTAAAACCGCCAAAAAGCATCATTTGTTAACGACGCTGGAAATACGCCAGTGGCAGCAGGATTATTATCTGCAGCGTTTTGATGAATATGCGCAAAGTGCTGATTGGGTGGGCTTAAAAAAAATCTGGCGTAAGGCCTATAAACTTCAAGATAGAGTCATAACGGCTGCATTTTATCGTGTCGCTAGAGATTTATCACCCCGCGCTGAACTGGAAAAAATGCTGCGCCAGGCATTACGTAAACATTATTCTGATGATGTAGTGGTTTTATATGCAGCCATAGCCGACGGGGACGTTGATACACAGGCGCAGACAAGCTTTTTGCAGGGGCTGTTATCCGAGCATAAAGATTCTGCCGCATTATTACAGGCGTTGGCTGTGTTGGGTAAAACTGCCGGTGAGATCGATAAGGCCTTGGATTACTCTCAGCAGAGCTTGGCGCTTAAAGCGACTTCTGCAGCCTACCAGTTACAGGCAGAGCTTTATGGTTTACAAGGCCATAAAGATAAACAAATAGAAAGCCTGAAGTTAGCACTGACTTTAGTGCCATAAGCGCTATTTATTTAAATTGTAATAGCTGTTCCGGCGTATCGGTAAAATCTCTGACCGTGTCTTTGGTGCGTAGCGCTTCAGATACCTGTGGTTCGCTATAGGAATAACAAGCGCCTATCATCATGCTATGTTGCGTGGCCGATTCACCGGCCAACTTCTTTAAATCAAAAGGCCTGGCTCTGGAGACAAAATACGCTTTCTGCAAGATAAAAGCACCTTGCAGCGCTTTTTCATCATCGGCAAATTGTTTATTGGCCCAGCTCGCAAATCCCTTGTATAGCGTATTGCCTAGCAGGGTTTCGGGTTGTTGAATCTGCCATTTTTGAATTTTCCATTGATGAATGATCTCACCGTTGCAGCGTACGGTGGCGGTGGTTGATTGCCCCGATAGTTCATCGGGTACATCAATAATATAATCGCGGCAGCGCTCTTCACTGGTCGCCTGTTGCATGCATAACAGGGTTAAATCCAGCCAATGTGTACATTGACTCAAAATATCCAACTTGCTCATCTGTTCTTTGGCGCTAAGTGCCAGTTCACTACCAATTAAGGCCTTTAACGGTTCCAGCGCGCCGTGGCAGGTTGTTAACGGTATACGTATAGCTTGTGCCTGAATATCGGTGACTTTATTGTTGGCATAATACACCTTGCTGATAAAACCGTGGTTGCAGTCTTCCAATTCCCCTAGCACGTATAAGCCTTTTTCATCTTCGGCTTTTTGCAGCCGCACACGGCGTCTGAATATGCCTGAGCCGAAGTCGGGATTAATGGGGTAATTTAATGGATTTTCGAGGTTTTCTACTTTGCTCACGGTATGTTCTACAGCTATCAGTGAAGATTCAGGTATTATAGCTCTTTTCGCTTATTACTGAATGACGGTTTATCCATGAGCTCAAATCAACATCCCTTTGATGTGCTGACCCCCGACTGCGTATTACAAGCCGTGGAAAATCAGGGATTACTTACCGATGGGCGTATTTTAGCGTTAAACAGTTATGAAAACCGCGTATATCAAGTGGGTATAGAGGATGCCGTGCCTATTATCGTCAAGTTCTACCGGCCCCAGCGCTGGAGTGATAAACAGATTCTTGAAGAGCATCAATTCAGTGCGGAGCTGGCAGCGGCAGATTTCCCCGTCGTCTGCCCCCAAAAACTGGATGATGGACGCAGCTTAATTGAACATGTCGGCTTAAAAATGGCCATGTTTGAACGCAGAGGTGGGCGAGCGCCGGAATTGGATAATCTGGATAACTTATTTCAGCTAGGCCAGTATATGGGGCGTTTACATGCTGTAGGTGAATTAAAAGACTTTCAGCATAGGCCAACCCTGGATATTAAAAGTTTTGGTTATGACAGTGTGGATACTGTTTGCAACACCTTATTACCCGATTACCTAAAAGAAGCTTACCAAACTCTGTGTGCCGACTTATTAACCATTATCGAACAGCGTTTTGCTAACGTTGCTAATTTGCGCTGGATTCGCTGTCATGGTGATTGCCACGTCGGCAATATTCTCTGGCGTGATGATAAACCCCATTTTGTCGATTTTGATGATGCCCGTATGGCTCCTGCGATTCAGGATCTATGGATGTTGTTATCGGGTTCGGCTAATGAGCAACAATTGCAGATGAATGAAATTATCGAAGGTTATGAGATGTTTATGCCATTTAATGCGGCAGAATTAGCCTTGATCGAGCCGTTAAGAACGTTGCGGTTGATGCATTACAGCGCCTGGTTGGCTAAACGCTGGGGGGATCCGGCCTTCCCTATGCATTTTCCGTGGTTTAATACCGAAATTTATTGGGGCCAGCATATTTTAGAGCTGCGTGAGCAGTTATCGGTATTACAGGAACCGGGATTACAGCTGAATCGTTGAAGCGTTTTTTTATTTTTTGAGGGTATATTGTGGATCCGTTAATTCTTTGCATCGCTCTGGCCTGTGGTTTGTTATTAAAGCAGGCTGGCCAGCCACCATTAATCGGTTATTTGGCCGCTGGGTTTGTTTTGCATTTAATGGGTGTGTCATCGGGTGAATTAATCGCCTTCGTGGCTGATGCCGGGGTGACGTTGTTATTATTTACCATAGGCTTAAAGCTGAATGTCCGCGACCTGGTGATGCCTCAAGTATGGGCGGTGACCATTGGCCATATGGTCTTGATTGTACCGGTGATGGCGTTGTTATTGTTTTTAGGGGGCTCTTCAATCGATGGTTTACCGGCCATCGATACCCCAACCCTATGGGCTATCGCCTTTGGATTATCTTTTTCGAGTACCGTGTTTGCGGTAAAAATATTTGAAGATAAAGGTGAGTCTGCGGCGTTATTTGCGATTATCGCCATCGGAATTTTGATTATTCAGGATTTAATTGCGGTGTTATTTCTTACTGCAAGCAGTGGCAAGATGCCCAGTCCTTATGCGCTGCTTTTATTATTATTGATTCCGGCCCGGCCGTTGATTGTCAGATTACTTAAGATGTGTGGCCATGGTGAGTTATTGGCCCTGGCCGGTTTTGCTTTGGCTTTTGGTGCGGGTGGATTATTTACCGAATTAAGCCTCAAAGCGGATTTAGGTGCGTTACTGGCCGGTGTGTTGTTATCCAATACGCCACAAAGCCGGGAGATCGCCAAAACCTTATTAGGCTTTAAAGATTTGTTGTTGGTCGGTTTTTTCTTAAGTATTGGCTTAAATGGTCTGCCCAGCTTCGAGATGTTATTGATGGCGCTGATCCTGGCTGCATTTGTCTGGATAAAACCGCTGCTGTATTTCTTCTTATTCGTAAGCGCAAAATTGCGTGCCAGAACTGCATTTCTAAGTTCGCTGGCATTATTTAATTACAGCGAGTTTGGCCTGATTGTAGTGGCGTTATTGGTTAATGAAGGTTGGCTGGCATCCGAATGGCTGGTGATGATGGCGGTGGCCTTATCATTCTCCTATTTGATTGCCTCGCCGTTTAATAATAATGCCCATGTGTTATATAGCCGCTATAGCAATGTATTGAAGCGCTTTCAGCGTGAAGGTCGATTAGAGCATGAAACCCCAGCCGATATTGGTGATGCTTCTGTGATGGTTTTAGGTATGGGGCGTGTGGGCAGTGGGGTGTATGAATATCTACAGCCACGTTGTGAGGGAAGCCTGGTGGGCATAGAAGAGAGTGCCAGCAAGGCGCGCCAGCTCCGAGAACGAGGCTTTAATGTGATACGCGCCGACGGTAATGATGGCGATTTCTGGCGTCATCTTTCATTACATAATATCGATTTGATTATGGTGAGCCTGACCAATCATAACGAAAATAAAGCCGTGGTTGATTTGATTCGTGAAACCCAATATCAAGGTAAAATAGCCGTGGTCGCCCGCTTTGCCGATGAATTGGAAGAGCTGCGTAATATGGGCTGTATCGCATTTAATCTCTATGCCGAGGCGGGCCATGGCTTTGCCGAACATGTGTTGAGCCAGCTGCCAACGTATTCGGCTCATGCGCCTGAATTTAAGTAAATCACCTTTCATTAACAGGACTGTCATAAATAATTGCTATTTTATCGGCACTTAATTAGTGAGTGCCGTTCTGCTAGATGAAAAATCTCCGTTTTAATCCTGCGTTAATATTATTTTCCTGTTTGTTGCTGTCGATTAGCTGTGGGGTGAAGGCGGCTTCTTCAACCCTTTTTACCCTTCAAGGTTCTAATACCGTGGGGGCAAAGTTAGCCCCACAATGTGCACGGGCCTATTTGTCTTCTACCGGGGTTAAAAATGTCAGCATTTATGACGGTGATGTTGAAAATGAATATTGGGTCAGCGGTATTGCGGGAACCGGGCTGGATTTACACACGGTAAGCATAAAAATCGCAGCCCACGGTTCCAGCACCGGGTTTAAGGGTTTAAATTCGATGCAGACCGATATAGCGATGTCTTCGCGGCCGATTAAAAAGGCCGAGGTGCAGGCTTTAAGCCGTTTTGGCCCGATGAAAACCCGAGAGGCCGAGCATACCATCGCGATAGATGGTTTAGCGGTGTTGGTGAATAAGCGAAATCCGGTTTCTGAATTAAGCATCACTCAAATTGCGCAATTATTTTCCGGTGAAATTAGCAACTGGAAGCAATTAGGTGGGATTGATGCACCGGTGGTGATTTATGCCCGCGATGATAAATCCGGAACCTGGGATACGTTTAAGAAACTGGTTTTAGCTGAAGACTTTATCTTGAGCGATAAGGCCGTGCGTTTTGAATCCAACGATGAACTCTCCGACAGTGTGGCGAATCAGACAAATGCGATCGGTTTTTCGGGCCTGTCTTCGGTACGCCGAAGTAAATTATTGGCCGTATCCGATGATAATACGCAGGCGATGAAGCCATCGGCCTATACGGTGGCTACCGAAGATTATCCGCTGGCCAGGCGTTTGTATTTTTATATGCCACCCAAAAGTGCTTCGCCCTGGGTTAGAGATTTCATTGCCTTTTGTCAGTCTGATGTGGGCCAGCGTATTGTTGAGTCTGTAGGTTTTGTTTCACAGAATATCCGCAGCTTTAAAAGCCCTGTTGGCAGATCTGCTGCCGTGCCTCAGGCTTATCAGACGCTGGCGCAGCAGGGGCGGCGCTTGTCGGTTAATTTCCGCTTCTCCCAGGGTAGCCCACGTTTGGATAATAAAGCCCATGAAGATATTCGACGTTTATTGGGCTTTTTACGGCGCAGTGAAAATCAACACAAACATGTGTATTTGATTGGTTTTTCAGATGCCGGAGAGCGCTTGAGTCAGGATCTGGTGTTATCCCGATTTCGGGCGTTGGCGGTGAGATCAGCGCTGCTGCGTGAAGGTGTACCGGTGGCGGAAAGTATCGGCCTGGGTTCATTTATGCCGGTGGCATCCAATGATAATGAAGGTTTAAAACTGAAAAATGGCCGTGTTGAAGTCTGGTTAACAGATGCTCCGCTGGTGGGTCTTGTACAGCCTGAAAGCATCTATCCACAAAAGCGTCATACTCAGGCTGTAGCCACATTTGATTTATGAGTTGTTAACAGTGCTTGTATCGCTGGTTTGCATGGATTTAGGTATTTCACCGGGCATCTGTCTTTCGGCGATAGGTTCCGGGAAAAAAATCGAATAGTTGCGTTCGCTATATTCCAAGAGATTATCATGTTGACGAATACAATCGGCCATGGGGCTGTCTAATTCGGGTAATAATATATTGCTTAAATAGGCCACCGCTGAGATGTCTAGCTTGCTGACATAGCTGCCGCCAAACCATTGTTTGCCATCCAGGTAGACGGCCAGCTGATTGATGTCTTTTTTAGCCATATCGTAAATTTCATCCCGGCTATGGCGGCCAGTACCTTGCTCATGTAGTTGTTTTTTTACCCCTTTTTTTACAAACCAGGCGGCTAGATGGCTTATCGGTGGGGGCATGGCTCCAAAAATCTGTTTTTTAAACACGGGCCAGTTTTTTTCATCCATCCAGCGGCTATAAACCAGGGCCCAATAAAGATGATCATCTAACATGCGTGAATAGGCCTGATGGTGGGCGCGATTGATCGTATCGAGATGGCCATCCATGCTGAAATCGTATTTGCTTTCCAGATAATCCATGATCAATTCTGAATCACCAATGACCAGGCCGTTATCACGAATAAACGGCAGCTTGCTTTTAGGTCCTTTGGCGGGATTGTCTTCATTGATGATCTGAAAAGGCAGCTCACTAAGGCGTAAAAAAGCCTCTACTTTCATACAGGGCGGGCTGATATTGGCATGGCCAAAAGCGGGGGTAAACTGGTAGAGGTCAATCATCCTTGTGGCTTCCTAAAACGTGTTACTTTGGCTTTTTAAGCGTTTAAATCGGGAATAAGTTGGCTTTCTAGCCTTACGATGGTGTCTTTAAGCGCGAGTTTACGTTTTTTTAAACGTTGAATTTCCAGGGCATTCGAGGTGGGTCGGCCTTCCTGATTGATCTGTTGATCCAATAGACGATGTTCTATACGCAGAGATTTCAACTTTTCACGTAGGTCGTTGAGTTGCACAACTTGCATATTAGGGCCTGCCGGTCAGCATAATAGAGTTTTGATTGTAAGCGTGCAGGCCGGGAAATGGTAGTGCTTTAATCGGCGTCTGTGTCTTGTGCCTCTTCTGCGTTTTTCTTGGGTTTGATGAGATAACCCAATAACACCCCTATTTCAAATAACAGCCACATGGGTAGAGCCATTAAACACTGTGAAACCGGGTCAGGTGGGGTCAATAACATGCCCGCAACAAAGCAGCCGACGATAATATAGGGGCGTTTCTGGGATAATGATTTTGCTGTGGTTGCGCCGGTATAAATAAGCACGATGGTGGCAATAGGAATTTCAAAGGCGATGCCAAAGGCAAAAAACAGCTTTAATACGGTATCCAGAAAACGGCTGATATCAGGTGTATAGGCGACACCTTCTGGGCCTGCGGCACTGAAAAAGGCAAAGATAAGCGGAAAGACCACAAAATAGGCAAAGGCAATACCCGCGTAAAACAGCAGGATGCTAAAAAATAAAACCGGGGCTAATAAACGTTTTTCATTACGGTATAAGCCTGGGGCTATAAAGCCCCAAATTTCAGCCAATAGATAAGGTACGGCGATAAAGATGGCCAAGACCAGGGTTAATTTAAAGGGGGCAAGAAAAGGTGAGGCCACATCGGTGGCAATCATCTGACTGCCTTCAGGCAGCGCATTCACCAGCGGTACGGAGACGATGGTGTAGATATCATTGGCAAAACTGAATAGGCCCGCAAAAATGATCAGAACAACCACAAGGCTACGTAATAGGCGGCTACGCAGCTCCAATAGATGAGACGTCAGTGGTTGCTCCGTGCCTTCGTCTGGTTGATCGGATTCAGGAGTTGTCATTGTTTTTGCTGTTGGCTTCTTTAGCGGTTGATGATGTCGGTTTGGCGATGTTTTTGAGCTCGTCTAGCTGATCCTGCGTTTCGTGGGCTAAATCATCAAATTGTTTTTTGCTGTTTTCCAGGCTTTGCATAATCTCTTCATTATGCAATTGTCGGCGTATATCATCCGCGCCAATCTCATGTTCTATTTCTGAGCGAATTTGTCTGTAGCTACGTTTAAAACGCCCTACCCATAGGCCTATGGTTTTAATCGCCACTGGCAGACGTTCAGGCCCCAGTATCAAAAGCCCAAGAACGGCAATAATAAGCAGTTCACCAAAACCAATATCAAACATCGGATTTATTTATCGCTTTTTTTATCGCTGGAGGACACTTCTTCAGCTTCACCTTCTATGGTATCGGCGTCTTTTTTATCCAGTGTTTTAGGCATTTCTTCTTCATCACCCATGGATTTTTTAAAGCCTTTTAATGCGCCCCCCAGATCCGTGCCCATACTTTTCAGCTTTTTAGTGCCAAATAATAAAATCACGATAACCAGGATAATAACCAGTTCTTTAATTCCAAATCCCATAATGCGGCCTTATAACTTATTTTGTACGGTTGGCTTTTTCTTGCAAACCGGAAAGATCGAAGCGGCGTTCCAGCTCTTTTAATACGGCATCTGCTGATTCACCCAGATGGCTTAACATAACCAGCGAGTGAAACCACAGATCGGCGGTTTCATAGATAACATCTTTATTGTCACCGCTGGTTTCTGCATCTTTGGCAGCCAAAATTGTCTCGGTGGCTTCTTCACCCACTTTTTCAAGAATCTTATTTAAGCCTTTGTGGTGCAAACTGGCGACATAGGAAGAATCGGCATCGGCATTTTTACGTTGTTCTAAAACTTGCGTCAGGGCCGTTAATACATCATTCATGATTGTAAATCTCATCCGGATTTTTTAATACATCGGCGGTGGTCACCCATTCGCCATTTTGATATTCACGATAAAAGCAGCTGCGACGACCTGTATGACAGGCGATATCACCTAATTGTTTGACCTGCAATAACAGCACATCGTTATCGCAATCCATAGACATGCTCTTTAATTCTTGTATATGGCCGGAGCTTTCACCTTTACGCCAAATCTTCTGACGTGAACGTGAATAATAAATCGCTCGGTTTTCTGCCACCGTTAACGCGACGGACTCCCTGTTCATCCAGGCCATCATCAAAATTTCGCCGGTTTTGTGATCCTGGGCGATGGCGGGCACCAGGCCGTCATCTGTCCATTTAATCTGATCTAAAAAATCTGTCATACCATCTACTTTTCGAAAGCTTCATCAATTACAGCGCTATTATGGCATAGCGGGTGTTTTTTCTCGTGTCTTATACCACAACATAAGGTTGTAACAATATACGTAATACCTGGAATATCATGATGGCTAAGATCGGAGATATATCGATGCCACCCATATCTGGTAACAGTTTTCTAAACGGTGCCAGAGCCGGTTCAACCAGCTGGGATATCAGCTGTGCGACAGGATGGCCCTGCGCCTGTGGAATCCAGCTTAAAATGGCAGAAATAATAATGCCAAAGAAATAAATACTGACCAAATTATTGACAATGCCAGCAAACGTTCCAATCAATAAGGTGATGGGATTGGCGAAGGTGCCACTGGCTATCAGGAAAATCAGAATAATCATGACAAACTGCAGCAGCAGTGCCAGCACCAGGGCGGCGATATCCAGGCCTGCGATGCCTGGAATTAATCGGCGTAACGGGGTCAATATCGGCGCAGTGGCTTTAATGACAAACTGGCTCATGGGGTTGTAAAAATCGGCCTTGGCGACTTGCAGCAGAAAACGTATCAATACGATAAAGATATACAGCTGAAAGATATTCTGTACCAGAAATAGCAGTGCCTGATTGACGGATGAAGACATTGTGGTTCCTTATTCCATTTCTTTTGCTAAAGATTTACTTCTATTATCGGCCGCTTTTAAGGCTAACTCAAAACTTGCCTTTAAACCTTGTTGTTCAAATACACCCAGCGCTGCAGCGGTAGTGCCTCCTGGAGAGGTGACTCTTTTGCGTAACTCTGTCGTTTCTACATCGCTAGCCTGGGCCATTTTAGCTGCGCCTAAAGCTGTTTGCAGTGTCAGTTGCTTGGCGGTTTCCGGGCTTAAACCTAATTTTACCCCAGCTTCCTGCATGGCTTCCATCACTAAAAAGAAGTAGGCCGGGCCGCTGCCTGAAACCGCCGTGACGGCATCCATCAAGTGTTCTTTATCTACCCACGTTACAATGCCTGTGGCCTGCAATAAAGATTCTGCCAGCTTTTTTTGTTCTGTGTTACAAGCTGCATTGGCAAACAAGCCGCTGGCACCACATTGTACCAAGGAAGGTGTGTTGGGCATGCAGCGCACTATAGAGAGTGTAGGTGATAACCAGTTCTGTATCATGGGAATTGTAATGCCAGCCGCAATAGAAATAATCAGTGGTTTTTTCTGCTCTACAGCCGCTTGAATCTCCAAGCATACTGCCTGCATCTGCTGAGGTTTTATCGCCAGAATAACAACATCAGCCTGTGCGATCACGGCATTGTTATCGGTAGTTACCTGGATGCCCAGTTCCGTTTTCAGTTGATCAAGCTTGGCCTGGCTTCTGCCTGTAGCACTGATATTGCTAGCGTCAAAGCCGTTGTTGATTAATCCGCCCATAATGGCTCTGGCCATATTGCCAGAACCGATGAAGGCGATGTGGGGAGAAGACATAAAATATCCTAGTTTCTTGGGCCAAATAAGTCGGTGCCGATTCTGACCATGGTGGAACCCTGAGCGATAGCTTCGTCCATATCCTGAGACATGCCCATGGAGAGTGTGTCTACGGTAGCACTTAATGTTTTTAAATGATTAAAAAGTGCGGTCATTTTAGCAAATATAGCTGCGTTTTCCTGAGCTTTTTCTGTAACTTTAGGAATAGCCATTAAACCGCGCAGCGTTAATCGAGGGCTGTTGATAATCGCTTTGGCCAAGGTTTCCACTTGATCCGGGGCTATGCCCGCCTTTTGTTCTTCTTCACTGATATTTACCTGTATCAAGCATTGTAAAGGAGGCAGGTGTTCAGGGCGTTGATTATTTAAGCGTTGCACCAGCTTGATTCTATCCAGGCTTTGTACCCAACTGAAGTTTTCCGCGATGATGCGGCTTTTATTGGATTGAATAGGGCCTATAAAGTGCCAGATTATATCAGCGGGGAGTTGTGGTATTTTTTCCTGCGCCTCGGAAACATAGTTTTCACCAAATTGGCGAAGCCCTGCCAGATAAGCTAATTTTAGAGTCTTAGCTGAGCGTGTTTTGCTTACCGCCAATAAAGAGACGTCTGCAATAGGGCGATCAACCTTTAAACAAGCCGATTCAATACGTAATTTAACTGCTGTGATGTTGTTTTCTAGCGGCGGCATAGATAGGATTAAACCAATCAAATAAAAAAAGTTAGATATTAGCCAGTCTAACACTTTGTTAGAAGATCCACTTCTAACTGACTCATAATGAGGGAAAAAATGGATATTACAGAATTACTGGCCTTTAGTGCAAAGCAAAATGCATCAGATTTGCATTTGTCGGCGGGTTTGCCACCGATGATTCGTGTAGATGGCGATGTTAGGCGTATTAATTTACCGCCTATGGATCATAAAGAAGTGCATTCTCTGATTTATGAAATCATGAACGATAAACAGCGTAAAGATTACGAAGAATATCTGGAGACCGATTTCTCGTTTGAAGTGCCCGGTGTTGCGCGTTTTCGTGTTAACGCCTTTAATCAAAATCGTGGTGCCGGTGCGGTATTCAGAACCATCCCGTCAAAAGTACTGACCATGGATGAGTTAGGCATGGGCCAGGTGTTTAAAGATATTTCCGATACACCACGTGGCTTGGTGTTAGTAACAGGGCCTACCGGTTCGGGTAAATCTACCACGCTGGCGGCGATGGTTGATTATATTAATGACGTCAGATATGAACATATCTTGACGATTGAAGACCCCATCGAATTTGTGCATGAATCGAAGAAATGCCTGGTGAATCAGCGTGAGGTACATAGAGATACCCACGGGTTTAACGAAGCCCTACGTTCTGCGTTACGTGAAGATCCTGATATCATCTTAGTCGGCGAGTTACGAGATCTGGAAACCATTCGCTTAGCTTTAACCGCTGCAGAAACCGGGCATTTGGTGTTTGGTACGTTACATACCACCTCAGCGGCAAAAACCATTGACCGTGTGGTGGATGTATTCCCGGCGGCAGAAAAAGCCATGGTACGTTCCATGTTATCGGAATCGCTGCAGGCGGTTATTTCCCAAACCTTATTAAAACGTGTGGGTGGTGGACGTGTGGCAGCCCATGAGATCATGATAGGTACACCGGCGATACGTAACCTGATTCGTGAAGATAAAATAGCGCAGATGTATTCTGCAATACAAACCGGTAAGAGCGTTGGCATGAATACGTTGGATCAGTGTTTACAAGAATTACTGGCCAAACGGGTGATTGATAAAACCCAGGCTAAATTAAAGGCAAAAATCCCAGAGAACTTTAATTAATAGCTGTTTTTCAATTATGCTTTAAGCAATACAGGCAACGCAGATCATAAAGAAGGTCCGTTATGGATATTGATAGATTATTAAAATTGATGGTAGAGAAGGGGGCTTCGGATCTCTTTATCACTACCGGTGTGCCACCCAGCATTAAAATTCATGGTCGAGTGGTGCCAGTAACGACTACTAAACTGTCGCCGGAAAAAACCCGTGAGACGGTGATGTCGGTGATGACGGATACCCAGCGTAAAGATTTTGTGCGTGATAAAGAGCTAAACTTCGCGATTTCGGCCAGAGGGGTAGGGCGTTTCCGTTGTTCGGCTTTTTATCAGCGTAATCTGGTGGGCATGGTTTTACGTAGAATTGAAACCAATATTCCAGATATCGATGAATTAAAACTGCCATCAATCATTAAAGATTTAGCGATGACCAAACGCGGCCTAATTATTTTTGTTGGTGGTACTGGGGCCGGTAAGTCGACATCGCTGGCAGCGATGATAGGGCATAGAAATCAAAACTCTAAAGGCCATATTATAACGATAGAGGACCCGATTGAATTTATGCATTCTCATGCGGGCTGTATTGTGACTCAACGTGAAGTGGGCATCGATACCGATAGTTTTGAGATTGCGTTAAAAAACACGCTGCGTCAGGCCCCCGATGTGATTTTGATTGGTGAGGTACGTACCAAGGAAACCATGGAACATGCGATTACTTTCGCTGAAACCGGGCATCTATGTTTATGTACATTGCATGCCAATAATGCCAACCAGGCCTTGGATAGAATTCTTAACTTCTTCCCTTCTGAGCGTCATGATCAATTGTGGCTGGATTTATCGTTGAACCTTAAGGGTATGATAGCGCAGCAGTTGATTCGAACCCCGGATGGTAAGGGCCGTGTGGCGGCGATTGAAATTATGTTGAATACACCTCTGGTCTCGGATTTAATCAAAAAAGGTGATGTTGTTTCCCTTAAACCTTTGATGGCAAAGTCTAACGAGGTGGGTATGCAGACGTTTGATCAGGCGTTGTTCCGCCTCTACAAGAGTAAACAGATTACCTATGATGATGCATTAAATTCAGCCGATTCTGCCAATGATTTACGCTTGATGATTAAACTGGATTCAGAACATGACTTTATGGCTGAAGCCGAGCAAGGTGGTTTATCGATGCAAGATCAGGAAGAGGATTCCGGTAATGTGATGGGGCGTATGCGTTAGGCTCAATACGACATCTAAGCAGAGCCGCCAGTGGCTGAAAGCAGGCTGTAGGTGATGCCTAGCTTTTGGGCGGCAGCATGTAAGCGTTCTTCATAGGGGGTGTTAAAAAGAATCTCTTTGTCGATGCTGACATTAATCCAAGAGTTGGCCGCTAACTCTTCTTCGAGTTGCCCGGGTGACCAGCCTGAATAACCTAAGGCAAGTTGGAACTGGCCAATGTCTTCTCCTTTGGCCAGCGCTTCAAGTATATCTGCGCTGGTGGTCAGATATAAACCTTCAAACAGCTTAACTTGATGCTGCCAGTTTTCGCCCGCGTTGGTATGTAATACAAAGCCGCGGTTATTGCTGACAGGGCCGCCTTTTAATACCGCTGTGGCATGTTGCGTATCTGAGTATTTGTTATCAATCTGGCTCAGGACTTCGTTAACATCGATATCCAGAATCTTATTGATGATAATGCCGACAGCGCCTTCTTTGCTGTGTTCAAGAATATAAATCAAACTGCCATTAAATAGCTCGTCTTCCAGCCCCGGCATGGCTATCAGTAGCTGTCCCTGAACATCACTTAGAATGGTTGTATCGCCGGTTTTATGCATGTTTATATTGCTCTGAGCTGCTATTCGTTTTCGGCAGCGTGATCGCTGAAGCGGTTTTTACGAAATTGCCAGATGCGGATAATCTGGAATATATCGGTGGTCATTTTCATTTCCGCTGGAAACGGGGCAAATGGTGCCGCCAGGCGGACAATCTTCAGGGCAGAATCATCAAGCAGTTTATTACCCGAAGAGCGGCCTATTTTGACCTTGTTCAACGAGCCGTCACTATTTATATCCACCACCAGAATAACATTACCGTATAAATCCTGTTCTCTGGCTGCCTGGGGATAATGCTGATTACCAATAGTTTCTATACGTTGCTGCCAATTATAGAGGTATTCGGCATCACTTGCTGCTTTTGTTGCGACAGACGTTGAGCGACGAATTCTGGGCAGGCGGGCATAAACTTGCTGCAGCTCGTCAAGCTTGGCTTGTAATGACGCCATCTCGACATGTCGCTGCAGGCGCTCATGTTCACCTTGCATATCCAGCTTGGCATTTTTATCGGCCTGTTTTTGCTCTGCTTCAATGCTGATCTGGCTATTGATGCTGGTGACCCGTTGGCGATTATGATCGGTACGCTGTTGATTGGGCATCTCAATGATGGGCTGAACTTTATTGATGGTGGCGCTGTTGATCTCTGCAAACTCGGTGGTTGTCAGTTCTTTTTTCACCGACTCTGAGCCGCTGGCTTCTTGATTGGTTTGTGCAACAAAGTCGGCATCCAGCACCTCTTTATCGGTTTTATAATTCGATAAGGTGATATCCATACGGGTTGAAGACGGTGCTGTGGGGATTTGCATGGCAAAACCCACACCTAGCACTACGGCAACATGTAGGGCGATAGCCATGGTCAGGGTAAAGCCAAGACGGCTGTGGGTCTTGGCTGCAGGATCGTGTTGAAGCATGTTTTATCGGGTCTGATTAATGGCTGGTATGTTTATTGTTATGTTGCCTTATTAGCACTACCCGCGCTTTATAAACGCTTGGCAATGGCGTCCATCAGTTTACCTGCAATATCCAGATCGTAGGCGTTGTTAAGTTCGCGGATGCAGGTTGGGCTGGTGACATTAATTTCAGTTAAATAATCACCAATCACGTCAAGGCCGACAAATAATAACCCTTTTTCCTTTAAGGTTGGTATCACTTGTTCACAAATCCAATAGTCCCGTTCATTCAGTGCTACCGGTACACCGCTGCCACCAGCGGCTAAGTTGCCGCGGGTCTCCCCTTTGGCGGGGATTCTGGCCAGCGCATAAGGCATGGGTTCGCCATCAATAATAAGGATACGTTTATCCCCTGAGGTGATTTCAGGAATAAATTTCTGCGCCATAATTGTTTCTGTGCCGTGTTCGGTTAACGTTTCGATAATGACACTGACATTGGGGTCATCGGCCTTGAGGCGGAAAATCTTGCTGCCACCCATGCCATCCAAAGGTTTAAAAATAACGTCCTGGTGTTGTTGATGGAAAGCTTTAAGCAGTGTGGCATCGGAACAAACCAATACCTCGGGGCAGCATTGTGGGAAAAGCGTAGCAAACACTTTTTCATTGCAGTCACGCAGGCTTGACGGTTTATTCACAATTAAACAGCCGTCACGTTCGGCGGCTTCTAAAATATAGGTGTTATAAATAAATTCATTATCAAAGGGCGGATCTTTACGCATTAAAATTGCATTCAAATCGCTTAAAGGGATTGTTAGCGCTGCGGACTTTTCAAAAAAAATATCCGCATCACGAAAGACTTTTAACGGGTGGGCAATAGCCTTAGCGACACCGTTATCCAAAAAGAGTTTGTCGGCGGTCATATAGAATATTTCCCAACCTCTATCTTGAGCCGCCCATAACATTGCTAAGGTGCTGTCTTTTTTGTAGTTTATTAGTTCAATAGGGTCCATAACAACCCCGATTTTAATGCTCATATGGGCAATCCATCTTTAAATGATCGAGAGTGAAATAACAAAAAGTATATTGTTAATAGTGGTCACAAAACGTCATAAACTGGTGATTAGTGTTAATGTGTCTATTCTATAACAAACTGGCTGGGGCGATAAGTGCAAAGGCGCTTATCAATTTTATTGAAATCTTGTTCTAGGCATAGACAAACCCCCAGTTTAAAGGTTATGTTGGCCATTAATTACTAAATCTTATTATAAAAATAAATATTGCTATAAAACGATAAGACCGCGAATAAAAGCAATTTGTTCCCAACGACTATTAGGTTAAGGCTCTAAAAAGATGGAAGGCAACTTCGAAAATCTAAAAGTGATGGTTATTGACGATAGTAAAACGATTCGTCGAACTGCAGAAACACTGCTTAAAAAAGTAGGTTGTGAAGTCATTACGGCTATCGATGGATTTGATGCACTGGCTAAAATTGCTGATGCTAAACCCAATATTATTTTTGTAGATATCATGATGCCAAGACTTGATGGTTATCAGACGTGTGCATTGATTAAGAATAATAGCGAATTTAAATCTACCCCAGTTATTATGTTATCCAGTAAAGATGGCTTATTTGATAAGGCCAAGGGGCGAATTGTAGGTTCTGATCAATACTTGACCAAACCGTTTAGTAAGTCAGAACTTATCAGTGCTATTGAAGCGCATATAAAAAATTAATTGCTATTAGATAGCAGAAGTAGGTGTTGGAGACGGTATGGCTCGTATCTTGATTGTTGATGATTCGCCGACAGAAACGTTTAAAATGACTGAGATTTTGAAAAAAAATGGTCATTTGGTTTCTACTGCAGGTGGTGGAGAAGAAGGCGTTGAGCTGGCTAAAAAAGAGTTGCCAGACTTGGTGTTGATGGATGTTGTTATGCCAGGAATTAATGGCTTTCAGGCAACCCGTCAAATCACTAGGAATGACTCAACCAGCCATATACCTGTGATTATTGTGACCACAAAAGACCAGGAAACAGATCGATTATGGGGCAAGCGTCAAGGCGCTGCGGGTTTTTTAACCAAACCTATCGATGAAAAATTGCTGATGAAAACAATAGCCGATAACCTAGCTGGCTAAGCAGGTTGAATAAAAATACATTCAACCTGTATTAATAATAAAAGGGATTCAAGCAAAAGTATGTCTGTTAGTGAACCGTTTCAATTTCTTGTAGAGCTTTCACAGAAAATTCAGTCCATAGGGCCTGCATTACCTGCGCAGCAAGATATTCAGAAACGCTGGAGCGGGATAGGATTTAATGTCCTTGGGCAACGCATGATCGCACCGTTAGGTGAGGTGGTGGAAATGTTGCCTGTGCCCAGTGTCACTCGGCTTCCTGGCGTTCAGGAATGGGTGTTAGGTTTGGCAAATGTACGTGGTCGCTTATTACCTTTATTTGATCTAGAAGTTTTTTTTGGTGGTCAGCCTTCGGCTCACCGCCTGAATCGTCGTGTTCTTATATTAGAAATGGGCGATTTGTATGCCGGCTTGGTTGTAAATGAGGCCTATGGTATGCAACATTTCCCTGAAAATCTGGCCGTGTCTGATCTCCCTGAAAAAGTTAGCCATCTGGCTGCTTATTCAAAGGGCGCATATGAACAAGACGGCTTAACCTGGATGTCTTTCAGTCCATATAATTTAGTTCGAGATCCACGATTTTTTAATGCTGCTGCAGCTTAACTTGGTAAAATTTAGGCCAGCTAAACAATTTCATAAAACCGGTAGGAGTTGGTGATGAGCACTACATCGTCCACGATGATTGCAAACCAGACAAGCAACAAAAATGTTGTTGCTTTGCTTGCGTTTCTATTAGTAGCAGCAATAGGCCTTGTTTGGAATATTGTTCAGGTAGTAAGTGATGCAGGCAATGATGCGGAGTATCTGGAAATAACCAGTGATATGCGTGTATTGGCTCAGCAGATATCAACACATTCACGTGAATCAGCAGAAGGAAAGCAAACCGCATTTGAAGAGCTGGAACGTGTTCGCCGTGAATTTGCGGTAGAAGTTGCGAAGCTTTCAACGGGTATAATTGCAGAGGGCTTACCCCCATTAGCCGATCAATTACCTAAAGGTTTGGTGAGTTTAGAAAAAGTTTGGAAGCGTGTAGATTCATCTTCACAAACGATCTATGCCAATAAGGCCAGGGTATTATTCTTACACGAAGTGGCCAGCACACTCTCTGCTTCGATCCCTGAACTACAGCAGAAGTATGACACTGTTGTGGATATCTTGATTGATAGCCGCGCATCATCCGATCAGGTGGCTCAAGCGCAGAAACAAACTTGGCGTGCAGAACGTATCAAAGCCAATGTTGATAAAATGTTAGCCGGTGGCTCAGGAACAGATTCAGCAGCCGACCAATTTAATACGGATGCATCAACCTTTGGTCAAGTGCTAAACAGTATGATTAATGGTAATGCCGCGATGGGTATCAAGCGCGTACAGGATCAGGAAGCAAGACAGGCGCTAAAAGAAATCGCCAAGCTATTTGAATTTATCACCACCTCGGTTGATGATATTTTCCAGGCTTCTCCTGACTTGAAAAAAGTCCATGAAGCTGCAGATGAGATCCTGGTTGATTCTCCGATCATGATGGAAGAGACCAGTCAGTTATCAGATAATATTAATAACCTGGGTGAAAACCGTACATTAACCGTGCAAACTGCAGCATTCTTTGCATTGGCGCTGGTTTTATTCGGCGGTTTGATTGGTGTGCAAATTTTCTTAAATACACGTACACGCTTAGCTGAAACGGGTGCTACCAACGAACGTAACCAACAAGCTATCTTACGTCTACTTGATGAATTGGCCGATTTAGCCGACGGAGATTTAACCGCGACCGCTACAGTAACCGAAGATTTCACCGGTGCTATTGCAGACTCGATTAACTTTACCATCGATCAACTACGTATCCTGGTATCACAAATAAACGACACCGCGTTAAGAGTATCTAACGCTGCTGAAGAGACGCAAAGCACTGCATTACATCTTGCCGAAGCTTCCGAGCATCAGGCCCAGGAAATCGCCGGTGCATCGGCAGCTGTTAACGAGATGGCAGTGACCATCGATCAAGTATCTGCAAACGCCGCCGAATCAACTCAGGTAGCAGAGCGCTCGGTAAAAATCGCCAACCGCGGTGCCGAAGTGGTACAAAACACCATCAACGGTATGGATACTATCCGTGAGCAGATTCAAGATACGGCAAAACGTATCAAGCGCCTCGGTGAATCCTCGCAAGAGATCGGAGATATCGTATCCCTGATCAACGACATCGCCGATCAAACTAACATCCTGGCACTGAATGCGGCTATTCAAGCGTCGATGGCTGGTGATGCCGGTCGCGGATTCGCAGTAGTTGCGGATGAAGTACAGCGTCTGGCAGAACGTTCATCTGCTGCAACCAAGCAGATTGAAGCACTGGTTAAAACGATTCAATCAGATACCAATGAAGCGGTCATCTCGATGGAACAAACCACGGCGGAAGTTGTACGTGGTGCTAGACTGGCACAGGATGCAGGTATGGCTCTGGAAGAGATCGAGAAAGTATCGCAGGAACTGGCAGACTTGATCCAGAACATATCCAATGCGGCACGTCAGCAAGCAGCATCTGCAGGTCATATCTCGAATACGATGAACGTTATCCAAGAGATCACCCAGCAAACTAACGCCGGTACAACAGCAACTGCACGCTCCATCGGTAACCTTGCCGATATGGCAACCGAATTACGTAACTCGGTAGCTGGTTTCACCTTGCCTGAAGAGAAAGAAGCAGCATAAGCTGCTTCTTTTACCAAGATAAAAGTTTAAATACTCATCATGGTTTGGCCTTTCAATGTATTACCGCCTTTAACGGATGAAGAATTCAAGCAGTGGCAGACACTGCTTGAAGATCGTACCGGCATATCTTTTGAGCGGCACAAAATCATTTTACAAACTGGCCTAGGTCAGCGTATGCGTGAAATTGATTGTGCTAATTATGATGATTATTATCGTATTGTCTGTTTAAACAAAGGTGGTGCGTTAGAGTGGGAAGCTTTACTTAGAACGTTAACTGTAAAAGAGACCCGTTTCTTTCGTGATGAAGATGCGATTGAATTTGTTAGAAAATACCTTTTTAAGCGTATGCTAAGTAAAGATTCAGGGCGCTCACTGGAGTTATGGAGTGTAGCTTGCTCCACCGGAGAAGAGCCTTATTCATTGGCCATGTTAGCCAATGATTGCATTGAAGGTATGGGGGCAAAGAAGTTTTATGGGGTTATGGCAACGGATATTTGTCAGGCTTCATTATCTGAGGCACGTAAAGGTCGCTATCCTCCTCGTCGGCTTGAGTTTGTTGATACGGGAATGCAGGGGCGTTATTTTAACGTGACTGAATCGGGGTGTCAGGTAGTAGAAAAAATCAAGAATAGAGTCTGTTTTGTCCAGGCTAATATTATTGAGCTTGAGAACTTACCAGTTAGTGATATGGATGTGATTTACTGCCAAAACGTTCTTATTTATTTTAAGAGTTGGCGTCGTAACGAAGTATTAGATGAATTAGTTAAACGCTTGAAACCGAAGGGACTGTTAGTCCTGGGTATGGGGGAAGCTGTTGGCTGGAGCAATGCAATGGTAGAGCGGGTGAAGAATGATAGTGTGCAAGCATACCAACGAATTGCATAACTGAGGCTAGGTAAAGATGTCAGATAAGCGTAGTTATATAGCCCTGGAATGGGTGAGCCGTGAAATAGAAGATACCTTAAATCAGGCTGCTGATGCACTGGAAAGTTTTGTCCAAAACTCGGATGATGTGACTCAGCTACGATTCTGCCTGACGTATATACATCAGGTAGCTGGCAGCTTAAAGATGATTGAGCTGTATGGCGCAGCATTGTTAAGCGAAGAAATTGAAAAAGTACTTGCAGCGATGCAGAAGGAAGAAATTTCTGCTGCCCGTTCACCCCTGTGTGCTTCTGAATTATTAAAAGCGATCAAAATGTTGGTGGCTTATGTTAATCAAGTGAATGACTCAGGTGAAGATGACGCCAAACAGTTATTACCTTCATTAAATGCCGTTCGGGCGTTAGCTCCAAATCAGTCTCATCATGCTATATCAGAAGCGGATATATTTAATCCCAATATCAGTTATGCAAGAACCGTAGAGCATCAAAAACCCGCTATTGCAGCCGATGAATTTAACGAGTTGACGCGTAAGTTACGTCAGGGTTTTCAAAAAGGTTTAGTTGGCATTGTTCGCAGTCAAAATCTGGATAAAAACTATAATTTGCTTTGCAAAGTTTGTGCTGCTCTGCTTAAAATCAGTAGAAACACCGCCGCCGAACCTTTGTGGAAAATTGCATTTGCGATTACTGAATTGTTAAAACAGGCAAATCAACCGGCAGAGTTAGAATCCAAGAAAGCTTTAGCATTATTGGATAAAGAAATTAAAAAGCTTGAGCAAAATGGGCCTACTGCACTGGCGGAACAGCCGGATGCAGTGTTATTAAAAACATTACTCTATAGCGTGGCGACATCCGTAGTATCTACACCGTTAGTTGATGAGTTAAGAGATACGTATAAGTTGAATGAGGCATTAGCTGGGGCTGAAAGTGTTAGTAAAAAGCCTGTACAAACCCAGAGCCATAATCGTGAGTTAACCAGTAGCTCCAGAGAAAAACTAGAAGAAATTAAAGAGTTGTTTGTTGAGTGTGTAGCAGCACAATGGGATAGCAATTTAATTAGACCCGTTCCCCGCTTGTTAGGTGCATTACATAAAAGCTTAGAGGGAAGTGCATTTCTACAGTTACAGCCTTATTTGGCTGCGGCAAAGTCCTTTATTGAAAATGAATTATTAAATCTACATCAGGCCCCCGAATGGCAAATCATTGAGTCTTACGCGGATGTGATTTCTAGTTTGGATTATTACCTTGAATGTTCGCATGCAGAAAGTGATAAAAAGCTAGCCCTGATTCTACAGGGGGCTAATGAAAGCTTGATTAAATTAGGTTATGGAACATCCTCTAATGTCGCGATGACATCAGGTGAAAACGCTGCGAAAAACACGGCTGACAGTGAGCCAGAAGAAGATGAAGTAGATGAAGAAATATTAGAAATATTCACTGAAGAAGCCGCCGAGGTTATTGAAAATATCAATGACTATCTACCCACGCTGGCTACTGACATTCATAATCATGAAGCCTTAACCGAGCTGCGTCGTGCCTACCATACGTTAAAAGGTTCTGGCCGTATGGTGAAGGCATTTACGATGGGCGATTTTGCCTGGTCGATTGAGCGCATGATGAATCGTGTGCTTGATGGGGAAGCTCAGGTTACAGAAAATTGTTTGTTGATTCTGCAAGAAGCAACTGCGTATATTCCTAACATGTTAGAAGCTTTTGCAAATAAAATCGAAATTGATAGAACAATCGTCGATGCCATTATTGCCAAAGCAGATAGTGAATGGCGTGGAGAAACTGCTGAATTAATATCTACCCCTGCGATAGCTGAAGACGCAGCCGATGATTTAGATAGTGTTGTTTCAGAAGCAGAACCTGAAGAAGATGAAATCGATGAAGAGATTCTGGAAATCTTCACCGAAGAAGCCGCCGAAGTTTTAGAAAATATCCATGTTAATCTGCCCAAGTTGAAACAAGATCCAAGTGACATGGAGGCGTTAGCCGAGCTGCGTCGTGCCTACCATACGTTAAAAGGTTCTGGCCGTATGGTTAGAGCGTTTGTAATGGGTGACTTTGCCTGGTCTATAGAGCGCATGATGAATAAGGTCATGGATGGCAATGCCGAAATGACTATAAATAGCATCGCGATATTAGAAGAGGCAACTGCTTACGTACCGTCTATGTTAAGTGCATTTGAAAATAAATCTGCGGTAGATAGAGCGGCAGTAAATGCGATTATTGCCAAGGCTGATGCCGAGAGGGAAGGGAAGGTTGTTCCTGAAAATAATACTGATAACGATCTCTCTATGGAGATTGAGGTATTAGAGGAAGAGACTGTTGAATTAGCGTCTTTTGATGCTGAGGTTGTAGAGCCGGATGCTATTGAATTATTTGAACAGGAAGATGATGGTGACTCAGAAGAGTTAGCTGCAATATTTGCAGGAGAGGCCGAGGCCTGTATTCAGGAATTTGTAGATTATCTGGAGCGTATAGATCCAGGTTTTGAAGATGTTGAGGTGAGTGCTGATTTACAGCGCACCTTCCATACTTTAAAAGGCAGTGCTTATATGGCAGGTGTCACGGTAATGGCCGAGACCGTTTCTCCGATTGAATCTTTAGTCAGGGATTTATGTAACTATCAAATAAAAGCTGATGCGGAAATCCTTGCGGTATTTATGCAAGCTGCAGAATTGTTGCAGCAGCAGTTATCAGGGTTGAAATCCAAGACCTTAAAACATACAAAAGTCAGTTTAAGCTTTATTGAAGATGCCAATGCCTTACATGCAAGACGTATAGAAATATCATCTTCAGATGATGATGACGGCACAGGCTTAACGGATAAATACTCCGTTCTTTTAAATGATGCTTTGGAGTGTTTAACCAATGCGGCTGAGCTGTTAATAAAGTGGCGCAGAGACGAAATTGAATCGGCTGAAAAATTGGAATTGGTAAGCTATATAAGCCGTTTAGGTGCAACAGCCGCGACAGCAAACTATCCTGAAGTTGCCAGCCTGTCATTGGCCCTTGCAGACTATTATGAACGGGCTGCACTATCAATCGCGCCAGCTAATGAAGCGTTGTTTATATTGGCCGATAAAGCCAGTGATGAACTTGATGATATGTTTGATATGATCGCAGCGCATCAAACTGTTGAGGCTGCTGATGATGTTATTAGCTTGTTACAGCAAGCTCAGTTTGAAGGTAGCGTTACTGAAGAATCTCAAAGCCCGCAAGAAAGAAACGCAGAAGCTATTGTTGATGCTGACAAGCTCGATGTGCTCATCGATACAAAATTATATCAGCAAGAATTGCAGCAGGCCGATGAAGAAATCTTAGAAATCTTTATCGAAGAAGCCAATGAGCTTATGGATGAGTTAGACGGTTATATACATAACTGGATAGATCAGCCAGATGAACTCGATAAATTACCTGACATCAAACGTGCATTACACACACTGAAAGGCGGCGCAAGATTAGCAGAGTTATCGGTGTTGGGTGATATAACACATGAATATGAATCAGTTATCGAAAAGGCAGAGTATCAATCAGATTATTCAGGCTCTTTTTTCCAGCAGCTTGAACAATACCAAAGTCAAATACAGTGTCTGGTTGATTACTCTACTACGCTGGAGGAATCAGTTTTAAAACCGTTATTGAATCAAGTCTCTATCGAAGTAGAAAGCCCTGAACTGGCTAACCAAATCTCAGTAAGTCCAATTGAAGATAATGTTGGCGGCGTTGTAAATGTTGAGCTTGAGGCTATAGATTTAACCGCATTGGCAAAAGAATATGCCGTAGCAGATGAAGAGACTCTGGAAATTTTTGCTGAAGAAGCGCAGGAGCTTGTCACAGCGTTAGAAGCCAGTGCCATGGCTTGGGTTGAAGATCATAGTCGTATCACTGAAACTGCAGAGTTAAAACGTGTGTTGCATACGTTGAAAGGTGGTGCAAGGCTCGCCGAATTACCTAGCTTAGGTGATTTAACCCATAATTATGAAAGCATGATAGAGGCAGCAGAGCTTGCTGCTGAATTTGATGTAAACTTTTTCACCAAGTTAAAGGCCTATCTAGATCAAGTGGTACAGATGGTTGATTGTGTACTAGAACTGGAGAACGCCGGCTCAACAAATGCCGTGCAAGAGTTATCTCTAGAACCCCTGGTTGATTCGGTTATAGAAGTGCAAAAGCCGGTAGAGCCAATGGTCATGGCACAGCTTGTATCTGAGGTTTCTGAAGAGAATGAAATTGATGAAGTTATGCAATTGTTTTTGGAAGAGGCTATTGAGCAGAATGAAGGTATCGATGAATTCATTGCAGCATTAAATAAAGATAAAAATAACTTTAAACCTTTAGATGGTATTAAACGCCTTTTACATACGTTAAAAGGTGGTGCAAGACTTGCCGAGCAAATGGATATCGGTGATTTAAGCCATGATTTCGAAACCTTTATTATCAATACCGAACGCGATAACAAGCTGGGTGACGAGAATTTTGTTGATGAGTTACAAGCTTTCCACGAGCAGTTAAATCAAAAACTGGAAGTATTACAAAAAACGACTGTTAAGCCAGTAGAGGAATCTGTTGCGCAGGATAATGTTGTGCCTATCCGTGCGGATATTGATGTTGAGCAAACGTCGTCCAATATATCTCAAGCGGCAATCGATGCAACCAAGAATTTTATTGAAAGTTTTAATCATAGGCAGCAGCAAAAACGTTCGACTCAAGAGCCGGTTAAAGTTGCGCCTGATCTGTTGGATAACCTGATTAACCTGGCCGGTGAAAATTCGATTGGTCGTGCCAGGGTTGAAGAGCAGGTGAATGAATTAGCTTATTCTGTTGATGAAATGGATGTGACGGTTGATCGTTTACATGGTCAGTTACGTAGGCTGGAAATTGAAACCGAAGCACAAATTGTATTCCGCCAAGAGCAGGTGGAAAATGAAGGTCTGGAAAATTTCGATCCATTAGAAATGGATAGATATTCGCAGATGCAGCAGCTATCAAAATCGTTGATAGAATCGGCTTCGGATTTGGATGATATTTCAACGACATTCACCAACAAAATGCGTGATATGGAAACCTTATTGGTACAGCAGGGACGTATAAACTCTGAATTACAAGAGGGTTTAATGCGCTGCCAGATGGTGCCTTTCTCTCGTATGGTGCCACGTTTACGCCGTATTATTCGACAAATTGCCTCTGAGCTTGGTAAGAAAGTAGAGTTTAATGTTGAAAATGCCGAAGGTGAGCTGGATAGAACTATTCTTGAACGCATGATCGCACCGTTAGAGCATATGTTACGTAATGCGGTGGATCACGGTATTGAAATGCCGGATGTTCGTAAGCAGGCAGGTAAAGATGAAAAAGGAAAAATAACACTGGTACTAAGCCGTGATGGTGGCGAAGTTGTCTTAACCTTAAAAGATAACGGTGCCGGGGTAAATATTGCAGCGGTTACCGAAAAAGCCATAGAACGTGGTTTGATAGATGCCGATGCGCAGTTAAGCGATCATGAGCTTTGTCAGTTTATTTTGCATGCAGGTTTCTCTACCGCTGCGAAAGTGACACAAATATCTGGCCGTGGTGTCGGTATGGATGTAGTACACAGTGAAATCAAACAAATGGGTGGTACCTTAGAAATTAATTCCGAGCAGGGAAATGGTTCTGAGTTTATTGTACGTCTACCCTTTACCGTATCGGTTAACCGCGCGTTGATGGTAACTTTGGGTAATGACACTTATGCGCTACCTTTAAATACGATTGAAGGTATTGTGCGTGTTAGCCCATATGAGTTAGAGGCCTATTATCAGCCTGATGCACCGATGTTTGAATATGCGGGACAATCTTATAACCTGCGTTATATGGGTTCGTTATTACACCGAGGTCAGCAGGCTAAGCTGGATGGTTTGACGATGCCGTTACCGGTTATTTTGATACGCTCCAGTGAATATACCGTTGCCGTTCAAGTTGATAAGCTGTTAGGCAGTCAGGAGGTTGTAGTAAAAACCTTGGGGCCACAGTTTTCTATGGTTGAAGGCCTTAACGGTGCAACGGTGTTAGGTGATGGTAGTGTTGTAATCATCCTCGATATGCTTGCACTTATTCGTGCCGATGCTTCCAGGATTATTGATGCACAAGATATTATTGATGCAGAAGCTTTGGATGTGGAAGTGGAAGCAACCCGTGTCATGGTGGTAGATGATTCTGTAACGGTAAGAAAAGTGACATCTCGCTTGCTTGAGCGCTATGGTCTGGATGTGATTCTCGCCAAAGATGGCTTGGATGCAGTGACGCAATTACAAGAAATGGAAAATCTGCCAGATGTTATGTTGCTGGATATAGAAATGCCGCGTATGGATGGCTTTGAAGTGGTCAGTCGCATACGCCATAACGATAAGCTGGAGCATATTCCTATTTGTATGATCACCTCAAGAACGGGTGATAAACATAGAGATAGAGCGTTTTCTTTAGGGGCTAATGAATATTTAGGTAAGCCCTTCCAGGAACGAGAATTATTGCAAACGATTAGTCGTTTGACCGGAGTTGAAGTTATACAGTCTTAATCAGTAGATTAAGGTAACGGTTAGCTTAAGCAACGTTTGATGATGAGGCTATGAAAAGTTCAGTTGGATTAGTCGCAGATGATATGGCCATGCTGCATCGTTTGCGCAATATTTTAACCACCATTCACTGTGACGTTAAACATTGTTTAACGGCGGAGCAACTTTTAGCATCCGATCCAGTGGATTCAAGTTTGTGGCTGGTTGTCAGCAAAGATGCCGCTGAGATCTTTGATTGTTTGAGTGAGTGGACTGACGCAACTATCTTTTTGGCTGATGATATGCCTTCTGTAGTTGATGATTTTTCTTATAAACAATGGCGACAGCGTTTAGAAGAAAAGGTCACAAAGGTTTTACAACAAGAACGTGATGATGATGGTATTCCTATCGCTGTTAGAGCGTTGACCGAAGAAGAACAGTTTGAACATGTCTGGGTAATTGCTGCATCCTTGGGAGGGCCGGAAGCCGTAAAAGTGTTTTTATCGCACCTTAATGCAGATCTCCCGATTGCTTTTATTTACGCTCAACATATCGAAGAAAGCTTTGCACAATTTTTACCGGATGTTTTAAATAAAGAATGCCCCTTTGAGGTAAGCTACGGTGAGAGTGGGACTTTATTAAAGCGTGCGACGGTCACGGTTATACCCTCTCATCGAATGACGCAGATTGATGAAAGAGGCTGCTTTCAAGTGGCGGAAACACTTTCCTGGAAAGCTCCTTATACACCTAATCTTGATCAGCTTATGCTGAATGTTGCCAAGAATTTCGGCTCTAAAATGGGTGTGATCGTTTTTAGTGGCATGTGTGATGATGGTGCCATGTCGGCATTAAACTTAAGTAAAAAAGGCGTTCCTGTTTGGGCGCAAAAGCCAGATGATTGTATATGCTCGTCTATGCCGGATGCGGTGATTGCAAATAAAAGCGCCAGTTATATCGGTAATAGCAAGGCGCTGGCACAACATTTAAACCAACGTTATATGAAGTTTTAAGGATGTTTTATGGCAGATGCTAATGTGAGTCGCCAGCAAGAGGTAGTTAATAGCTTGCTCTTTCAAATGCATAATAGCTTGTTGGTTTTACCCGATACCGCTATTGCAGAGATTGTAGAATATCCATCTTCTGTTGATGAAGATGAAGGTCAGGAATCCTGGTATATAGGCAAGATGGCTTGGAGAAATATCTCAGTGCCGCTTATCTCATTTGATAGAATGAATGGTGTGGATATTCCGCATGAAGCCTATAAAGTAGTGGTAGTTAATGCGGTACATAATCGTGACCAGATGCTGTACTGGGCATTTGTTATTGCTCAGGCTCCAAGGATGCAGCATATCAATAATGAATCTCTGGCGGTTATTCGTGATGCCGAATTAGGTGATGTAACGGTGATGCAAGCAGAGCTGTTGGGTGAGGAGGTTGTATTACCCGATTTACAAAAAATTGAGGATAAAATCCAGGCCTTATAATCACGTTTAATCTTATCTGTTAGGGCGTTTCAGCCCTTATCCTGTAATATGATTTTATGCTGCTGCACGGGCAGTTGAATGCCTTTTTTATCAAGCTGACGTTTTACCTCCGCATTTATAGCCCAGTACGTAGACCAATAATCTTCGGTATTAACCCAGGGTTTAACAATAAATTCTAAAGCATGATTATGAATAGCATTTAATTCAATCAGCGGTTCGGGTTCATTAAGAATTGCTGGCTGTTGCTTAATCAGTTGTTTAAAAAAATTTAGGCTTTCATCGACATCACTTTCTAATGGCAGGTTAAATTTCATGTCAATACGGCGTGTTTTTTGATCGGTAACGTTGGTAATAACATCACCCCATATTTTAGTGTTAGGTATAATCAGAGTTTGATTATCGATGGTCATAATCGTTGTTGAAACTAAATTCATGCTACTGACACAGCCAAAAACACTGCCTGCCTGCACCGTATCCCCAACATCATAGGGGCGATAAATTAATATCATCATGCCCGAGGCAAAGTTTCCTAATGTATCCTGAAGGGCGAAACCAATAACAAAGCCAGCGATACCTAACCCAGTTAATACAGGCAATAACGAAACCCCTAATTGAGATAACGCCACAAGAAATCCTATGCCGATGATGGAGCGAGAGATGATGACCAGCATCATATGTTTCATCAAATAGCTGCCACTGCTACTTCTATCAAAGCTTAAGCGCAGGATAAGGTGGGTTATTGCAGATAGCAGCCAAAAGCCCAGCATGATGGCGACAAATATGGCGCAGCGAAATAAAAATTCTATGCCATCGGTTTTAATCATCGTTTGAACATCATCAAATTTATGGTTGAGCAATTTTTTTAAGACTTTATAATTGAGAATATCGGTACTGATATGGCCTGTAGATTCTATCATGCTGCTTTTATAGGTTGTGCTATCAAGCCCGGCTTTAGTCATTAGCTTGGTGGTGTGACGTAAACTTGCGGTGATTAATTCTGTTTGATCCAAGACAAAATTCAGTTGATTGATAAGAGCCTGGTCTTTTTCATTTTGCTGCAGTTTTTGTTGCAGCGCATCACGGGTTTGAGCTAAAAGTTGTAATTGACCGGTCAGTAATTCAGCCCTGCGTAATAGTTCATCTTGCATATAATTGGTGGAATGTTGATTGTTTAGATGCAGGGTATTTAGATTTTTAACATGATTAAATAGCGCGGCTAAGGCGGTGTCGATATGATTCAGTTGCTTAGAGAGGGCAAGAATATAGGCCGTGCTGTCATCTTCTAGCTGAGGTTTTATCGCATTAAAATTAGCTTCTGTTCTATTAATAAAGTCTCTAATCAATGGGCCGTAAGATAACATCTTGGGGCTGATAACTTTGAGAATTTGTGACGTATCAATCCCCGCTTTTTCCTGTGCATCGATATTGTTAGTTAATGCAGAGAGTTGTTTTAGCATTTCTACAGCATAATCAAACTGACGAATTTCTAATGAGGTTTTATCATTACCGCTGCTTTGCTGGATTTTATCTTTGAGGGCTAGTGTCGATGTTTCAGCTTTTTCTAGGCGGGCATTTATTTGTTCATATTCCAAAAATAAAGCTTGATTGGCTTCAGAATTGATATCTTGAGCCAGTGCAGCGCTAGAAAAACAGGTGATGAATATCAGGCATAACAGATGATGGCTAAGCATATTAAAAATCACCCCACTGAAATTGAATAATGCTTAGTGCTGTTAATGGTGCGGTTTCGGTACGTAACACTCTAGGACCCAGTGTTAACGCCTGAAAACCAAGCGTTTGCGCTGAAGAAATTTCTGTTGTTGACAGTCCTCCTTCCGGGCCAATAAGTAATGCTACAGATGCAGGTTTGTCACCCGTAAGGCGGGTATCACTTCGATGATGTAATACGAGTTTTTTTTCAGCATTTACCGTAGGAAGCCAGATTGAGAGAGTTTGAATTTCTGTGATAACGGGAATGATGTTTCGCCCACATTGCTCACAGGCGCTGATCGCAATTTGTTGCCACTGCTTTTGTTTTTTTGCCATGCGTTCGGCATTGAGTTTAAGCTGTGAATTTTCTGTTAGCAGTGGCGTAATGGAATGAATGCCCAGTTCGGTGGCTTTTTGAATAAGCCATTCCATTCTATCGCCTTTGGATATAGCGATGCCTAGTTCGGTAGGAAGAGCTGACTGTTTATTTTCGTCGAAGAACTCAGTAATAGAAACCGTAAGCGATTTTTTTGTAATACTGGCAATCTGAGCCTGAAAATAGCCACCCTGGCCATTAAAAAGAATCAGATCCCGGCCTTCTTGCATGCGCAATACACGAGAAATATGATTGCTGGCCTGTTCTTCAAGTGTAATTTCTGTGCCTGAGAACAGGGTTTGATCAGTAAAAATTCTGGGTATGCGCATTAACAATCTTATTTTACGGTAATCGTAATTTTTTTAGAGTAGATTGCTGGATTATGTGGCATGTGGCTTTTATCACCTAATAATAATTGTAAGGTATGTTGGCCTTTAGCGAGTTTTAAGCTGGTTTCTGTTTGCCCACCACCAAAATGTTTATGTTGCGCATCTTTGGGAACAGGCTTATCCATGGCCGGTAATGCGGTATCAATCAGTAGATGGTGATGACCCGTATTGGCTTTATCAACACCGGCTGGAGCAACACCCATACCTGTGAGGCCAAACTTTACCGTAACCGGGCTGGTGACGGTAGCGCCATCTACTGGGCTTATAAAATAAACTTTGGCCTCATCGGCAAGCGCAAAGGTAGAAGAGAGGCTGAGGAGGGAGGCTGCTAAGAAATTTTTCATGGTAAGTTCCTGTTTGAATATGACTTATATTTATAGCATAAAAAAAAGGCTGTTAAACAACAGCCTGAATTTTATTAGTCTGTTAAACAACAGCCTTGTAGATAGATTGAATTGGCTCCAGTTGATTCATCGTATAAAAATGAATGCCGGGTGCACCTCCGTCTAACAATTGCTGAGAGAGGCGAATCACCATCTCCTGACCAAATTCCTGGATGGCCTGTTTATCATCACCTAGTGACTCTACTTTACGTTTAAGCCATTGTGGAATTTCAGCGCCACAGTTAGCCGAGAATCTGCACAAATTAGTGAAGTTGGTGATAGGCATAATGCCAGGGTAAATAGGTTTATCGATACCCGCTTTTTTACACGCTTCTACAAAATAGAAGTAAGAATCGGCGTTAAAGAAATATTGTGTAATTGCGGTATTAGCACCGGCATCTAACTTTTTCTTCAGGAATGCGATATCCGTTGTATAGCTGCTAGACTCCGGATGAATCTCCGGGTATGCCGCAACTTCAAGATGAAAATGATCACCGGAGTGTGCGCGAATAAATTCAACCAGTTCGTTAGCATAGACAATACGTGCTGCACCCATGCCTGAAGGAATGTCGCCACGAAGAGCTACAATGCGATCTACACCTAAATCTTTATAGCGATCTAACAGAGTGTTCATTTCTTTTTCGTCATCACCACCAAAAGATAAATGGGGTGCAACATTTAAACCCTGCGCTTGCATTTTTTCTACCGTAGAAAACGTATTATCACGGGTAGAACCACCGGCACCATAGGTAACCGAAAAGAACGCGGGATTCAGGGTGTTTAAATCGGTCCAGAGTTTTTCCAGTTTTTCTTTACCTACGTCGGTTTTAGGTGGGAAAAACTCAAAACTAAAACGTTTATCAGGATTAGACATAGTGACTCTCTTAAACGTCGCTAACGAGGCGAAACCTCGTTAGCGATACAGATTAGTACTTATAGCTTTCTGGCTTGTAAGGGCCTTCAACAGGTACGTTGATGTAATCAGCCTGAGTTGTGGTTAGCTGCGTCAATACGCCGCCAAAACCTTCAACCATATCTTTGGCCACTTCTTCATCCAGCTTTTTAGGTAATACACGCACATAAAGTGCAGCGGTTTTTTCAGCTTCAGGTAAATCAGCAAACTTGCCTTCCCATAAATAAATCTGGGCTAAAACCTGGTTAGCAAAAGAGCCATCCATGATACGGCTAGGGTGACCTGTTGCATTACCCAAATTCACTAAACGGCCTTCTGATAATAAAATCAGGTGATCGTTTTCTGCTTTATTACGGTAGATTTTATGTACCTGAGGTTTTACTTCATCCCACTCCCAGTTTTCACGCATATAAGCGGTATCGATTTCGTTATCGAAGTGACCGATATTACAAACCACCGCACCTGATTTCAGTGCTTGCAACATGTTTGCATCACAGACATCGGTATTGCCGGTAGTGGTGACTATCAAATCGATTTTGGATAATAATGCCGCATCTACACCGGATAAATCACCGGTGTTTACACCGTTGATGTAAGGCGATGCCACTTCGTAACCGTCCATGCAGGCTTGCATCGCACAGATAGGATCAATCTCTGCAATTTTAACAATCATGCCTTCTTGAGATAAGGACTGCGCTGAACCTTTACCTACATCGCCGTAACCGATAACCAAGGCTTTTTTGCCGGCTAATAAATGATCTGTACCACGCTTGAGTGCATCATTTAAAGAATGTCTGCAGCCGTATTTGTTATCGTTCTTGGATTTAGTTACTGAGTCGTTAACATTGATGGCGGGTACTTTTAACTCGCCTTTTTCTAACATTTCCAACAAACGGTGTACGCCGGTAGTGGTCTCTTCAGAAATACCGTGAATTGTATCTAACATGGCTGGGTATTTGTTATGCGCCATCTCGGTTAAATCGCCGCCATCATCTAAAATCATATTGGCTTTCCAAACTTCAGAGCCATCTTTTTCAGATAAAATCGTTTGCTCAATACACCATAAAAATTCTTCTTCGGTTTCACCTTTCCAGGCAAAAACAGGAATGCCTGCAGCGGCAATAGCTGCGGCAGCGTGATCCTGAGTCGAGAAAATATTACAAGAAGACCAGCGTACTTCGGCACCCAGATCAATCAATGTTTCAATCAATACCGCGGTTTGAATGGTCATATGAATACAACCCATGATGCGGGTATCGGCCAGAGGTTGTTCTGCCTTGTATTTACGACGTAATGCCATTAATGCAGGCATTTCACCTTCGGCGATGTCGATTTCTTTACGGCCCCATTCGGCCAAAGACATATCAGCTACTTTAAAATCTGTAAATTCACTCATTATTTTATCTCCTATCTTTAATGGTTAGATGTTTGCCGCTTTTTTAAGCGCATCGATTTTGTCGGTTTTTTCCCAAGTGAAAGCGGTAAAGGTTTTAGATTTCTTCTCACCGTTTTCTTCGTATTCATAAGTCGCTTCATAAGGCTCGCGCCCAAAGTGACCATAAGCCGCTGTAATTTGATACATCGGGTTTAGCAATTCTAGCTGGTTTTGAATTGCATAGGGGCGAAGATCAAAAACCTCTAATACAACCTTAGAAAGTTCTTTATCAGAAAGTTTGCCTGTGCCAAAGGTATTGATAGAAACTGACGTAGGCTCTGCAACACCAATCGCGTAAGAAACCTGAATTTCACAGGTATCAGCCAAGCCTGCAGCTACGATGTTTTTGGCAACATAACGGCCGTAATAAGCGGCTGACCTATCTACTTTTGATGGGTCTTTACCCGAGAACGCACCACCACCGTGACGCGCCATACCGCCGTAGGTATCAACAATAATCTTACGGCCGGTTAAGCCTGCATCGCCAACCGGGCCACCAATCACAAAGTTACCCGTTGGGTTGATGTGGTATTGCGTACCTTCATGCAGCATTTCTGCCGGTAATACGGGTTTAATGATGGTTTCTAACACGGCTTCACGTAAATCTTCTAAAGAAATGCTTGGGTCGTGTTGGGTAGAAAGTACTACCGCATCAATTTTTGGGCTGTCGCCTTCGTAGTTGATGGTCACCTGAGATTTAGCATCCGGGCGTAACCACGGTAAGGTGCCGTTTTTGCGTAACTCTGATTGGCGCTGCACCAATAAATGTGAATAATAAAGCGGCGCAGGCATTAACGTTGGGGTCTCATTGGTGGCATAACCAAACATCAAACCTTGGTCTCCCGCACCTTGATCTTCAGGCTTGGCCCTATCAACACCTTGATTGATATCTACAGACTGCTTACCTATACCATTAAGCACAGCACAGGTATCGCCATCAAAACCTACATCGGAACTGTTATAACCGATATCGCAAATCACTTTACGCACGATATCTTCTAAATCAACATAGCAAGAGGTTGTTACTTCACCGGCGATAACTGCCATGCCCGTTTTTACTAACGTTTCTACCGCTACACGCGCCATAGGGTCGCGGGCGATGATGGCATCTAATACCGCATCAGAAATCTGATCGGCCACTTTGTCAGGATGACCTTCGGATACGGATTCCGAGGTAAAAATGGAATATTCACTCATGGTTCTATGTACCTTTTTGAGAGGGTTGACTGAGAGTTTGGGAATGGGGTTTGTAAAAATGTCTAATTTGAATGCGAAAGCCATTTCGCTGGGCAAGGAAACTGCTTTGCCCTTCTTCTAATCCTGCAGACTTTGCCCAATGTGTGAGGTCATCGGGTTCAAAACCTAGCCATATATCACCACAGGCTTCTTGCGCCCAGGTTTGATCATGTAGGCATAAATCGGTGATAACTAACGCACCACCGGGTTTTAATAATTCTGCGCTATGGATAAAAATATCGGCAGGGGATGCAATATGATGTAAAACCATATTAATCACGACACAATCGGCATTACTTTGCTGCTGACTTGCCAACGCGCTATCACCCAGCACCAAAGTGATATTATCTAAGTTTTCAAGTATAACGGCTGTTTCAGCCGCAGCGATCATGGCGCTGGAGTTATCATAGGCACTGATATGGGCAAAAAGTGGGGATAAGAAACTTAAAAATCGGCCATCGCCTGGACCAATTTCTATCGCCTTGGCATATTGGTTTTCAACAGGCAGTTCTAAACCGGCAATAAAGGTCGCTACACTGTCTGCGTATTGCTCAAAACTTGCGATTAAATCTTGTTGCTCACGAAACTTCGCCGCGTTTTCCAGAAAAAAGGCTTTTGATGATGCGGTTCTTGCCGCTTCAACCTGGGTAATACCGCTGCGATGTGAACTATTGAGAGGGCAGCGATCAATGCTGGCAAACAAGCTGGCCTGCCAGTCACAAAATAAATGCCCATGCGAAAAAAGACCGCGCCGATAGAATAAGGTATTGCCTTCACGTCGGGTAATGACGAGTTCGGCACTAGCAAGCAATTTTAAATGGTGACTTAGCGCCGATTGCTTTAAGCCGAGAATCTGGCAAAGTTCCTGCACGCTGAAAGAGTCGCCACTGAGCACTCGCAAAATATCCAGGCGTAGGCCGTCGGCACTGGCTTTGCAGAGCTGGGCTAGTTGTTCGTTGCTAGATGTTAGCTGCGTTGAGGCTGTATTGCTGGATGACATGCGCGCAAGTGTAGCAGTAGAATGAAGCTATATCAAAATATTTTGATATAGCTTTGAATGATTAACCGCGTTTAGATTCACATAGGTTTTGCACAAAGTGATTGCTGTTAAGCTGAATAGCCCTGATACGCCGGTTACGTTCACATTCCCACGCATCAACCGGGTGACTTTTATTCCATGTGTTATAGAGTTTGAGTTGTGAGGGTGAAAGTTTTATATCGTAACGCTGTTGCATATATAAATAGCTGAGGGCGATACTGCCACGTGCCGCAATAGGTGGCTGTACTTTGCGTTGTTTAAAATCAACCACCATCTCACATTGGCCGTATTGCTTAGGTTTTCCGTTCCAGTCGCTAAACCGGTAATTGGATCTATCACCATTAACTTCGCCTATGGTGGGTACTAGGTTGTGTAAATCGGCTTCCATTTTTTTGAATAGGCTATTATTTTTCTTACAGTTTTTCCGTCCGCCTTGTTGCCAGCATTGTAGTTGATGGCCAAATTGCCAGGCGGGCACAACGTGTTCCCATTCAATACGATTGGCGCGTTTTTCTTGTTTACGTACCTGATAATGGCAGCTGTTTAAATCGGGTAGGCCGCGTTTACCTTGCCACTGAATATCGCAGCCACAATAGAAAGAGCTTTGATGATCAATATAAATATCCACGGCCAAGCGTTTAGCCTGGCTAAATGATTGAGGTACATTGGCAATACTTGCAGAGCTAAGAAGTGTAGATAGAAGCAGGCTTAATGTAAGAAGAGAAAAACGATGGAACATAACTATTAAAGCATTTAGTAATAAATGGGGCGTGTTTTTATTCGATTAAGGACTTATTATGCCGAACATTGTTTATGTTGTCATTGGAGGTGAGTTTGAAAGGCTATATCTATTTTTTAGTGTTTTTGATTGTGGTATTAGTTGTGTGGTTTGGCTGGTGGGCCTCAACGCTGGATAGCCGTCAGATTGTTGAACCGCAAAATAGCATGCCGCAAAATAGCGAAAAGCAGTAGTTAATACGGCAAGTACAGATTAAATTTTATGGGCTGAATATTGCCTGATTTGTACCACATGCTGGTGATGTTCAAGTTGTAATGACAAATCTGCATTGGCCACAGCCGCTTCGTATTGTTCATCTTTCATCAGGCAGTAGGCTCTTTTATGCAGCCATAAAGCGGTAACACCATAGGACAGGGCTTCGTTGTAGCGTTTGATGCAGCGGCCCATGTTTTTATTATTTTTAGCCTGTCTGCCTAGCTCGGCTGCTTGATAACCTAAAATAACGCTGAGCCTTGGGTTTAACGGGATATACGCCTCGGTCTCTTGCGCAAATGCTTCTTGCTGGCTTTGACTGCCCGACCACTTAGGCATCAGGCTAATGGCATACTGTTTTCTGAAAGAAAAGCCTGCAGGGTAGTGTTGAATGGCCTCGTCGAGAATCGTGCGAGCATTAAGCTGTTGTTGAGACCGTGAGATTTCCACAAGCCCAGCATATAAGGGCAGCAAAGCCTTACCTCTGGATTTTACCCACATAAAATCATCATAGGCCTCGGCATGATAGTTTTTGAATGCCGCCATTTGTTCGCTGGAGGTCTCTGCTGCATATTTACTTCCTCGGCTAATCCAACCTTCATTGGTGTAGAAATAAGCTCTGGCTAAATAACTTAAGTCGCTGTCAGTGTTGTCTATCCAGTCATTAAGGTAACTTTCCTGAATGCCTTGTTCACTGGATAACTGATCAAAGATTTTCATGATGGGGTATTCCCATTGGATATCATGTTTCAATGCATCTAACATGTTATTCAGCTCATATTCCAGTTCCGTATAATCTTTGTTCGCTAGTAACTGTCTCACTTCATCGGCAGATGAGGAAGGTAAACCTCGGGCATATTTCAGGCGCTCTAATTGCTGTTGCGAGAGTGCTGAAGAACCTATGGTAGAACCTTGCGGTGAGGCTGTTATGAAGATGGTCACTAGAAAAATGATGATGACACTCGCAATCATCATTGGCGGGCTTTGTAACCGGGCAAAAGGTGTGGGTGAGCTTGGTGTGTTATCTTCATCTTGTTCAGTAGATATCTGGGCGAGTTTTTCATTATATTTCACAATAATGATGCCACAAGAGGCACATTCAGCCTTTTTCGCTTGTTCTGTTCCGCATTTAGGGCATGTCATTATAGCGCTTGATATAGCGCTTACGTTAAAGTTGGGTGTTATATCGGTTTCTATAGGAGTGATGGATAAAGCGATTGGCGAGGGTGGGGAATCTATGCTGGCGAGCAAACCTATAGATTGCAGCGCGTTAAGGTATTTATTGGCTTCGGCTTCGCAGCCACAAGATTTAATTAATACACGGTCATCGGCAAGTAATGAGCTGGCTTTATCAGGACTGACTTTAAAATGACGTTGCAGTTTTTCTAAAACGATAGTGTATTCAGCGTTAGCCTGTATTTGGCCTTCACTAAAAACTTTCCACACTTTTGCATCCGCCATGGTATAAACCGGTCCTTCCATAATAATGGCCCATGGTTACATAATCATGTGTAGAGCGAAATAGTTATGATACTCCAGCATTATTATAACGCTGTAATCTAGCGCTAATAAAAACCTAAAGCATAGGTCAATAGCTTCATGAATTTTATCATCGGTCTTATTCAATATATTGTTTTTCAGGTGGAGGCAGCACATAGCTGGATGGTGGATGTGTTATGGGCAGAGCTTATTCGAGGTGAAAAAGAAACGGATCAGCTAGCCGTGTTTCAGAGCTTTATTGTTTTTTCTTTGATCGCCATTTTTTACTACTACCTGGGATTGTTTGCCGACTCGGTTATCATTGTGATGGAGTTTTCCATTTTAGCCGCTCAGTTGCTTAATATCATGTCGACGAGTCTTAATGGGCATAGAGAAAGTGCCTCATCTAAGGCCTTAGGGGAGATATTTAAACAAACCTTTCATGGTGCCTCGATGATATTTTTTCTTATCGTATTGTCTAATTTCCTCCCAAGAGCAGGGCATTTTATGATGGCGATGATAGGCCCTAGTTTAGGTTTTACCGTAGAGAGCTTACAGATGGATTTATCACCATCCGGCATTTGGAGTGCATTTGCGATTAATTTTGATGTGGTTGATCAGATCGAAATATCTATTTTGATTTTATCGCTGATTTTCTCGGTGTATGTGCTGTTGATGAATCGTACAGCACAAGAAGAATAAGCTCGAATTAGACCTTTGTGCTTAATAGTGCAGGAGGGTTTGAAATCTTAGTAGCTCAACGTTAATTGAATCTATTTTCTTGACAGCTTAGCCAATGAGATTGGATATATTTTTATTAAATATGGAGTGGTAAAAAATGCTGGGCAGGGAGCGGGGGCTGAAATCAGGTTTATTTAAAGCCTGTATAAATATCTACATAAATGTTTATGGCGTGTAGATGTTGATGGCATTTGTGATCAGTTCAGGCTTATTTAGCCAATATCATTGATAAAATGATAAGAATGCACCGCTTTCAATTGCACTTGATCGTCAAAAGCGGGAAAATACGCGCCCCTTATTCCGTCAAAAACTCAACTGGAGCTTTCAATGGCCTCTCGTTCTGATCTCGCTAATGCAATTCGCGCTTTGTCTATGGATGCCGTGCAAAAAGCCAAATCGGGTCACCCCGGTGCACCTATGGGCATGGCAGATATCGCCGAAGTATTATGGAATGATTATTTAAAACATAACCCAGAGAATCCAGAATGGGCCGACCGCGACCGCTTTATCTTATCCAATGGTCACGGCTCTATGTTAATTTATTCGCTATTACATCTAGCGGGTTACGATCTAAGCATTGAAGATCTACAAAATTTCCGTCAATTGCACTCCAAAACTCCAGGTCATCCGGAATACGGTTATGCGCCGGGTATTGAAACCACCACTGGGCCTTTAGGTCAGGGGCTCACCAACGGTGTAGGCATGGCGTTGGCTGAAAAGATCATGGCGGATCAGTTTAATAAAGAAGGGCATGACATCGTTGATCACAGCACCTATGTATTTATGGGTGATGGCTGTTTGATGGAAGGTATCTCACATGAAGCCTGTTCTTTGGCCGGCACCTTAGGTTTAGGAAAGCTGATTGCGTTCTACGATGATAATGGCATTTCTATTGATGGTGAAGTGGAAGGCTGGTTCACCGACGATACACCTAAGCGTTTTGAAGCTTACGGCTGGCAGGTCATTCCTGCGGTTGATGGCCATGATACCGATGCATTAAGAGCAGCGATTGATGCGGCAAAAGCCGATGACACACGCCCAACGATTATTTGTTGTAAAACTATTATCGGTAAAGGTTCACCGAATAAAGAAGGCAAGGAAGATTGTCATGGTGCACCTTTAGGTGATGATGAGATCGCATTAGTGCGTGAAACCATTGGTTGGAAACATGCACCGTTTGAGATTCCTGAAGATGTTTACGCCGGATGGAATGCACAGGAAAAAGGCCAAGCTGCGGAATCTGCATGGGATGTTAAATTTGCAGCCTATGCTGCGGCTTACCCAGAGCTTGCGACTGAATTTAAACGTCGTACTGCCGGTGAATTACCTGAGAACTTCTCTGCCGATGCGGATAAATACATTAAAGAATGCCAGGCGGCAGCAGAGAAAATTGCATCACGTAAAGCTTCACAAAATACCTTAAACGCCTTTGGCCCGATGTTACCGGAGCTATTAGGCGGCTCTGCCGATTTAGCCGCTTCTAACCTGACCTTATGGAATGGTTGTAAAGGCATCAATGCTAAAGATGCTTCTGGCAACTATGTGTATTACGGCGTACGTGAATTTGCGATGAGTGCAATGATGAACGGTATCACCTTACACGGTGGTTTAGTGCCCTACGGCGCTACGTTCCTGATGTTTATGGAATACGCCCGTAATGCAGTGCGTATGGCAGCCTTGATGAAGAAACGTTCTATCTTTGTTTATACCCATGACTCTATTGGTCTGGGTGAAGATGGTCCTACTCATCAGCCAGTTGAGCAAATTGCCAGCCTACGTTACACCCCTAATTTAAATACCTGGCGTCCCTGTGACACCGTTGAATCTGCGGTAGCGTGGAAATCAGCGATTGAGAAAATCGACGGCCCATCGGCGTTAATCTTCTCGCGTCAGGCGCTGGAATGTCAGCCTAGAGATGAAGCCCAAGTCGCTAATATTGCCAAGGGTGGTTATATCTTATTGGATTGTGAAGGCATGCCTGAGTTGATCTTGATGGCTACCGGTTCTGAAGTGCAATTAGCCATTGATGCACAAAAAGAATTAACCGCCAAAGGCAAAAAAGTGCGTGTTGTATCCATGCCTTGTACTGAATTGTTTGATGCCCAAGACGGTGAGTACAAGCAAAGTGTACTGCCGTTAGAAGTATTACCGCGTATCGCTATAGAAGCTGGCATCGCCGACTTCTGGTATAAATATGTCGGTTTAGACGGCCGTATTGTAGGTATGGATACCTTTGGTGAATCCGCACCTGCCAGTGATTTGTTTAAATTCTTTGGTTTTACGGTTGAGCGTATTGTTACAGACGCTGAAGCTTTATTAGATATTTGAGCCATCACTGATGTATCGACTGGCAATTAATGGTTATGGACGTATAGGGCGCTCGGTTCTGCGTGCCTTGTCTGAATCTGACGTTTTAAAAGGGCAGATGCAGATTATCGCCATTAATGAGCCTGCCGATTGTGAAACTATCTGCCATCTGACCCGCTTCGATTCTACCCACGGGCGTTTTCCGGGGCAGGTGAGTGTGGCGCATGACTGTTTGTCGATTGATGGTCAGTCTATTGCATTGAGTCATCATCAAAACATTGCTGATATTCGCTGGCCCGATGTTGATTGTGTGCTGGAATGCAGTGGCACTTTTACCGATAGAGAGACCGCTGAGCACCATCTGCAAAATGGCGCTAAAAAAGTGCTGTTTTCACAGCCGGCGCTGGAGTCGGATGTGGATAGAACCGTTGTTTTTGGTGTGAACGAGGCGTTGTTACACAGTGATGATTACATTATCTCCAATGCCTCCTGCACCACAAATGCATCGGTGCCGGTATTAAAGCTGATTAATGACCACTTCGGTATTAGCTCTGCATCGATTACCACGATTCATTCGGCGATGAATGATCAACCGGTGATTGATGCCTACCATGCTACCGATTTACGTAAAACCCGCAGTGCCAGTCAATCGATGATTCCGGTAGATACCGGCTTGGCAAAAGGTATTGAGCGTTTTCTGCCCGAGTTAACAGGTCTGTTATCGGCTCAGGCGATTCGTATTCCCACCGTTAATGTCTCGGCTCTGGATATCTCTGTGGTGGTAAAGGAGGATGTTTCGGTTGCGGCGGTGAATACACTTTTACAACACTATGCCCAAAGTTTGCCTGCTATTATCGGCTTTAACGATCAGCCGCTGGCCTCGATAGATTTTAATCACGATGCCCGCTCCTGTATTGTTGATGGCACACAAACTCGGGTCAGTGGTGGACGTTTATTAAAGCTGTTTATCTGGTTTGATAATGAATGGGCCTACGCCAACCGGATGTTGGATGTAGCCGCGCATTTACAGAATTTACAGCATTTAGATCTTGTAATAAATAATAATCCAATGGAAAAAGCATCATGACGCTTGCAGTAAAAAGCATGACGACACTGGCACAGGGCGGTGAATTAAAAGGTAAACGTGTTCTGATTCGTCAGGATTTAAACGTACCGGTTAAAGAGGGTAATGTGACTAGCGATGCCCGTATTCTCGCTTCAATCCCAACCATTAAGATGGCGTTAGAGGCAGGTGCTTCGGTTATTATTATGTCGCATTTAGGCCGCCCGGTTGAAGGTGGCTCAAATGAAGAAAATGCTGCATTCACTCTCGCCCCGGTTGCTAACTATTTAAGCCAAGCGCTAAAGCAAGATGTAACATTAGTAAGCGATTATCTTGAAAGCACTGTGGCGGTTGAGGCCGGTGAAGTGGTTTTATTAGAGAACGTACGTTTTAATGTCGGTGAGAAAAAAGACGCCGAAGATTTATCTAAGCAATACGCAAAGCTATGTGATGTGTATGTGATGGATGCGTTTGGCACCGCACATAGAGCGCAGGCCTCAACTCATGGTGTAGCTAAATTTGCTAAAGTTGCCTGTGCAGGCCCTTTATTGGCGGGTGAGTTGGATGCCCTTGAAAAAGCCCTGGATAAACCTGCACGCCCCATGGTGGCTATTGTGGGTGGCTCTAAAGTTTCTACCAAGTTAACCGTATTAGAAAGTCTGGCGGATATCTGTGATCAAATCATTGTCGGTGGCGGAATCGCCAATACGTTTTTAGCGGCGATGGGCAAACCGGTGGGTAAGTCTTTATATGAAGAGAGCCTGATCCCCAATGCCAAAGCTTTGATGGAAAAAACCGCCATTCCTGTACCCACAGATGTTATTACCGGTAAGGCATTTTCAGAATCGGCCGAAGCGACATTAAAAGCCTCTGGCGATGTGCTTGAAGATGATATGATTTTTGATATAGGCCCGGATACTTCTGCACAGCTGGCTGAAATTATCAAAAACGCGAAAACCATTATCTGGAACGGCCCGGTAGGCGTATTTGAATTTGATCAATTTGGTGAAGGCACTAAAGCCTTGGCACAAGCTATTGCCGACAGCGAAGGTTTCTCTATCGCCGGTGGTGGCGATACGCTAGCCGCGGTTGATAAATACAATATTAAAGATAAAGTCTCTTATATTTCCACAGGCGGCGGCGCTTTCTTGGAATATGTAGAAGGCAAAGAATTACCTGCAGTTGCGATGTTAAAAACACGCGCAGCTGATTAATTATTACTGAGAATAGAAGCGGAGAGATAAAATGGCATTGATTTCCATGAGACAGATACTGGATCACGCAGCCGAATACGGCTATGGCGTGCCAGCTTTTAATGTAAACAACCTGGAGCAAATGCGTGCGATTATGATCGCCGCTGACAAAACCGATTCTCCGGTTATCGTGCAGGCCTCTGCTGGCGCACGTAAATACGCAGGTGCACCTTTCTTGCGTCACCTGATTTTAGCGGCAATCGAAGAATGGCCACATATTCCTGTTTGCATGCATCAGGATCACGGCACGTCTCCGGACATCTGCCAGCGTTCAATTCAGTTAGGCTTCTCTTCGGTAATGATGGATGGCTCTTTAGAAGCAGACGGTAAAACCCCATCAAGCTATGAATACAATGTAGACGTAACCAAGCGCACGGTAGAAATGGCTCACGCCTGTGGTGTGTCTGTAGAAGGCGAATTAGGTTGTCTGGGTTCTTTAGAAACCGGTGAAGCCGGTGAAGAAGATGGTGTTGGCGCGGTAGGTAAACTGACTAAGGAACAGATGTTAACTGATCCAGAAGAAGCGGCTGACTTTGTGCAAAAAACGCAGGTGGATGCGTTAGCGATTGCCTGTGGTACGTCACACGGTGCTTATAAGTTCTCTAGACCTCCTACCGGTGACATCTTGGCGATTGATCTTATTAAGGAGATCCACAAACGTATTCCTAATACGCACCTTGTTATGCACGGTTCTTCTTCAGTGCCACAGGAATGGTTGGCGGTGATCAATGAATTTGGTGGCGAGATTCCTGAAACTTACGGTGTGCCGGTTGAGCAAATTGTTGAAGGTATCAAGCACGGTGTACGTAAGATCAATATCGACACCGATTTACGTTTAGCATCAACCGGTGCAGTACGTCGCTTCCTGGCGCAAAATCCTGCTGAATTTGATCCACGTAAATATTTAGCTGAAACCACCAAGGCGATGACTGAGATTGTTATCAATCGTTTTGAAGCGTTTGGCACGGCGGGCAATGCTAGCAAGATGACAGCCATTTGCCTGGATGATATGTACTTACGTTACGAATCTGGCGAGTTGGCAGCCAAAATTTCTTAATAGCGGTACATTGCCATATAGGCATTGAGAAATTAAGATAAAGGTGTGGCTATGAAAATAGCCACACCTTTTTTTTATGTCCTCCATTTAATGGGATTTTAGTGTTTATGTTAGATTTATCGTCTATCCCAGTTTTACCCAAATTTGATTGGCAGCACGTCTGTATTGAAGAGGCGCAAGATTTAAAACCATTTGCGGCTTATTTGAATTATTACGGCATACACTTTTCTGAGTCTATGGCGCAGACCGGAGTACAACATTATTTGGGTCTACAAGCCTTGGGTGGCTTTGATATCGCTGTGCATTTTTTTAAGGTGCCTGATGCTGTGGGCAGCGTTGTGCTTTCTCACGGTTATATGGATCATGTGGGACTTTATAAACATTTAATTCACGCATTATTAGCGCAGGGTTTGAATGTGCTGGCCTATGATTTACCCGGCCATGGTTTGTCTTCCGGTGAACGTGCAGGTATTGCCAACTTTCACTGTTATCAAAAGGTGTTAACGGCTTTATTACAGCGGGCAGATGATTTTTTAACGGGGCGGCGATATATGATAGCTCAGAGCACGGGTTGCTCGATCAGCATGGATTATTTATTACATAATGCTCAGCATCAATTTGAAAAGGCGATTTTATTAGCGCCACTGGTTGTGCCAAGAAAGTGGGTCGGCATTAAGGCCTTATTATTTGCAGGGCGCTATCTTTTAAGCCAGGTAAAACGGGATTTTCAGGCCAATAGTGCGGATGTGAATTTTGTCTACTTCCTGGAACATAAAGACCCTCTACAGTCTCGCGTTATTAAGGCCAGTTGGGTTAATGCGTTAGATAAATGGCAGCCTCATTTTGAAGCTTCAGGTGTGAGTGATACGCCGATCTTGATTGTACAGGGTTTAAAAGATATCACCGTACAGTGGGAATATAATCTACCGGCGATCAAGCAGCATTTTAGTGACTGTGAAGAGGTGATAATAGAAGCTGCTAATCATCAGTTGGTTAATGAGGCGGATGATATGCGGGCTGAGGTTTTACAGGCGGTGAAGACATTTTTACATTAGCCGGTTTATAACGACCCGCTAATGCAAAAGTGTTAAATATTAAGAGCCGAACCAACGTTTGTCCTTGGTTTTACGAATCTCTTTTTCTGCAGACCATTCCAGAATGCCCGACTCAAGATGCAGTAATTTCAAGGTGAATTTATAATAAACATCGGTGGTATTGCCATCACGTTTTACGATAGAAGACATGTTGCCGTACAGCATGTATTCGGCCCCGATTTGTTTACCCATTTTGGCTGAATGCTCTTCGTTAACCATGCCTGACTTTGTTTGGTAGTCCATCTGGTTGGCGACTTCATTAACCACATCCATATCAATAAAACGGTATTTACCCGAGTTTAGTAATTTAGACTGGATCGTATCGGTGATGCTTTGCATATCGATATGTTCGGTGGTTTTGTTTTTAACTCTATCGACAAACATCACCGGGCGTTTACTGCTGGTGATCGCAATCATCGGTGGGAACATCAATAAATCATCCACCATTTTAGCGGCGATAGTTTGTAAATCGGTGGAACCAAAATCGGTGTTAACGGTTTCAACCGCCTGGGCATCACCATATTGGGTAGATGTGCTACAGGCTGAAATAACGATGGCACTTAGTGCAATAATCAATGTTTTGATAATCAACTGCATGATGTTTTTCCTTAGTTTTCTTTGATATAGATTTTAGCACCGATAACGGTGGCATCGGGGGCACTGACTTGTACCGAGGTGGTTTCTTTGGCGCTTAGTGTGACTGGCGTCCATGGGCGGCCATCTTTGGCGACTTCAAATTTATCGACATCAAAGAATTTCAGCTTATATTGAAATTTTAGCGGGCTGCTAGTGCGGTTAGTTAAATCGACGCTGAATTGCAGCATGTCGTATTTTCTGCGAGTACGTGGTTCACCCACTTCCAGAAATTTATCCATCGCCGAATTTTCATATTCTACATAGGGTTTATCTTCGTTGCTGCTACAGGCGGATAAAAAGGTGGTCGCTATAATGGATGTGATGGCGATCGCCAGGGATTTTTTTAGGGTTGTTTTAAGCATAATAAGTCCTGTATGTACTTAAAGAATAAATGATTGCGTGATAAGACGATTCCCGCCATCTATCACCCGCAGTAGCGTGGTATGCCCAGCAATAATATCAACATCCAGTGTATGTTGTTTAAGCTTACTTTGTAATGTTAGCTGCAGGGTTTGTGCGGGTAATTCGTGATAAAAAGCCTGGGCTGTATTCGGCAGTGTTAGCCAGCTGCGTAAATCGGCCTGTTCGGAAATGATATTATAGATCGTCGTCAAAAAACCACCTAGCTCACTTTGCTGCTGAGCTTTCTGCTGCATCTCGTGTTTTACTTTAGCACGTAATATTTGCCTGACCATCAATGCGGTTGACTGTTCCTGTAACGATTTTACCGCCAGGGATGAGACATTCACTAACACCTGTGTTTGACCTAGCGTCTCTTGCGCATGTTTAATCGTCAGGGTTTGTGGGCTAGGCCAGTTTTTACTGTCGTAATAGGGGAAGGCAATATTGAAATAGGTTTCGTAGTGAAAGCTTGGGATATGTAAATTAAAGCTGCGTTTGGCAGGCACAAAACCTTCTTCAAACAGAATGACCAATTTACCACTATTACTTTCTTGTTTATTAAAACGATTTTTATCAGCCTCGGCAATACGATTGATGGCTGCTATAAGATGAGTGTTATTGGGGTGTATTTCCAGGGCCTTTTTATAATCGACACTGGCAGCATTCCAATCTCCTTGCGCTTCCCAGATAACCGCCGAGGTGTAATAGGTGTAGGCATTTAAGAATGAACTGCGTACTTCGTTGGCCAGGCCATTCATGCCCGCAAGCTCGGGTTCATTTAACCATTGTTGATTATCCAGACCATTTTCTTGTGCATCGGTTTCAGCCTTGGCGATATCTTTGCTGTAATCCAGTTCCAAACGCCGTTGCTCAGCGGCTGCGCGGCGTACTTCCACCGAGGCGGCTTCGATATCTTTGGCTGCCAGATAATTAAACACCTGAAATTGGTGGGCGAAGATACGTTCATAAGCTGCACCTTGATAGGGTATCGCATTTTCGTTAGAGATTAAGGATGAGCCCTGGGAGGCAAGCCTGGAGAGTGAAACATTGGCGCTGTTATCGAACTCTTCGTAGCGGCGTATAACAAAGTCAAAATCTTGTTGGCTTGCCGAAAAGGCATTGTTGATTTGATTTAAGCGACCACTTTCCTGCATATACAAAAGATTATCGGCGTTTTCACGTTTACCGATCAGGGTTTGAGTTTCGGCTTCTATCGTATTGCTTTTAATCGCTTGGATATAATCCTGGGCTTGGCGCGGGTAAGGATTAAACAGCGAGCTGCTGGCGCAGCCGCTTAATAAACATATCAGGCATATAGAGAGTGTTAAGTAGTGAAGCTTGAACATTTATGCCTTCTTGTTTAGTGTCTTATTTGGCTAATAACGTTTTTACACCATCGGGCGTGCCTAACATAAGAACATCTGCGGGGCGCTGTGCAAACAGGCCGCTGGTGACAACCCCAACAATACTGTTAATCGCATTTTCTACGTCTAGTGCATTTGGGATGGAAAAGTTTTTCAGATCCAGAATGATATTGCCGTTATCGGTAATCACGCCTTCTCTATAGACCGGTGTAGCCCCTAGTTTAATTAATTCTCTGGCGACATGACTTCGGGCCATGGGAATCACTTCTACCGGCAGCGGAAATTCACCCAGGCAGTTAACGAGCTTGGATTCATCGGCGATGCAGACAAATTCATCGGCCACAGCCGCAACAATTTTTTCCCGGGTCAGTGCCGCACCGCCGCCTTTAATTAAATGTAATTGGTTGTTGGCCTCATCTGCCCCATCAACATAGATGGCCATATCGGCCACGGCGTTAAGATCAAACACTGCAATACCATGTTGTTTTAATCGTTCGGCGGAAGCTTCTGAGCTTGCTACCGTGCCTGCAAAGAGGTGTTTGTGTACGGCCAGGCTATCAATAAAACAATTGGCGGTAGAGCCGGTGCCAATGCCAATGATGGAGTCTTTATCGACTTTTTTCATCACATATTCTACTGCAGCATCGGCAACCGCTTGTTTTAATTGATCCTGATTCATGGTCTGCTCTCGGTCTTATCAGTAAAATTAGGGGAATAGTGCTTTAGTATAAAAGTTTAATGGCTGCTGTGCCTGCGAAAATGTGGCTTTTTATAGTGGCTGTAGAAAATAGCCATGCTGAGAATAGCAGTCTATGCCATCTAACAACATATGTAAGATTAGTCCTAGGCCCGCCCAACCACAGTAAGATACTTTTCTTTTACGGTGGAAAATTAACAGAGTCAGCAGGGCGTAAAAGGTGATAAAAAAAGCTTGGTGTAAGGGATGAAAGCCAAGGCTGCAACGTTGTGCATCGTAAATAGGTGTGGCTAACAGGTGATCCACATCGACTGCCATCGTGGCGATCATGATGACATAGTATATGACGCTTTTTTTCAGTAGATTTTTATGAGTACTTTTCGTGAGATAAGCACCTGCCAATGCTAAAAGCATAGGCAGGCTAAAATGCAGAAAACTATGCAACATGTGGCTTGGGTGATTAACCGCGCAGCTTATAAATCTGCGCCTTTAAATATTCGCTTTCTTTAATCGCCGGATGAATCGGATGATCAATCGCATGGCCGCCGCGGTGGATCAGACTAAGGTTTCTATCCACATGGCGGGCGGCTTTTTGCACGATTTCCTGCAAATCACTGTCAGCCATATGCATGGAGCAGGAGGCGGAGACAAATAAGCCGTTGTGGCATACCAGACGTAAAGCCAGCTCATTGATTTTTTTATAGGCCTGTGCGCCACGGTTAAAGTCTTTTTTCTTTTTGATAAATGCTGGCGGATCGACAATCACAATATCAAATTTTTCTTTTTCTTCCAATAGGGCTTGTAGCGCATCGAAGGCATTACCCATCAGGGTTTCTACATCGTCTTCACGATTAATCAATGTGGCATTTTTATGTAGCTGTTCCAGCGCAAATTCAGACGCATCTACCGCGGTGAGCTTAGTCGCTCCTGCATTGAGGCATTGAATACCCCAGCCGCCGATATAGCTGAAAACATCGAGCACGGTTTTATTTTTGCTTAATTGCGCGATTTTTTCACGGTTGTCTCTATGGTCGTAGAACCAGCCGGTTTTTTGCCCATCTTTAATCGGCACGTCAAAAGAACAGCCATTTTCTTCGATGGTGACATATTCTGGGACATCGCCGTATTCTACGTTTTCGGTTTCTGTTAAGCCATTCTGCTCACGTTTTCCACCATCATTACGCACTAAAACCGATGTGCCATCGGTGATGCTGATAAGCAGTTCGGCGATATCATCACGGAAAGCTTCCAGGCCTAGATTGTTGATTTGTACCACGCAACAGTCGCCGTAGCGGTCGATAATTAAACCGGGCAGGTAATCCCCTTCGGCATAAAAAAGGCGATAAAAAGGTTTATCGTAGGTTTCTTCTCTCAGTGCCAGCGCATCTCTTAAGGCTTTCTTTAAAATATTACGATCAAAGGGGCGTTTACGGCTGACAATGCGGCCACAGATCAGCGCCTGTGGATTAATGAAGGCGTAGGCGACTATCTTACCTTTTTCATTTTCAACGGCCACTTGCTCGCCGTTTTTAATGTCTTTTAATGATTTGAATTGGGTATCAAATTCATTGCTGTAAATCCACAGATGGCCGCTTTTTAAGCGTTTTTCTGCACGTGTGGTAATGCGTAAATGGTTCATGGTGTCGCCAAGCTGAGTTTATGGGGGGGGGAGAATAGTGCTAACAAAAACGGCAGGTCCTGTAGTTGAAGCTACAAGCCTGCCGCGGGTAACGAAGACCGGGTTTTAATCTTCGTCGTCAATAGCGCTTTTATAGTCGTCGGCGCTTAACAGATTTTCCAGCTCGGCTTCATCAGAGATTTTTATCTTGAAGAACCAACCATCACCGTAGGGGTCGGTATTGATCATCTCAGGCGCATCTTCGAGATCTTCATTGATGGCAATGACTTCACCCGACATCGGTGAGTATATGTCAGAGGCCGCTTTAACAGATTCAACCACGCCGGCTTCATCCTGTGCATGAATTTGTGCACCGACATCTGGCAGCTCAACATAAACCACATCACCGAGGGCGATTTGTGCATGATCGGTAATACCTACGGTAACAATACCGTCTTCAAGACGTGCCCATTCGTGACTGCTGGCGTATTTTAATTCTGCTGGCAAATTGTTCATGTCGATTCCTGATTTTTGTAGTGTGGGGCTGGAAAGAGCAAGTAGCCCCAGCTTCTTAAAGAATGGGGCAATTTTAACGTCAACGTGAGGAAAAACAAGCTTTCATGATCAGAAGTCTATTAAACAGGCCGGCTTGGATAAATGTAGACTCAAACTTTGTCATTACCGCGATCTGGGGCATAATAGCGTCCCCTTAATCATAGGGGCCGCAGGCGATAATAATAAGTGGTGAATAAGCTAGTTGGGAAATTAAACCTGAAGTTTCAAGGGAAGGAATTATCGCATGACTATACCTCATATGCTGAGGCCTCTATTGCCGTCGGATAAGGCTGTTTTGGGTTCGACTTCAAACCTATCGCGCTTAAGATATTGGGCTGGGCTCTGTGTTTTAAGTTTATTGGCATCTGGCACCTCTGCTGCCAGTACAAATAAAATAAGTGCAGCGGAAAAAAGTTTTGCCTTATTTAGCGAACTTGCCAGCTTAAATAACCCTAATATCGCCAAACTATATGCCGATGATGCGCGTATTGAATATATTGTGATGCATAATGGCCGCTTAAGCGAAGCGAATTTTTTATTAGGTACGCAATATAAACAACGTTTAAGCACGAAATCAAAGACCTCTGTACAGCTGTTTAATGCACGTAGTGAATTTCAGCAGGTGGACTTTTTTACCAACGGGCCAAGAATTGGATTTTTTGCGCTGCGTTATTCACCTGAAAATTGCTTTGTTGATGACCAGTATTTTGTCATCTTTGAACGTGGTGGTGATGGTCAGTATCAGATCATCCGCGAGCGAATAGAGACGGCAAAAACCTCTCAATGTGGCATATATCAGCAGCAGGCCAATTTAGGTTTGCCCAATTTTAATGTCGCTGCTAAAGCTTATGAAAAAGCTAATCCGGTTGCGGTTGAAAGCATGTTGGAGAAAATTGCCGAGGTAATAGAGGCTAATCCACCAAAACAGTTAGATGCCAGTACCGAGTTTGTGAGTTTTTCTCATCATGATAAAACCATGGTGTATACGCATAAATTATCCGGATACCGCTCAAACCCACAGTATGATGGATTATTAAAGCATATCACCAAGGCCAGTTTGGCGCGTAAAACCTGTAAAAATCCGATTTTGGTTCAGGTGTTAAGCCGGGATGGTGAGATTCGTTATCACTATCAAGATCGATCGGCGCAGGATATCTTTGAAATCGATATCGATAAAAATGTTTGCATTGCATTGGCTAAGGCGGATGCAAAAAGTAGAGCTTAAAAATGGCTGGGGTAGCCATATGATTGCTTAACGTTATAATAAATTATCATGACGATTAACCATTCTTGAGATTGGCATTATATGAACGAATTTAATGGACTACCCAAGCTTGCCGCTTTGGCGGCAGTTGCAACATTGGCTGCTTGCTCATCAAACTATATTCAACCTGTAGGCCCTAGCATTGAGTATCAGTCTTTTGTTGATACTGAATTGTTTACGGTTTGGAATTCAATGGTTAAAACGTTAACGGCTGCAGGTTATACGGTTAAAAAACTGGATAAAGAATCCGGCACCATGAGCCTGGTTTTTAAATCCAATAAGCCGGGTGAGTTTGTTGATTGTGGGCAGAGAACCCTTGCCGGTAATGAAGAGTATAAGATCCGGTCGTTGACGTTTAATCCGGCCGATTCTGCACTATATTCAACCTTGGATGACGACGAAAATCTTCAAAATGTGGTGCGTTCATCAAATCTTAAGGCCAGAGCCAGCGTCTTCTTGGCCGCGCATGATGATGGCACCAATATTCGTATCAATGTTAACTATGATGTGTATGGCCGCACTAAATATTACGATAAGGATAACCGCTTTACCGATAGCACCAAGTTTCGTTATCGCTTATCAACGACCGATGCTTATGAAGGGAAAAACTATGTCTGTGTTTCAAGAGGTGTTATCGAGCAGCAAATATTAGATGCGGCGACATCTTCTTAATCTTGTCTGTATAATTCTCTGAGGCTGGTTATTCTGCCAGCCTTATTATTTAGTCTCTTTTTTTACTGGAAACGCGTTGCCTGATAAACGTTCCAGGCCTTTATCTTGTGACCAGCGCACAAAAATCAAATCTTCATTAATAAGTTTTTGCTTAAATCGCACATCAATATCGCTGGGGCGGCCATCGGCGGTAATGGCATTGATCAACACCTGCATGCCTTTGAATAAACGTATTTCACCCACTTTAAAACCGATGCTGGCATCGAGGTTAACCTCATCCGAAACTAAATGGTAAATGCCCTGATCTGACTGCAGGTTTAGCGTATATTCGTCGCTACGAGTGACTGTTAGCAGGGGCGTATTAGAGGCCAAAAGGTAGGTGGTTTGGGTATTAATCAGCCCGGCTCTTTCACGCATCAATGGGATGATCGTCGCGCCATGTGCTACGGGTGGATTGATAAACACCAGGGTTTTTTCCTGATCTTGCTTATCTATCGGTATTACATAGGCGATATCGTTAATGGAATCGGCCAATAAAATCACCGGTAGCCAGGTGACCATCGGTAATAAAATGGGGGCGGCCAGTAAGTGGGTGAAAATAAGTAAGCCAAAAAGGCTGTTTTTAACATAACGTTTTATGCCGTTAATGGAATGCATTTTTTCTAGCCATTGACTGAGCATTAAGGCCATCAGGCCCATGGCTCCCACTCCGGTAAATAGCAGTAGCCTGCTGCTGGGTGCTGGTGCACAGATAGGCAGGATAGAGAGCAGCATGCCACAGGCAAAAAAGCGGGCCTCTTTACTATTTTTAAGTGTGGGAAGGGCGATCCACAGCAGAGCAAGAATAAATAGCAGTGCTAATAACACATAGAGTGAGGCGGCGAGGCCTCCAAAGATATTAAAAATATCGGCAGGGAAGAATCCCCACTGGCCTGCTAACAATACCGGAAAGCGGCTTAAGGCGGCTTCTAAAAATCCAACAAGGTCTCGCCCTGGATCAAAATAAATACTGGAGGCAAAAGAACCATAACCCAAGGTGTTATAAGTGATGCGCCATAATACGGTAATGATGCCGTAGGGAAGCATCGCCATCATTCGGCTCTTCCAGGAGGAATCATCAATAAATATTGTATAGGCCAGCAGATAATCGCCCATGCCAATGGCAAACTCAGCCGAGAATAAAGCCAATAATAAAAAAATCGGTCCTAGCCATTGGCCGTGAGACCAATGATCGCGCCGCCATTTATCATGTAGCCATAAAGCCAATAAGCCAAAAGTTGTAGCAAGAATGGCGTTACGATTGGAAATCCAGCTAACGGTTAAACCGTGATCTGCATCGATGGCATATAGCAGTAACGCTAACATGGCTACCGAGCCCGCCATAAAACGCCGGTAAAACATGGCTAAGACGCTGAGCAAAATAACATAGCAAAAAATACTCTGCGCATGCATTAAAAATGGGCTATCAGGCCAGAGTTGATAATCTAGCCAATGGCTTATTTCGGAGACCGGTCGCCAAAATTGGGTTTTACTGTGTAGATCGGTCCACCAGGCGACATAACCTTTTTCTACCATGGCTGCGGTGCGTTGGGGGTTACCATCCAAAAAAGTGAATAAACCAAATAGGCTATGGTCGTTAGGTGTCAGGGCCATATCTGGGTTGTGTAATAGCGCTTGGTGATAAAAATCATTACCTTGAAGACCGGTAAATAGGGCGGGTGATGTTAATAAAATACAGGGAAATGCACGAGGTGCTGCAATAAGTGTAATAGCCTGTTTTTATTATTGGACTCTTTACTTATTTGCATGAACAACATCCCTAAAAAAACTTATGCTACTGCAAAATAACGGTGTCATATATAAGAAATTGCGGCTGCATTTTTGTGATGTGGGCTGGGGAAATTAATTCTAGTGATTGCTTATTATCTTGATAATGATTAAAAGTTGATGCATAAGAATAATAAATGACACGTTCAGTTTCCCATTTTTATCACTGCCTAGTAAGTTCTCTGTGTTGGAGTGTCTTTATCGGACATTATTTCTTGTGATGCCCTTTTGTGAGGACGGTGGAGCTATGAACGCTTCTGGGTGTGATGCCAATTGTTATTGACGCTGACTTCCCTGGGTTTATACAGGACACAAATAGGCCGTCTACTGCGGCAGTTAAAGTCCGGTTATCGTCTGGGTTTTTATGTCGCCATCGCCTGGTTAATCAGCATTTTAATCGATGTTGGCAACGTATAGACAGGTTTTTATTGTGCTGCAGGTCTTTTATATCTTGGGCTTTATATTAGTTTTAAGCCACTCACCATTGGGTATACGTCGGTTCATCCATTTTACTCAAATTGGATTTATCGCGCTTATTTGTTTCTGGATATTCCTTTATCAGACTGAGGCTTCTCATAAAGCCTTGATTTGGTTTGCTGAACCGCTGTTTGCTATTCATATGCGCGACATCGGTAATATCGCCGCAGTACTGTGTACCTCGATATTGGTGTTGCTGATTAGCCACATCTATAGCGGTCGATTTTCAGGGTTATTATTAAGTTTGAGCTTTGTTATATGCTGGGCATTTCTGCTTTGGACGGGCGGGCGCATGGCGATCATCGCGGTGGTGTTAACCAGCCTGATGTTTTATCGTCTACCAGTTTTTATATGGTAAACGTAATAATAAAGGGGTTTTATTGTGTGCTGTGTTGATTGCCACTGCCTTTTAATGTGCAGATCCTTTTTACGTCTTTGATTGGAACGGGTTGGGCAGAAGTGTTAATGCGGTAAGTTCCATTGGTGTGATGGATAATAAAGCCGAGGTTGATGTTGATCTGGCGAATAAGCTGTCTACCGGGCGCTGGAAGATGTGGCAGCTATCTCTTAATGCTGTTGCTGATGCGTCGTAGTTTGGTTTAGGCCCTAGCGGATATTTCTTTATCGAAGGCCGGCTTTATGGTGACCAACCACATAATTTTATCATTCAGTTTTTGGTAGAGAGGGGCATCATAGGCACGGCGCTGGCCTTGTTTTTACTGGCCTATTTAGCCTAATTTACGTTTAAAGCCGCGCCAAAAGCGTTTGCGGATAACAATGTTGAGCTGATTATTGCCGCCGCTATTATTATCGTTTTATCGACTCACGGTTTATCGGGAGGCACTTTTTATAATTATCAGCCGGTATTGTGTTTGTCGGCAGCCTTTGCAGTGCTTATCTATCAGCTGCTTCAACAGCAGGGAAAGCAACATTCTGAGTGACGGCTTTTAACCGCGGCCTCTACGAATGGTTAATATCATTGGGATTAAACCAACCAGTAATAAACATAAGGCTGGCAGAGCTGCACGTTCATATTCACCTTCTGAAGTCATTTCGAAAATACGCACAGCCAATGTGTCCCAGCCGAAGGGACGCATCAATAACGTCGCGGGCATTTCTTTCATCACATCAACAAATACCAGTAACATCGCTAATAACAAACCTGGGCGTATCAACGGCAGGTAGATGGTAAAAAATACCCGTAGGCGACTGGCTCCGAGGCTGGCTGCGGCTTCGGGGATGTGTTGGCTTAGGCGTGAAAGGCTGGTCTCCAGCGGGCCTATCGCTACGGTTAAGAAGCGAATCATATAAGCCATGATCAATATAAAAACGCTGCCTAAAAGAATTTGTGTGGGAGCAAAGCCCAGCGCTTTGGTGACCGGGGCCAATGTTTGCTCAAAATAACCTAAGGGCATCACAATGCCCACAGCCAATACCGTACCTGGAAGCGCATAACCGAGTTTGGCGAGGGTGATTAAGCGGTTAGTCCAAGCTGTGTTTTTTAAGCGTTGAATCAGCGCCAGCATCAGTGCCACACTGGCGGTTAATACGGCGGCCATCAGGGCAAGGCTAAAAGTGCGCCAGAGTAAATTTAAGAAGCGCGGATCTGCTAGCTCTTCGATATATTTTAGCGCCCAAATCAATAATTGAATCACCGGTAACACAAAGCTTAAGCTAAATATCAACACACACACAGTGGTGGCACACCAGGCCTTTAAGGGGCTGAGTGCCTGGCGTTGATGGGGCTGTTGTTTATCCTGAAAGTTACGTGCTCCACGTTGGCGTGTTTCAACCATCAAGGCCACAGACACCAAAATCAATAAGATGGAGGCAAGTTGACAGGCCAGCTGTAAATCAAAATAATCAAACCAGGCTTTGTAGATGGCGGTGGTAAAGGTATCGTAATTAAAAATGGCCACGGTGCCAAAATCGGCCAGCGTCTCCATCATCGCTAACGCTAACCCTGCGACGATGGCGGGTCTTGCCATCGCTAACTGAATGCCGGTGGCGATAGACCAGCGGCTGGCTCCCAGACTTTGTGCGGCTTCTATATAATGTTGGCCCTGCGACATAAACGCATTGCGGGCTAATAAATAAATATAGGGATACAGAACGGAGGCCATCACCAGGCTGATAGAAACAGGGTGGCGGATATCGGCGATATTTAACCAGCCGAAGCCGGATTCACGTAGAAAAGTCTGGATCGGCCCGGTGAATGAAAAAAGCCCAAGAAAGACAAAGGCGACCACATAAGCCGGAATTGCCATCGGTAACATTAATGCCCATTCCAGCCAACGCCTGCCTGGGAATTCATACCAGCTGATTAACCAGGCCAGGCCTACACCTAAAGTGAGCACGCCAATGCTGACGCCAAATAACAGATAGGCGGTATTGATTAATAAATCGCTTAGGCGGGTATCAAGAAAATGCGCCCATAACTCGGTGTTGATGCTGCTCCAGCTGAATAAAACTGCCAGCACCGGTATTAATACCAGTGCGACCACAAAAACTAAGAGAAAGTTGGCTGAACGCATCGTTTAAACTGAAAAATAATGCACGGCTTATAAATAACCGGCGCTATCGATGATCTTAACCGCTTCAATCTGCTGCGCGGCTATCTCATTAAGAGGTATGCTGTCGGCTTTAAATGCTCCCCAGGCTTGCACCTGCGCTACCGATTTAACCTGTGGATTTACTGGGAATTCCATATTTAAACCGGCTAACATTTCCTGTGCTTCAGGGCCGGATAACCATTCTAATAATTTGATGGCCGCATCTGTATGTTTGGCATGGGCGGTAACACCTGCACCGGAGATATTCATATGTACACCGTTTTGCCCTTGGTCCTGATCAGGCCAGAAAATTTTAAGGCCTTCAGCTTTTCCGTCTTTTTCCAGGCGGCCAAAGTAGTAGGTGTTAACAATGGTGGCATCACATTGTCCGGCCTGAACAGCTTGCATTGCGGCGGTATCGTTAGAGAAAGGTGCCACAGCCAGGTTAGCGACCCAGCCTTTTACGATGGTGGTGGTTTTATCTGCACCCTGATGCGCGACCATGCTGGCAACTAGCGATTGGTTATACACTTTTTTGGAGGTACGTAAACACAGGCGGCCCTTAAAAGATTCATCGGACAGCGCGGCATAAGTGCTTAATTGTTCGGGTTGCAGGCGCTCGGTAGAATAAACAATGGTGCGTGAACGTTGGGTTAAACCAAACCAGTAATGGTCTTTGTCACGCAGATGCTCAGGGATTTGCTGATCTAGCACCTTTGACTTGACCTGCTGTAAAACACCTTGTTTTTGCGCCTGCCATAAGTTACCGACATCGGTGGTTAATAATATATCGGCTTTAGTGGTAACACCTTCGCTCTTTAAACGGCTTAACAATGGGCCGGCTTTATCGGTGATATATTGAATGTTGATGCCGGTTTTGGCGGTGTAAGCATCAAATAACGGTTTGATCAAATGCTCCTTGCGTGCACTGTAAACGGTGATGGTGGTGTTTGCAGATGCATTGGCAGATGAAGTGTCTGTGGTCTCGGTTTTTCCGCAAGCCGTTAAAAGGGCTGCGGTAGCAATGGCTGCCACTAAGCTAAGCATTTTTTTCATCGTATTACGTTCCAAGGGCCAGGTTAAAATCGTTCACTAATGCGGAGATGGTAATGATTTTCATTTAAGGTCACAAGCGCTTATTTTGTTAAGCCAATCGCCTGTTTGATTAATTGACGTTTGATCAGTGTATGCCGGCCCACAGCAGCCATGCCACGGTTACGAATCCAGCTGATAGCCAGGTTTTGTTGCCCAAATAAACGTTTAAAACCTTCCATTACCGACATCATCAGCAGGTTGTCGGTTTTACGGCGGCGTTGATAGCGGCTTAATACCCGCGTGTCCCCTATGCGATGTTGGAGTTTGTCGGCCTTGATCAGTTCTTCGGCCAGGACTTTGACATCCAATAAGCCGATATTAATACCCTGGCCTGCCAGCGGGTGAATCGTGTGGGCGGCATCGGCGACCAGTGCAACACCATCATCAATATAGTTGATGGCATGGCGTTGACGTAGAGGGAAACTGAAGCGGCGTGAGCATGCCAGTATTTCCCCCAGTTTAAATTCACTTTTTTCAGCCAACTCCTGTTTAAAGCTTTCATCATCCAGGGCCATCAAGGCTTCGGCTTTTTCAGTCTCGGCCGACCAGACAATCGAGCAGAAGTGTTTATCTTCTTCGACATTGCTGGAAAGAGGCAAGAAAGCCAAAGGCCCGGTAGACATAAAACGCTGCCAGGCGGTATTTTGATGCGGTTTTTGGGTCTCTATTGTGCAAACAATGCCATTATGTTGATAATCCCATTCGCGGGTTTTTAAGCCAAAGTGGCTGCGTACAAAGGAATTAGCGCCATCGGCACCCACAATCAGTTTGGCTTTTACCTGAATCTGACGTTCTTTTTCCAATGTGATCAGGTGGCAATAATCACCATCGTTAATCGGGGCTATATTAGAGACCTTGGCTTGATCCAACAGTTTTACTTTGCTCATCTGCAGGCTTTCAACAAGGGCCTGAACCATCACGCGATTTTCAACAATGCTGCCCAGATGATGGCTATGCACTTCATCGGCATGAAAATCTATCTCGGCCGTGCCTTCGCCATCCCAGACCATCATGCTCTGATATTCTTGCAGGCGGCGTTGTTTAATCACCGGCCATATACCCAGCTCCTGTAAGAAGTTTTCACTGGCCAGCGACATCGCCGAAACCCGGGCATCAAAGCCATTGATGTGATTATCACAGGCGGGAATGGTATCCGGAAGCCGACCGCTTTCAATCAATACGACAGATAATGGGCTGTTTTTTAAGGCACAGGCTAGCGCCGAACCTGCAATACCAGACCCTATAATGGCAACATCAAACGCCGGTGTATCGGATATATCGGGCAAATCTGCGGAGGTGTTTAATGCATTCATGAGGGGCGCAGGCCTGTGGCGAAGTTGATAAAGGAGGATTTTAATGGTGTTAGTAATTCGATGCCTAATAAGCCCAGGCCCCGCCCAGTTGTAATCAACGGGTTTTTACGGGCAAACATCCCAGGTAGCACATCGCTGAAAAGGCTGGTGAGCATTTGATCGTTTTTCTGGGCCTTGGCATAAGCTTCTAATACGCTGAGTTCACCCAAAGGTGCATTCGCATTGGCCAAATGTTGGCATAAAACCTGAACATCGCGCAACGCCAGATTAAAACCCTGTCCGGCAACGGGATGTAGGCTATGTGCGGCATTACCTAAAACCACGATATTTTGGCGTACCTGCTCATTGGCCGTGCTGAGCTGTAACGGGTAACTATGGCGCTGGCCCACTTTAATCATCTGCCCCTGCCAGTGGCCAAAGCGTTGTTGCAGGGCTTGTAAAAAAGCATCATCATCTAATGATAATAATGTATTGGCTTCTTCTGTCGCCATAGTCCAGATTAAGGCTGATCTATGCCCATCATTTTTATTGTTGATCAGTGGCAATAAGGCTAGCGGGCCTTTATCGGTAAAACGTTCATAGGCGATGCCTTGGTGGGCATCGGAGGTGGAAATATTGGCGACGATGGCGGTATGGTGATAATCGGTGACGTGGTGATGTATACCTAAACGTTGGCAGGTTTTTGATTGTGCTCCATCGGCAATCACCGCTAGTTTGGCCTTCACCTCCGCGACTTTACCGGCTTTATTTTCAATCTGTAAGGTAACTCCACCTTGGCGCGCCTGCAGCTTTTTAACCTGGGCCGGGCTGGCAAAGCTTACATTGGTTTTTTGCTGAATAAAGTGCAGCAGGCAGCGGCCTAACCAGGCGTTTTCAATCACATAACCTAAGGCCGGTATGTTGGTTGACTGCTTTTGATCTAGCAGGGTTGAGCCCCAATGGCCTTTGTCGGATACATGTACCTGTGCGATTGGCTGTACATGTTTGGATAATGTCTGCCATAAACCGATTTCTTGAAAAATCTCAAAGCTGCTGTGGCACAGTGCCGATGATCTGGCATCGTAGCTGGGTTGGTAAATGGGGGCCGCATTATTTTCTGGCAGCGGGAAGCTTTCGACCAATAGCACGTTAAAATGCGCCGGTAATAAGGCCGCCATGCTGGCACCCACCATGCCGCCGCCAATAATGGCGATATCGATATTATTAGGCAGGGTAAAGCTGTTTACTGTGTCGTCTTGTGTCATTAGCTGGCCATTAATGCTTCTATATCGGCGATCTCTTTAACTACGCCATCACTTAAAACTGTATTACCGTTTTTGGTGACTAAAATATCGTCTTCGATACGAATGCCAATGCCCCGCCATTTTTTATCAACATCCTGATTATCCACCGCAACATAAATACCCGGCTCTACCGTTAACACCATGCCGGCCTCTAAAACTCGCCATTCATCGTTAACTTTATAATCGCCTACATCATGTACATCCATACCCAGCCAGTGACCAGCTTTGTGCATATAAAAGGCTTTATAGGCGGCATTTTTAATCAGTTCATCACAGTCGCCGTCTAATAAACCTAATTTTATCAGCCCTTCGGTGATTACTTGTACGGTAGCATCATGCGGTTGATTCCAGTGATTGCCTGGCTGTGTTACCGCGATAGCGGCTTTTTGGGCATCTAAAACCAGCTGATAAAGCGCGGCCTGTTCTGCGCTGAATTTACCGTTGACGGGAAAGGTTCGGGTTATGTCGGCGGCGTAATAGTTGTAATCAGAACCTGCGTCGATAAGCACTAAATCACCGTCTTTAAGTGCATCGCGGTTTTCCACATAATGTAAAACACAGGCGTTAGCACCGCCGCCCACGATGCTGGAATAGGCGGCTTGTCTGGCACCTGCCATGCCAAATTCATGCATGATTTCGGCTTCAAGCTGATATTCCATGATGCCGGGTTTGCAACTTTTCATCGCTCGGGTATGTGCGCGAGCGGAGATGTCGGCCGAGGTTTTTAGATTTTTGATTTCATCTTTGGTTTTATACAGGCGTAAATCATGTAATAAATGATTTAAATCAACAAACTCTTCCGGTGGATGTGAGCCTGTGCGTACGCCGGCACGAATGGTATTGATCCAGTTCATGACCTGCACATCAAATTCGGTGTGACGGCCCAGAGAATAATACACTCTATCTTTACCTTCGATTAAACCGGGTAAAATATCGTCGATATCGGCGATAGGAAACGCATCATCGGCACCAAAGTTTGCACAGGCACCTTCTGGCCCTGCGCGATAGCCATCCCATAACTCACGGCTTGCATCACGTTCACGGCAAAACATAACAAATTCCCCATGTTCTCGCCCGGGAATTAAAACCACAACCGATTCGGGTTCATCAAAGCCGCTGAGATAATGAAAGTCGCTGTCCTGGCGAAAAGGGTAGTGCACATCGTTATTACGGATGATCTCATTGGCCGATGGAATGATGGCAATGCTATTGGCTTGCATATCTCTCATCAAATGAGCACGGCGCTGGGCATATTCTTCGTGATTATGTGTGCTTTTTTGGCTTTTTTGGCTTTTTTGGCTTTTTTGGCTTTTTTGGCTTTTTGAGTTCATGGTCTGATTCCTTAATGAACCTTTCGGCCTGTGAATAACTGTTCTGAACCTAGGTATTTATTATCGGTGCTTTTCCCTTCGACGAAGCTTTCTGTGTTGGCTGCAGGTTTTACCTGCTGGGCATCTGCTTCTGCAGCATATTCAATAAAAATATTCATGGCCGCTAATCGTATATATTCGATAATTTGGAAGAAGTCAGATTCGGCGCTTTCATCCAGCTCTTCATCCTCGTTAGCGCCGACTTGAGAGATCGCAGCCAGATCGTTCAGTGCATCATTCACCAGCTCGGGTAGTGTGGCGTTTTTCTTTTCTATCAACGCAAAGCCTGCTAAAAAACCGCTGCACCAAAGCCCCAGACATTGTAAGCGTAGATTAAATTCCAGGTCGTCATCCGGAATCAACGGATAAAAACCTAATTCCGCATCGCCAATTTGGGTAAATGTCGCCATATAGATAAACAGTAGCTGTTCCTGCTGATCGGGGCTGAAGTTGGTTTCAATATCCAGCAAGGTCTTGGCCTCGGCAAACCAGCTGGATTTATCCATGCGTTTGCCCGCGGCTAATTGTCCGGCTAATAAACCGTGTACTTCTGAGGGAGTGATGCTGGCGCTGAGGCTGACCATTAAGTTGGCAACTTCATCAAAATCAAGAGCTTTGGCAGTATTGGACATGGCAGTTGGCTTCTATGGCTAGAAAGATAAAAGTTAAGTCGCCTATTATATACAAATACGGGCTGGGCAAAAGCCACAACAAAGCATTGACCCTATGCAATATGGCAACTATATTAAATAGAATTTTTATTAACTATCGTCAGTAAGTTATGGATCAGCAACAATTTATTCAATTAGAACGCAAGGTTGATGAGCTCATCAAGCTCTGTGCTGTGCTGAAAGAAGAAAATGACACTTTAAAGAGTCGTGAGTCTTCCTGGGGGCTGGAGCGTTCCAAATTGGTTGAAAAAAATGAATTGGCGAGAAATAAAATAGAAGCCATGATTGTCAGGCTTAAATCTCTGGAGCAAAACGCGTGAGTACAGAACCTGCCAACGCCGTTTTAATTCAAGTGATGGGTAAGGAATATCAAATTGCCTGTCCTGAAGAGCAAATTGTTGAACTAAAAAATGCGGCTGCGTATTTGGATCAACAGATGCGCACGATACGTGAGTCTGGCAAAGTGGTGGGTTTGGAACGTATCGCCGTGATGGCCGCATTAAATATCACCCATGAATTGCAAAATCAGGATGGCGAAGGTGGGCTTAGCCACGAGGCTGCTGATGAGCATGTGGTGAAAATCAGCAAAAAACTGGATAAAGCTTTACATCAATTAAAGCAACTTCAAATCTAGTTTAAATTCAATAACTTATTCCTTTTAGCACCTTTATTACTGATTTCTTTAGGTGGATTTTCGTGACTCTTTTAGCTATGATTGAATCACTCTCTGAGATATTTGCCAGCTAGCGTAGTCCTCGAGCCGATAAGTAAATACCCAGGAGGTTTTGTCGCATTACCGTGTGCATGTCCGCCCGTCGGAAAGCCTTAAGTTTGCGCTTTACCCCCGCCTTGAACCTTCGGGTTCAAGGACGTAGCCAGCAGCGGTATCCTGGAGAGTCCTATTCCTTTTTCTGCTTTAAAGGGATTTTCATGCAGGATAAATCATCTCTCCGATCTGAATTACGCCAATCTCGCAGGCAATTATCATCTTTTCAGCAGCATCAAGCCGCCGAATCTTTAAGCCGACTTTTATTGAAGCAACCGCAGTTGCAACAAGCTAAGCATATTGCCTTGTATTGGCCCTATGACGGCGAAATCTCCCCTCTGCCTTTATTGAAGCGATTACAGCAGCTGGGCAAGCAGGTGTATTTACCCGTAGTGAAACCTAAACGGCAGATGGAGTTTAAACCTGCGTTATTGTCTCAAACGAAAAAAAATCGATATGGTATTCCAGAACCTGTTACCGGTTTGGTAAAACCTGTCAAAGGTCTGGATGTGATTTTAATGCCGCTGGTAGGTTTTGATGAACAAGGTGGTCGTTTGGGAATGGGCGGGGGATATTACGATAGGGTCTTGGCATTTAAATGCCGTCAACGCTGGAATAAAAAGCCTTTATTGATAGGGCTGGCTCATGAGCTTCAGCAAGTCGATAGGCTACCCCTGGAAGGTTGGGATGTGCCTATGGCTGCAATAGCTACGGATAAGCGTTTTATTGCAGTACTTTAGATTGCCATCTGCAAAATCGCTGTACCCGCTGTGCCCAGGGTGAAGACGATTAAGGTCAAGCTGATAATATCATTTTGAAACATAATTAAATCAATTGCTTAGTGAATGTATAACTTCACCATACTCAGCGCTGTGATTTTTCGCCAGTTGAGAAATGTTGCTTTAATGTATTCTGTGAGCTAACCCGCAGATTTTCCGCGCTAAGGTCATCTAGCGCGGAGGTTTAATTTCTTTTAGGAATAACAGCCCGGGTTTTAACCTAGGAAATGCTTATAAGCCGTGTTGTCTGTTTCTTCTTTAAAACGATAATTCAGCTTTTTCAGTAGCGGAGCGATCTGTGAACGTTCATTTTTAGGCACCTGAAACCCCGCGACCACACGACCAAAAGCGGCACCATGATTACGGTAATGGAACATGGATATATTCCAGCGCTGGCCTAATTCGTTTAAGAAGTTCATCAAAGCACCAGGGCGTTCAGGAAATTCAAAGGTATAAACCACTTCATCATCAATTTGTGGTGCATGTCCTCCAACCATATGACGCACGTGCATTTTGGCCATTTCATTATCGGTCATATCTACAATCTTATACGCTTTATCCTGTAAGATTTTAATGATCTCCTGCCTGTCATCATCATCTTTAACCTGCATGCCGACAAATATTTGCGCATTGTTATCACAGCTATAGCGGTAATTAAATTCGGTGATACTACGTTTACCTAATAAGGCACAAAACTTACGGAAACTGCCCGCCTTCTCGGGAATTTGAACGCTGAAAATAGCCTCTCGGTTTTCACCAAACTCGGTACGTTCAGAGATATAACGTAGTCTATCGAAGTTGGTATTAGCGCCACTTTCGATGGCGATCAGGGTTTGCCCTTTTAAACCGTTTTGAACGGCATAGTTTTTTAAGCCAGCTAAGGCTAAAGCACCGGCGGGTTCGGCAATAGAGCGGGTATCTTCGAAGATATCCTTGATCGCCGCGCAGATCTCATCGGTGCTGGCGGTAATGACTTCGTCTATATAGGTTTTTAATAATCTATAGGGTTCCTTGCCAATCTGGGCTACGGCAACACCGTCTGCAAAGAGGCCAACCTGGGGGAGGGTCACGCGGCGATTTTTATCCATGGCGGCTTTTAAGCAGGCCGCATCTTCGGGTTCTACCGCAATCACCTTGATATCCGGGCGTACATATTTGATGTAAGTCGCCATACCCGCGGCTAAACCACCACCACCTACAGGAATAAATATCGCATCGATATGTTCCGGGATTTGGCGCAGAATTTCCATCGCAACCGTACCTTGGCCAGCGATAACGTCTGGGTCATCGTAGGGATGTACATAGGTCATGCCTTTTTCTTGCACCAGTAGTTTGGCAAAAGAAGCGGCTTCGTCGTAGGTATCGCCCTTTAATACCACTTTGGCACCCCAGGCTTTTACCGCATCTACCTTGATGGACGGCGTGGTTTTGGGCATAACAATGGTAGCCTTGCAGCCTAGATGATTAGCCGAAAGCGCAACGCCCTGCGCATGATTACCGGCAGAGGCTGCGACCACTCCTTTGGCTCTGGCTTCTTCACTGAGCAGGCGCATCTTGTTATAAGCCCCACGAATCTTAAATGAGAATACCGGCTGCAGATCTTCACGCTTAATCAGAATATTATTATCAAAACGTAGTGATAAAAAACGCGCCTTCTGAATAGGCGTTTCTATTGCCACATCGTAGACATTGGCATTGAGAATCTGTTTGATATAAGACTGAGGCATGGAGAACCTGTAAATAAAGGCAGTTAACAAAAAACGTAAGCTACCATAAACACCCGTTAAAATGTAGCCGGCCAGCTAAATGGCTAATATATATAAAGGGCTGAAGGGCTCTTATTGTTTGGTATACACCGTCTCGTAATCAATATGCGGTGTATTGCCTTGCTCAAAGTAGCCAAAGAAAAACTGATCTTGCTGCAGACGAATAACTTGTTCGGAAAAGATTGAGCTAATCGAGGTTGGCCAATCTGGGTTGCGGCTGGTGAGTGAAAGGCGTGTGGTCAGTGCTCCATCATCGGCAACCACTTTGCCTGCTTCGCTATAGTGGCCTTCATAGGTGAAGCTTGTGACTGGGTTACCTTGGCAGTTTTCAGCATTAAAAAAACGTTTTTCTAAGTTAAATGTTTGATTCTCGACCATGGTATAACTTGAAATCAGGTATTCATAACCCCTGGATTGATATTGCTCGGTATGCTGACAAGAGCTTATCCATAAACCTGTCATTTCAAGGCTCTCTCCGGGATAACTGCGGGTGAGTTCTTCGCTGGTTTCACAGCCGATTAAAAAAATGATGGCAGATAATAAAAGGCAGTGGCTGAGCCGTTTTCTTTGTGGCATATGATATTCCTAGTCCTTTAGATGACGTTCCTGTGTGAAAGTATAGAACGTGGATAGAGGCTCCGCGTAAGCACGATAATTTATAAGTGAATAGTGTTTATAGTCGTGTATGCTTTAAAAAAGAAAAGCAATAACGAGAGTCAGATGAAAAAATACGCTTTATTGATCAGCTTAATCATTTATATGCCCGCATTATGGGCGGATGCCTCAGTCACCGGTTTATGGAAGACGATCGATGATGAAACCGGTAAGGCAAAGTCCATCGTCGAAATATGGATCGTTGACGGAAAGCTGCAAGGCAAGATCGTTGATCTATTGCTGAAACCTGACGATACGCTGTGCAAAGAATGTAAAGGTGATTTGCATATGCAGCCGGTTGTGGGTATGCAGATTTTAACCGACTTAGAAAAAGATGATGACCAATATAGCGGCGGTGAGATATTAGACCCCGCTAATGGTAAGACCTACGGCTGTAAGTTGTGGCTGGACGAAGGGCAATTAAAGGTCAGGGGTTATTTGGGTTTCTTCTTCAGAACGCAGACTTGGTATAGAGCCGAGTCTGCCGAAAAAGAGTTGCCTACGGCACCTTAGCGCAGGCTGATATGTGGCCAGCCCTGCTCTTTGGCAAAGGCTTGTAATTGCGTATCGGCATCGACGGCCACCGGATTATCAACCATTTTTAATAGCGGAATATCGTTATGCGAATCGCTATAGAAGAAACTGCCTTTTAAATCTTGTGGATTGTCTTTTAACCATTGGTTGAGGCGGGTCACTTTACCGTCCTGAAAGCAGGGGGTGCCGGCAATTTTTCCGGTATAAACGCCATCGATTATCTCCGGATCGGTTGCCAGAATGGCATCTACGCCCAGGGCTTCGGCAATCGGGGTGGTCACAAACGCATTGGTGGCGGTAATAATTAATAAAAAATCACCTTGATCGCGGTGTTTTTTCAATAAAGCATCGGCCTTTTCCAAGCGCATTTTTGCCACCTTTTCCAACATAAAACTTTTATGTAATTGGCTCAGTTTTTCTGGCTTATGTTGGGTCAGCGGCTTTAACGCAAACTGCAGATATTCAAGAATATTCAGCTGGCCATTTTGGTACTGCTGATAGAATAAGTCATTGGCCTGCTTATAAATTTCTTTATCTACAATGCCTTTTTCTACCAGGAATTCTCCCCAGGCATGATCGCTGTCGCCGTGTAGTAAAGTGTTATCTAAATCGAATATCGCTAAAGTCATAATATTTAAGCATTTCGTTGGTAAATAGGTCTACAATAAGATCAATAAACTTAAAATTTGCGGCATCATTGATGAAGCGTAAGCAATTGTCAAACGTGTCGTTTTTCGCTGTTGGAAATTACTGTGATTGATGAAAATGGATACCGTGCCAATGTCGGTATAATTTTGGCAGACGGTCAGGGTCGCGTCTTCTGGGCCAGGCGTATAGGCCAAAATGCCTGGCAGTTTCCTCAGGGGGGCGTGGGAGAGAATGAAACTGCCGAGCAAGCAATGTTTAGAGAGTTGCATGAAGAGATAGGATTAAACCCCGAAGATGTCACGGTTAAGGCCTGTACTAAAGGCTGGTTGCGTTATCGCTTACCTAAAAGACTCATTCGTTACGGCACCGAGCCGCTATGTGTAGGGCAGAAACAGAAGTGGTTTTTATTGGAATTGAAGCAGGATGAATCGGCGATTCGTCTGGATCTTCATGCCAAACCCGAGTTTGATCACTGGCAGTGGGTCAGTTATTGGTATCCGATAGAGCAGGTGGTATCGTTTAAACGTGACGTCTATCGTCGGGCCATGAAAGAATTGGTTTATAAGCATAATGAGATGGTGAAAATCCACTTACAAGCAGCTGGAGCTTAAACTTGTTAGAGACACTACGTCATATTGTTCAGGAGGTGAGTGCGGCTGAAGATGTTCAGTCGGCCCTGGATGTGATTGTGTCTCGTGTCAAAGAGGCGATGAAAACCGAGGTTTGCAGCGTCTATTTACGTGATAAAAACTCTGATCGTCTGGTTTTTATGGCCACCGATGGTTTAAATAAACAAGCCGAGGGGCGACTCAGCTTAGCCAAAGATCAGGGTTTGGTGGGGCTGGTTGCCAAACGTGAAGAACCGATTAATTTAGATCATGCCTCTGATCACCCCGCCTATAAATACCTGCCGGATACCGGTGAAGAAGCCTTTGAATCCTTTATGGGATCCCCGATTATCCATCACCGGGAAGTCTTGGGTGTGTTAGTTGTTCAGCAGAGTAAAAGCCGCAAATTTGATGAATTAGAAGAATCCTTTTTGGTTACCATTGCCGCGCAGTTGGCGGGTGTTATCGCCGCCGCTCAAGTAACCGGCGCGATTCAGCCGTTTAAGCACGCCTCTTTTCAAAAAAATATTCAATTTAAAGGTTCGGCTGGCGCTCCGGGTGTATCGGTGGCAACAGGCGTGGTTATTCATCATGCCAGCGATTTACAAGCGGTGCCGGATAAGTCTTGTGAGAATATCGAAGAAGAAGTGGATTTCTTTCGGGATTGTCTGGAACAGGTACGCCAGGATATTGCCAGATTGCAGGAGAAATTTGTTAAGCGTATCGCCAAGCAAGAAGCGGCTTTATTTAATGTTTATTTGCAAATGTTAGATGACAGTGCGATTGGCGATGAGATCATTAAAAAAATTGTTGAAGATCGGCGCTGTGCCCAATCGGCCTTGGCTGACGTGATTATGTCGCATGTACGTAATTTTGAATTGATGGACGATGCGTATCTGCGTGAGCGTGCTGTTGATGTCAAAGATATGGGTTTACGCATCCTGGCTTATCTGCAAGAAGCGGAACCCACCAAGCATGAATATGATGAGCCGGTGATTTTAATTGGCGAGGAGTTAACCGCCTCTATGTTGGGTGAGGTGCCCAGAGATAAGTTGGTGGGCCTGGTGTCGGTTAAAGGCTCAAATAATTCGCATGTGGCTATTTTAGCCCGGTCCATGAATATCCCAACGGTGATGGGGGTTGAAGGCCTGCCGATTCACAAGTTGAATGGTCTGCCTTTGATTGTGGATGGTTATCATGGCCATGTGATTGCCAATGCCAGCGATAATATCCGTCAGCGTTATCTGGATTTTCAAGAAGAAGAAAAACTGGTTAATAAGGGTTTGGAGTTATTAAGGGATTTACCTTGTGAAACCCTGGATAAATACCGCTTGCCGCTGTTGGTTAATACAGGCCTGATGACCGATGTAATGCGTTCACTGGAGCAGGGAGCCGAAGGTGTGGGGCTTTTTCGTAGCGAGATTCCATTTTTATTAAATGACGGTTTTCCATCAGAAGAAGAGCAGCGTGATATCTATCGCACCCATTTAGAGGTTTTTTATCCTCGTCCGGTCACGATGCGCAGCCTGGATATAGGCGGGGATAAATCTCTGCCTTATTTTCCTATCAAAGAGGAAAATCCGTTTTTGGGTTGGCGGGGTATACGTGTCACTTTGGATCACCCTGAGATTTTTTTAGTGCAAATTCGGGCAATGCTGAAGGCGAATGAAGGGTTGGGCAATTTACAGATCTTATTGCCTATGATTTCCGGTGTTGGGGAGTTAGAGGAGTCACTGGAACTGATTCATAGAGCCCATAATGAATTATTACTGGATGGTTTAGAAACACCGCTGCCGAAAATAGGGGTGATGATTGAAGTGCCTTCGGCGGTTTATCAAATGCGTGATCTGGCTAAACGTGCGGATTTCTTTTCGGTAGGCAGCAATGATTTAACCCAGTATTTATTGGCGGTAGACCGAAATAACTCTCGTGTCTCCAGGCTTTATAGTCACTACCATCCTGCAGTGCTGCGAGCCTGCTATATCGTAGCGCAAGAGGCTAAAAAAGCGGGTAAACCCGTGTCTATTTGTGGAGAGGCAGCGGGTGATCCTATTGCTGCTGTACTCTTTTTAGCCATGGGTTTTGATGCGTTGTCTATGGGGGCGGCCAATATTCCGCGGGTTAAATCCATGATTCGTTTTATCGAATATCCGCATGCCAAGAAAATTCTGAATGCGGTTTTAAGCCTGGATAATACCCAGGATATTGAAGATTATTTACACCGAAACTTACACGATATCAGCATTACACCGGTGTTAAAACCTATCAGCCCGATGTAGCCTTTACCCCAAAATCGGACTTAAATGGTTGCTAGATGCTTATCCGAATGAATCAGCGCCTGTAAAAAAGCCTCTTGAGGTAGGGTTTTGCTATTGATGGTTTTTAGCGCCTGACCCTGCAAGATTAAATCCTGTATCGCACTAAATTGAGCAAAAAATATTTCCTGCTTCATTTCACTGATTTTATAAACATTAAATAATTTTTTGATCATGGCATGAATGCGTGGCAGTTCGGCGACTTGTTTTTTAAGTGTTTGTGGCTGATAAAAACCACTGAACTGTATGGTTTTATCCAGTAATAAAATAGCGCTCTGCCAATGGCTGGAATTCATGCCCTGTTGTTTAACGATATCTTGCAAGATTTTATGCCATAGCTGCTGCACCAAGGTGTGAAAAGGTAGCATCAGCGGCAGAACTTTACAGTGTTCAAAGAGTAGTTTTTCAATATCTGCGGTGGCCAGACCCTGTTTTTTGCTTTGTTCCAATTTATCTTTTTTTGTTGTGGGATGGTTTAACTGGGCCCAGTGTATTAATAAATCATCAAAAATCGCGGTATCATTTTCAAAACGAAAGATGATCTTGGCTACGGTGAATTGCAGCTGCTGCAGGAAAATTGCCTCGTTTTTTGTGCTCTTATAATAATCCAGCATCGTATCCAGCAGTTTTCGTGCGGCATGATGTTTATTAGTGAAAAATAATTCATTTTCCAGCGCCAGGCGCGCATAAGGCATTTTTAATCGATGTAATAAACCTGCGGATGGCAAAGGCAGGGAAGCGCTGATTTGATCAAAAATCAGATTACTTAAGTTAATCAGGTTTTTATCTTCGCTGCTCAGAGCAACGTTTTGATCACAGTGATGTTCATGTTGAATTTGCAGGTTAATAAAACTGAGTAAATCACCATCACTATCGGGTTCATAGGCTTTTTGTAGTCGGTTTAATAAGACCAATAAATCCTCGCGTGATAACGTGTCTTCAGGGAAAATAGCTGGGCTTTTGGCGTTGTTTATAGTGGGTAGCGAATCAAAGGCATACGCTATATCGGGGTTTTGTTTTTTGGCAATGGCATCCAGTGCATAGATATTGGGTTTAATATCCGTAGGCTCAGCTGCAACCATATCTAGTTGAAAGGCCCTATTATCTTTAAGCGGTGTTTCTGCATCACTTTCATGCCGCTGGGTAGTGGCGCTAGCCTGATTAAGTATGGGGTTCAGATGTTGATAAAAATGGCTGAGTTGATTAAGCACTTCCTGTTGGAATAAATTTAACAGCTGCTGTATCGCTAATGTGTCTATTGCCAGATTTTCTATGGCCTTATAGAAGCAGTGAATAAGATTTTCCGGGCCAAAAGCATTGTATGTGTTGTGTAATCTGGGTAATTGAATCTCGATAGTATCCAGGTCTTGCTGATAATGGCGTGTGGTATCGGCGATTAATTTTGTACAGATAATTTGTTCACCCATGCTTTTTTGCTTATCGGGCGTTTGGGGTATAGATGCGGAGTTTTCAAGATTCAAAAAGCTTAAACATAAGGCCTGTTGAAATTGATGGGCCATAATTTCAGCGTTGCTTTGGCAAGTTTGCATGGCCTCGATAAGATGTTCTTTATTGCGGTCCTGGTTTTCTAATCGAGCGGCTTCCAGCAGGTAGTTTGTACTGTTTTGAAGTAGATTGTCGAAAAGTTGATTAAGCTGGGGGTAGGCATAAAGGCTGCACTGCGCCAGAGGCTCTTGCATTGCTGCGAAGAGTCTTTTCCACTCATCCATTGATGGATTGAACATGATTGCTTGCCTGCAAAGTGTGATCTGGTTAACAGTATTGTTTGCAGTATAGTGGGCAATGGCGAGGAATCCAATGCCCTGAGAATACATTGAATGTGGGCTTTAATATAAAATGGAGAATAGTTGGCGCTGAAATTCAATCACCAGCGGATCTTTATTGCCTAAGCTTTTGAATATATCCAATAATGTCTTGCGACAGCCATCATAATTTTTATCTACCTGTAAAACCCCGATTAATAATTCACAGGCTTTTCTGTACAGCTGCTGTTCATAATATTGCACCGCCAGCTGCATTTTTATGTCCATATCTTCGGGGGATTCAGCCAGCTTTTTCTCCAGCGCTTTCATCTCGGGTGAGTGGGCCGATTCTCGTTTGAGCTGCAATTGCGACTGCAGTTGTTGGAAATACGCATCTTGATCGGCCATTAAAATAGCACTTAATAAGCTTTCGGCTTCATCCAAACGAGCCCGTTCAATATAACAATGGCTTAATGCCAGGCTAATATCCGGGCGATTTTTTGAGTCGATAAAGGCCGGCTCTAATAATGCGATGGCAGCAATAAAATCATCGGTGGCCATCAGTTCTGAGGCTTGCTGAAATTGCAGATCCCAGGGTTTAGGTAGATATTTTTCCAGTAACTCTTTTAAAGCCTCGGGGGTTTGTGGCCCGGCTAAACCATCTACCGCCTGGCCTGCCTGAAAAATCAAAACCGTAGGTAGTGACTGCACACCTAATTGCTGGGCGATGGCCATCATGTCATCAATATTCACCAGCGCGAGTATAAAATGGCCCTGATATTCGCCATTAAGCGCCTGTAAAGCTTGTGTCTGTGCCATGGCCTCAGGGGATTGGGGTGACCAGAAATGACAGACAACCAATTGCTGCTGCGATTGCTCAATTAAAATTTGCTGAACATTGCTTTCGTTAACGTCAACAATGGTTGAAGGGTCCGTGGTAATACCTGTGGGAGAAAGCATAAAAGAAATCCTGTTGATAGGTGTTTACAGTATATAAGTAGCGCCAAGGAAAATCAGCCATTGGCTAAATTGCCTGTCTTGTTGAGGTTGAAAATGTAAACTGTGGTATATATTTTCATATACAGCTGTATACCTTGCGTGCTAATCTCGCTACATGTTTTGGCTATTAACGGGTATTTGTTGACGTTTTTGGTCACATAATAAAAATAAAAAAGCAGTAAAAGTCTCCTAACGTGCCCTACAAAAAGTTTGTGGCTTAGCTGTGTCAAGAGTATCTGAATTATGCGTATTGCTTCTGTAGCTTGTGAGTTGCCTAAAACCGTATTTACTAATAACGATGTGATTGATCTGGTTGATCAAACCAGCCGTGAAGGTTTTGATGGTGATTTCGATAAAACCTTAAAACTGATTAAGGGTTTATTACGTAAAACCGGTATCCGTGAACGTAGAATGTTATTAGTGGATGAAAAACCCTTTGATTATATTCACACCGCCGTGCACCGCGCATTAGATGATGCCAAGCTGGCGATTGAAGATGTGGATATGGTGATACATGCCAGTGTGGATAGGCGTGTGGCCGAGCCAGGCATGTCGTTTTTTATTGCCAATGCCTTGGGTATGCACAGCGCCGAATGTTTTGATGTATTAGAAGCCTGTTCCAGCTGGACCCGTGCAGCCGCTATTGCGCAGGGTTATTTACACAGTGGCATGGCTAAAAATGTGTTGATAGTGACCGCCGAGTTTGGCCTGCATGAAGGTGAGTGGGGGCGTAAAACCTATAAAATCAATTCTCTGGCTGATCTGGAATATTCCTATGCCAGCTACACCCTGGGAGAATCTGCCACCGCGACGTTACTGACGGCTGATGATAAACCCTGGGAATTTGTCAATGAAACCGCCAATCAATATTCTGAACTGTGTGTGATGCCTATCGATATTACCCGAGAAGGCACGATGCAATATGGTGATGTATCGATGATGGGCCAAGGCTCACAGAAGTTTGCCTGTTCGGCGATTAAGATGGCTGAGGCTGGCCTGGATTATGGCCGCAGAGTCTTTTTAGATCGTTATAGAGATCAAATGCATGAGCTGAAATTAGTCATTCCGCACAGCCATACCTACCATGGTTGGAAAGATCAGGCCAAGAAACATGATTTAGATGTACCCTTTTATTTTATTTTCCCTAAAACCGGTAATTTGATCACAGGTTCCATCCCCGGCGCTTTGGCAATGGCGGTAGAAGATGGTAGTTTGGAGCGTGGTGACCGAGTTGCTGCGTGGATGGCTGCGGCCGGTATGACATTTACCAGTTTTGATTTTGTCTATTAATTTAAGCGAAATTTACGGCTAGCGTAGGCCAAAACTTATGCCAATAAGCTAGGGTGATTATTATGAAAAATGCATTGTTAAAACCTTTTTTGTTATCGTGTTTATTGGCCGCTTTGCCGGTTCAGGCAAATGTTTGCCCTACGGATAAGGCCGGCGCGATTGCGTTGGCGATAGAACATGCGTCCAGTGGCTGGGGTGAGATAGAAACGCAGATGCAAATGATTGTGCGCTCTAAAAATGGCAAAGAGAATACGATGTCATTACGTTCTCAAAGCCTGGAAGTTGATGGCGAACTTAATAAAAATAAAATCACCTTCATCCTGCCAAAATCGGTTAAAGGCACTACGTTGTTGAGTCATTCTAGCGCAGAGGCGGGTGATAAACAGTGGATGTATACACCTAAAACCAAACGGGTAAAACGTATTTTGGGTAAAAATCGTTCCCGAGCTTTTGCCGGCAGTCAGTATAATTTTGAAGATCTTTCTTCTTATAAAGCGGATAAATATTTTAACCGTTTTCTGCGCACCGAAGCCTGTGGGCAAACCCAATGTTCGGTGTTGGTCAGCTACCCTGAATATAAAGGCAGCGCTTATTCAAAGATGATTTCCTGGGTTGATGATCAATCACGTGTCACAAAAATTGATTATTACGATCATGGCGGTGAATTATTAAAGACCTTAACGGTTTCTGAATTTAAAAAAATTGATGATCGATATTGGTGGCCTATGTCATCACATATGTTGAATCAACAAAATGGTAAATCTACCGACCTTATCATTAAAGATGTTAAGCGTGATGTCGGCTTAAAAGAGAGTGACTTTAATGAAAACGCGCTGAAACGATCATAGAGCCGTTATCGTGACGGGACTAAATGCCGCAGGCCAAGACCTAAAGAGTGATAGATTCGCCGTGGCGATGACTCGCTGGATATTAGCGCGGCAGATTTGGGTTGTCAGCCTATTGCTGTTGCTATTCGGTGTTTCTTTATGGGGGGTATCAAAGCTGACGTTCAGCAATGATTACCGCATCTTCTTCAGCGAAGAAAATCCTGAGCTGCAGGACTTTGTTGAATTTCAAGACGTCTATGGTCAATCCGATTCGATCATTTTTGTTATTCATAATCCCGATGGGGCCATTTTAACTCAGGATATCGTGCCTGATATGGAGTGGCTGGTTGAATCTGCAGAAGAAATTCCCTATGTCAGCCGTGTGGAGGCGCTGACTAACAGCCTGCATATTCGGGTTGAAGATGATGACTTGACGGTAGAGGCCTTTGTTCAGGATTCAGACTTTTTAACTGAAGACGATTATAGGCTTAAACAGTCGGAGGCGCTTAATAATCCCCAGTTAATCGGTAATTTATTATCGGCTAATGGTCAGACTACGGCGATTCATATTATTTTTGAATTACCGTTGCAAAGTGCCGAAGAAGTGCTGAATGCGGCTGCGGCTGTACGAGATCTGAGTGCACAGTTTCAGGAGTTGCACCCCCAACTGGAGGTAGGTCTTTCTGGCATTATCATGTTGAATACCGCTTTTAGTGAGGCAGGTATCAGCGATGTGTTTAGGCTTTTGCCAGCGATGTTTTTATTGCTGTTTATTGCCTTGCTTATCCTGTTAAGAAACATCTATGCCAGTTTTATTATAATTATCAGTATCAGCTATTCCAGTGCCTTTGCTTTAGGCATGGCAGGATTCTTGGGCATTCCGATAACGGTGGTCTCGGTATCGTCGCTGATTATTATTATGACGTTGGCGGTAGCCAATAGCATGCATTTATTGGTGGCAGCGATGGATGAGGGCAGTCAGCAAACATGCAATGGGGGCTCTGCCGACATCAGGGCTGCGATCATACACAGCTTAAAGATTAATTTTCTGCCTATCAGCCTGACCAGCTTAACCACGATAATCAGTTTCTTGAGTTTAAACTTCTCTGATGCACCGCCGTATTGGCATTTGGGTAATATCACCGCGATGGGTGTATTTGCCGCATGGTTGATTTCTTTAACCTTATTACCTCTATTGATGCAGGGCTTGTCGTTAAAACCAACATCCTTACGTCATATGCAGCGCCAGCAACGGATGATGCAGCGTATAGCGCTTTGGGTAGTGGGGCGGCATAAACCGTTATTTTTTGTTGGTATGATGGCCTCGGTGTTATTGATTTCAGCCTTGCCCAAGCTGGAATTTAATGATGAGTTTATAAGTTATTTCAGCGATAACATCGAATTTCGCCGGGATGCCGATTTTATGCAACAGCATCTCAGTGGTTTATATACGGTTGAATATCATGTGCCTGCTGCGGGTGAACAAGGCATTTTTACGCTTGAATACAGCCATAATCTCGAGGCCTTTGCCAACTGGTTACGCCAGCAACCCGAGGTGCATCATGTTTACAGCTATACCGATATTCTTAAACGCTTAAATACGACCTTATCTGCCGAGTCAGTATCCTCTAAGGGGGCATTGGCCGAGCAACTGCCTATAGATGAAGAGACAGCGGCTCAGTATTTTTTAATGTATGAGTTCTCCCTAGGTAATGGTGATGACCTGGAAAACCGTATCAGCCTGGATAAATCCAGCAGCCGTCTTACCGCTATTATCGATAACCTGTCTTCCTTGCAAATGCAGGCGTTTGTGGCCAAAGCCGATTTATGGCAGAAAGCGCATTGGCCGATATTTATGCAAGCGCCCGCAACAGGGCCTGCGGTGATGTTTGCGTATGTTTCTAAGCGCAATATCGACAGTATGGTGATGGGTAATATCTTGGCGGTGGCGATTATTACGCTATTATTGCTGCTGTTATTACGTAGCTGGTCTCTGGGCTTAGTGAGTTTGCTGGCTAATGCGATGCCGATTTTAATGATGTTTGGCTTATGGGCCTTGGTAGTGGGTGAGGTTGGCATGGTAGGCACAACCATTGCCGCCGCCACGTTGGGTATAGTGGTGGATGATACGATTCATTTCTTAAGTAAATACCTGCGGGCCAAGCGATATGATCAAAAAACCACGGTTGAAGCTATTCATGCTACGTTTTCAACGGTGGGTGTGGCGATTGTTTCAACCACTATCGTGTTGGTTGTAGGATTATCGACGTTAATCGCCTCAGATTTTCAGTTGAATCAGCAAGCGGGTTTACTGACGGTGATTACGATTATCTTTGCACTGTTATTTGATTTCCTTATTTTACCGGCAGGATTGATAAGTGCAGAGCATTTACGTAAAAAGCGAGAATGATACAAAGGTATCTTTTTGTTAATAATGTACTCTATGTGTTCTTTTTATCATAAAATGTTTTATTGATATATGTGTATTAAGGGAATAGATGCTTCTTGAGCCTAATTTAAGCCGATCAGAGCAGCGCAATTTAGAATTTAAGCAGCGCATCACCGATGCCGCCATTGCCTTGTTTGTTGAGCTGGGTGTGAATGAAACACCTGTCACCGCGATTATTAAGAAGGCGGGCATTGCGCATAAAACCTTCTTTAATCACTTTCCTAGTAAGCAGCACCTGCTCTCCTATATTGCCTGTGACTATGCCAATGGTTTGCTGCAGCTGAGTTATGACCCGAATAAAACCGCTTTTGATGCTTTGGATGAAGGCTTTATGCAGATGGCGACTCAGTTGCAAGAACTGGATGAAAGCCTGCAAAGCGTGATCAGAAACTTATTGATTTGTGTGCCTACAGGGCCCATTGATGTGGTGGAGAAACAGACCAAGAATTTGTCTGATGGTGTAAAGGAAGTCTTAATCCAGGCTGAGCGACTGCAGCAATTACAGCCGGGTTTCTCGATAGAAACCTATACCGAAGTGATCACCGGCATTGCGATTAATACCGTGATTAATTGGGCAGGGCAGGAACACTACCCGCTACAGGAGAGGATGACCGCTGCGGTGGCGTTTATTCACCGCAGTGTTTTTATTATTCAATAAAAATCGCCTTTAGCATTAATGATGTAGAAGGTGAGCCTGGCTGCCTGATAAAGGGTTTTGCATCGATTGTGTCAATAAACCGTCTTGAAAAGCATAGCTGTATTGACCGTTAGTCTGCGTAGGTGGTAGCAGCGTATTATTATCATCCCATTCCAGCTCGATAAAACCCCCATCAAAACTCCAGACATCTTCAATTTTTTCTAGCATGCGTCTCTCCACTGATATTTAAGCTTGCTTAATGTTTAACAGCGTTTACGGCGTCACTGTTCAGTATAGTGAGACAACATCAAAGCTCCATGGGTTCAATATAATTAGCTAAAAGTATTTTAACTATAAATATGGCCTTTTTATAACGTTGAGTTAGTAGGCTTTGCGGTCAACCCGGCTGCGATGGCAATGAATACCATTATAATAATTAAAACAAACCACGGTGGGTTTGCAGGTGTATTTAAATCAACCAGCAGGGCTGAGCGCAGGACGATTAACATCGTTGATAAACCTAATAGCGGCAGCGCGATTAATGCCCAGCGTTCGGCTTTTTTATACGGGATTAATAACAGCAGCGTCATCACCATGGCCATGGTAAGCATTAGGCTGCCTGCACCATTGAGTGCGGCTAATATCAACATTTGTGTACCGGTTTCTAACTCATGCCATTCATGGCCCACGGCCACTGCATGATAGGGCATAAATTGATTCAGGCAGCTGTAGACCAAACCGCCGATATAGATAGGCAGCAGGGCTATGCTATATAGAATAGTGGCGGCTTTATTGGGTCGAAGTTGCGGTGCAGAGAGTGACATGTTTTATCCTGAGATGAGTTTTTCTTCAAAGGCCAGTTCAATACGGCTACTGATCTGGGCTTTATGTTTGATGATATAAAGTTTGCGGCTTAAATCCAGGCCTCTGACATCCAGTACTTTTAATTCCTGATGTTTTAATTCTGCATTAATCGCTAACACAGATAGGCAGCTGATGCCAAAACCGGTTTTTACCGCCTGCTTAATCGCCTCTGAATTACCCAGCTCCAGCAGCTGGGCCTGGGGCTCAAACTTATCGTGGGTGGCATGGGTAAATATGTCACGGGTGCCGGAGCCCTGTTCACGAAGAATCCAGGGTGTTTGCGCCAGTTGGGCAAAGGTTATCTGTTTTTGTGTGCTTAAAGCATGGTTGCTGGCGGCAAATATTTTTAATTCATCATGACGCCAGATTTTTTTATCCAGCTGCGGTGCGTCGGTTAAGCCTTCAATTAAACCTATATCGATACGCAGATGTTTCATATCGTCAACAATTTGCTGCGTATTGGCGACTTTTAAATCGATATGCACATCGGGGTTTGCTTCTAAAAACTCGGCGATGATGGCGGGCACCAGATAATTGCCTATGGTGCTGGAGGCTCCGATGCGTAATACACCGCTGAGTTCATCTTGTAGCGCCAAGCGTTCTATCTCTTCGGCCAATTGTAATAGCTGCTGCACTCTAGGTTGTAGAGCCAGGCCGGTATTATTGAGTTTTAAACGTTTACCGTGGCGGTGGAATAGTGGGCTGCCGAGTTGCGATTCCAGTTCTTTCAGCGACATGCTCATGGCAGATTGAGTTAATGCGGCTTCATCGGCGGCCTGTGAGATGTTTTCATGTTTGGCGATGGCGGCAAATACACTGAGCTGTTTGAGCGTGATGCGCATAGCGGACCTCAAGGTTTATTTATCATCAATTTTGATATAAATGAAGTTTATATTCAAATCTTCTTATTGTTTTAATTAGAAAATCGTCTTTTGCGTCGATTGTCTTGAAACGTGGGGTAAAAATAGATATTTCTCCATGATTTATCACAAATCTTATCAATTTGTAATGTGAAATGAATCCGACTTGCCCTATACTCGATGACCATAGGCGAACAAGCGTTCGACAAAAAGAATAACAAAATTGATTAAAACACAGCCGCCATTATCGACTGAATATCTTTAAACGCAGGCTTAGCGGAGACAAACAATGGGTGCAGCAAAAACACCACAGGATCTGAGTTATCAGTCCCGTCCAGATAATAAAGATCTGGCACATATACCTGGCAGCTACGGTATGTTGCCTTATATCGGTAATGTTATTGAGTTGGTTGATGATCTTTACGGTTTTATCGACAAGACCTATAAAAAGTACGGCGCGGTCTCTAAGATCAAGATTGCCGGTCAGGTGGGTTTATTGGTTGTAGGCCCAGATAACTACCAGCAGATTTACCTGGATAGAGACAAGGCGTTCTCTGCAATGATGGGTTATAACAACTCATTAGAGCATTTCTACAGCAAAGCCCTGTTAATCCGTGATTTCGGTGATCATAAGATGCAGCGCCGCATGTTCCAAACGGCCTTTAAAAATGATCAGATGAAAGGTTATGTGGATATCATGAATCCACTGTTTAAGGATAAGCTGGATACCTGGGACGGTAAAAAAGATTTCTTATTCTTCCCTGAAGTTAAAAAAGCTCTGCTAGATGTAGGTGCTACGGTATTTATCGGTGTTGAAGAGCTGGGCCCTGAAATGGACAAGCTGAATGAAGCTTTCCTGAATATCTCTGAAGATGGCCTGATGGGTTTATTTAAAGTCGATATCCCGGGTTTGAAATTCCATAAAGGTAAAAACGGTGCACGTTACCTGGAAAAATACTTCGAAGAGACGATTCCCAAGCGTAGAGCCGGTGAAGGCAAAGACATGTTAACGCATATGTCTAAAGAGAAGATGGAAGACGGTTCTTTCTTCCCGAATGAAGATCTGATTCCACAGGCGTCTTTCTTATTATTTGCCGCCCATGATACAACTACCTCTACGTTGAATCATCTGATTCTGCATCTGGCGGAACATCCAGAATGGCAGGATAAGTTACGTGCAGAAGCGCGTTCCATAGGTCGTGATCAACTGACCTATGAAGATCTGGATAATATGGAACTGTACGATCTGGTTTTCAAAGAAACCTTGCGTATGAATCCTTCTGTATCGATGATGCAGCGCCGTACGATGAAAGAAATTGAAATTGATGGGCATAGAGTACCGGCCGATACAATTTTGTTCATTCCTCCGGTTTATAACCATTTCATGCCTGAGTTCTGGACCAACCCAATGGAGTTTGATCCTTATCGCTTCTCTGCAGAGCGTGAAGAATTTAAGAGCCATAGCTTTGCCTATATGCCATTTGGTGGCGGTGCACATAAATGTATCGGCATGCACTTTGCGAATATGATTGTTAAGTGTTTCTTACATCAGTTCTTATTGAACTATGAGTGGTCTGTAGAGCCAGGTTACAAGCCTAAGATGGAAGCTTTCCCTCTGCCTAAGACGGCCGATGGCCTGCCTTTGATACTGAAAAAAATCAGCTAAGGAATAGTCCCTAACTGATAAATAGTAAAAACCAGCACTCGCTGGTTTTTTTTTGGCCGCAAAAAAGTATTTTTGATGAATGAAAATTAAAGAGAATCCGACTTAAAAGCTGCTATGGTTTATCTGCATTTAACTCCTTCTTGCGATAAGGAATGTCACCATGGCCAAGAAATTTGCCAATACGCCAGCCAAACGTTTTATCAAACTCAGTGCTTTGACGGTAAAAGCGGCCAGTAAATACGGTGCAACCAAGTTGCGTCATGCGCTGCATGATGATGCCGAGCGTAAAGAGGCTGCCTATGCCGAAATGTATAGCGAGCTGGGTGCACAT
>JABSRQ010000001.1 GCA_013215055.1 Pseudomonadales bacterium | reverse complement strand
AGTCCTAACCGAATACCGAGCAGATCAATCCTGTTAGTTGTTACTACGAGTGGCCCAGCTTAGGCTCCAATGTGTCAAAAGCGGCTGTTAAGAAATCAGTCTATTGATAAAATTCTTTTATAATCTATGACATACCCTGCTTTTGTAACTGCTTGATATTGAGATCTTTCCTGATATGTTATACCTATAAGGTCATAATACGTAAAAACTTCTTGTTTCGTATTAAAATACAACTCTTCGCATACTCAGCTGGCGTGCTGTTGAAAGATACTTGTTAGGCTACTCGCAACTTACCTTCCATGAATATACTTGTCGTTCGTCCGACTTAGAAATAGAAGTAATAAAATGAGCCTGCTTAAAAACATTCAAGAATTATTAAAAAAGAACTGTATTTCATTTGAAACTGACATTTCTAAAATAGGAAGTGAAAGTGATTTACTTGAAATATTTGAAAAATTAACACCGACTCGTTTTTTGCAATATGACCCTGAGTGTATTGACTGCATTGAGAATTATATTTATGTATTGGGGCAACATGCAGAGATTACACAGGGAGAGTTCAGCCCTGAAAATATTTCAGTAAAAGGATCTATAGAAAAGACAATTACTTTAGAGTTTTTACACAATGGGAAAGCTAAGAAACTGAAAATCAATCAAGATAGTTCAACGTGGGTGACTGATAGCTTTGATGAAAAATTGTTCAGCTTTTGTAAAAAAGAGCTACAAGGTAATTTTCTAATTCTTCCCTCTTATGATCAAATGGCAGCAGCTGTCTATTTACCTAAGAAGGTTGTCACAAAAATACAAAAGACGTTTCTAGGAATGGAAGATGCTGACGCCATTGTTGATTATATAGTGAATGGGGGTTGCCCTACGACAATAAACTGGGAGTATACATTACCTGCGGCATTTAACGGATATACATCTAAAGGTGAAACAGTTGCAACGGCTGTTATTAAAGCAAAAATCCCTGATACAGTTGGAAATATCTATCACCCGTATACTTTCACAGAAGGTGTATTTGAACAGTTTATGAATGGTTTACCTATTAATTTGAGTTTACAAAATAAGTTTGGGGAGACCCCTTATCAAATTTCACTTGAAGGTGATTCAGAGTTTTTAAAAAATCTATTAGGTAAAAAAGGCGAATTTTGTATTAAATTTTCTGAAATATATTATAGAAAACATCTAGAGCTTTCGGCGAATATTTTAAGTTTACTTGAACCTTTAAAAGAAAATTTAGAGGGGATGTTTTTTCATAAATACAGCTACAGTGGAAAATTATCATTTTCGAGCGTGGAGAACTGTATTGAAGGTGAAAACGTATTTAATATTTTTAGCCGGGATAATGGAAGTGAAGTAACTTATGATATATTTGCTCAAAAAGCAGGCAATGAAGAAAATACTATAATAGAAACATATCGTTCGGATAAAATAGATGACATTAGAGAACTCATTGAAAGTTATTGTAACAACACTCTATGGAATTAATGTAAAACTGCCTAGCACCAAGCCTAACAGCCGCTTTTGACACTTTCCAGCTGTACGATTTGGTTAAAGAAAAATTAGAAAAGTGTCAGGTAAAGTTTGAGTTAATACACAGAATGCCATTTAAGACTACTTGCTTGATTATATTTAACCCAGGCAGTTACACAAAATTATTTACCTCCTTATTCCTAACCGTGTCTGCCTGAGATTTTCATCTCTCTTTAATGTGTGTTTTAAGAGATTTTTTCATTGTTTAACAGCCAGTTTGGACTCAGAAGATCATCAAGCTTATTTTTGTTGAACTGGATTCTTTCCATCACTGTATGAATCAACGATTCGGAGATAATCACCGGCCCTTTGCCATTAATATCCACAGAATTGCCTTTGACGGCAGCATCAAGAATAAAGTTAAAACGTGCTTTTCGACTTTTGATATCATGCTCCAGCGCAGATAATTCAGACTGTATTAATATTGACTCTTTATCGATACCTTTTACGATTAACATCTGCTCCATGGCTGCAACCACATCTTCAATTTCACTGTTTACCTCATCGGTATAGACAATCTTGCCCTGTTCTTCAGAAAGTAACGCACTGCTCCACAGAGCGAATTGTAATTCCTGCATATTGATATTTAATTGCCTGAACTGGCCGGCGATTTTCTCCGCAGGTATGTTGCCATAACCATCACGCATGCGTATCCAGAAGATATCATGCGCCTCCTGGGAAAGCGCACCGGGCTCAGAAAAGGCTTCTTTCATATAGGCTTCCATCTTCTGCTCGGCACAAGCCTGGAAGGATATAAACAGTGTTAAAATGCTTAATAGGGTTTTCATTATTCACCTCTGCTCTTCGGGTTGATGTCCCGGTGTTATCCGTTTGAAGGTCTAGACTTTTAATGCGGCGGCTAGCTTGAAGTCCAGTAAGCTGCCTGATGGAATCACAACTTGGGTTCCTTTGCTTAAGATCGCAATACCGGCCCCAATCTTGGCTCCGTCTTTGGCACCATCAGAGCCGTTTGCCAATCCACCAATCGCTGCACCTCTAATCATCTTGCTGGCCGTGCTTTTACCGCTTGAAGCGGTGTTGGCGTTAATGACCGAGGTTTTAACAGGAACGATCTTGCCGTCAATATTGATATCGGTGATGGTGATCACCATCTTCGCCTTACCGGCGATACGACCGGCTTTTTTGGCTTCGGTAATGACGCCATAGACCTTGCTACCTGCCGCTGCCACGGTTGCATTACCGTCAAGCAGATTTCCCTCCAGCGTGGCGGTAAATTTGTGGCCGCTGGCGTGTTTTCCGCTATCCAGCGTCTGTTGCAGTTTTATTTTAAGCGCCGTGCCACTGGCTAATTCGAAGTGGCCCTCATTTGTTGCTGGGGCAGGAGTAGCTGTTGCCTTGGGGGCTGCTGCAGTACTGGCAATCGACAGGCCTTTAACTTCTTTGGCCTGAATACTTAATTCAATGCCGTCGACATTGAAGGTGATGACATCTCCTTGTTTGCCTACAAAGCTGCCTTCAAGAGTCTTGCCATTGTTTAGTTGCATTGTGTCGGCCATGGACACAGAGCTAATTAAGGTGAGTAAGGCTGCGCTAATTAATGGTGTTTTATCCATCGTAATATTCCTCTTTGTGTGTACGTCTGTGTTTTGTTATTGCTTCTGACGTGGAATTAATTATTGCAACGCTGTGCTTGGAAGTCTTTGGCAAGGCGGTTTTAAAAAAAATGGGCAATGCCAATTATTTAATAGGTAACTCTTTTGATTAAGCATATGAAGCTAGGGTGTATCTATGTTGTGTTGGCAACGCTATGTTAGAAGTCAAATTCAAAACCTAGTGCTAACGTAAATTTATCATCTTCTTCGCTGAAACTGTTTGCCTTGGCTGATGAGGGTGATTCTAAAACGGTATTACGCGCAGCGTAGGTAAAGAGTTTGATTTGGCTGTCTATTTGATATTCAAGACCCATGACGGTTTGACTGCGTTCACCATAGGCGCTGCTGTTCTGCTCCCATTCAGATTTACCGTATTGTGCTGCATAGGTCCATTTCCCCCTTTGATATTCAGCACTAACAACAAAAGCTTGTTCCAGGATTTGTGTCATGCCGGATTCGCTTAATGCCTGTTCACTGAATTCGGATTCCTGCACCATGCCGGCCAGGGTGAAACCACTGAACTTGATATCCATAGCGGCTCGATATTGATCACGGGCATTAATATTATCATCGACCCCAAGGCCTATAGATACAAGACCTGCATCATAATCGAGTACGGTAGAACTGCCGCCGCCAAAGTCCATGTTATCGAGTTGTTCGTAACTGGAATCCAGTTCACCACTGGTGAATAGGGTGCTTAACTGAAAACCGCCCAGGCGTTGAGACTGATACATCACCATATCACTTTGCCGTTGTTCACCTTCAACAACGGCCGAGATATCACCCATATAATAATCGTTAAAACGGTCAACTTTTTTGCCCAGGGTTTTCATCGGGCTATCTTTACGGCCGGTAAGCAGGTTGCCGTAATCGGTATCTACACCGACATAGATATCTCTGGCCCGAAATGCGTCTTGATTGGTATTGCCATCGGTTTGTATTTCATATTCTATTTTGGAGAAGACCCTTATCGCTGAATTTAATTGTTTATCGGCTTTAACACCTATATATGACGCGTTAGATTGCAGGCTGAAATCATTTTCACCGCGGTTATCGGTTGCATGCAGTGACACGTTTATCTCACCGTAGACATCCATATTGGCAACTTCGGCGCTGGCATTGATTGCTAATGCACTCATGACCAGCAGGCTTAATCGTTTCATGTAAATCATTCTCTATTCAATTATTTTTGTGTTATTTAAAATCACCATTACTGAGATCCGTTTGTTCTTTTCCGGTTTTTGATGTTGATGGTCTCAGTGTCTGTATCGATTTTTGCCATGCTAGTCAGCGCCCGATTTTTTGGCATGGCATGGCTTCAAAATTTATTTATGAGAATGACAAATAGGATTTTTAATGTATTTTGGGCATGACTTTTTTGTAGCCATTGAAACGTTGAAGTTATTAAATGACTATTGCTGATTTTATTTATCTGATTGAATCTAAGATGTAGAAGTGATCAAGTGTTGACGATGATCATGTGCTGAAATAGGCAATGTATTTATCTTTAAGATGGCAGTGATTATCTGTTGGAATAAGGCAGGTATTCATTCATTTTTTGTCACTTGATTAAGTCGAAGAGTGGTTTATGAATTTTTTATGACAGTGTTTAAATCACGTTGCAATCAATGCAATAAAAAACCTTAGAGCCTATGAGCTTGTCTAAGTTTGTCAGGAAACGGAATGTACGGAACCTTAGCAAGGCAGGATGATAAAGTGTGAATAATCGAGGCCTATGGCTGGCGTAGATGTACGGCTTAGCGTCTCTTCAGCCTCTTTGATATATTCCAGTGTTTCATCATGTCCTGTACTTGTGTTGTCGCAGCCACAGATTTAAAATGAAAACTATCTATAGCCATCACACTATTAATTATGTCAAATAGCTTTAGCAATATTCATCAATATATTGGTGTCAAACGTGAGACCAGCCAATTATTACAGCAGGATTTAGCCAATGCGTTAATCCTGTTTAATAGCGAGTTTGAAGGCATTGATGGACAGACCATCAGCCGCTGGGAAGGCGGAAAAGTCAGCCCCAGCATTCAACGTCAGGTCTTGTTGATTGAGTACTTTGGTGATGATGCGTTTACCATTTTATCGGATCAAGGCTTTCAGATTAAGCAGTTAACAACGCTGTGCAGCTTTGAAAAAATGCTGGATCAAACCTTGGAATTTCCTCATGTACTGGGTTCTCACCCCTATGCAGACAAGCGTTTAAATTATGAAAGGCAGGCTGTTTCAGCTGAAAATGTGCAAATGCTTGCCGGTGCGATTGTCAGCTTTCAGAGTAATCTCAGCCGTAGGCGGGATATTTGGGATAAAGAAAAAATTGCTGAGCTGTTATGCCATGCTTCTACGTATGCGGTGTTATATCAGGTTAAAGCTGTATTGGCCGGTCATTCTGTCGTCTTACGCATCAAACCAGCCTATCTTGATGCCATTCTTGCCGGTCAACTGGCCGATAAAGATATTGGTATTGAACATCTTGCCGATGTCGGTGAGGCTGGCGATATCTTCCCATTAAGCCTTTATGGGGGCAGCCGGGAAATAACCGTCGATATTAATTCGCGTCTGCTTGCCATTGCAGCCGAAGATACAACGATTACAGCGCTGGGGGTCAAGGCGCGATCTGAAGTCGGTATTCGTATGCTGGATATGATGGATGCCGATTGTGTGGCATTTGGTAATGTATTAACGGCAAAAAAAGAGGGGGTGAAATATAATGGCCGCCGCTATGAAAGTATCAGTTATAAACTGAGCCGACAAAAACTATTGGCCAGTTCGCTGACGATTAATCTTTCCAGAAAACTATCATCCGATAGCGAATAAACTTTTCTCTATTCCGACGTATAGCATGGCCGATTTTTTTAAATCGGCAGGTGATATACCCATCTTAGCTGTAAACATTGACACTCTCGTTTCGCCTCAGACTTAACAACGCATAATACGAGAGAGATTGATGGAAAAATATATCATAGCGCTGTCCCTGCTGTTGGCAGGCTTAAGTGGCCTGAGTCACGCCGATGAGTCTGCAGAAAAAAATACGCATTCAGAATACGATAGAGGTACTTTTTCTTTCTATGCGCCTATTCATGCAACCAATTTAAAAGTCGAGGGTTTGCCTGTGCCGGTTGAATCCAGTGTGGGTGATCTTTTTGATGCCCATACTCATTATTTCACCTTCGGCTTTAAATGGCAGGGTGAAAAATGGTTCCACAGCGTAGAGATTTGGGAAGGGCAGTATGAGCCATTTGGATCGGGAAAATCTATAAGTGGGCCTTTGGGAAAAACAAATGCCGACGTTTATCTTGATATGCGTCAGCGTATCTCGGAATACCGCACCGGCTATAACTTTCTGCGCAGCGGTGATTTCAAATTTTGGGTTATAGGCGGTTTGAGAGAATATGATCAGACTGTCGATGTCTATAGTCAGCTCAGCAAAACACCTAATATTCCTACGATGCAAGGCTTGGGGGACGTAAACAAGGATACGCTGAACTCACGCTGGGCCGAAATAACCATAGGTTTACAGGTTGATTACAGTATTATGCCGAACCTGACACTGACGGGCCTGCATATGGCTGGTGTGATTGGTGGCAGCAGCAAACAAACCGATGTGAAGATGCAATACGCGATGGATAACGGCCTGTTTTTTGATGCAGGTTATCGCTGGCATAAATTCGACAGTGATGGTCTTGAAATCACCGAGAACGGCGCCTTAATCGGTTTTGGGTATCAGTTTTAATGCTCTTCTGGTGAGGGCGTAACGGGTCTGAGCTTAGTCAATATCAATAACGACTATGGCGGGTATAAGTGGTTTTATGGTCGCCATGAAGTTAACGATGATGATAGCAATTGCCATGATCTATTTAACGGTTAGCTCCTAGCTGCTTTCATGGCTGTCTGATCCGGTTCGATTGAGTTTTAATTTCTGATGATGCAAGTTGCCTCTTTCTTAGCTGCTCTGTTAGTCTAATTTCAAATTATAGAAATAATAAGTTCCTACCATGAGCACAGATGTCGGTAATCAAACCCTGTTTAATGTTGAATCCATTCCGCTGGTGCAAGAAATCGTTTTAAGTTACAACGGGCAGGAATATCATATTAGACCGGAGAATACGCCGTTTACTATTGGCCGTGATGAAAAAAATCACCTGGCGGTTAACAGCAAGTTTGCTTCCCGAGTACATTGCAAAATTTTATTTCATGAGAAAAATTATTTGCTAAAAGATTGCAGCACAAACGGTACCTATATTCGTCTAGGTGTCTCACACCCAATTATCGTGAATAACAGTATCAGTGCTTTAACCGGTAATGGCGGGATTAAGTTGGGGCAGGCGATTAAGGTTGGGGATAAAGATATGATTAACTTCAAGGCGATTTATTAATCGCCTTAAAGTTAGGAGAGGCTAATAGTTATTGTGCCCAGGCTTGAGTCCAGAGCTTATTGTCGGTGATGAAGTGTACCCAATCACCTTTAAATATGCCTCTATCGACTTCACTGAGCTGGCTATAGTCACCATCGGCCGCGTCTTTTGTCACCAGTTGGCCATGTGTTTGCATGCCAGCGCCCTCAGCATGATCTTCCAGCGTGATATCTAATAGATACAAGCTATCTTGCTGCCATTGGTGGTTATCATCATAAAGGCTTACCGGCAGGCCCATTTGCCAGCGAGTGCCGTTTTCTCGACTAAGTAACGTCACGGCTCTGTGGTTATACATGGCCGGGCTATAAGTACCTGGGCCGCCAAGGATGATTTCATCTTTTACAATGGGTTCTGCCGGGTTGCTGACATCAAATAATGCGAGTTTGATGCCACTCCAGAAATTTTGATTTCTGCCAATACCAAAAATCAGATTGTCACTAAAGGGGTGTAAATAGGTCGAGAAACCAGGGATTTCCAGCTCACCAAGAATACTGGGATTGGTTGGATCGGCCAGATCAATGACATAAAAGGGGTCTGTTTGGCGGAAGGTGACAACATAAACACGTTCACCATAAAAACGTACCGCATAAATGGATTCTCCGGGTTTACCTATTTTTGCGGGTTGCTGTTCGTTAGGCAGCGTGGCAACGGGGTTAAGTATATCGGCGTCGATTTTAAGAATATGTAATTGATGCTCATCACCTGTGGAGGTCACCAGACGTAAATACTCACCTTGCTCACTTAAATGAAAAGGTTTATTCCAATTAATGCTGCCGGTGACCGTCGCCATTGCTTGATAACGAGGTTTGTTTTCGGCAATGGAGAATTGATAAATATCGCTGCTGTTATCACTGTATTGCGTGCTTACCATATACACCGCCTTGGTGGAGGCGTAGATGGTTTGTACCGGTGCGGCGACACAGCTGGCTTGAATGGATTCCGGTGCATCGAGATCGATAGCGGTGATAACAGCCAGGGTAGGGTGAGTGGCATCTTCTACGGCAATGGGCACATGGCAGTTTTCATCATTTAATAAACGTTGGCTGACACCATTGATACTTACCTGAGGCAATAGCTTTTCTAAAGGTGTGGTGTTAATAAGGTTAAGATTTTTTTGCTGCTCGGCTGAGGTGTCTGGGTAGCGTGTTAAGCCCTGAACATAGGGGCTGAACTGACTGATCACATATAGGGTATTGCCCACCTTGCGGCTGCTGACATACTGCCCATCGATAGTGATAGTTTGGCTTGTTTCTAACGGAGATTGAGGCGCCGAGGTATCAATCAACGTGATGGTAGTTTGGCTGCTATGCCAGCCCCAGTAATCATCAGCATAGTTGTAATTGTATTTATCGGCTAAAACTACAAGCTGCTGTTTTTGTTCGCGGTCATGCAAATAAAGCCCCTGCACCGAGCCAATGGTTTCATCTAATAGCAGGCTGTTGATAGGGGCCTGAGAGCCTTCATTTGTGCCTAAGGCATAGACATTAATCGTATGGCCGCGTTCTGGTGCAATGGTTAAAGCATCGTCAATAGGTTCGCTGCTTTGTACTTCAACCGCAGGCTCGCTTTCGCTGCTCGCTTCATCGATAGCGATGGCGTCAATCGCAATACCGGGGCCTGAATAATAAATATAACCCGGGCCTGAATAACTGTAGGCATATTCACCGTCCGTTTTCATCCAGTCGGATTCATCTACGCCAAACTCCTGAACGTTGGTGGTAGAAAAATCATCATCTCCGGCACCATTATCCAGTTCGGCTCCGTCACTTACTGCATCGGATGGTGCTCCTGTAGATTCAGTGACTGTAAAGCTATCATCAACACAATTCCTGCAGCTGTTTTGAGACAGCGTATTCTGATTATTTAAGCCGTGCTTGATGTAATCTTCTAATACATAGCCAGTGCCAGTGACGCCGCCGCTGTTATCGCTGGAGCAGCCGGTAAACGAGAGTGGCAACAGTAAGGCGCTGCCTAATATGATTAACGCAGATTGTTTATTTAACATAGGCATTGTAATTCCTTCACTTGCGCTGTTGAGTTGTAGGGATTTCATCAAAATAATAGATGCCCGTACCGGCTCTAAATACCGGTTCTTTCAGGCTTTCTTTTTGCGCCGCCAAATCTCTGGCTGCGAGCCAGGTATTTAACGTCTCAAGTAGCTTTTCACTTTCTTTGTAGCTGTATTCTTTAAAGGCGGCGATGTCGGTGGCGGTTAAATAATGGTAGGCAACCGAGCGTTGCATCTTGCTAACATGGGGGGTATCTAGTGGCTTATTCATATTGTGATCAAGGGTCGCAAGCAGATCAAAAACACTTTGGCCCATGATATCCAATTGCTCTTCGCTGCTGGCATCGGGAATATACGCGCGGGCTTTTAGATTAACCTGATTATGGTCATCGAGCTTTACCGCATCGATGCGTAATAACTCATCCAGAATGGCGGTGGTGTGAATATCACCGCTGGCGGTTTGGGCCAAGGTTTCAAAGCTTATTTCGCCACTTAACGGCAGTGGTTTGGCATGGCCTTGGGCATCCAGAAAACGTGCATCACGTAGCCATGCATGAATAACGCGCTCGGCTCTATTGGCGGTATGGGTGGTGAAAATGGGGCTCTCTTCTTGTAACGCGGCCCGGATTCTGGCGACTTCTTTTCTATGCAGGCCAGTTAATGTGGCGATTCGTGATGTGCTTTGATTACGCCCTTCAATTTGAAAATCCTGTTCGGCAACGTCGACATAGGCAAATTTCACCCATTCGGCAAAATTGGCAAAACCAATGCCTGCTCTTAATAAAATACGTATCAGCGGTTTTAATAGAAGCAAGCTATTACGGCTGAGGCGGTCTTGGTAGCTATTCATTTTATGTGTCATGTTGGGAATATATTCCCAATAGTGCAAATTAGCAAGGTTTGACCATACTTTAGTGAAAATAATTACCCGTGTTATCATGTCAGGCTTTATAAGCAATAATCGAGAAAGGGAAACTGATGAATACATCACTTATATTTGCCAAGGCGCATGGTGGTATCGCCATGTTGCTGTTCTTGTTAGCGTTGATCTCTTTGGCCTTGGCCATTAAAACCTTGGCTTCAGGGGGAAATCAGAGCTTAAATAAAATGGCGCATATTGCCGGGCTGGTTGAGACGATTATGGCGGGTTTATTAACCTTAAGTGGTATTGCCTGTTTGTTTGTCACCCCCTGGCCTTTATCACAAATCTGGATCTGGTTAGGTCTGGTTCTGGTGGTGTTATATAGCATCTTTATGAAACGTTTAACCAAACCTGCACGGTTGGCTGCTGCAGAAGGTGAACCAGCACTGAAATGGCTGGGCTTTCAAAGCTTGCATCTTGTGTTGTTAATTGCAGGTTTTGGCCTAATGCAGGCAAAACCTTTTTAAAGGTTTTACAGCCTCGTCAGCGCTGTTAGCTGACGAGGCTGATCTTATTACGTGCCAGTTCTATCAATAAATTACGCAGGATTTTCATATCCACGGGTTTTAACATCACATCGTTCATGCCGCAGTCTTTGCAGCGCTGTATTTGTTCTTCCATCACATGTGCGGTTAACGCGATGATTAGGGTGGGGGATCGGTGGTTAGCAGCTTCCCATTGGCGAATTTCTTGGGTGGCGATTAAACCATCCATATTGGGCATTTCACAATCCATAAAAATCACATCAAAAGGTTTTTGGGTGGTTTTCACGGCCTGCAAGGCTTTTAAACCATCATCGGCATAGATCGCCTGTTGCTGATTCTTTTTTAACATACCCTGCATGACTTTTTGTACCACGGCATTGTCTTCGGCAACAAGAATGTTGAGCGTCGCCAAATGTGGGTTCTTTTCAGTATTATTTTGTTGGCTATGTTGTTCTTGGTATAACTTCTCTGTATTAATACCCAGACCCCGGGTGATAATTTCCATGCATTCAGATTCCACCAGCGGTTTATCGGTAGAAAAAAGAATTTGAGTGTCTGCCAGTGCGGTTCCTGTAGGTGGAAAAGACGAAGCCGTGATTAAGACAAAAGGCAGTTGGCCATAGTCTTTTTGGGCGAGTTTTTTCGCAAATAAAATACCATCTTGATCAGGCATATTTAAATCCGATAATAATAAATCGAAGGGGCTGCGTTGTTGAAAGGCCGATTCCAGAACCTGAAAAGCCTCACCTATGGTTTCAACATACACCGAAAACATACCGTGTCGCAGCGCATATTTTTTTATCAGTTGGCCGTAGGTGACGTTGTCATCCACAATTAATAATTTTTTCCCCATGACATATTGGTCGGTAGGGTCAACAACGGTGGCAGCCGAGGTATCTGCGGGCAGTCGAATCGTTACCCAAAATGTGGAACCTACACCGAGGCTGCTTTTAACCGCTATGCCATCACCCATTAATTCAGCCAGTTGCTTGCAGATCGCCAGCCCCAACCCCGTGCCGCCGTATTTACGGCTGGTGGATGAATCGGCCTGGGTAAAGGCGCTAAAGAGATGGCTTTGCTGCTCATCCGACATACCTGTGCCGGTATCGATAACCGAAATTTTAACCATATCGGGTTTGCCGGGAACCATATCCGCGGTGATGATAACCTGGCCTTTTTCGGTGAACTTAAGTGCATTGCTGATCAGGTTAATCAGGATCTGACGTAAGCGGGTGGGGTCACCTAACACCACATTGGGCAGTTCAGGGGCAATATCTGACATCAGCGGAATATGTCTGTCTTTGGTACTTAATCTGAACATTTTTAGCACTTCCCAGATCAACTTTTGCAAATTGATGGGAATGCTTTCCAGTTGCATCTTACCGGCTTCAATCTTGGAATAATCGAGGATGTCGTTGATCACGGTGAGCAGGGTTTGACCCGAGGCCAGCACCACTTCATTACATTTTCTTTGTTCGGTATTTAAGTGCATATCAGCGAGCAATTCCGACATACCTATCACGCCGCTCATCGGTGTACGGATTTCATGGCTCATCTTGGCCAAAAATAAGCTTTTTGCTTTATTCGCTTCTTCGGCATCTTCTTTGGCGGCAACCAGTTCCTTGGATGTTTTAATCAGGGTTAAGTTTGTACGCCTTCTGGCCTGATTAATAAATAAAATCGCCAAGGTTAATAAGGTAAATATCAGCAAGCCGGAGCTGGCAATAATCAGCCAGTTTTTTTGCGCCGTAATGGTTTCACTCTGCTTGATGTTTTCACCTTTTTGCAGTTTTAGGTCTTGTTCCTGCTGAGCTAAAATACTTTTATTACTGTCGATAATGTCCGCTAAATTCACCAAACGTTCTTCTGTTTTGTCCAACTCATCAATGGCACTTTGTAGATAAGTTTCTTTATTTTTTAATTCACGTTGTTTTTGTAACAAGGTAGTGGCAGCTTTTTCATATTGGCTGGACAAGGTATTTAATTTTTTCTGTTCGGCCTTTATTTGCTGATTTTTTTCTTTTAATGCGCTGCTTTGTAATGCCAGTTCCCGCCCCTGTTTTTTGAACTTATCCGTTTGAATATTTATTTGCCGATTTTTTTTATCCAGCAGAGCCTGTCTTGTGTATAAATCATTTTTGAGTTGTTTCAGCGATAACTCGGTTTCCCTAAATAGTTCGGCGATATCCAGCTCGCTACCCCCTAATAATAAAATATCTTTATGCATTTTAAGGCGTTCAAAAATGACATTGCTGCGATTCACTTCAAAGCGTAACTGCTTGGATTGATGCACAAAGTTGATCATGAAATCTTGTCTGGATTTGCTGTCGTTGCTGATCAGAAGAGTGTCTGTAGACCGAATACGATTGGCCAGCGTGATAAGTTGCGCATTTTCACTTTTGGCAAGAAAGACGATTTGGAATTCTCCCCCCTGAATTTTATTGGCTGCGATGGCTGTGACTTTTACCGGAAGATTGTGGATGTTTAAATGTTTGGCGGTTTTTTTAAATTGCGTTAATAGCGCATTATTGGAGCCAACAAATGCAATATGAACATTTTTTAGTTTGTTTTGATTAGGCCAGGTGATGAAATGGGCTAGTTTAAAGGTGACAACAGCTTGCCGGGCTTCAGGGCTGAGGTTTTGTGCCTGAGTGCTGATGACGTAAAAAGTTAAACCGAAAAATAGAAAAACAAGACTTAATAAAGGCTGAAGGCCAGGCCAAGCGTGATGGGATAGTTGTAGATGTTTAATTTTTCTAGATAGCACTACATCCTCGCTTTTATCGATGAACAGGAGTCACTTGCTTCAGTATAGAAGAGCTACCTTTATCCTGCAAAGGTGCATTAAAGGCCGGTGTCTTATAGACGGATGGAAGGTGATAAGGCAGCCTTAGTCAGAAGTCAGTATTTTAATACGGTGCTCTGCTCGTCGGTAAAAATGCTAAAGGCCTGGCTAGTGGTGTCTGAAAAGCATGGCCATAAAGGTGTTAGCCTGCATGGGTTTTTATGGGCATTTGTATCATCAATCACACTGCAGGAGCCTGTATGCTGGCAGGCAGTTCTAAATAGTTTAATAAACTCTGCTGCAGTTTATTTAATGACACCGGTTTTGCCAGATAATCATTCATTCCCACGTCTAGACAATGTTGTTTATCTGCGGCCATTAAATTGGCGGTAACGGCAATAATAGGTAAATCGGCCGAAAAGTTTTTATTACTGCGAATCGATTCGGTACAGCTAAAGCCATCCATTACCGGCATCTGTAAATCCATCAGAATCAACGATACGGCTTTCTGTTTTAATATCTCTAAAGCCTCTTCGCCGTTATTGGCAACAACAGATGTATAACCCACTTTCTCTAACATCTTCACTAGAACTTTCTGATTGATGAGGTTGTCTTCCACCACCAGAATGGGTAGCTGTGCAGAGAGCTTGGGGCGGGTATCTGTCTCAGGTTCTTGTGGTTGTAAGTTTTCTTGTGCGGGAAAGCTAATATTGAAGCGGCTGCCCTGACCGGGCTCGGATTGCATTTCTATCGTACCGTGCATAAATTCGGTTAACTGGTAGGCGATGCACAGGCCTATGCCCAAACCACCATAACGGCGTTGAAAGCCTGCTTCATTTTGTTTGAAGGCCTCGTAAATATACTGTTTTTCTTCCGCTTTTATACCTATGCCGCTGTCTTCTATAGTGAATAATAAATGACTGTTTTTTTCTGACGTCTGCCACGTTAAGCTGAATCTCACCTGGCCCTTATCGGTAAATTTAACTGCATTGTCTAAGATTTTTTCCAGAATGGTGATCAGTTTTTCAGCATCAATCAAAACACTTTCAGGTAGGTCTGCGGCGATCTGCCATTGCAGTTTTATGCCCTTATTATGGCATAAACCTTGATAGCGATTTTGGCTTTCCTTAAGACGGTGCGCCAGATGAACCGGTTTGCTATTGAGTTGAACCTGCCATTCTTTTAACTCCGTATAATCGAGGATATCGTTGATCAGGCTCATCATATCGGCGGCACTTTTTTCCACCAGGGCCAGTGGGGTGGTGAGGCTTTCATCTTTTTGTTGTTGCAGTAATTGCAAACCGCCCATAATGCCGTGCATGGGGGTGCGTAATTCGTGGCTGATGGCGGTGATAAAATCACTTTTTAATTTAAGGTGAGATTGTGTGGCTTTATGCACTTCCCGCTCATGTTGAACCTCCTGTTTACGGCGGTAACTAATAAACATGGAGGCTAATAATAAAAAAACCACTAAGAATAATGTGATGCTGGAAATAATCAGGGTTTGTTGATGGGAGACGGTAGCGCCCAATTCTTCCACCTTGATATTTTTATCGCGGATTTGATCTTTATGCCGATTAATTTCTTTTATTTGTCGATTTAAAACCGCTTTATTGCTTTGTATTTCCTGTTCTAAATGTTCGACATCGGCTTTACGTTGATCAACAACCTGGTTAACTTCCGCTTTGGCAGTTGTCAGCTCTTGTTTTTTGACGTCTAATTCATTTTCAAATACTTGCAGTTGTTGGCTGGCATTAGCCAGAGAGTGTCGGCTTTTTTCTATCTTCTGATTGGCGATAAGCATCTGCTGATTACGCCGCGTAATTTCTTCGCCCTGTTGTTTAATTTCCTGCTGCTGTTTATTTTGTGCCAGGGTTTGTTGTTGCAGCTGATCTTTCATCTCTCTTAATGAAAGAGCCATCTCCTTATAAAGCAAAGCCACATCCACCTCGGTGCCGCCGTATAATAAAATGTCCTCAGCGATGTGAAAGCCTTCATAGACGAGGTTGCTTTTGTTAATCTCAAAGGCGATGCGTTTATTCTTATTATGCATAAAGTTAAGCATGATGGATTTTTTATCGGTGGTGGCATCCGAAATTAGTAGGGTTTGGGTTTTTATCGCCTTGGATGCGATCACATCCATACGCTGGCTTTTAGCGGCAGAAATGATCAGCGCATCGATGTTTTTTAAGTTCGATAAATTCTTTAATGTGCTGACATGGATTTTTTTCCCTCGAATGTCGCCGTCTTGTAATAATTTTTCGAATTCACTGAGAAGGGCTGCATTGCTGCCGTAAAAACCCAGGGTTAAGGTGTGGCGTTGTGCATCTTCTGGCCAGCGGGTTAATTCAATAAAGTTATAAATATATTGGGCTTTTATATAAGGTTCAGATAAGTGTGTGCGGTTATCGGCATAGAGAGATGTCTGTGAAAAAATAAGAAGCAGGAAAAAAGGTTGGCAGCGCAGCCATTTTTTGGGCAATAACAAAGCAAGCCTGAGGACGACATTAAAAGGCATAAAGAGCTTATCAGTAAAAAAATTCTGCACGTGTTGTAACCTTGAGTTCAGCAGGCTTTTTTAATTAATCCAACAACAACTTTAGTGTAGTAATAGACGCGACTTAAACAAGGAGAAAAAATTGATATGAAATGATGTTTGGGTCAAGGATGAAGGGAGCGAGAAATAAAAAAAGATGTGTAAACACATCTTTTTTTGGGGCACTAACAAACAGCTGGATTTATCCGTTTTTAGTTTGAGCTTCCACGTGTTTTTTAAAGCGATTAAACATCCATTGATTACCCCATTGCATAAACGGGCCAAACAAGCGCATGGTGACATTACCAAAACCCTTGGCGGTCATTGCCATGGTCCATATTACTTCGGTTTTGCCATTAGGCAGCGGCGTAACCTGATAATCTTCGCCGAAGCTTTCAACCAGAGATTGTGAGCTATGGGTGAAACAAAAGGCCATACGTTTGGGATAGTCCCAGGCGATAAATACTTCCTTGCCAGCCAAACCTGCAATCATCGATACGGTACGGGTGGTGCCCAGACCAAAAGGCTTGGGTGAAGTCCACTCTACATGGGTAATCGGTGGTGCCCATTGAGGCCATGCGTCAGCATCTTCAAAGCTGGCAAAAATCTGTTCTGGGGTGGCGTCAATTTCTACCACGGCTTTGTAACAGTTTTTAGCGGTTTCAAAGTAGCTCATATCCACTTCTTTACACTTGTGCATGTTTTTTCCTCTTGTTCTTTTTATTAAACTGTTCTTAGCCAAACAGCCATTTTCCAATAATAAAATCTAGAATCTTATTCAGGCGTTTATAGTGCCTTCATTGTAGGGATAAGCTACATCAATACTGAAATAACACCCCTATAGAACCGGCTGGACATGAAAAAATGTATGCGCCTTCATCACCAGCGCTGTGACCAAGCTCGATTCTTAAACTCATTAAACGGTGCAGATGGTACACCAAAAACTATGCCGATATCATTAACAGACACTCATCTTGTTTGCATTTGTGTGGCTATCTTACGGCCTTTGTTGATGTCTTTATACGCCACCTTGCCACCGTGATGCTGAAATAAACCTTAGTTGGAATAATATGCACGCATATCCACACCGGCAGCCTCATCCTTAAACCACTGCGTGACCCATTCGGGTTGCTGGATATTATTGGGATTATGGTAGGGTAGGAACGTACAGCACAGTTCATACAGCAATTTTAATTGCTGTATAAGCGGGGTTTTACTGATGCATAAAATCGATTCCGATGGGCCAACTTTACCCGGCTCATGTGGCACATGATCTTTAAAACCTTGTCTGACTATTTTATCGATGGTGAAAATATGATAAATCACCTTCGGTGCCGACTTTAATCGATACCAGTAACTGCCAACGACATCATTGTAGATATCGATGGCAGCATTGCGGTGTTCAAACTCTTCAACCAGATGCCATAAAATAAACGAGGCGATACGACTATCGGCATCTACAAATAAGCTGTCGCGATTCTCAACCACAAATTTGGCTAACGGCCCAAAACACAGTTCGATGACTGCCGAATAAGCGAGGTGAAAATCTTCAGACTCTTTTTCAAATAAATGTTCATAAGAGCTCAAAACATCACGCCGTACCTGTTCTAACTCGGGGTATTTACGGCTTAACATCGCCAGATGAGCCAGATGATGCTTGGAATGTTGGGCCTCTTGCTGGCAAAATAAATCGGCATCCAGTGCCACTGCCGGGCTGGAAATCCTACCCATGGCTGCACGGGTGGCCTTAATAAAATAACGCTCAAAAGCCGGCGCAATCACCGTGGCATAATTAACAAAATTACCCCAGTAGGGGTTACCCGGATTCCACTGAAACGCGATATCATCGGGAAATTGAAAATCGATTTTTCTTACTTTTAAGTCGCTCATGATTAGACTTTATCTTTAGTGAGCCATAGAGCGATGCCACATAAAATTGCCGAAGGAATTTCCAAGAACCACATCGCACCCGGGTTATAACTCTCGGGTAAACCTTCGGGGCCAAGCTCGAAGGTAAAGCTGCCATCCCACATGATGATGCCGGTGATGCGACCTACCACCAATGCGCTGTAAATCATAAACCACAGCAATAAAGCCGAATGCATATAACGCTGCGGTTTCAATACACCCAATAATGCAAATAGCCCTAACATGATCTCTACGGCACCATACATGGCTTGCACTTCAACGATGGCACTCCAGTGGTTTAACTCAAAACCTGCATATCTCAAACCTGTGGGGTCTACAAATAACCAGCCGCCATAAAGAAGCCAGGTCGCGGCGGTGATGGATAAAATGATTTTGGCAAATTTCATGGGGCCTTCCGTATCTGGACGCTTTTATTAAAGTGCCCGCAGTTTGACATTTTTACTTAAAGTATCAATATCCTTTTAAATCACCGATGTTCGAAAATGTCATTCAAGGGATGAACAGGCATAAAAACAAGACGATGTGATCACGACGCTCAGCTTTAAGGCATGTCTTGTAACAGGGGGGTGAGCTTTTCCAATTCTATCGGTTTATTGGGCTGCACCTGTATGTTTGGTGCAGCCCGTCCATCAGCTGTGCGCAAAGAGGGGGTGCCGTTATGGCTGCTTCAGCGTTGCTAATACCGTTAACGTGATGCCCGAATTAAGTCGGATTAACCCCTATAGCCTTGATTATGCAAGCCTGAACATCTTATCTTTGGTAGACAACCTGTCCTTCTTTGATGGTGGTGACCACATCATTGTTGCGAATATCAGCGGTTGCCTGCTTTAATGGATTGTTATCTATCACAACAAAATCCGCCAACATGCCAAGCTTAATTTTTCCCTTGCGATCTTCTTCAAAAAACTGATAGGCCGGTCCCGTTGTTAAGGCCTGTAATGCGGTGTAGGCATCAACACGTTCATCTTCTCCGATAATAACTCCTGAGCGAGACTGCCTTGCCATTGCAGACCACATGATGAAAAACGGATTTAAAGGTGTCACATTAAAATCGGAGTGATTGGATGTGATCAACCCTGCAGCCTTGGCTGATTTCATCGGGCTGATAAAATCGGCGGATTTTTTACCGATGTTTTTCATATGTACATCACCCCAGAAGTAGGTATGTAGAGTGAAATAGGATGGTACTAAACCCAATTCAACATAACGTGGTAAATGATCTTGACGCTGGAATTGTGAATGCACAATAACCGTACGTCTATCATCCTTGGCTGTGATGCCGGCTCTTTCTACCGTTTTAATCATCATATCGATGGCAGCATCACCATTGGTATGGATGTGCAATGGAATATGTTTATCAAACATTTTTTTACTGATCTCATCCAGCTGTTCTTGTGTGATGGTGGGTTCACCTTTCCAGTTTTCTTCGCCATCAGGCCCTCCGGTCAGATAGGGTTTGCTGACCAAAGCCGTTTTCCCCTGTGGGGAACCGTCTAAGGTGATTTTACAGGCTTGAATTTTAAACTTGTTATTGTAGCTACCAAAGGCATAAGCTGGATTATCAAACCATTGATCTATCTCGGTAAAAGCCGGAAGAGAAATGATATCGATCATGTTTTTTCCTTCTTGAGCCGCACGTATAAGGAAATCCAAATCCTTTATATGGGTAAACCCTTCAACCGCTTGGGTATAACCTTCACGGGTATACATGGCTTGTGCAGGTTTCATTAACTTGATTTTTTCATCATCTGTGGGCTGGGGTAACTTAGCAAAAATCGGCAGCCAAGCCATCTCCATCACTAAACCTGCAGGTTCTTCGCTATTGGGTAATCGTGCAATGATACCGCCCTTGGGTGTTTTTGTTTTAGCATCAATATTAGCCCAGCTTAAGGCGTTAGAGTTAAGAACCGCACCATGCATAGATACATGGATTAACATGACTTTATGATCGGGAAAGGCCTTGTCTAAATCCAGTTTGGTAATATGACGCTGTTCTTCTATCAGTTATTGATCATAACCCCAGGCGATAATCCAACCAGCTGTTTCTACCGACTTTTCTTGCTGAAAGGTTTTTAATTTGGCAATGATATCGGGGATGTTTTTGGCCGTGCCTACCGGAGGCGCCGCAACATTTATTTGATTAACCATCAAAATGGCCGACATAAAGTGGCTATGTGCATCTAAAAACCCTGGCAACATTGTTTTGCCTTGTAGATCCACTTTTTTAGCATGAATAGCGATTTTATCAGCGGCCGATTTATCACCCACAAAGATGATTTTTCCATTTTTCTCAACTACGGCTTCAACATAGCTGGGGGTATCTCCCTGCATGGTCAGGATATCGCCACCAAAATACAGTGTTGCTTTTTGTTCTCTGGCTGCAGAGGCGCTGGAACTTTTTGAGGTTTCTTGATTACAGGCGCATAGCCCTATACATAAGGTGATAGCGGTAAATAATGATATAGCTTTTAATATATATTCATCCTGAATCTTGAGGTTAGCGATATATCGATTGTAGAGGTTTCTCTTCCACTTCCTTCGATATGAAGAGAAAGGCATGACCGGGTATTTTGTTAAGTATTAAAGTACTCAACGATGTGGTGCATAGCAATAGAAAAAACACGATAAAAATTCGCGATTGAATGTGAAAATGAAATCGTTTTTTAGTCATTGAATCGGTTTCAGGCGTCTATATTACAGCCATTCAGACTGTAAAATAGCCTTAAGTTTTTCCATCTCTAACGGTTTATTCAGCACCGCCTGCATGCCTGCATTCAGGCATTCAGGCATTCAGGCATTCAGGCATTTCTGGTGCTGCTCTTCCATCGCATGTGCGGTGAGCGCAATAATAGGCAAGGGCCTGTGTTTATTTTTTTCTTCCCAGTCGCGTATGGCTTTAGTCGCTTGCAGGCCACTCATCTTTGGCATCTCATAGTCCATTAAAATCAGGTCATAGCGATGTTGAGTTCTTGCCGTCACGGCTTCTTCGCCATTGTTAACACAGTCAACATTATGGCCTAGTTTTTTTAAGAAGCTGCGTATGACTAACTGATTGCTGGCATCATCTTCGGCCACGAGGATGTTTAGCGATTTTAATTGCTGTTTGTTTTGATCGATAGCGTTGTTCTTACTGGCTTCTGAGGGCTTACTTTTGATTAAAGGCAGGGTCAGAAAAAAAGTAGAACCTTAACCCTCTTTGCTTGTGAGACCTACGTCACCATGCATCATCCAGCTTAGGCTCTTACAGATGGATAAACTCAAACCTGTGCCGCCGTAGTGTCTGGTGGTGGATGTTTCGGCCTGCTCAAAAAATTGAAACACTTTTTCCTGCGCCGCAGGACTTATGCCTATGCCGGTATCGGTAATCGCAAAACGTATCAGATTGGCTGGTCGCCAGTGAGCCGATTCGATGTTTTTTGGCCATATAGCCAGTATAGCAAAGCCCCGTAAGAGACTTGATTTCTACGGTTATAGCTTAGGATCTTAGATTAAAATCAGCGGCCTCTGATTTATTCCAGCTGGAAATTGTCTTCAGGCATGTCCATCAAACTGGCGGTTTTTCCGGAAATAATCGCCGCATGGCCTTTGGCTCTGGGTAATAGGCGCTGAAAATAAAAGTCGGCGGTTTGTAATTTTGCCTGATAAAAGTCAGGTGATAATTCGCCCCCTTGATCCAACGCTTTAAACGATGCCAGCGCCATCTTGGTGAAATAAAATGCAGTGGCTAAATAACCGGAAAACATTAAAAAATCATGGGTAGATGCACCCACCGCATCTCGATTTTTACGTGCCTTAAATAAAATTACCAGCAGCACTTTCTGCCAACGTAATTGATAACACATCAGCGGGGCTATAAAGCGTAACATCTGAACTTTATATGGGGATTGTAAAATCTCTTTATATAAGGCAAGAATGCGTTTATTAAACGCAAAATATTGTTTAAATTTATCCTGAATCACCTTGCGGCCTAATAAATCCAGCCCCTGAATACCTGTAGTGCCTTCATATAAAGACGATATACGTACATCACGGGCAATCTGTTCCATACCCCATTCCTTGATATAACCGTGGCCACCAAAAACCTGCATGCCTTCGTTGGCAGCCTCTATGCCCAGCTCGGTAAAAAAGCCTTTGAGTATAGGGGTGAGAAACCCCAGTTTATCGTCGATGGCCTTAAACTCGGCTTCATCTTTAGCCTCGCTGAGTTTGTCGGCTAATAACGCGGTATCGTATAACATCGCCCGTCCACCTTCGGCGATGGCTTTTTGTTTTAATAACATACGCCTGACGTCGGGGTGTTTGATTAATGTATCAGCCACTTTTTCCGGTTCTTTGGCACCACTTAATGGGCGCATGGAACGGCGTTCCTTGGCATAAGCCAGGGAGTTTTGAAACGACAGTTCGGCAGAACCAATGCCCTGAATCGCCGTGCCGATTCTGGCGGTATTCATAAAGGTAAACATGGCCGCAACACCTTTATTCACTTCGCCTAATAAAAACCCCTTTGCTCCATCAAAATTTAATACACAGGTGGATGAGGCATGAATACCCATCTTTTTCTCAATCGAGCCGGTATTCACCTGATTAAATTCACCCACAGCGCCGTTTTCATCCGGCAGATATTTAGGCACGATAAATAGCGAGATACCCTTGGTGCCTTCGGGTGAGCCAGGAATACGCGCCAAGACGATATGCACAATATTATCGGTAAGATCATGATCCCCCGAGGAGATAAATATCTTGGTGCCGGTCACGGTATAAGAACCATCGTCATTCTTTTCGGCTTTGGTTTTTATTTGGCCTAAATCCGAACCACATTGGGCCTCGGTTAAACACATGGTGCCCATCCATTCACCACTGGTTAGCTTGGCTAAATACAGGGCCTTTTGCGCCTTATCGGCGTGTAACATCAGCGTGTTCATCGCGCCCAGGCTTAAACCTGGATACATGCCAAACGCCCAGTTAGCCGTACCCACAATCTCGGCCTTCATGATGCCTAATGAGGGGGGGAGACCCTGGCCCCCAAATTCTTCCGGGTGAGATAGCCCCTGCCAACCACCTTGCAGCCACTGTTGATAAGCGGCTTTATAACCGTCTGGCGTGGTGACCTTTCCATCGTTATAGCTGCAGCCTTGTTCATCCCCACTCTGGTTTAACGGGAAGATGACGTTTTCAGCGTATTTAGCACATTCGCTGGCTATGGCGTCAATCAGCTCTTTATTGACTTCATCATAAGCTGGGTTTTTTCGATATTCGCTTAAGCTATCCAGCACTTCATAATGAATAAAACGAAGATCATTCAATGGGGTTTTAAAGTTTTTCATATCTTCACCTATTCATAAGGGCGCGCGAGGCAATGTGTTTTTAAATATAGTCCATAGGTGAGGGCGTGGTTTTATTTGTCTTGTTTAGAGGCCGGAGGTGTTTTTTCACAAGATAAAAGGCCCGTTTAATCACGAGATGCAGATGAAAATATTTATTACCGGCGCTACCGGCTTAATAGGCGCACATACCACGCTGGAATTATTAGCGGTACGGTTATTGGTCAGAAACCCCAAGGCCGTAGAGGGCTATTTTTCAGCCCTCGGTTATAACGTTGATGATTTAGTGGTTAGCGATATGCAGGATAAAGAGGCGGTTAACCAAAGCATGATAGGCTGCGATGCGGTAGTGTATATCGCTGCGATTGTTGATTCAGACGCCCGTAATGCCAAGGTGACAGAATCCACCCATCTTAAAAGTATTGACTCGGTAGTGCTCAGTGCCTGTGAATTAGGCATAAAAAAGGTGTTGTATATCCTAGCATGAGTGTATTTACGATTTTTTTTTATCGCAACTTAATGAAGAAACACCGCTGGCGAATGTCAAAGATGTCTATTCACTTTCTAATAAATTATGTGAAGTGCGCATTCGTGACTTACTACGCCAGGGCAAACCGATTCTCACGACCTACCCGTGTATGGTGTTGGCTCCCTATGAACCAAAACTGGCCGAAAGTAATTCGGCGATAATCAAATTTATCACCAGCATTATGCCCATCACCAGCTCCGGTGTGCAGTTTGTTGATGCTAGAGATGTCGTCATTGCACATCGATTATTACTGGAGGCTGATATCGCCGACGATAAAACCTGCGAGCGTTATATTATCGGTGGCCATTTTTATAACTGGGCTGAAATTGCTGATTTAGTAGGGCTCGTCGCTGTTAAAACACTGCTTAAAATTCTCATTTTAGGCAATGTTTGTAGAGCATTAGGTGTGGCTTTTGATCTGTGCAGAAAGCTATTCCCCATCAAGCATCCTATCTCCGCAGAGGCGATGAATATCGTCAGCTATCTGCCAGCTCTAAAAAAATAATAAAGAAAACCGAAATGCAGTTTCGCCCAGGTAATGAAACGGTAAAAGACACCATCACATGGATGCACGAAAGCGAAAAAATACCGCGTTGATACAGGACTCAGCTTTCTATTAAACGGTGACATTTCTATGCAAAATGACGTAGACGAAACACTCTGCATTACCCATGTTATTGCTGGAAAAGACTGAGCGATTTGCTCACTTTATACTAGCGAATTCTCGTTAATGTGGGCACCTAAATGTACCTATGCATTGGATATAAACCATAAACCGCTATTTGATGTTGTTTGAAGAATTAATGTTTTACTAAGGAGGTACTTCATGCGATGAAAAATCAGAAGTTATAGTCTGTAGCTATGTCAGGATTTAAGGTGTTTTAAGCGGGCTGTACTATAGTTAAGAATAATTTGTATGAATGATTATCTGCGATGACGAAACATGGGACTTGTCATATTCATAAAGAAATATTTTTTTTAATACCGTTAGTTTTTATCTGTGAGATCGCTTTCTCAAACACCTCATCTGATGATCTAAGTATTCTGGATGACTCGTTATTTGAATTAAGCCTTGAAGAACTCATGTCTATAAAAGTGTCGGTTTCCTCCGTGCAGGAAGAAACGATATTTGATACGCCTTCCACCGTTACCGTGATAGACCGAAGTAGCATAGAGAAATACCATTATACCAGTATAGAAGAAGCACTGGATACGGTGGCGGGCTTTGATATTTATCAAACCATTATTGATCGAAATGTGGCAACGGCGAGAGGTATATTACAAAATTTTTATGCTAATAAAATTTTATTATTAATTGATAATATCCCTACCTGGCAACCTATTTACGGTGAAGGCTCGCTTGAACGTATTAATATTAATGATGTTGAAAAAATCGAAGTCCTTAAAGGCCCTGCCTCTGTTTTATACGGCAGCAATGCTTATACAGGTGTTGTTAATATAGTTCTTAAAAAGCCTGCAAAAAATAGCCTTTCTAGCTATGCACGGGTGGGTGAAGGTGACCTTCTTGCTGCGGGCCTATCTATTCATCATCAATTTGAGAATCTATCGTTTTTTTCATCTATACATTCAGAAACACAGGAAAGTGAAACCTATCAAGTGCCCAATAAGGTTGGTTTTGAATTTAATGGTGAAACACACTTTGATTATGCCAATTATGGTCAAAAAAATAATCTTAGTTTAGGCTTGGGCTATAACGCGCACAGTTTATATTTCAATCAATTCAGCTACGAACATTCATTTTTGGGCATTCATCCAGCTTATGTCGGTGGGGGCGGAAAGAATGTAGAACACCAAGGCCACCTGCTTCATTATAAGTATCAGAATGCATTAAGCGAACAGACGGATATTATTGCCAGCCTTGCCTATGAATATTACAAACGAGAATTTCCAGTAAGCCCTGATTATTCATTAGTGCTCGGGCTTGCCGGTAATCGTTATGCCAGTGAAATTAAACTGAATTATCTAAAAGCTCAGATAAATATTGAATACGGGATGAACGCTGAACTAAGACAAAGCGAAGGCTACAATACGTTTAATGGTCTGACAGGAGAGTTCGTCACCAGCAATCTAAAAGATGATGACGATGTTATTGAATGGTCCACCTTTGCACGGTTAAAGTATGATATCCGCGATTTAAGTTTACTGATTGGTAGCCGCTATACCGACAATGAAAAATTTGGCAGTAATCTCTCATCCCGATTTTCTGGTGTGTATACACTGCAGGATAATCAGTCGATAAAGATGATTATCGGTCAGTCATTTCGTGTGCCGACGATGTTTGAGCTGTACTTTGAGCGCCCCAATATTATAGGAAATCCTGATTTAGAACCAGAAACCAGTACCTCTTATGAACTCGCCTACCTCTATGGCGGTACTCATGTGTTTGTGCAAATACTCGCTTATTATAGTATTTATGAAAACTTGATTCAGCGCCAACTCCCCGAGACAGGTATTCCTTCGCAATATCAAAATGTAAATGACTTTAAAGGCTATGGCTCAGAGGTGGAATTAAAATATGAGCATGATGCAACATTAGGTGCTTATATTAATTACAACCATGTTAGCGGTGTGGATGAGGACATCGATAATAATTATAGATATGTGCCAGACCATACCGTCTCATTTGGCTTGAGCAAACATTTCAGCTATTTCTCATTATCCGGAAAAGGAAAATATATTTCAGACGTTGAAGGTTTCCTTGAAAATATTCCCTCTCAGTTTATCGCCAGTATTAACGTCAGTAAGACACACGCCTTTCACGATATGTCCCTCAGGCATGTGATAAGTATTGATAATATTACCAATAGTAAAATGTTAACGCCGGAATATATAAGAGAAACGGAAAATATTAATGAGCTTGTCACCGAAGACTTTGGTACCCGTTACAGCTATTCCATATATATTGATTTTTATTAGGGTATAAGCCATATAACCGCTATTTCATGTTGCTTGAAGAGGTAATGTTTTACTACAGAAGTACTTCATGCGATGAAGAAACTCTTCCGTCAATATCTGCATACCTATTTAGTTGCTTGAACTTGCTAAGTCGGACTTTTATAACGCTAATTATTCTCTTAAAAATTATCCAATTCTAGCTAAAACGGACTAAAATTTAGCATAGATATTTCTATTTTCCATTATGAAAATCACGCCATGGTAAACGAGATGACTAGATTTTTACTCTTTAAAATCAGTGTTTTGGTCTTCTTGTTTGGCGCTCTGGCGTCATGTTTGTTGCAGCCCGTAAAAAAAGAATCAGCCATTAGTTGTGCCCAAACCAGTCATGAGAAAACGGTTCCTCAGCTGCTGTCACAAACCTGTCTCTACACTGATATTCAACGCTATAGTCTTTCAGGTGACGTGCATAGGTTCACCCCTAATTACCAATTATGGAGTGACGGTGCTGATAAGAGCCGTTGGATCTATCTACCTCCAGGCAAGAGAATAAATAGTGATGACCCTGATAGGTGGATCTTTCCTGTGGGTACACAATTCTTTAAAGAGTTTCGTAAAACCGTTGTCTTAGGCTCAGGCGTAGCGCGAGAAATTAAGGTGGAAACGCGCCATCTCATGAAAGTCAGGGAAGGTGAGGGCATCGATGCCTGGTCACTGGTGGCTTATGCTTGGCAGGAAGATCAACAGGATGCTCTGCTTATAACAGAAGGCGCCAGGCATGTATTGGATACGAATCACAATATTCCCAGCCAAGAAGATTGCAAAACCTGTCATATGGGAAATATTGATATCATCCTGGGGTTTGATGCGATACAACTGAGCGATGTTCAGGCTAAATATGCTTTTGGCCATGGCCCTAAACGATCCTCAGGAGAGTGGACCTTAAAGACCTTGCTGGATGATATCTTGTTGACCAAACCGATGGCGCAACCTGTATTGCCTGGCAATCCCATGGAGAAAAAGGTGCTTGGTTACCTACATGCAAATTGCGGAAATTGTCATAATCCCTTGGGGCATGCCGCTGAACAGGAAGCTGAGCACCTCAAGTTACGTCATAAGTTAGCATTTAATACATTGCAGAAAACCCATGTCTACCAAACCGCGGTGAATCAAATCACCCAAAATTTCACCATAGTGCCCTATATCATCATGGGGGCAAAGCACGAAGAGATGGCTCTGTATAACAGTGCCTTGTTTGTGCGCATGAATAGCATGGATGAGGAATACCGGATGCCCATGATTGCTAGAGAGGAAGTGGACTATGACGCGCTGCAGCTTATGCATAACTGGATGCTGACACTGGATACCCCTGAAGATTACGACTTTGGTTTTGATAAACGCAAGATGATAAAAAATAAAGTCACGATAAACGAAAAATTGCCGCCGCTTAAATTCTCCAACAAAAAAGGTTTGCAGGTGAATGTGCAGTTTGCATCAGAGCAAGACGTGCCATCCGTGATGATTCTATATTGGTCTGAAGACAAGAGCTTGCAAGCCAACTCTGTGATGGACCATGTGGAAGGGGATTTCACCGAGAAACTGATTGTGGGTAATCAAGGCAGTACCATGAGCCTGCGTAATTCGGATGATGTGGGGCATACCATTTACGTGAAGGATAAACGCAAGAATATAAAGTGGCAGTTAAGCTACATGCCACCTGGCTCGATCTTTGAGAAAGAATTATTTTGGCAAGAAGATATCTTTGTAGAGATGCGTTGCCGTTTGCATCTCTATATGAGCGCCTGGGTGGGGTCTATCTCCAGTCGATTTTATAAAATAGTGGAATTTAAAGAAGGGCAGCGTCAAGCCCAGGTGACTATGCATGGTTACCCCGAGGGCTATAGTCAACTTAAGATCTGGATGCCAAAAATTAAGCCCATAGACACAGGTATTTTACCCGGTGAACAGCAAGAGTTCTTATTAAAAACCGCAAATAAAATCCGAGGTAAGCTGGCAATCAAGCGGCTAGCCCAATGATGGAAATTCTTTTTCTATTATTCAAGACTGAATAGTTGTAGCTGTGTAACTCGAAAACGGCTTTCTTGTATACGCTGCGAGGTTTGCCACCAAAAGCGATTAGTATTTTTCCGTACCTATATAGTCTTCAGCCCGATAGGCGGCTCTCTTTATCTACCTTGGAATAGGGGGCTGCCAGCTGAACGGCTTTTCCAATCAACGGCTTATGTACTCAATACATTCTTAGGTCATTCAAACAGTATAGTGGGTAATTTATTCATAATTAACTGCAGTTTTGCACGGATATCTTATATTTCATGTGCAAAACTGCAGGGTTGTTCAGGCAGCTTATCCGGCATCTAACAGCAACAACTCAAAGCTGGAGCCGGTATTGCGCAACTGCACCAGTTCCTGATTCTCTGCATCGTTATACCAGCCTCTTGCCGCATCGGCCGATGGAAAGGCAATATTGATTAATACATGTGGTAGTGCTGCCGTACCTTCCAGGCGCTGAGGCTGCCCTTTGGCCAGAACCTGAGCCCCATGGCGCTGTAGCAGCGGTACGATACGTTGATTATATTCCTCTGCCCAGCTGCTATCGTGAATGGTTAATTGCCCTATAGCGTATGCAGTCATGATGTTCCCCTTTAATTAGGTTTGGTTGTTCTGTGAATGTGTAGAAACTATAAGCACAAAACTGATCCGCGTAAATTCTCTAATTTTGCAAAATAGACGTGCAATAACGCACGGGTAAATAATTGGGATTAGCTACATTATTTTTTAGCCGTTCCCAGGGCTGGCAACGTCACTTCTGCCACATTGACGCAGACAACACCGTTTCCAGTCGTATGTCGGCTATAGAAAAAAGCACGGCGTGTGTTTGCTTGAGCGCATCAGCTATTCATGTCAGGCCGATTAAGCCCCGATTCGATTCATCTTTGATTGTGAAAAATACGATGTGGATTAGCGAACAGGCTGAGATTAGTAGAGTTGATCTCTATTATTTTTATGAAAAATCAAACGGTTCAGCCACTCATGTCTAATAAACGCAGCCCTAACATTGGGACTGATTAGTTCGGCAACTATGCATTCCCCGCTATTATCTGTCTGTGATAACAGCCCTATTACAGACATTGTCAGCAGTGATGAGTTAACTTCTTATAAAACCATTAGCCGAAACAATAATGACTATGAATTTTACACCAACAAGGAAGTTGTACATATACTCGCTAAAGAATTAATCACCTGGCCATGGCATGCGACAATAGACGATTTATTAGAATCCCCTTTACTACTGGATTGGAAGTAAGTTACTGCCAAGCATGGCCATAGAAACACGCATCTATCGCTTTTTTTGTGTTGAAGCTTGGCCAATGCCAGGTCCCCTGGCAAGGTTTCCCATTATGTGCACTTTTAGAAAAAGAGAAACCGCTATTCACTGCAGAATTTATTGAGTTTAAGGGTATTCATAGATAGAAATGATCAATCAACGTTCTTATGACATGCAATGACCTTATACAGAAGGTTTACGCCTGGATGACGCCGTACCCTTTAACTTTTATTGCCAGCGGTTTATATGGCAAACCCTTACCCATAAAGTGGTGCACCACGGCGTATTTTTATTCACTGGAAATACGGATTTAAATGCATCAAATCCGAAAACAAAGAACAGGGGCGTTTAATGGGTTATGCCAAACAGATAGAATTACGGTATAAAGGCATGGATCTGAATATTTATTTTTAGAAATGTACTAACATGTCCACTATTTTCAAACATAAAAAAGGCGTCCAAAGACGCCCTAGTCATTATTCTCTGTTATTTAAAAATCAAAACTTACCCTGAAATCTATACTGCTGATACTGTCGCCAATAGCGGGTTCATCTTCAGCTATTTCTGCAGAAAACATCGTATGTTTATCATAATAAAAATTAGTGCCTAGGCGAATAGTTGTGAAATCCATTTCATCTGCCATGGAATAATCGAGATAAAACAGTAAATCATCACTGAGATTAAATGTGGCTTCGGCAATCATATAGCTTTCATCATCAGCAGTAGCATTGATGCTTGAACCTAACATATTATATTCAAAGGACAGGTCCAGTACTTCATTGCCCCAGCCTACACCAGCGGCAACAATATCGTCAGAATCGTTGGCTGCACCTCCAACATAAATCATTTCATAAGCGACGATGGCATAAACACCCGAACCACCTAAATTTGTACCTCGCCACTGAATAAATAGGTTATCACTGATACTGGAACCTTCTGGGTTTAGCACATCATTGTTATAACCTTGCCGATCAAAAAAACCAAAACGAATATCATGTGATTCATTAATTGAAAAATTAGCAATAACCGAAGGTCCAGCTTGATTGGAAACAGCAAAAGCCCCACCAGCACCATACTCAATACTGGTATTTATACTTCTATCACCCGGATACCCATTCGGTTTTAAACCCACCAACAAAGGCTGAGCCCCTAAAGACACCGTTAAATTCTCTGCCAAAAATTTATCTAAAACAATAAACGCATCTTTAATGCCTACATCACCTAGATTATTGCTATTAGGCACAGAGTCTGCTTCGGCTCCAATAACCAATACGGCGGAATTATTACCACTGACTGCGGTTACAGCCAAGGCCGTTTTACTGACACCAATTCTATCTTCTTCAGCAGCATCACCATAACGATCACCAAAACCAATATCGGCCCGGACAAAACCCCCTACAGAAATATCCACATCATCTGCTGCTAGTGCCAGCATTGGAAAACCCAAAAGCGAGATTAACAAAATTCGTGCATTAGCCATATTAGCCCCAATTAATAAAAGATAATTTAAAAATAGATTAGCTTTGAGAACTGTCAAATCCTTTAGTTATAAAAAATGATAATTATCCAATCGATATCGTCAAAAAGTAACTTAGTATTCATTGGAATATTCATATAACCGATTAATGTAATAAGAAATTTTGAAATGAGTATCCAATCTATCTACAAAACTATAAACCACTGATTCATTGCTAGACTTAGACCAATTGCTATTTGAATATTTTGTAAATATTAGGAAGACAACATGAAAAAAATCATTGCTGTATTTTTTTGTTACATATTATTTATTGCTTCATCCTGGGCTGATAATGACTATAAATCTTATACGTTTACTGCCGGTCATGAATCACTAAAAATGTTTATTCTGCCTGAAAGACCTCCCTTTCCAACAGGTAACTACCCCACAAAAGAAAGAGTTGAACTGGGAAAAGTCTTGTTTTTTGATGCCCGATTAAGTGGTGACAAAAATATGTCCTGCGCTACCTGTCATAGCCCTCTATTTGGTTGGTCCGATGCTTTACCCACAGCAAAAGGTTCTAAAAGCATGGTCTTGGGTAGGGCGTCACCAACCATTATCAATACCGGCTATAACTCTATTCAAATGTGGGATGGTAGAAAAAAATCACTGGAAGATCAGGCCATGGGCCCGATGGCTGCCGCTGTTGAAATGAATATTGATATCCCTTCATTAATGAAATGGTTAAACCAAAATGAAGGTTATAAACGTTTATTTTCAACCGCTTATCCCGGTGAGAAAATCAATGAAAAAACCGTTTCCAAAGCTATTGCCAGCTATGAACGAACCATCGTTAGCAGAAACTCTCGATTTGATCATTGGTTAAATGGTGATACAGCGGCGTTAACTAAAGAAGAAATTAAGGGTTTTAAACTGTTTTTAGATCCCAACAAAGGTAATTGTGTGGCCTGCCACAGCGGAGCAAACTTTACCGATAATGGTTTTCATAATATTGGTTTAAGTTCATGGGGAGAAAAAAATCCGGATATGGGCCGATATACTCAAAAACCATTAAAACTCATGAAGGGTGCATTTAAAACACCGACATTGCGAGATATTGAATTTACCGCCCCCTATTTTCATGATGGCTCTGTGACCACGTTAAGCAATGTTGTGAAACACTATGCCAAGGGAGGAGAAGTCTCTGGAAATTTATCACCCAATATGAAAACGAAACTGAAACTGAATACAAAAGAAATCGCAGCCATAGTAGCGTTTATGAAATCATTAAGTGGTGACCATAAAAAAACCATGCTTCCCGAATTGCCCTTGTAAAAACTGACATAGACAGATATTAATCTGCGTTGATTTTATCGTCATAACGTGGATTGATATGCTCTATCAACAAACTGTATTTCACTGAATTATAACAATTTTTGAAGATGCAAATTTTAAACAGTATGTGCTGGATTTATAACGGCGTCATATCACTTCAACAGAAGAGCTTGCCCCCAGTTAATGTAACGCGAGGGCAATATATTGAGATTTCGGCTTATTTCCCTTCAGGCAAACCTGTAATTTTAATGCCCGCATGGCATTTAAACTGACGATTTATTTGAATTAAAATAGAGGTTAGAGCTTCTGCTGCGGCAGAGTTGGCGATAGGGCCTATCGAGAAACCTTTCATGCCCGCGGCTTCAACTAAGGTCACCACTTGCGCACGCGCTTCTTTATTATTACCGGCAACTAATACATCACAGGCGATGCCATGGCCTTCTTGTAAATGGTGTGCCGCAACATTTTGAAAGGCCGAAACCACTTTAACATCTTCACCCAGAATAGCCTGTGCTTCCTGTGCTGCAGAGCCTGCTTCGGGTAATTGTACGGTGCCTACTTTGGGTGGTCTAAGAGGTACGGTAACATCAATCAGAATCTTACCGTTTAATTCAGTTTTTAATGCCTCTAACGTGCTGGCATGATGAGCATAAGGTACGGTTAATGCCACAATATCAGCCTGAGCCGCGGCCGCTTTATTATCCGCTGCGATGACAGATACCGCCTCGATGCTTCTTTCTTGCATAATCGCCTGCAGCTCATCTACTGCTACCTGGGCCTTATCGGCAGTACGTGAACCAATTATTATCGGGTAACCTGCTTGTGCCCAACGTCTGGCAAGCCCGGTTCCCAGCGCACCTGTACCGCCTAAAATTGCAATGGTAGGTTTTACATCACTCATGGTATTTTCCTTATTAAGCCCAAGGTCTGATTGTTTATGCAAATAATGATTTATACGCGCCTTTTTGTCTGCTGGCAAGGTATTTACGATACGCGGCGTCTCTAAAGTATATTGTTATGTCGTACAGCTATTTTTCACTGTTGTTAATGCCCACTAAAGCGAGAAACGCATCAACGATGGCGTAGATATCTTTGTCGCAGATGTTATTTTGAACCACTAATATCCGGTAATAGAACAGGCCAAATAACTGATCAAAAAGCAGGTTGTGATCCACAATGTCTTTTATCTCGCCTTGTTGAATCGCCCGCTTTAAATCCTGTTCGCCAATCGCCTGCACAGGCTTTAAAAAGTGTTGATCAAACAAGGTGCGCAGCTCAGGGTTATATTGTGTTTCAGCAATAACGCAGATGATCACATCGGCATATTCACTGGACAACATATCTCTTAAACCCATAAGGTTGCTGATTAAATGTTGTCGGTAGTTGCCGCTGCTATATTCGGTTTTTTCCTGTATCACCTGGCGCATTAATACCTCAACCGCCAGGGTGGCCTTATTGGCCCAGCGTCGGTATAACGTTGCCTTGCCAACACCAGCCTCTATGGCAATAGCTTCCATGCTGACATCTTGATAAGACTGCTTATAAAATATTTTTGTGGCTGCAGCGATAATGGCATCATCGGCTGCCTGCGACCTGGGCCGCCCGAGTATTTTACTCATGTGATATTTTCTACTAGATCGTGTCGGTTGGAACAAGCCTAATATAAGCCGCGATAGCTTGTCAGCATTTTTGTATTTTAAGCATGTAAGGTCAGCCTCGAGATGAGTGATTTATGACAGCATTGTCATCAGTTTCGCTTTCATAGGCTTAACCCAGTTTTCTTTTAAATGTATAGATAGCAAACCTTGTTCTTCAAGCTCATCACAAAGTTTCATCTGATGGGCCAGGTCAAACATGTCTAACTGCTGACAAATTTTCCCCTCGTCATCAAAGGTGATATATGAGACTCCGGGTGTTTCATTAAAGCTGCCATCGGCTTTTTTACCTGGGCCACGGTTCATCCAATGAGTGATTATTTTATTGTCACTGCCGATGTAGACGCCTTTATAAGGGAAGGTCCAGTCTTCCCAGCCGTAAGCCATATCGCGACCATAATGTGTGGCTTTAATGGTTTCTATGCCTTCAGAACGCACTAACAACGTGCCTGCGTATTCACAAGTGTAAACACAGTTTTGGGCGTACATTTCATCCACAAAAAATGTCCACTCATTACGTTTGTCGGCTTCTGCATGAAAGCGAATTAAATCATCGGCGCGTTGACGTAGTTGCTGTTCTGTTAGCATAGCGGGTTATTCCTTATTTTTGTGATGCAGCATGTTTTCCGGCTTTACGCCCGGCATAAATACAATCGGCAATCGATAAACCACTGACATAACCTTTAGAGGGAATGCCAACGGCGGTACGCCCTACCGCATATAAACCCTTGATGTCTTTGCCTTCTTGATTCAGGGCCAGATTACTCTCTTCATTAATCTTAAGTCCACCGAAGGTAAGCGTGGTGCAGGGTACATAAAAATAATCGTAGGAGATATCAATGGCGTGATAAGGCCCGGCTCCTACCTCGGGCATATAATCCTTGGGTTTACCTAATGGATCTGGCTCATCCGATGCCGCAATACGGTTATATTCGGTGACCGTAGATTCTAAGGCTTGAGGATTGATGCCTAATTTATTCGCCAAGCCTGCGATAGACGGTGATTTTTTGTGGCCTATGAATAAGAAAAATCCACCGAGTAAAATATGGAACCACAGCGCGCGGTCAAAACGTAAATCTTTGAAGGCGGCTTTGTAAGTTTTTTCATCCAGCACAATATACGCTTTACCGTCATTTTCATGCACGATATGGCTGCCCACTTGCGCGCCATACATCATCTCATTACAGACACGTTTACCCGAAGGGCCTACCATAATGCCTTTAATAAAAGACGTGGGAGGGTTGGAGAAACGCCATGCCGATGCACTATCCATTAACTCGGTTTGTGCACCTAAGTCGGTGGCCATTTGAATACCCGAACCATCATCGGTAATGGTGCCTAAGGGGCTGCCGCCTAGAAATTTAGGGGCATGTTCCTTAATTAAATTCTGGTTTAAATAAAAGCCGCCCGTCGCCATAATCACGCCTTTTTTAGCGCGAATATAGACCGTTTCAGCAAAGTTTGTTTCTAACTTTTCGGTCCAAGAGGCGATTAAATTAAACAGCGGGGGCCAATATAAAACCATATAACGCATAAGGTTTTGAAAACTGTATAGGGCTTTGTGCAGGCGCGTAATAACGGGGCGATTATTTAAATGAATCGCCTTTAAACCAATCACCTCACCCTCTTTATTGGCGATAAGGGCCACTACCTTGGTTTCAGTTTTAACCGAGATATTTTTACTTAACACAGAGGCTTTTAAAGGTTGAAAAATTGCAGCTCCCGACATGCCTTTTTTATGACCTCTATGGCCTCTAGGTGCAGGTTTTGCATTATCGGTATAGGGTGCAAAAGATTCATTACCCGAATAATAAAAAAACAGATGATCAGGTGGGTAGGAGGTTTTAAAATCACAGTAGCTGGCCTGAAACGGCACGCCCATTTTCACCATCCAGTCAAAGTTATCAACACTGCTATCACAGAAATCTTTTAAGGTTTTATCGCTTACCGCACCTTGTACTTCATGTTGCAGGTAGTTATACATATTTTCTGCATCATCTTCAAAGCCTGCTTCTTTCTGAATGCTTGTGCCGCCGCCGGCATAATAAATACCGCCTGATATATTGGTTGCACCGCCGCCGCTAAAGCGATCTATCACCAAGGTATCAGCGCCGTTATCGTGAGCTTCAATAGCTGCTGCAGCACCTGCACCACCAAAACCTGCCACGGCAACATCTACGGTTATATCCCACTGCTGCTGATCTGCAGTTTCTACAACAATCGGTTGTTCGCGGTAGGTTTCACGAAATCGGATTTTATTAATAAAAGCTTTAAACATAGTTTGTCTACAACAGAAAAATTGTTTGGTAAAACATCAAGACCCACAAAAATCATGTTTTATTTTTTGTGGGTATAAAGACTTAGAGTTCTGGAATGATTTTAGCGAACTCTTCGATCATTGGCATAACAATGTCAGGTTTATCCCAGTTTTGCATGCCTACGCCGATATTACAGCGAGTGACACCCATATCACGATAACGTTTTAATAAATCGCCAGTGACTTCTGACATCACGACGAGAGTGATTTCTACATCATCCGGGTTGCGGCCAAACTCAGTAACCTGGCTTCTAAAATCGATGATGCCTTGTTCCACATCAGGCATAGCCACATCGACTGGCATCCAGCCATCGGCCCATTGCGCGGCATGTTTAAGGCCTAAAGGTCCCATCACGCCCAACGTGAATTTAGGCCCACACTTTCCTACGGTATTTGTGTTTGTTTGAGTGGGTTTGGGTTCAAACCAGACCGGATCAAAATCAATAAACTCACCGTGGTATTCAGGCGCATCTTGATTAAACAAGATGCGAGTCGCTTCAACAATTTCGCGCAGGCCCTTATAACGCTTGTTAAAAGGAATGTGACTGACGTTTTCAAGTTCTTCTTTATTCCAGCCAACACCGGTACCAATCATCACGCGGCCGTTACTTAAACGATCCAGGCAGGCGATGGTTTTAGCCTGAGAAAATAATTCACGCTCACACAATAATGCGATACCGGTGCCCAGCTTTAATGTGCTGGTGGCTGACGCTGCGGCCATCAACGATAAATACGGGTCCATCATTTCTTTATACGGCTGTGGCATTTCACCACCGGCTGGATAGGGGGTAGATAGGCATCTGGGAATATGGCTGTGTTCGCCATACCATAGCGATTCAAAACCTGCTTGTTCCAAGGTTTTTGCAAGTTCTGCCGGATCTGGATCCTTGGGGGTGTTCATGGAACTAAAACCAAGAAACATGTTATTTTCCTTATAGAAAGTGGATTAAAAACTAATACCTTTAACGACTGCTTAGTGTCAAAAAAATGAACCTGAAAAGACAAGTAGAGGCGTTTTTTGCGGACCCATTAGGCAATTATTTTTATGTGTTTTGTAAAATGAAATCGACGGCTCTATAGCCAATCATCATGCTAGGTGCATTGATGGCGCTAACCGGGATTTCGGGTATAACGGAGGCATCGGCAATACGTAGACCTCGAATGCCTTTAAGTTTTAATTGTGTATCTACCGGTGATTTATCGTCGTCACCCATTTGGCAGGAGCCACAAAAATGGAAGGTGGTCATCGTGGCTTGCTGAATAAACTTTTTTAGTTTTTTCTCATCGCTGGTTTTTCCACCCGCCGATATAGCGCTGCTGCCCCAAGCTTTAAATTCAGCCTGTGCCGCCATGTCTTGGGCAACTTTAATGCCGTTGATCATGGTTTTCATATCGCTGTCTTTTTGATAATAAGCGGTATCGATAATGGCCTGATCGGCAGCGTTAGCTGAAGCTAACGTTAATGATCCACGTGATTCAGGTTTACCCAAGATAATCACGATGCCATACATTTTATCAATCATGTTATTAACCGCAGGAATCAGAAATGCGGCATCTATTAATACGCGGAAAAGCTTACGCATAAAGGGCAGGTCATACAGCTTTTGTGGCAAGGCTACGGCGGGAGCCATTCTATACATCGATTTTTTAAGCGTGATAGGCGCAGCAAAAAACGCAAAGCAGGTGTCGGGCTGAGTGTCGCTGGCCAGGTTTACATCGGCGTTGACACGATTGAAGGCATAGAGCTGTGGGTAGCCAAAATCGAGTTTCTTTTTGCCTTTATAAAATAGACAAACATTGGGGTGGTCATGTAAATTCTGGCCGATGGCGGGCTGGTTTAATACCACAGGAATCGCAAATTTATTTAACTCGGCGGTCGGACCTACACCGGATAACATCAGCAGTTTGGGTGTCTCTAACGCACCGGCTGACAGGATGATTTCCGTATTGGCTTTGACGATCTTTTTATCACCATCAACTTCCAATTCAACCGCAAAAGCGTGTTTGTTTTTAATAAGGATTTTATGGGTTAAGACAGAAGTAACGACGGTTAAATTATCGAGTTTCTGATTGTGGATATAGGCCATATAGGAGCTGGAACGTTTATCACCTTGATAGTTCATCGCGTTATGGCCGATAAAGCCCGCTAGATCACCGTCGTTTAAACCATCTTTATGTTTAAAACCTATCTGACAACTAGCATCAATAGCCGCCTGGGTGAATTCGGTAGCTTGTCGTGATTGCGGTTTTAATTGCGCTTCAATACGGGTATATGCAGGTTCTATGTCCTGCCATTTCCAACCTTCAGGCCAGGCCTCAAAATCCGCTTTATCTCCACGGGTATAGACCATGCCATTCACCGAGCCGCTGCCGCCCATGGTGGTGCCTGTGCCCTGATAAACACGGCGTCCGGCCAGGCCTTTTTGTTTATTGGAAAACCGGTCCCACATCACATTGTCATTGGCGAAGCAGTATTTAAAGCCGTCGGCACTCATGGTTTCTGGATTTTCGTCGGCCGCGGGGCCTGCTTCAATCAACAATACGCTGCAAGACGTTTCTTTGGCGAGACGCCCGGCAATCACACAGCCTGCGGAACCGGCACCAATAACAATGTAATCGTAGGCTTGCAACATAGGGGGTAGGGCTCTTTTGGGGTTATTACTATAAAGCTACAGAAATTCTATTTGTGTAGTCTCACAATAACAGGTTTATGCAGCAAAGCGACACTTACTGTGTTTGTGTAGTGTTTTTAATGTTGCAGAGCAATGAAATTCCGGGGGTGCAAAGCAAATATTCACGTGCTTAAGTTTGACGGGCTCAATAGGCAAGAGAATGCCTATTAGTCGAGAGCAACCTTGCCATGCTGGCTAATCATTTGAACCGCCGCCCGTATTTTGGGTGAATGACGTAAATGAGGGTGATATAGCAGCCATAATTTTAGCGGCAGCGGGGTTCTTGATTGGGCTATTTCAATTAATCCGCTGTCTGCAGGAATATAGTGGGTTAGCATAAACGCCGCACCTAAGCCCGCATTCACCGCATCTAACATCGCCGCACTGCTGCCTACGCTGTATTTAATATTAGCCGCACCGACTAACTGTTGAATGCTGTCGCTAATATCCTGATCTCCTATGGTGCGCTGCCAGTTGATCCAGTTTAACTGGCCAACTACATCACTGAAAAGTGACTCGGGATTAATGCCCTGCTCATGCAATAACTGTGGTTGAACATAGGCGGCGACGGCCAGATCTTGTAATTTAATCGCGATAAGGTGTTCCGGTGGTGACTCGGTTATCCGCAGTGCGATATCGGCCTCACCTTTATCCAGGCTGATTAAATCGTTGGAAACCTTAAAAACCACATTTAAACCCGGATTTTCCTGCGTCAGTTGTTTGGCCGCCGGTGCGATGCTGCTCATCAGGCTGTCACCTAAGCTGATGGTTAACGGTCCATTGATTTTATCGCCTTGATGATCAAGAAAAAACTGCAGCTGCTGGGCCTGTTCCGCCATGCCATTGGCGTAGGCATAAACCGTATCGCCAAATGTTGTTAGCGCTAGGCCTTTATTGCTGCGATTAAATACCGGCTGGCCTATATGTTGTTCCAGTTTTTTTAGATGGCGTGATAACGTCGCATGATTTACGCCCTGGCTTATTGCCGCCTGGCGAATCGATTTTGCCTCGGCAATGGCAAGAAAACTTTCTAATAGATCCCAGCTAATGGCTGCTGTGTTGCGTATTTGCACCATGGTGACGCTTATTTGGTGGTTTAGATAACAAAATTATCCCTATAGACTACGTTTAAATCAATCGAATTATCGAGCATTGTATGCAAAATATCTCTCAGCGTTATCCGGGGTTGGCCCTGATTACCGGTGCTTCATCGGGCATTGGAGAGCAGTTTGCTTATGCGTTGGCTAAAGATGGCATGGACCTAATTTTAGTGGCGCGTAGAAAACCCGAATTAGTCGCTTTGCAAAAAAAGTTAATATTTGAATACGGTGTAAGCGTGTTTATTCAGCCCTGTGATTTATCTAACCCGGTTGCCGTAGCTGATTTATTAGCCGAACTGGCCGATAAGGATATCAGTCTGTTAATCAGCAATGCCGGTTTTGGAGTGCCTAAAGGCGCTTATATCGACGCGGATATGGCGGATATGCAAGACATGTGGCAGGTGAATAGCTTAAGCCCGGCGTTATTAGCACAATTTTTTGCGAAAAAATTCAAAAACCGAAATAGCCTCAGTGCGATGATTTTTACCGGCTCCATTGAAGGAGAAAGCGCTTTTCCGTATTCCAGTGCGTATGCTGCATCCAAGGCATTTTTACATAGCCTGGTTTATGGTTTGGCGGTTGAATTACGCCCATTGGGCATTGATGTGTTGTTATTAGCGCCAGGGGCCACGGATACACAAGCACCTATTAACCAAGGCATAAGCCGTGATCAACTGGTAGGTTTAATGGCTCCGGCTGCGGTGGTTGATCAGGCGTTGGCAAAATTAGGCCGAGGGCCACGATGTATCCCCGGCTGGCATAACCGTGTATTTGTTTATCTCTTATCGGCATTGCCAGTGAAGGTTTCAACTTCTCTCAGTGCTTGGGGTATGTTACAGGCGATGAGGAAATCACAGCCATGAATACAAAGATTCATTTACCTGCTATTCGACATGCGATTAAACAACAAAATTTTGATTTGGCCTTGGGTTTGTTGGAACAGGCGCATCAGCAGTTTCATGCCAACCCTGTACCGCATCTGAAAATTCATGCCTTGTGGATATTATATTTAATTAAAAAACACGGTATTAAACCGCCTGCCAGAGCCTTTGCTTTTCAATGTTTGGCCCTGTGTTTTTCTATGCCAGTATCGCTGTTTGAAAAACTGCTGTTGAGTTGGCGCCAATAAATGGCTTATTGATCGTTCAGGATTTTAATAATGCGGCAGCATTCCAGTGCCGAACAAGCTGGGCATGCTCTCTTTGAGCGGTGAATATAATCAGGCGGATAATAAAAGCCTTGGGTATAAAAGAAAAACGTGATTGCTGCAGATGAGACCAGGTTTTTATGATACGTGTTTGTTTGCCGCAGGCCTGAAATTCCCAGTCTTCAGACATGTTAAAAATGATTTTTTCTTGAATGCGCAAGCTTGGTGTTTTTTCATCAATGCCAAGGTGTTATAAACTTTCATGCTGATACGCTGTGGGGTCTTGGCTTGTGGTGTTAATACCTCCAGCAGTGATGCGCTAAAGAGGCCATAACAGGCCAGATATTTTTTGGGGCTGAGATTTTGATAAGAAAATCCGGCCGGATAATAGGCAGAAATAAATTTAGCATCGGTAATAAAGTGGCTAACCAGATCTACCGGTGCATCAATGAATAATGTGTCTTGATAGATAATTTGTGCGGGCTGTAATGGCAGTGACTTCATGGGACAAGAGTATGACAAGCATCTTAGAAAAAATACATGCCTTAATGACCGGCTCTAAAATGGCGGCGGTAAAAGATTTAACCGGGCGCAGTTTTTTAGTGACAGGCTGTGCCCAAGGCTCTTTAGGTTTTTCCACGGCGTTGCAATTATTGCAACAAGGTGCGGTAGTGAGCATTACCACCCGCAAAAATACTCAGGCTATTAAAGCGCGCTTGCAAGAAAAATTAAGCCCCATTCAAGAACGAAATCTGCATGCCTTTGATCTGGATTTAGCCAGCCGTGATTCAGTTGAAGCTTTTGTTGATGTCTATAAAACGTCAAACTTAGGGCTGGATGTATTGATCAACAATGCCGGTATTCACCTGGATTTAATGTCGAAGTGGAGACAGCCTCTTTTGTCTGACGATGGTTTTGAGATGCAGTGGCGAGTGAATTATCTAGGCAGCACACATTTAACCCTGTCTTTATTGCCTCTACTGCAAACATCGGCTAAAACTTCGGGTGATGCACGCATTATTAATGTGATTTCACAGCTGCATACAAAAGGTTTAAACAGTGAGTTTTTTACGCCCCAACGGCCCTATAATTCCTGGTTTGCCTATGGGCAATCGAAGTTGGCTTTGCTGCATTTCACCCGTAGCCTGGATAGGCGTTTTAATCAGGATAGCATCAGCAGCTATTGCCTACACCCCGGTGCCGTCTATACCAATGTGGCGGCTAAGGGCTTGGCTGACACCGGCTGGGTTGAAACAATTCGTAATGCTTTGGCACCGTTGGAGAGGTGCTTTTTAAAAACCGCAAGAGAGGGCGCACAAACACAAATTCATTGTGCAACGAGCGATAAAAAGATTTTACGTTCCGGCCAATATTACCGAAATAGCACATTATCTATCGCGAGTTCAGAGGGCGATGATGTGGAAATAGCCGATAAATTATGGCAGGAACAGCTGCAATGGATGGCCAACAAAGCTGCATAATAAGGTTGCTGAATAAACCTAAGGATAAAATAATTGAAGCTAATCTATGCCTGAGGATTGTTAATATTTAGAGGTTTTTGAGTTGCTATACTATGTTAATACAGCCTCTTTTTAGCTTCATAAAAGTAATGTGCCATACTTGTTAAATCGAGTCACTGATGTTTCCCATGGATGGTTTTTATTTTTCCACGTATGGGATTTACTGATGCGAAAATCGGCCTTAATCAATGAAAAACAGCGTTTAGATGCTCTGCTTTCCTACGATATCCTCGATACCCAAAATGAGCAGGAATTTGATGATTTAGTGCAGCAGGCTGCCTATATTTGCCAGACGCCTATCGCCGCCATTACCCTTGTAGATGAGACCAGGCAATGGTTTAAAGCCAGTATTGGTTTGGATGCTAAAGAAACGCCCAGAGCCATGGGTTTTTGTAGCTGTGTGATAAAAAGTAAAAAACAGCTTATTATCGAAGATGCTAGGAAAAATAAGCGTTTCTGCAACAATCCTATGGTCACCGGTGAACCTCATATACGGTTCTATGCCGGATCTCCTCTTATTAGCCCTGACGGCTTTGTGATTGGTTCACTCTGTGTTATCGATCAGAAAGTGCGAACATTAACCCTTGAACAGCAGGATTTATTAACCGGCATCAGTCGGCAAATTATCGCTCAGCTGGAGCTGCGAAGCAGTAACAAGGCTCTGCGTGAAAGTAATGAAAAACTCATAAACGATCAACAGCTGCTTCAGCAAAGTAATCTCAATAAAACCTATTTCCTGTCAAAAATGAGCCACGAGATTCGTACCCCCTTAAACGGAATTTTAGGCATGGCCGAAGTTTTACAGGGAACCGACTTAGCTGAACAGCAAGCCCACTACACACAGGTGATTATTAATTCTTCCAGAACCCTGTATAAGCTTATCAATAATATTCTTGATTTTTCCTTAATTGATAATGACAAATTACAGATTGAAAACCTGCCATTTAATCTGGAAAGCATGTTGACCAGCATCACCGATATCTTCCGTTTTCAGCTATTAAGCAAGGGCCTGGCAATGACCGCCAGCATTGAACCCGGCACGCCCATTTTTTTACTCGGTGATGAGACGCGTATCCAGCAAGTTATGACTAATTTTATCGCCAATGCCTGCAAATTTACGCAACACGGTGATGTGGTGATTCGCTTAAGTAATCAAGATAGAAATCCAACGGCGAGTCACTGTCAGCTGTATTGTTCAGTCAGTGATACAGGCTGTGGTATTGAACCCGCAGAGGTAGAAAATATTTTTGATGAATTCTACCAGATAAAACACCCCCATCAGGGCAACTGCGAGGGTATAGGTATAGGTCTAGCCATCTGTAAACAGTTGGTCAAACGCATGGGCGGTGATATCGGCGTCTATAACAATCAAGGCCAGGGAGCCTGTTTCTGGTTTACTGTGCCTCTGGAAATCGCCAAGGCCGAAGAAGAGGAACAAAGTTATGCGCATATAGATCTTCACGATAAGCGTCTATTAGTGGTTGATGACAACAAGACCTATTGTAATATTCTGCAAGAACAGGCTACTGCCTGGGGCATGGATGTAAACACCGCGAATGGTGCCAACGAAGCCATGTCTATGCTCTACCAGGCCTTGAGTATTGATAAACCCTTCGATCTATTGGTTCTGGACTTTGATCTACCCCAGATGGACGGCATGGAATTATCCAGGGTGATACAGCAAAATTCGGCCTTTGTGCATACCCCTAGATTGCTGATTAGTTGTACCAGTCACCTTCCCTGTGATAATGACTTGCGTGAGGCGGGCATCGATAAGGCGCAGTTAAAACCGGCTGCGGTAAGTCAGTTTAATAAGGTTTTTGCCCAGTTATTAGGCTTGCATGAAAAAACAACGATTGCCTCGGAAATTCAGGAGATTTCCACCCTTTCGGGGCAGGGCCGTGTGTTAATTGCCGATGATAACGCGGTCAATCGCATCGTATTAGAGGGCATGCTGGAAAAACTTTCTCTGCGTTTTGATGGTGTTGAAAATGGACAAAAAGCCCTGAGCCTCTATACACAGAATCACCAAGACTATCAGTTGATACTGATGGATTGTGATATGCCGGTGATGGATGGTTATGCTGCAGCCACGGCGATCCGTTTATTTGAACAAGAGAATCATATTAAAGCTATTCCCATTATTGCGGTAACCGCCTATGCGATGGCCGGGGATATTAAAAAATGCCTGGATGTTGGCATGAATGAACATATAGCAAAACCTATTCGCATGCGTAGCCTGGCTAAAGTCATCAGCCAGTTGCAGAAAAATGAAATTTTGGGCCTGCATCATATCAAACCATCAACGCAGCAGGCGGCTCCCCGTAGGCATTAACTTAAGTGTCGATTTTAATTTTCAGTGTTATTGTGCTCAACAATAAAATTATCCAATAACTTTTTATACCGGCTTAGCAACTTGATTATTCCAGGCGGTTTAACAAGACCCCCGTTAAAAAAACGGATATCTTGAAGTGCACCGGCCTGTATTTTTTCAGTCATTGAGTATCAACTAAAGCGTCTACACCTTTAACGCCGGTGCTTTCAAATGAGCTGGAATCTAAATCCACACAGGCATAGGCCAGTGGTTTAATCCATGTGTCCAATTCATCTTTATCGGCGGGAACTTTAGCGCTGTAATCCTGTTGTTTCCACTGAAGAGGTCGCATGGTAATCGGAAAATATTTACCCTAGGCTGAACGTATCGCCTGCAGAATCTCTATCGTAAAACGATAGCAATTTTTCTGTGATACGCCGTATTGCTCGTCACGTTGATGGGTGTTGGCCCAGAAAAACACATCAATTAAATAACCGTTGGCGGCATGAAGTTCTATACCGTCCAAGCCCAAGGTTTTTTCATCTATGGCGGCAGTTTCATGGGCTGTGTTTACCGCATCGAATATATAAGAGGCTTGAAGCTTGCTTTCGGGTTTCGTCTTCTACCCGTTTATAGGCGAGATTTTGACGTTTGTTACCGTGGTAGCGGTTTAGTTCTTAGCCTCATAGCAGGCTAATCATCTACCTTAATATCGAAAATTTTTACGACTGGTTTTGACACGTTTCTGCCTGAAAATCCATTAAGGTAAATAAGGGCGCTTAACTACTTTTTGGCAGCAGGGATGTTATGTTGCCCACTAGCACCTTTGATGATTTTCTCTATCTTGCCACCTTTTTCAAGAAACTTTTTGGTTTGTTCCTTGATAAGATCGGAGGCCTCTAATGCAATATAAGAGTTCTTTTTTTTTGCCGCAGATTTTCTCGGTTTCTCCACCATGAGATGGTACCTTTAGTTCGAAAGGCCCTTATTTTATATTAATACTTAAAATAATGTTGGATTGTTTTTGATCTGGTGCAATAAATGGGCCATGACTAAATTCAACGTTGTATCATCTTAGTGCGCACTATACCGGCAGTCTTTCAGTTGTTCGAAGCTAGTAGTCCTTCAGATGAGGTGTTTATCAAATACAACATGTCGCTCATACAGGCGTACAGCTCTATAAAGATACGTCAACAAGTTGGCCATTTGTATTACAGGACTCAGAGGTATTAGAAAATCCAATGATTTTTCTTACACCTCATTTTTAATGAAAGGTTCAGTAAACCAACCCAGAGCTCCTGTAAATTTTAAATAAATGATCGGCAATTTCGCTTATACCCAAAGGCCACATACTGAGTGTTGAAAAAACGCTTTGTTTGACATGTTGAAGCCTTCTTGAATGAACCTTTATTATGAAGCCATAAAGAGGTCGGTAAAAACCTTAGGGATATAGAGAGCTCTGGATAGCAGTCTTGAATAAAACATTAAACCTTGGAGCTGAAAATTGAAGGCATCAGCCAAGCCTAAGGGGCTATCAGGCAGGTTCGCTAAACGCTTCTCTGCCCTGGTCAGCATGTTCGGGGATAGATCGATACCCATATAAGCGCCAGTGGGATTACGTTTTCCTAATTCGTAAAAAGCCAACCCAGTCTAAATTACATTGCCATTGGCTACTTCAAGGATTAACGCTATTGGGGCTTAATATTTCTGATACCCAAGATATTCAGCGGCTTATGAGAAAAATAGCAGCCTTAGAATGCATGATGTTTTATTAATAAATTTGAATTTTTATTATGAGTTCCCATAAGGATTAGCAATACCCCCCCCTTTTTTTTCAGCAATGCGGATGTTGCGGTCTTTTTATTATGTGTTATGGTTATTAACACTACAGATGTACAGAAAGTGTATTGTTGTTTGATTTGGCCGTATAATAAAGCCAGCCATCGCGAATAAGAGTTTATATGTCATTAAATTTAAATGAAAAACCTGTGTTAAGTGCCACGCAGACGCAGATTGTTGATGCCGCTATTCGCTGTGTGAAGCAACTCGGTATAGAGCGCGTGACATTGAATGATATAGCCAAAGAAGCCAAGGTCGCTAGATCAACCGTTTATAGTCATTACGCCAATAAAGAAGAGGTTGTGCGTTTTGCATTGCTGCAGTCGGCCTATAGTTTTGCCGAAAAAATGGTCATGGGGCTGCTGGATATTCCAGCCGGTGCCGAGCGCATTATTGAGGCTGTGAGCCTGTGTTTACGTTCCCTGCCCGATGAACCCTGTTTGGTCTTAATCACCGATACCACGCTGACTCAAATGGTGAATGAACATACGTTAACCACCGAAGCCGGTTTCGATATTAATACCCAGTTGTTTCAATTTTTAGTGGGTGAACATGATTTAACTGAAGCCCAGGTGCAGGAACAAGCCGAGTTCACTATTCGCACGATGTTTTCCCTATTGATGATGTTAAGCCCTGGAGAGCGCAGTGACGAAGAGTTGCGGGGCTTTGTGGCGCGCTGGTTATTACCGGCCTTAGATTTACAAATTCCTGAGCAATATCGCTTAAATAAAAAAACTATAAAAAAAGAGGTGGCTTAATGAACAGCCAGCAACAACTCCCTACCACCATTTCTTGCCTCAACCCTGCAAGCTTAGAACCACTGGGTGAGGTGAAAATTGATCAACCCGATGATGTAAAACGGATTGTTGAACGTGCTCGGGTTGCACAAAAACAATGGGCCAAAAGCACGTTTAAACAACGCCGCGCGGTATTAACCCATATCAGTGATTATATTCTTGAACATGCCGATGAGCTGTGTGAGTTAATTGTTAAAGATGCGGGTAAGACATTCGAAAATGCATTGCTTGGCGAGATCATGCCGACCTGCAATAAGATCGCCTGGTTAAAAAAATACGGTGAAAAATACTTACGCAGTGAGAAGGTGGGTTCCGGTATTTTAATGCATAAAAAAGGCCGTATCGACTATGTGCCGCTAGGTGTTGTCGCCTGTATTATTCCGTGGAATTATCCGCTGCAAAATATTATCAGCTCCCTAGTTGCACCGCTGATGGCTGGTAATGCGGTGATATTAAAACCGTCGGAGCAGGTAGCTTTTTCATCCCAGCAGTTTTTGGATATCACCAACTATGCGCTGGAAAAAGAAGGTTTCAGTACCAATACCATACAGCTGGTTCAGGGTTATGGCACATCGGGTGCTGCATTAATCAGCGCCAGAGTGGATAAGATTTTATTTATCGGTTCGGTCGCCAACGGCAGGCGTATTATCGAAGCATCGGCCGAACATATCACGCCGGTGGTGATGGAGCTAGGTGGCAAAGATGCGATGATCGTCTGTGACGATGCACATCTGGAAAAAGCCGTACACTCGGCCATTGGTGGTTGTTTTATTAATCTGGGCCAGAACTGTGTGGCCTCCGAGCGAATCATCGTCATGGAAGCTAAATACGATGATTTCTGTAAACGTGTGGCCGAGATCGCCAACGGTTTCAGGCAGGGTATTGCCGAGCGTGGCGGCAATGTGGACGTAGGTTCTTTAACCTCACCTATACAAGTTGATATCGTTGAGAAGCTGGTTAACGATGCCATCGCCAAAGGTGCCACCGTTTTAGCCGGCGGCAAGCGCCCACCAGGTGAAGGTTATTTTTATCCACCTACCATTCTTACTGATCTAACCGATGATATGCATATTGTTAAGACCGAGGTCTTTGGCCCGGTGATGTTAGTTTTTAAGGTGAAAGACGATGCCGAGGCCATTGCGATGGCGAATGACAGCGAGCTGGGATTGCAGTCATCCGTGATCACTCATGACCGTGAACGTGGTGAACGTATTGCGCAGCAGATTGAATCCGGTGCGGTATGTATCAATGATTTTGGCCTGTGTTATGTCAATCAGGATCTACCCTTTGGTGGTACTAAATACTCCGGTTACGGCGTGATGAATGGCCGTGATGGCCTGCGTTCCTACTGTACCCCCAAGGCAATCTTAGCCGATAAATTCCCGCTGGAAATTCCACCGGAATTATTCCCGGTAGGCCCGAAAGATTATGAATCGGCCAAGGCCTCGATTCGTATGCTGTTTGGTTCAGGTATCGGCTATAAGATAAAAAACTTGCTGCTGCTGATTCGGATATCGATTCAGGCCAAATTTGTTAAATAGAAAATAAAAATAACCTTGTAACCGTTGTAATAAGAGGAGGCTGTAATGCCACAAGAATTACTTATCGCCGTGATCGCCGTGTTGCTGTGGTCCGGTGTATTAATGGCCATTATGCAATATGCGGCCGTGGTAAAAATGCCGGAGAAACGCATTCGTGAACCCCGACCTAACAAAATCACGCTGAAGACAAAAATTATCAACGTGACGGGCAATATGGGTGTAGCGCTGGTATTGATATTTGGTGTCTTATTGATTGCTGGTGAGCATCTTGTCAGTACGGTAGCTGTGCCCTGGTATCAGGTGATATTCGAAGCCTTTGCCGGATTACTGGTCTATGACTTTATGTATTACTTCTTCCATCGTGGTATGCATCATCCAAAAGTGATGAGAAAAGTGCATGGTGTACATCATTATATTCGCCATCCTACCGCGTTTGAAAGTATCTATATTCATCCGCTTGAAGGTATTGGTGGTGTGTCGTTGATGTTATTGGGCATGTTTATTGTTGGGCCGGTTTCAATTGCCAGTTTTGTCCTGGCGTTGTTTATTTACAATAGCTGCAATATTCTGGTTCATGCCAATATCACCTGGGACAGCAAACTGATGGTCTTGCCTAACTACTGGGCCAAGCGTCACGATATTCACCACGGCGTACATCTAAACCGTAACTATGCGTCCATCTTCCCGTTTTGGGACAAGATGTTTGGTACCTATTCATAAATCCACATAAGTTGTAGGAGAGTTAAAAATGGAAAATAAAAAAGTATTAGTGACCGGCGGCTGTGGTTTTATTGGCCGTAATCTGGTTAATGGTTTTGTTGATGCCGGTTTTGATGTAACCGTACTCGATTATAACGGCAAACCCTTCCGTGATGATGTGCGTTTTTTAAACCTGGATGTCCGTGATAAAGATGCGGTGATAAAAGCCTGTGCGGGTATGGACAGCATCATACATAACGCCTCCATCGTGTTAACCAAACAAGTATTAAAGGATATGGTATGGGGCGTTAATCTCGGTGGCACCGAGAATATCATCGCCGCCTGCAAGCAACATAATATTGCCAAGATGGTGTATATCAGTTCGGCCTCTGCGGTGTATGAAGGTGCCGATATAGAGCTGGGTGATGAGTCGCTACCTTATGCATCTATCTCACAGGCCGACTACGCGGATTCCAAGATTGCAGCCGAGAAGCTGGTTTTGGCTTTTAGTGGCACCGCAGATACCACCGTTTGTGCTATTCGCCCACATGTGGTTTTTGGCCCGGAAGATCAACGTTTTGTGCCTAATATTTTAGATCGTTTAAAGCAGGGTAAGCTGACTAGAGCTGTGGGTAATAGAGATAAACTTTCTGATTTTACCTATATTTCAAACTTGGTGGATGCGGTTGTGGCCGCCGAAGCCAAACTGGAAAAAGACTCGGCTTTAGATGGCCAGGCGTATTTTATCACCAATGGTGAACCGATTGCGTTCTTCGATTTTGTCGAAGACTTTATCGTTGAGATGGGCCACCCAAAGATCACCAAGAAAGTGCCTTTCTGGTTGGCTTATTCGGTCGCTGCGATGGTTGAAGGCTGGGATATCTTAAAAGGCGGTACGCTGAAAGAAACCGGCATGACCCGCTTCGCGATTAAATATATGGTCACCCATCACTATTATTCCATTGCCAAGGCCAAAAAGGATTTTGGCTATGTGCCTAAAATCTCCCTGGCCGAAGGCATCAAACTGACGGTGGCGGATTTAGATGCAAAAGGTTTAAGCGTTTAAAATTTTTGGGATTATAAATCGGGCTTATACCGTATGTTATTGCTGGTATAAGCCTGTTTTATTAAGCATTATAATCGAGATGAAAGAGCATGATTTCATCTTCTCCCTCCCCTGCCGGTTCTCGGCGAATACCGATATGTGTATGAAAGTAGGAAGCCACACCAATCAAAACCCCTTCAACCAAATCATATAAATGCCGATGTGATTTATAGGTGAGCACTCCGCGGTCTTTAGAGATATCTTCATAACTAAAACTGGGTGGCAGGGCGTCGGGGTATAATTTCTTTAATTCAACCCGGTGTATATAGTCCACGGTTTTTAAGAAATCACGTGGATGTTTATAATCCATCATCTCTTTCGGCACAAGTTCTGCGAGCCGGGGTAATAACCATTCCCCCCAGGATAAGCTGGCCTCTCTGGGGGTTATACCTATTTTTTTTACCGCAATAGCGATTAATTCATAAAGCTTTTCGTCGGGATAATTTTCGGTGCGGATAAAACCTTCATCGGTGGGGAAGCTGCAACAAGATAAAATATCTTGATAAAATCCCAGACCCGCCTGATCGATGATAAAGTCTTCAAAGAGATTAAATATATGGCCTTTCATAGTTGCCTCAATTTGCTTGCCAAAAAAATGCGTTTTAGGTTTATCGATAATATAAGCTATTTTCGAGCCAACATTATAAAACTAGCGTTGCGCCTTACAATAAGACCACTAGCGTATTTTAAAGGCTATTAACAAGATTCATCATGCAATTTGCATCGCAGATTAAGACGATTTTTTCTCGCATCAAGAATATTTATGTCTGCTGATTTTTACGACTTGCTTGAATCGTGTATTTTCCTTTCAGGCATGAATTATGCTTTGTTAATCAGCAATACTCTTGGAGCCTAGTCCTATTGTTTTTTAAGTCTTGTTTTGAGCTTAATAAGCAACCTCGGTCTAAAATATATTATGACTTTAAATAAGATGACATCGCTAGGTCATGCCGAAAAGGGGGGGGATCTTCCTGAGCAGGACTCGCCATTAAAGAGTTATCCCCGTGGATTTGAACCCATTAAAATTCTGATAAGCAATAAATCTAAGCAGTCAGAGCATAAGTGCTCTAGCTTCGATTACAAATCGGCTTATGAAAGGCAAAAAAAAGCGACTAAACATGCCGAAGATCTTCTGGAAAATAAATCACGTGAGTTATATGAGATAAACCAATCGTTATCTGAAGCCTATAACCATTTAAAAGAATATAAAGCCCAACTTTTGCATCAGGAAAAACTGGCGTCTATTGGGCAGTTAGCGGCAGGCGTCGCGCATGAAATTAATAATCCCGCAAGTTTTGTGAAGAGTAACCTGGGTACACTTAAAAATTACAAGGCTTCGATATTGCAATTATTGGATGCCTATGACGCGATATTTAAACAAGCAGAGATTTCTGAAAAAGTTAAATCAGACGTAAGCCAGTTACGAAAGGATCTGGATATCGATTATATTCAGTCTGATCTGAATAGCCTAATCGATGAAGCATTAAATGGCGTGACAAGAATTGAGACGATTGTAAAGAATCTCAAAACCTTCTCCCGTCCCAGTGACGATGTAAAAAATCAATTTTCTATCAACGATTGTATTCAAAATACCATCAATCTGGTTTGGAACGAATTAAAATATAAATGTGTCTTAACAACGGAATTTGATGAGCTGGCAGACATAGATGGCTTTGAAGGGGAGATGAGCCAGGTGTTTTTAAATCTTTTAGTTAATGCCTCTCATGCGATTACAGAGCATGGTCAGATTTGTATTAAAACCAAAAAATTAGATGACGAGGTGTTGATATCTGTTGAAGATAACGGCTCAGGTATTGATGATGCGAATATTTATCATATCTTTGATCCATTTTTTACCACAAAGGATGTGGATAAAGGTTCTGGATTAGGTTTATCCATTACGCATGGCATTATTAAAAAACACGGAGGCAGGATATTGGCTTATAGTGAATTAGGCAAGGGCACACGTTTTGAAATTTTTTTACCGACTAAGTAACAGCCCTGACAACGTTAGCTTGTTGATCAGCTATTGCAGATGCTTAAAAAAAATGAGTTATAAACGATTGATACTTTTACCAGCAACATAGCCGAATGTCATTGCCGGGCCTAATGTAGAACCCGGACCTGGATAGGTCGGTAAAACGGCTGCCGTGCAATTGCCGCAGGCATAAAGGCCTTTTATCACTTCGCCCTGTGTATTGACGACTTCTGCTTCAGGGCTAATGACCATGCCGCCCTGAGTACCAAAATCACCCGCCTCCATTTTTAATGCAAAGAACGGTGCTTGTTGAATCTTTGCTAAACACGGATTAGGGCTTACATCAGGGTCGCCGTAATATCTGTCGTAAGCCACATCACCTCGATGAAAATCGGTATCTTTTCCGGTTTCTGAAAATTGATTATTCTTTTCTACACTCTGTCTTAACCCTGTGATATCGATGCCAGATTTCTCGGCTAATTCATCGATACTGTCGGCCATGGTTAAGAAACCGCAGTCAAAAAATTCCTGCGGAATCATCTTGTTGGGCATCACCAGCGGGAAGGTGCGATAGCGGCTTTTAAACGAATCGTCAAAGATGATCCATGAAGGAAGACAGGGATTATCTTCACGGTGTTTAGCAAAAGTATCCTTGATAAAAGCCATATAGTTTTGCGATTCATTGCTGAAACGTAAACCACTGCGATTGACGGTGATACAGCCTGGCATGGATTTGGTGGTGATACTCAGCTGCGGGTATTCTTTGTTGGGCAGGATAAAAGAGGGGCACCACCAGGCGCCACTCATCAATCGGGTTTGAGCACCGGCTGATACCGCCGCGTTGATCGCATCGCCGGTATTACCTTTGCACCCCGCCGTCCACTGAGTGCTGGTTGGTTTAGGCAGATATTGTTCACGCATGGCTTGATTATGTTCAAACCCCCCGGCGGCAAGGATCACGCCTTTTCGCGTTTTTATATTGAAGTCTTGGCCCTCTTTTTCGATGATGGCTCCGATAACCTGATTATCTTCCTGTAGTAATTCTTTAAACGGGCTGTTTAACCACAGAGGGATATTACGGTCTTTTACTGATAAATATAGTCGGGTAACGCCGGCAATGCCGGTGGTGGCGCGGCGTGAGAAATTATGATTTTTACGCCAGCTAAAATCCAGAAAGTGTTTGATCGCAAGTTTTAATAATAACTGCCACCAGCCTTTTAATTTGCCTACCAGAATGTGTGCCTCGGTCTGCGTAATCGCAAATTTATCCATCGCATACATGGTGTTGGACCACAGCAAGTTGTCCATATCATCACCGAGTTCCGATAACGCTATCTCGGCAGGTTCCATGGATCTATGGCCTTCTCTGGCGCCTTCCTTATCGGTGTAATAATCCGGGTATTTCTCCAGTGATTCATAGCGCACACGGGTATTATTATGCAGAAAATCAACCATGGCCGGGGCCTGTTCAAGATAGGCATTGATCAAGGCTTCGTTAATTTGATCGGCAGGAATGGTATTGATTAAATAGGTTTTGGCCGCGTCTATAGAATCTTCGGCACCGGCTGCCTTGGCATAACGATTATTGGGCACCCAGACACCGCCGCCGGATAACGCCGACGTGCCACCAAACTTATCCGCTTTTTCTACGATTAATACATCGCGGCTGCCATGATCATAGGCACTGATAGCCGCCGTTAACGCGCCATTGCCAGAACCTACAACTAATACATCCACTTCATGATGCCAGTGAATCGCCTGTGTGTTATTAACCATAGTGTGAACTTAACTTAAGTGTATAGATAATCAACAATAGCAGAGTCTGAGAGTTCTCTGCGTTGAGGCTAATGTATCAGATCCACTTTTAATCACCATGGTAAAGGGCTGGAAATCTAGCCATCTAACTGATATTTAATATAAGGTGTTATTCAATATAGAATTCATGTTCTTCCTGTTTGGTTGATTGTATAACGATGAAATCAACGTGCGTATTTCTTTTATTAAAATCGGCTAATGGCTGTCAGTGAATAAACCCGTAGAGACGGTGTTGTGTGTGATAACCACTTCAACCCGAAGCACAAGAGCCATCTTCTGAAGTATTTTTCTAGTTCATGTGAGACATCTATCCATGCAGATTTTTTATCCGGTAGGCTATTCCATGGCAAATACTCCATTGTTAGAACTAAAGGTTTTAACAGGGGGTATTGTTAGTTTTAATCGGGCGGTTTTCTCTTTGTTGAAACCATTTATACCAATGAGAACCTCAGGCGGTACATAGGGATTGACCCCTTTATGCGTTAATGCTTCTTATACATACTCTCATTTTAGTTGTTAAAATGTATGAGATAACGCCAGCAACACTCTGGAGCAACAAAAGTGACACCGTTGCGCAGTTGGTGTTTGCCGCTGTTATGCCTGCCTTTCTTCATTTATGGCCTGTAATTAAAAATACAGGATAATCACCTTGCGGCTTTTTCACCATGCTTGCTGAAGATACAGAAACATTAGTAAAACCAGATTTTACAGCTATTTTTTGGATATGTGTTCGCTCGAACCCCGTATGATAGACGCCAGTATCTTCTTTATGGAAGCTTCCATCTTCTGTATCTAAATCAGCAATAGCAATAAACCCATTTTCATTTAAAAGAGAGTAAAACCTTTTAAACATTGCCTCTATGTCTTCAACATGATGCATCGTCATTGAAGATATAATTCCATCAAATTTCAAATCTAGTGAACTATTTGATAGATCTAATTCAAGAATGTCCAATTCACAGTCAATTTTTTCTCGCTTGGCATTCAACTTTTCATTCATTGAAGGTGAAACATCTATAGCCGTTATCTTTTGAACGTATGGAGCAATACTTTCAAGTAACAAGCCGGTTCCCGAACCAAAGTCCATTAGTTTCATGGAGCTATTAAATACAATTTTTGATAGTAAAGCCTTAGAAATATTTCTAACATTTTCAACTCTATGGTTCACTTCTTCATAACTATCAGCTTTCTGCTTAAAGTAATCTTTACTCATTTTATTCCCTGGAATAACGCCTTGTACAAAAGGTAACAGGGGGGCGGAATCTGTGTTTTCCCTTGTTCAACCTTTGCTTGAATAATTGATGATGAAAAAACATCATAGACACAATGGCCAATATAACCAAGGGCAAGCAACACTGCCGAATATTTTATGTTTATAAATGCAGCAATAATGCAAATAAGGAAGATATGCATGGAAAAAATTAATTCTTGAATTAATGCAGTTTGATCATTTGCGTATATAGCAAAGCCAAAGTAAAACATTGGATATAGAGATAAAACCAATGGATAAGCCCAAGGTTTATTTTCTGTTTTCCAAATCTTATGCCTTAAACTGTTGAGGCTGCAATCAAGACACCCGCTAAAACTGCATACATAACTCACTCTCCTTGTTAGCCTAATAACGTATCAACTTAATTTTATAATAGAAAGTTAATATGCCGTAACTTCGACGGTATAACGAAGCAAACAACTGCCAAGTTAAGAAGTCAGATTAAAGCTTCTGGTTAGCTTTATGCATGATATGAGCAGCCTTCAATCAATACTTTACCTTCATGTTCTTTAAAATCATAAATGAGAAAGCCAGGCTCCTTCCGCTTTTCTAAATCTACTTTCCATATAACAATCACGTGATCTGGATTTCGATGTATAGCCACTAAATCAGCTATTGTGTGATGGCCATATGTGTCGTAGTTCTCTTCTATTTGGCGATTAAACTCTTCTTCAGGAAAGCTTTCTTCAGGGTTCTCTTCAATAAAATAGTGACAAAAATCATCATAGCTTTTTTGATTCCATGAATTTTCGGTATGCTCTGCTAATGGTTTTACTGTATCGAGAATTTCCTTATCACTAAGCTCTAAAAATTTCATTCGATATCCTTTAACCCCCTGTGGAGCTAACTCGCTAGCTCTGCACTGTCCTTCTAACTGGCTTTGTTAGCTTTTACGCTGAAAATACAGCGGCTATATCTCCCTCAGTTTAACGTGAATTTCCATTTCAAGATAACCATCAACTCTTGCATCGTTCAGATAGTGCTCTAGCATGGGGAAATCGTCGGGTTCAAATCCACTATCAGGAAGCCAATCAGAGTAGATACTCAATTGAGCCTTAATGGTTTGCTCTGGACTCCCCTTATAATAGAGTACAGCATACTTTCCTTTCGGTATTTCAGATGTGCTGAAGGGTGGATTCACCTGCATATCGCTACCAATCACTATAGATGCATCATAGCGGCATTTATCCACGGGGGTGACTGTTGGATTATTATAAGCAAAGGCAAAACGTGTTTGCTGCTCCGGTTTGATTCCATTACATGAAGCCCAATTTATAAGCTTATCCCATGCTTCATATATTCCATCAGGTTCATAGCCCTGCTCCGATGCCAACGTACATACACGTTGGCTATCCAACTCTCTTACCTCAATGTTCATATTCGTATCCTTTATGCTTGAGTTATTTATCACGTCATTTGTGATGCGATTAGGATACAAATCAGAGGGATTAAATGCTTTTCCATACTTGCTATATATTTTTCCAATCTTGCTATCTTTAATTTTGTCTGGGTTTCTTATTTCTGAAGGACTAAAACCAAAATGAAGCTTCACCGCTTTTGAGAAGTTAGCGCTGGACGAGAAACCACTATCAAAAGCCACTTGAGTAACAGATAGATCCCTGTTGAAGATCAATATATTGACTGCCCTCTCGAGCTTTCGCCTGACAATGTAATCATTAACGGTCTCACCGACTATGCCTGTAAAGATGCGGTGAAAATGATAGGCCGAAAAATGACTAACCTCTGCCACTTCAGCAAGAGATATTCTATGAGTAAGATTGGCCTCAATATATTGAATGACTCTGTCAATACGAATCTTGTACTCTTTATTCATAAATACATAATTCGGGATTTTTCTCAAAATTTTAAGGAAAGCTAACGTCGAAAATATGGATGTGCGTAACACGTCCAGCACAGGTAGTGTGCAACATGATTTGTCTTGTTATGTAGGCGCTTCATCTTGTAATACGCTCGCCAATATTTATGCTAAGTAACTTATTAAATGGATTGCTCCAAACTAATAAAAATTTATTATTTGCGTAATAATACTCAGTCTCTGCTGGTTTACCGTGACGAACAAACTCATTTTTTTCATCAGGATTTCCACAGAGCTTAACTATCTGAGTTTCTTTTTTAATGCCCAGAGACTTGATATTGGTAATACTGAACTGAACAACTAAACCTGACTCAATTCTATACCCACAACTATTACCTATTCGAATCCAGCCACCATGCTCAATAACACCATCAAGTTTATCAACTAGAGATAGTTCCGATTCTTTCTTTTTTGCCTCAAAATATAAATTAAGTCTATTTCCCTCACTTACTAAAGATCTATCAATAGACTCATAAGAGTCACCGATTTTCACCCCAAGCATCTGAATATCACCTAACTGCCAATTTTTCCGAACGAGAAGTTTTAAATTTTTGGATATTTCAATCATTGATGTTTAGCGATTTCCTTATTCCACATAACGCCAAAATCAGCGACGCGTTTTTTTGTCCGCTGTTTTTTTGTTAGGCATCTATTTATTTAAATGCATTATTTGGCAATGGATTTTAACCATTCACGCGCCTCTTCTTCACTTCCCACATCATGTAATACAACCTCGGTTTCTTGGTGAAATTGTGCTTGCCACAATTTCACCCCTATCCCCTTCATTTCATCTTCTGATTTGATAGTTGCAACATATCGAAGTTTCGTATCTGAAAGAAGCCGAGGAAACTGTACATCCCTAATATATTTTTGCATACCTAGGGAAAATGCCCCCTTAGTCTGGTCTGCTTTTACAATTACTTTTTCAACCGGATAAATTAGGAAAATATCATATATTTCCTGTAAAATCATTAGGATAGTGTCATCTTGATCCTCCGGATTGTATTCTAACCATTCATGCTCAATGAGTTCATTTTCCTTCTCATAGAATATTTTTATTATATTCGGGACTTCATACAATAACATTATTGTAATCCTCTCTATGTTTCAGTGTCAGCATTCTAACCATGCCTCAGTTATTAATTAACATGTGGTTTAACCTTCTGCGGCTAGTGTTCGCCACGTCCAATTCGCCTAACGCTAGCAACACAGTGAGGCAAGTTTGGCGCTTGCCCTTGTTATGTTTTGATTGCCAATTAAAGTGCAAATTTATAAACGAAATAGCATATTGCACCGAACACCATTATAAAGCCAATTTTTGCACCTGCGCCTGAACTGGCGTCTGGATGCGAGCTAGTAGATGATGAATCCTGAGTTCTATTTTGAGAGGAATATAAATCTACAAGTTCTTTAGCTTCTTTAAGCCCAAGACCTCTAATCTCACGTAATTTCTTTATAGCATCAATTTTCTTGCCGCTTTCAATTGCTGCAATGACTTCTGCCTCTAACTCTATCATTGAGTTCATTCTTTATCCTTTAATAATCATTGCACCGCCAACAAGGGCGAACGACTTGTCGTGGATACAGCCCATGAAATATGCGATTTTTCTTGGCCTTGTTAAATGCTTACATACTTATTTTATTAATCTTTCAGGTGCTATGGCCCACCAAACAAACCAAATAAATAGAAATTGAAAGGGGAGACGAATATATAAAAACAACTCGGAAAGCTCTTTAAATTTTTCAGGGTGTAAAGCCATGTTTATATTGGCCGGGTAAACAGCAACAATTAATGCAATTAGCCCATAGCCAGCTAATAAACGTGTCTGGGGGATTAAGATACCTATAGCGCCTAAAATTTCAAACACACCACTAATAATGACTAGTTCTTTGTGATAAGCCAAATAATCTGGCATTGCCAAAATAAAGAAGTCAGCTACAACAAAGTGAGAAATACCGCCTATCAGAAAGAATAAGGTTATAACTAGAAGTGGGAGGCGTGGCATAGACTTGGAGCGTATTTTTAACCATTTTTTGCATCGAGTATTTTGGATACAAATGCCTCCCAAGCAGGGTAATCTGCAAGGTTCCATATAGAGCTTATAGATTCTTGAACCTGAGATTCTGACCAGCCATGATTGAAGTAAGCATAAATGGAATAGAAAGCAGATACTCTAAAGTTTGCTGCACAATGCACCATAACTTTCTTATTGGAATACTTGGCGAGTTTTTCAGAAAAAACGTGGTAATCATCTTCTGTTGGTGCGGAAAAATCTACAGGTATATATTCGTAGATAATCCCTTGCGCCTTGACTATAGAGGCTTCATTTTTAATAGCGTACGCATTGTCATCGGGAAGAAGGTTGATAACTGCTTCATAGCCTTCGCTTCCAAGCAGATTAAGCTGAGCTTCGCTTAGCAAGCCTGCGGTGTCGATTAAATCATTCAACTTTTTAAAGTTGTACGCTTGATCTATGCCCATGATCTATCCTTGATGGTTAACGCCGCTGGCACGTAATTGCCCAGTAATTTTAGTGACTATTTTACAAGTCTAACAGTTGCCGTTTGTTAGAGGTCTATTTTCGGCTAGGTTCAAAAGAATCATACCTCGGTAATCTAACATCTAGATCTTCCCAATTTGCTTTCGACGAAACAAAATTATGAGAGATTGGTCGTTCGACTATATCTGAATCAAGAATACCCAACCTTATTCTATAACGGGAAGTATCCTGTTCATTTGAACTATAAACGGGTGAACCACATTTAGAGCAAAAATGCCTATTTCTACCAGGCTTAAATGAAAATATACTTAAGCTGCTTTTACCTGATGTAATTTCTAGATCTGCGGAGTTTATGAAACCATTGGTGGCAAAAGCTGTACCGCTATTTTTTCTGCACAGAGAACAATGACAGTGAATAATGTCATTTATTTCACCATTTATTTTTATTTCAACTTCGCCGCACAAACATTTACCTAGATACATAGTTCGAGATCCATCATGTCTCTAATTCCGTTGTAACCGCTTGCTAAAGGATTGGTGTTTAACAACCAATGCTTTAGCAACCCGCCCGAAAAATCTAGTTATAACTAATTTAGGCAAGACTATTTTCCTTAATAAAGGTCCCAAGCTTATTGATGATGGTTCCATTGTATTCTTCAAACAATTCAAATAGCTCTTCTAGGCGCACTTCTTGAGATTCGCTCCATTCGATACACTCCTCGTATTCCTCATCCCCTTCGGGAATGCCATTTGGGAAAGCCACTTTGATCGCTTCTTCGACAATATTTACGAGTTCAGGAATATCAAGATTTTTTACATAATAGACAATTCCATCTAGTTCTGGCTTTTCTACCCAGCGAAAATATTGTTCGAATGAAGCGCCGCTATTGATTTCTTGAGATAATAGCTCGATTTGAAAAACAAAGCTCTCCTGTTCTGATACAACCTTTTCTGCATGTACTGCTGCCATTACTCTTTCGTAAACCGCCGATAAAAGGCTTTCATTCTCTTTGGTAGAAATTTCCATGTGCTATCCTATTCTCCCTTGTTCCAACGCCCTGCACATAGTGGAGTGATTTTGGCGCTTTTGTTTCGGTCCATTGCAACAAAGGTGAAAAAATAACGGAGCCGGTGCTGCAACTTGTTAAGCCATTATTTGCATATAATGTACATCATGGTATTCATCTTGAGTGAACAAAGCCATTGGCTCTGTACCATATGTAATAAAACCATGCTTCTTATAAAAAGATATAGCTGGCTGATTAGTCTCAGTGACTTGAAGCCATAATACATTTACTTCTTTGTTATCTGCAGCCCATACTTTTACATAATCAAGTAAAAGAGCACCAACATTCGATTGTCGGTAACTCTTATCAATATACATTCCCCAAATAAAGGCACGATGTTTAAACTTAGGGCTTAGGCGACGAGACAATGCTAGTACACCCACTAAACCCTCATTATTAAATGCACCAAATACTATTGTTCCTTCCTCTGGATATGATTCCAGTATTGATGCGATATTGTCTTCACCAGCTAACAACTCACGTTCTGCACTAGGGCCAACATATTGTGGGAATTCAATCTCAGACTCTTTACGTAAAGTTAAATATTCACGGTGATCTTTAGGTGTTAGCTGAACGACTTTAAATTCCATACCTATCCTTAGGCTTAACGCCGCCCACACAGTGGAGTGATTTTGGCGGTTTTTGTACGGCTCATTACACGAAAGTGACAAAGTTGCGTAGTCGGGATGGGCCTTGTTAGACTGATAATACAAAGATACTTACCCAACTACAAATACTAATAAACCAAACAATAGATCTAAACGTTGCTTTATCAGTGATATATAAAATACCATGCAAAAGCCTACATGCAACAAAAAGTAACGCTAATGCATCCAATGTATTTTTTTCAATATTTGAAACTACACTAGCAATAATTACTGCAGAAGAAAATGCTTTACTCGACGTTATTATCCCATCTGCTTATCAATTACCCGAAGCACAAGGCCCACCTTCTGAAGTTTTTTTCTAGTTAATGTGAGATCTATCCATGCAGGTTTTTTAGCCGGTAGGCTATTCCATGGCCAATACTCCCTTGTTCGAATTAAAGGTTTTAACAGGGGATGTTGTTAGTTTTAATCGGGCATTTTTCTCTTTATTGAAACCATTTATACCAATGAAAACATCAGGCGGTACATAGGGATTTCCCCCGTTACGCGTTAATGCTTCTTATACATAGTAAAGGCTCAGGTAAGCGCACAGCTATGGATCAGAATGTAATCTTAGTGCGCTGTAACAGTAAGTGTGACGGCTTCGAGATAGAGTCCAGGCACCAGTTACATCACTGAGTTTAAAACGCCAGAAAATCATCATCGTCCAATTGTTGAGGAGTTATGGCTGCGGCATCTGTAGTGGATGAAACGGATGCTGTCGCCTTAATGGGCGCGACTGTTCCGGTTTTAAAAAAGGCTATTTTCCTCACCAACTCGTCAGATTCATTACCAAGAATCATACAAGATGAAGCAATCTCTTCGACCAGGGTCGCATTTTTTTGCGTCACCTCATCCATGCTAATGATGGAATTATTGACCTCCGCAATGCCTGTGGATTGCTCGGCACTGGCTGTGGCAATGATCGATATCAGGTCAGAGACTTCTTTAGTTGCATCAACAATATTAACCAATGATTCTCCCGATTGATTCACCAGTTGTTTACCTTCATTAACTTTTATCAACGAGTCTTCAATCAGTGCTTTGATTTCTTTGGCTGAATCGGCGCTGCGCCCTGCAAGGTTACGTACTTCACCAGCAACCACTGCAAAACCACGCCCTTGTTCACCCGCTCTGGCAGCTTCTACCGAGGCGTTTAAGGCTAATAAATTAGTTTGGAAGGCGATCTCATCAATAACCGAAAGAATACTGGCAATTTTATTTGAAGAGTCTGAAATATCAACCATGGCCTGTATGGATTGAGAAATAATTCCCCCTCCCTCTTCAGCAATTTCACGGGCTTTATTGGCAAGTCGACTGGCGGTATTGGAACTCACGGTATTTTTTTCAATGCTCTTCGTCATATGATTCATACTTAACACCGTTGCCTGCAGACTGCTGGACTGTTTCGCGGAGCGTGAATCAAGATCGACATTACAGGCTGCCAGCTCACTCGCTGCCAGTTTAACGCCAGAGGAACATTGTTGAATATCAAGTAATATAGAAACCAGATTGTTTACCGTGGCATTAGTATCTTGCTTCAAAATATCATAGATACCTTCATAATCTTTATCTATGCTATAGGTTAAATCGCCCTTGGCCATCGCCGATAGCGCTTCAATAAACTCGGACATGGCATCCTGAGTGACATCGTTTAATCGATTAAGGTTTGTGCTCAGATCCAGATAAAATCCGGATTGCCCATCCGTCACTATACGCTCATTAAAATCACCACTGGCGGCATTTTTCACAATCATTGAAATCATGCCTATGACTTCCTGTAACCGCCTTACCATCAAGGTAGCATTATCGGCTAACTCGAACATCTTCCCCGAGTATGTACCGTTGACTTTGGCGGAAAGCTCACCCGCGGCGATGCAGGACATGACCTGCCCAATATCGGAAACCGCTGTTTCAATCAGCATGCTTTGTTCATTCATGGCTTTGGCAATGCTTAGATAAAACCCCTGTTTTCCGGTTTCCGTAATGAGTACATTAAAGTTTCCCTCTTTGGCGGCATTGACCGTTTTCGATATATCACCAATGGTTCTATTGAGATTAATAACCATCTCGTTCATGGCTGCGGTTAACTGACCTAGCTGGCCAGCATAATGATTATCAATGGTTTTCTGCAATTGTCCCTCGGAGATATCTTTTAAAACCTCGGCAATATCCGATAAAGAATGATTCACCGAAGCCATGATTTTGTTCAATCCATCTGCCATGGTCAGAAAAAATCCAGTTTTCCCATCGATATCCATTAAGCAGGAAAAATCCCCCTGTTTGGCGGCATCAACCACCAATTCAAATTCTTTCTGGATTTTTAGGCGCTCCGTTTGATCGTGCCATTCGATAATATAACTTTGAATCGTATTTCCTTCGTTAAATACAGGCGTGATATGCCAATCAACGGTAATACCCTTTTGCTGTTTACGCTCTACCTTTGATTCCGATAGGGAGAGAATAAACGCTGAAAAACCCTCTAATTGACTGCATAAGGCACTGAGTGTCCTAGTACTCATTTGAGTTTCATCGATATCGAAGTCTTGTGCGTGAGAGTGAATAAATGTGGACATGGCGTGATTTAAATAGGAAATATTGCCATCAGTTTCAACAATCATCGCCGGTGTGGCCGCATGATCAAATCCTTCTTTCACCTCGGCATTACTGCTGGCCAAATCGGCGATTTGTTTCGCTTTATCAGACAATACTGCCGTGAAGACATTAAAATTCTTTGACAGAGATTCAATTTCACTAAAGCCCGTAACATCTATGCGTTTATTCAAATTTATTCTATCGCTGCGTAAATCTTCGACAAAGGTCTCGATCTCTCGGTCAAACAGACTGACCGAAGCTGAGATGCTGCGCGACAGTCTATATAATGCGGTGACACAGGCTATAATCAGGAAGAGCATCACCAACAACGAGCTAATTTTTGCCGTTGTAATCGCTGTATTTATTTGCTCTGAGATCTTATTATGAAGCTGGGCTCCGGTGATGGAACTCTGGGAAATATTATCTAACAGTACAGCACGAATCCCCTGATCCTTGCTTAGACCTATTTCAGTTTCTCGCCTTACCAGACGTTTGAAACTGCTGGCATAAATACTCATGGCATCTAGGATTTTATCGTATAGAGCGGGTTCAACGTTATGCATAATAAGCACAAAAGTGTGTAGGCGCTCATTAAACTGCGCCGCATATTTTACCTCCTGATTTAAGCGGTAATTGTTTTCCAACCTGTGTAATAACAGCATTTCATTACGTAGTTTTTCCAAGCCGGTTTCTGCCACCAGTTCTTCAGCATATTCTACAGATTCACGAAGTTTACCTCTAAGGCCTTGCGATTCGTTAAATCCAATATCCGTTTGCATATACACTAAATCTGAGAAGGCGCTGGCGTAGGATATAAGATCTTCATGAAGCTGGCTTAGCTGCGGCGAACCCATGCCAAGCTCATCACTTTGTAAGATTACGCCTTCTAAGTGCTTTATCACGGCAGGATAGCGACGAGTAAAATCGTCTGCGGATGCAGCTTCATGGTAGGCGATAAAGTTCAGTTCATGTCGGCGAAGTTCCTGAAACTCGATTTGTAGAAGATCCAGATCCTGGCGTAGATTGACATAGGCCATAATTGAGTTGAACTGATAGATCCCAGTCACTGCAAGCAGTCCAGTCAATATAAAAACCAGAAGATAAACCCGTAGAAATTTCTTCTGTAACTTCATTCATTGAACCTATTCATGTAGATTCATATCAGCCAAAGAATTTAGCTTCGAGGAGCTGAAAATGTGTCAACTTAGCCATAATTTTAAACGACAAAAGCATACTGCTTGCATAGAAAAACAGCTGCTTTATATTCAAAATTTGCTCAGTTATTTCAAGCTTACATCTATTATTTAGAGTAGTCTAAATTCAATAAAAACCCATCTCATAGCACTGTATATTTATTCAAGCTCATATTTCCATATACATTGATTAAAAATACGATTAAAAATTTCTTGTTATTTTCCTTAGTAAATTAACACTTAAACAAGTGCCAACAAAGATCATAAATGTATAAAAAAAGTTGAATCAGATACTGATATCAGCTTTAAAGCACGTAATTCATTATTCTTATGTCTGATTTTGACTAGGGCGACAGTTGATCTATATTTAGTTAAGAATAAAAGGGTGTATATATCAGTCATAACGATAACAACCACAAACTATATACTTTGAAATATTTTTTGACCGCAGCGGAATGTAGTCAGCCTGAATTCAATCGAGATGGAGGAAATGGATTAACGCTGCTTTATCAAGTCGAATAGCAGCCCATTCCATGTCAATGCTTAGGCAACGATTAAACTCATTATCCACAGGCTATTGAGAGAAAATCAACATGTGGCGCAGTATAAAAGTATTCTTAAGCTTGGTTTTTTTATTCCAGTCACTCCTATGCTTTTCCATAGAGGGCATGCTTGTATCCAATAAAGATGTTTCTGCCACCGCATTGGACTCAAAAGAACTTCAATCTATTTTTATGGGGAAAAAAACCAGCTGGGATAATGGCGTCAGTATCTCCCCCTGTTATATCACTCCCACCAGTGCTGAAAGCCAACGATTTTTTGAAGATATCACTAATAAAAATTACCTTATATTTAAACGTTACTGGAATCGAAAATTATTCTCTGGGAACGACATCCCTCCCCGAAACTTTTCAACCATAGAGGACTTATTGGATTACGCCAGCCATATCAAAGGAGCAATTTGTTTTATTCATACCGCAGAGATTCAATTGCCTGCCAACGTTAAACGAGTGGAGATGAATTAGCTCAGCTTTAAAAAATAACTCTAGACCAACTTTATAGAGCGATTAATATGATGTGGAAATGTAGGGTAAAAAGACGATTTTTCAACAACCTTCTTGTTGTACTATCTTTGTTAGCATTTTTAGCGATACCTGTAAGATCATCGGATATGGATAAATTTCAGGTCTATGGTTTTGCCGATATTCAATATGTCAGATCTGATCATGAGTCTATGGGAGATACTAACGGATCATTTGATGTCAGCCATTTTAATGTCATGACGAACTACCAGGTCAACTCCCGTGTTAGCGCCAAAATTCACCTTGAATATGAACGTTCTTCATCACACGTTGAAGACCATGCTGGTAATGAAGAAGAACAAGGTGAAGGTGAGCACGAAGAAGAAGAGGAAATCTCAGCGTTTGGAGCTCTCGAAGTTGTCTGGGCTTATATCGAGTTTGATCTGTCGCATTCTACCAGAATAAGAACGGGTAAAAACCTGACACCTTTTGGTATTTTTAATGAGATTCATGATGCCAGCCCCAGTTATAACTCAGTCGATATCCCCTCGGCTATCTATAGAGCTGGTAGAGTCGGTGGAATGTCGATGTTTCCGGAAATAATAACGGGTATTTTTATTCTCGCAGATCACCAGATTTCAGACAATGCCAGTTGGAACTATGTGGCCTATGTGGGTAACGGAGAACATGCTGAAGGCAGCAATATAAAAGATGAAAATGTGAATAAGATCATCGGTGGCCGTATAGCTTTCAGTCCCACGTTCGACATCCATCTTAGCTCATCCTTCTTGTCACACAAAGTCGGGGAAGAAGAGAATAATCATGAATCATGGATTGTTAGTTTAGAATATGCCCCTTCCCCTTTCGAAGTTCATGCCGAGTATGCAATATCGGAAAGAGAAAATTTAACGGCAGCAACCGTGACAGAATCCAGTTGGTATATGGAAGCGGCCTATACCCTGCATCTATTTACGCCCTTTATGCGTTACGGTTGGTTAGACCCCGATGATGACAGTGATAATGATGAATGGACAGAAACGGTAATAGGTTCAAGTTACCATTTGATGGAAAATACCGTATTAAAATTTGAGTACCGTATCTATCAAGGTGATGGCCTGGAAAAAGATGACAATGACTACAATGAAGTTGCTGCTGCCGTAACGGTTGCGTTCTAAAATCTGCACTCGGTCATTTTATTCTACTGAATTCTGTTTTATCACTAAACCACATCTGCTGTTAACGCAGTTGATACTGAATCGTTGTGTCAATATTTAAGCAGGCTACAGCTTACCAATAAACTGGATTTTTATTATCCAAATTGTTATAGATCAGCGCGGCGACAACTAAAAAAAGGCTGCCTAATAACGTAGGCAATAGTAAGAAATCCCAGTGCGCCAAGCTTAAAAAAACAATCACCGGATTAGAACCTGCTGGAGGATGTACGGTACCGGTTGCCATCATACATGTTGGAATTATACCTATTTTATTTCTAGCTTAACGGGGCTGCAGTGAAAATATTTTTATAAACCGGGTAATTAAGCGTTGAAAAACTGGACATAGTCCTTATCTTATGAATAATTTGTCGAAAATAAAAACCTTTCATGAGAAAGTTGAACATGCCCTCTGAACTCATCATCTGCTCGTTGATAATCGCTTTCTTGGCTACTGCAATTCGTGCTTATAGAGGCTTAAGTGTATTTAGCTACGTCATTATTTTAGCTTTAAGTTTGCTTGTGCCTTTTATCATGGCATTCCTGCTTGTGTTTTTTAAATTGACGGCCGGTAATCCCGAAGAGTATCGTCCGTTTTTGATTGCAGCCCCACTAATACCTTTATTTTATGCGATGTTTATTCCGGTCAGAAAGAAACACAAACACCGAGCTTTAAAGCCTCGCCTGATTCAGGCCTTCTCTTAATCAGGACTTATCTTAAATGGGTGAACTCCAGGAAGTTGTCGTTTGAGCGCAATGCTCTGTCACAAGTTCAAACATTTCCAACAGGTGTTTTTGATCTTTTGCCGATGCCACATCAAAATAACTGCTTAGGTTTTTCACATATTTTTTATGTGTAATCAGAGAGTATTCCTGATCATCATTTATCTCAGTTGGAGTGAACTGATTTAAATGCTGAGCCTTATGCCCTTCGATAATTTTTTTCAAATCAGCTCCATTGACAGAAACGCTATACAGGCTGGTCCAACCGGTTGTACCTGGTGGTTGAATTTCGACTAAATAATTATTTTTAAAATCTTGCTGCGTTTTAATGCCATGATTTGAAAACCCTGACATCATCTCATCAGAAATAAATACGGCATCAACATCATAGGCATTTTTTACCGCCTCTCTAACATTTATGGAGAGTTGATGATGGTTGAGATCAAACTTTTGATCACAGACTTTATTATCCCAGGCAGGTGCATATTTCGCTAATGTCGACTCTATAAACGTTTGAATCTCCTTATCTATCGTCATAAAAGCCGGATGAATCCAGTGCGCCTTATAATCAACAAAATCGACTGTTTTCGACTCGGGATCTATCCATAGCCTGGACAAACCCAGCAATAAAGAATTCGATGCGGCTTGCACAATCGGCGTGCTGTTTACGTTTTCTTTTAATACATCCTCTTTGCTATAGGTAAAGCTATGGCTGTGGCCACCTATGATTAAATCGATGCCATTCACTTGTTCTGCAATCTGCCTATCAATGCCTTTGCCCAAATGGGTTAACAGAATCAAGATATCGGCATGGGGCTTGATGATGTTAACGTACTCTTTCACGGTCTCAACATAATCAAAACGTACAGCCATATCTACATCATTGTAAATGGCGCCCGAATAACTCTCATTTTTTTCATTATATGGCGCGGTTGTTAAACCAAGAAAGGCTACCTTAATGCCATCTATATCCTGAATGGCATAGGGCTTAGCCCATCCTTTATCATTCATTAGCTGTAGATTTGCGCTAAGCGTTGTTTTTGCTGAACGTTGCGAGAGAGCTTTGACTGTATCCAAGCCATAGGCAAAATCATGATTGCCCAGCGTCAGATAATCAAAGCCCATAGCCTCAAAGATCTCTATGGTGCTGAGGCCATTGGATAAAAAATCGGCGACACTGCCTTTTTCCATCGTATCCCCTGCACTCACTAGTAGCGTATTTTTATTCTCCGATATTGTTTCTTTATGAAAGCCCTTTATTAAAGCAAAGGGGCTGACTTTTTTATCCGTACCCAGATATTTAATGGGGTGGTAATTAGCATGTGAGTCGTTGATATGAATGATGGAAATTTCTATATCGTTGGTGAAAAATCGGTAATAGCTTGAAATAACTGCATTGCTCTCCAGATAGATAAATACCGACAGGAATGCGGAGCTGACAACAACCCACTTGATAGCGGATACAAACATATGGCGATGTCTCAGTTTATGAATATAAACCAAAGCGAGGGACTGGTAAGGGGCTAGCAAAACGCTAGCTTAATCAGAATCACTGAGCTTATATCGAATGTTATTATTTGTAGCTATTGTATTCGTTTTGTATCCTCTGTTTATTAATATTTGTTAATATGAAAACTCAATGGCTTCACATGACAGGGTATAAGGCCTATTCAGCCCTGATTCGATGAATCCTGGATGGTGATGATCTCGATGTGAATTTGCGATGTATCTAAAATAAGTCAAGTAGAAGGCTGAAGCCTGGCAACAAAGGCAGTTATTCAGACGGGGGCTTTCTCGGCCGTGTATCTAGAATATATTCAAAAAGTACCGAGCTTGAAGCCTTTCTTAAGCTACTGAATAGTCGCTCCGAGATTATTGGATCTTGCTGCTAGATAAATACTCAAAGCTTTAACATTTACGAAATGTTTCACCGTGCCGTGAAGTGGATCTGATGGCCTAATTGTGCCGCTTGCGCTACATTCCAGACATGCCAACACAGGAACATGTGTATGGTTAAACTTCACGCCAGAAAACTAAGGCTGTAACATGGAAACCCAATTTTTAATGCAGGGTAGCAATCTCATCATTGCCAGTGTTCTGGTTTTGGCCCTGGGTAAATTCCTGAATAGCAAGATTCCGTTTTTAAGCCACTATAATATTCCGGTTCCCGTTACCGGTGGTCTTTTATGCAGTATTGTTTTAACACTGCTGTACGTGATCTTTGATATACGTATTGATTTTGATATGCAGCTTCGAAATTTATTATTATTAACCTTCTTCAGCACCATAGGCCTTTCGGCCAAACTTAATACGCTGATTTCCGGCGGTAAAACCTTGGTTGTTTTGTTAGCTTTTGCGATTTTATTATTGGTCTTTCAGGATATCGTCGGCATTGTGGTTGCGTTGCTGCTGGATAGCCACCCAGCCTATGGCTTGTTTGCTGGCAGCATCTCTTTTGCCGGAGGCCACGGTACCGCGATTGCGTGGGGTGAAGTCGCAGAAGAAGCCGGTTTGCAGGGCGCTGCCTCGTTAGGTATTGCCTGTGCAACGTTTGGCCTGGTGGCCGGAGGTATATTGGGTGGGCCGTTAGGTGGCTATTTAATGAAAAAACATGATCTATCACGTTCAAGCAATGAGCCACAGCTTTATGAGGTGGCCGAATCTAACAAGCCAGCTGCTAATGTAGAGAAAAGCACCTCGGCTATGCCGCTGGATGCCAGCTTTACCACGCTTTTATTATTGGCTCTATGTGTAGGTATAGGAGTTAATATCAATGATTGGCTGGCAGGGGTTGGCATATCGTTACCGCCATTTTTAACCGCAATGTTTGTTGGCATTGTGTTGACTAATTTGGCCGATGTATTCAAGTGGGATTTTAATGCGGCTTCGGTTAACCGCGCCGGTGAAATCAGTCTGCAGTTGTTTTTAGCCATGAGCCTGATGTCGGTGCAGCTATGGCAATTAGCCAATGCGATTGGCCCTTTGTTGCTGGTTTTAATGTTGCAAATGTTGGTTATCAGCTGCCTCGCAGTATTTCTGGTATTTCGCTTTACCGGAAAAGATTATGATGCCTGCATTATCGCTTCAGGCTTCCTTGGTCTGGGGTTGGGAGCAACACCGGTGGCCATCGCCAATATGCAGGCATTAACCAGCCGTTATGGACCTTCAACCAAGGCGTTTATTGTTGTGCCTTTGGTGGGCGCATTTTTTATGGATCTTAGTAATGCGATGGTGATTAAGGCGTTTTTTATGTTGCCGATGATGGAGCAGATTCTGTCGGCCTTGGGCTAGTCTTTGAAAGTACGCCTTCCAACACCAGCATTTATAGCGGGTTGTATTCTTTGTTGAACCCACATTTCCTTCAAGGCTGTGAGAGTGGATTTTTTTGTAGCCATGAAGGTGAATGGCTGGGGTTATAAGCCCTTATTCAGGCTAATATTTTTACCTTATTCAGATGTGACCACATCAATTGGCAATATGACTGATTAAACGGAGTAGGGCATACCATCAGTTATTATACTGAGTAAACCTCTAGCAGATTTTTCCGATATATCTTTAATGAAAATTTACCGAATGGCTTTCCCTGCAATCCCATCGTTAATGAAAACCAGCCGGTGAGTCTCTTCACTCATCAATACATACAAGGGCATATCGGCCAAGCGCAAATTTTCATCGATGACAAGGCTATAAAACGGCTCTGATGTATCCGTATGGCGGGTATAAATGGTGTTCAGCAATAAGCCAGCCTCGGTATAAAAATGACTTTGCAGATATTACACCATATCCGCTGCGCCTCCACGATTTAGTCTTAGATCAATAATCAGCGCCTCGGCATTGATGACTTTCTGCAAGGCTGCATCCATATTGCTTTTAGAGCGCTCATCCGTCACGGAGCTGAAGCGTTCAAAGGCCAGATAGCCAATGTCATTATCCCGTATTTGCGCATCTACGTCGGCTGCGATCACTTCATCAATAACCCTGACCTTCTGTTGAATGATATGTAGATGTTTGTCTGCACTGATGTCATGCAGATCCGTAGCTAACGTATCGGAAAAGGCCTGTCTGTTATTGATATCACCATAGTGACCCGCTTGTAGTTGTTCTTCTATCTTTGTCGCCATGGCCTCAGCCACATCCTGAAAAATAGCGGGAAAGAAGGGCATAGTCTACGAATAGGTGATTTCCTTATCGATGTGCCAGTGTAAATCTCACCAGCCGGATTTTACAGTGGCCATGTCAATTTTCTTATAACGCAGATTTAACCCTTTACGTGTTAATGATTCTTATACATAAATCGTGTTTATCCATAAAAAATACACCTAAAAACAATGAGTTTTTTTATATCAGCTCATAACGTCGTTAGAGCGTTTATGAATATTGTGAATTAAACAACCCGATCAACTGGCCAATACACAAAATCGCTGCTTAATTTATTAACAATGCCTGATTTTATCAGGGTGACAAGTTTGGCAAAAAAGGTGGGCTGTCGATGGCTGAAACATCAGATCTAAAGGTGGCTTTAATCACAGGCCCTACCAATGGCATAGGCAGAGAAACGGCACTTGCCTTGGCCCGAAAAGGTTATAAATTATTTTTACTTTGCCGTAACCCAGAGTTAGGACAGGCCTTGGTTGAGGAGATTAGCACCATAGCGAATAGTGAATCTGCAGAACTGCTTATTGCCGATCTCGGAGACTTTGATCAAATAAGAGCGGTAACTAAACAATTTTTAGCCACAAACCTGCCTTTGCATTTACTGATTAATAATGCGGGTGTGGTTAATCTTCAACGCATACTCGTCGAGGGGCAGGAGCAGATGTTCAGAGTGAATTATCTGGGCCATTTTTTATTAACCAACTTGTTATTGCCCAGGTTAAAAGAAACAGAAAAATCCAGGATTGTGGTGGTGGCCTCTGAAGGGCATGCCTTTTGTAAGGGCATTCAATTTCATGATTTAACATTTAAAAATAATTTCGGGTCATTAAAAACCTATGGGCATTCAAAGCTTGCCAATATATTAATGACTAAGTCTTTGAGTACACGACTTGAAGGCAGTAATGTGATGATTAATTGCCTACACCCAGGGGCTGTGAAAAGCAAGCTGGGTGATAACAATGTGAAATGGTATTCTGCAGTGATAAAGGCCTTAATCGCCCCATTTTTTATTGATACTAAACAGGGCGCACAAACCTCTTTGTTTTTAGCCTGTGATGATTCAATTAATGGTAGCGGTGATTATTATTATAAAAGTAAAAAATACCGCTTAAAATCTTGGGCAGAAGATGAACAACAAGCCGAACAGCTATGGCAAATAAGCCATAAGCTGGTTGGCTTGGCAGATGAATGTACAGAGCCTTAGCCGGCTTGATGTAAAACGCCGCCAACAAGGCCAAGCCTGCGGCTAATGATTTTTAGGAGCTTATCTACACGGAATGAGGGCGAAGCCGGTAGGCTATTCCACGCACAATATTCCCTTGTTAGAATTTAAGGTGTTAACAGGGGGGGGAGCTTTAATTGGGGCAGCTTTCTCTTTATTTAAACTATCTATAACAATGAAAGCCTCAGGCGGTACATAGAGGTTGAAGCATTTACGCGTTAATGCTTCTTATACATTTTAACACCCACCTAAAGGTTACCGTCTAAATATAACAGCCTGAAATTACATATTAAGTAACCTGTTAGAATCAATTTTTCTATGAAATATGCAAAGAGTGGAAGGACCTGGCATTCCAATGAGGAAAAATGCTGAAGATAGAGGAATACTCAATAGATTTAGCCGTGTAGATTTGGGGCCGACGCATGAGCTTCAGGCATCTGAAGAACGGGAGGAAGTGGCTCTAGCGTTTTATTCACATAATCTAAGATTTTTTTGATAACGAGAGGATCTTTAATCGTGGAAATAATTTTAACTTTTCCACCGCATTTTATGCAGATTTCTATATCAATATTAAGTAGTGTAATTTCAAATGGATAATGACTGCCTAGCGGATCAAAAGATATTACAAAAAAGCGGATAAAGTGTATCAATCGAACGTGAAAAATAACAACCAGGGTTACGAATGTGGATTTTTTCTGTATTCAGAAGCCATCCACTGTGTCGGATAACTTTACATATTTTCAGATTCCATGCCGAATATGTCGACTTTTTTTACATATTGAGACAGCATCAATTTCCATAAAATTCCAAAGCCAAATAATCTGTGGTTTTTCCTCCCTGGCACGGCTTTTGCTCATATTTATTGATTAAATAAAATGAAGGCTTGGCATATGAGCAATGCATTGAAAAGGTTCACAAGAGATGTTTTTTTCATCGTTTTCGCCAGCATGTTAGCATTGCCAGCGAGTGCGGGGTTTATTAACTTCATCACATATATTGACGGTGCGCAGGCAAATGCTGGGCTTGGAACTGGCAGCTCAGGCACCGGCACTGGCTTCATAATGCTGAACGAGGTTAACAATAAGCTTTCCTGGATGATCTCTTGGCAGGATTTAGACGGTGATGTGTTAAGCGCGCATTTTCATGGCCCCGCCCTGCATAATCAGAATTCTGGAGTGCAAGTCGGTATCGATGTTGGCTCCAATCCTGCTATGAACAGTGCATTACTGACCTCAACTCAAATTGATGATCTGTTTGCAGGACTGTGGTACATCAATATCCACACTACAGCTGTACCTGCTGGCGAGATTCGCGGCAATATTCCCGGCGTGGATGTGCCTGAGCCCGGAATTCTCGGATTATTATGTGTAGGATTGTTAGGTTTGAACCTAGCCAGGCGGCTTAAAAATACGCTTTAACTTTCTTAACTTGTTAATAGACAAAAACCGCCCACTGGCGGTTTTATTTTTCTACCATATGGCAGGCATCAAGTTCACGTGTTACATAAGCTGGTAGGCATTTTTCTTGCTCTGAGAAATCTCAGGCGGTACATAGAGATTGAAGCATTTACACGTTAATGCTTCTTATACATAGAGGCGATGTTGTTTAATGGATATTTATTCGATTAGCGCTTCATTTTCCCTATGACTTTACGAGGCCTGCAGTTAAAGAAAAATTTTTTATAGGACATAAAAAATAAAAATATTAAGTCTACACTTAAGAAAACTATCGGGATGCAAAAAGAGCCGTTTTCTCCGATGTGGACACATTTCAAGCCCGCTTTAAAATCTTTACCATCTCATGCCCATTGTGTCTGGGTGCTGCTATTTGCCACTTTTTTTCTTTGTTTAAGCAGTTTTTCTCGGTCCGAAGCGACTCAGCCCGAAGTAAGCTCACCCGAAACAAACATGCATAGCTACACAGTTAAAGCCAAAACCCTGAATAGGGTTTCAGTCAGGGATTATTTTTACTTTATTGAAGACCTTTCAGGCAAGCTCACACTCAATGACGTATTAAACCGGCCCTATCATGGAAAAAATAGAGCTGTAGATGATACTCAAGCATGGCGTCAATACACGACACACTTCAAATTCCGTCTTATAGCGCCCAAAGAGCGTCAGGTATGGTTGTCGTTGACGCTGAGCAGTCAACTGCTAGAGAAAGATGCATTGATTTTTTCTATGCTAAACGTGGCGGTAGCCCATGGTAGAGGCTATATCCTCAAAGGCAATCGAGTCCTCGCTAGCTATCGCAGTGGTACCGCGGTGCCTTTCTCAGAGCTGAATCCACCATCCCGTCTTTTTTATATGCCCTTTGATATCCACCCCGATGAGAGCATCCGCTTAATCCTACAATTAGACTCTGGCGTAACTCCCTCTGTAGCGGCCAGTCATTTATGGCAAAAGGACCAGTTCCTCGCGAGGAATGATGATTTCATCATGATTTACTGGCTTTACTTTGGCGTTGTGGGAACCTTATTGTTATTCAATGTTGCGGTTTTTTTTGCAACCCGCGATAGGGTCTATGGCTATTATATGCTGTTCCTGTTCTTTTCTTTGGCGGAATTTTTCAGGATTGGCGGCTTTGCTCAGGCTTTGCTTTGGCCAGAGGCAGGGCATTGGAATTATATCAGTTTATATGTCTTTTATTGGCTAATGGTGGCCTCAACCACTTTATTCGCTAACCAATTTCTTGACTTGAAACAACAGCGATTTTGGCTGTATTGCATGAATTGGCTTGCTGCTATTGTGCTTATTGTCTGTGCCATCATCTTGAGCCTTAGCGAATATACGGTTTATCTGCTGTTAGCGGGTCCCGGATTCATCATGGCTGAAGTTTTGTATGCCGTGAATTGGTTTAACAGCGCATTCATGTGGCGAAGGGGTAATGACGATGCACGTAACTATTGCCTTGCCTGGCTGGTTTTTTACGCTTTTGTCACAGGCCATTTTTTTGTCGTCATTCAGACAATAGAAATTACAGCCATCACAGCCATCACGCTGTATGCTCCGCTGATCGGGCATGCCATTCTTACCCTCAGTTTGTTTCTGGCATTAGTGCTTAAAATCCGCCGTTATGCCGAACAAGAACAATTAGCCCGGGCCGAAAGCAAAGCCAAAAGTGACTTCCTGGCCAAAATGAGCCATGAGATCCGTACCCCTATGACGGGCGTGTTAGGCATGTCAGAGCTGATGCGTGATATGGATCTCAACGAAGAACAATATAAATGTAATGACGTGATTTATGCTTCCGGTAAAGCCCTGTTGACGGTCATTAACGATATCCTCGACTACTCAAAAATAGAAGCCGGAAAGTTGGAGATTGAATGCATCCCCTTTGACTTAACAAAACTGGTCTGGGAAGTCTTGAAGATATTTCGCCTCAAAGCGAATGAAAAAAACCTGGAACTTCTTGCCTATATCGACCCTGAGCTAGCGCCCATCGTCGAAGGTGATCCAGCGCGCATCCGCCAAATAATGATTAATCTGCTGGGCAATGCTTTTAAGTTTACCGAAAAAGGCGAAGTGATCTTACGGCTAGAGTGCGTGAAACCTGGCCATGAACAATCAGAGCAGAGCATAGGCCGCGATGAGCTAATTCGTATTGCGGTAGAGGATACAGGCATTGGCATCTCAGAAGAGGCACAGGCCAAGCTATTTTCCGCCTTTAGCCAAGCGGAATCCTTCACCGCGCGCAAATACGGGGGTACTGGATTGGGGCTAAGCATTTGTAAGCAGTTATCTGAACTGATGGGCGGTGCCATTGGGGTTGAGAGTACCCTGGATAAGGGCTCTACTTTCTGGCTAACCTTAGGGCTAAAACCACATAGTGGTGAGGTCATTCCCTTACCGGTCAAAGACATTGCGCTGCAAGGTAAAAAGGTATTGGTGGTGGATGATAGTGCAAGCTATCGCCAGTTGTTAGCCAGTCAAGCCAAACAATGGGGCATTGAGGTTGAAACGGAAGAACACGGTGAGCAAGCCCTGGCGCGGTTACTTGCAGGGGTTAAAGGACATAAAGCCTTTGATCTTTTAACCACGGATCTCAACATGCCTACCATGGATGGTTTTCAATTGGCTAAGGCGGTTAAGGCACAGCCGGAATTAGCCGATTTACCCATTGTCTTGTGGACCTTATCCCACGCGGTGCCAAAGGCTACGGAGCTGCAAGGTAGCGGCATCACACTGGCGGTGGAAAAACCCTTGCTGGCTTTTGAGTTTCACGATGTGCTTTGTCAGGTACTAGACCTTGGCCAAAAAGTACAAGTACACCAGGCTGTAGCGCCACAGGTTTTGCCAGTTTTGCCGAAATACCACATTTTGGTGGCCGATGATAACCCGATCAATCGATTAGTCATTCAGAGCATGTTGAAGAAACTCAACTTGAGCTCTGAAGTGGTTGAAAACGGTTTGCAAGCCCTGCAGGCCTACCAACAGCAAAGTCAGCCCTATGACTTGCTGTTGATGGATTGTGAAATGCCGGAAATGGACGGTTTCGAAGCGACAGAAAAAATTCGCCAATGGGAGAAGCAACAAAGGCTGCCCCCAATACACATAACGGCTCTAACCGCTCATGTGCTTGCCGAGCAACTTGAGCACTGCAAGACCTGTGGTATGGATGATTATTTGTTAAAGCCCATTGATCTTGACAAACTAGCCAGCCATATACACTCCGTTAGCATGGGTGAAAACAGGCATGAAGCTTTATGAATATAAAGTCTCTTTCGACTCAGTCTGATGTTGTTACACCTATCGATCTCCCGCCTTTAATAAGGTGAGTAAACCTCATTTCTCCATGCATACCACTGCCTCACCTTTGAGTCGCAAGATGTCTAACAACCGTATTTTTATGTGCCGGGATGAGCATCGCAGTGGCTAGCTGGAAAACAAATTATTCGAGCTTGGCAGGTGTGTTTTAATGGCAGTTGCAGCATTTACGTTGATGGCCTCAGCTTGAAAAGACAATTACCACATTGGCAGTTAGCCAACATAGCAGCTTAGCATGGTTTGCAGTTGCTCTATTTTCACTGGCTTAGACATATAATCACTCATGCCTGCATCCATGCATTTCTGTTTATCACCGTCTAAGGCATTGGCGGTTAAAGCCACAATTGGCGTCTGCGCATTAAGGCCCTGGCCTGCGCGTAATTCAGCGGCTGCCTGATAACCATCCATCTCAGGCATTTGGCAATCCATTAAAATCAGGTCGTAGCTTTTTTGCTGACAACTTTCTAGCGCCTGCAGGCCGTTTTCTGCCAGCTCAACCGTGCAAGCCATTTTTTGCAGCAGCTTGCAGATCACCATTTGGTTCACGCGGTTATCCTCAACCACCAAGATGGAAGCGTTATAAGCCTGATAATCTGCGATTTTTTTGTTGTTTCTGCGTTCAATGCCCATGGCAGATAATAGTGATGCGGATATGGTATCGGTTGAGGCCTGCAGGGCATGATTAAAAAATGGTTTAGGGAAGGCGTAATCAAAACCCTGTGTTTTAAGCTGTTGTATCTGTGCCTTGGTTCCGTAGAGAGGCAGGCCGACGATAATAAGCTCAACCGGGCTATGGGCCCTGAGGTTTTCGATCTCATTCTTATCGATGATATTTTCTTTGCTGTCATCCAGCAAAATAATCACCCGGCCCTTATGATCGGCGGCCAGGCAAGTAAGCTGAGCTTGTAAGGCGGTGAGACTCACCACCGATAGGGTTTTAGCGCCGTAAGCTGTAACTTGCTGGTCACGTAAGTCACGTGAACGCGGCAGATCTTCCCGGGTGATAATCAGGCAGCCGGCTAAAAATTGCTCAGTGCTTTGCCTGGTAGTTTGTACGCTCTCTTTTCTGACCGCTGGTTTGGCTGATGCAACTTGCAGATCCAGTTCAAAACTAAATGTGGTTGTCTGGCCTTTTTCACTTTCTACCTGAATAGAACTGCCCATTAAAGCCAGCAATGAACTGGAAATGGAAAGTCCCAGACCGGTACCACCAAAAAGACGCGAGGTTGAACCGTCTTCCTGTGAGAACATCTCAAATATCGATTCCAGCTTATCCTTGGCAATGCCCACTCCACTGTCTTCCACACAGAAGTGCAAAGAGGCCAGACCCTTTTTTTGTTGGCGTTGTTGCACGGAAATAAGCACATAACCGTTGCTAGTGAATTTTATCGCGTTGGAGAGCAGATTCACCAGCACCTGTTTAATACGCAGGGCATCGCCGATAAGTTGTGGCGCAATGCTGGGGTCGATATTCACCTCGTAGCACAGCCTTTTTTCTCTGGCTCTGGGCAAGGTAATGAGTACAGCATCTTCCACCAGGGCTTGTAAGGAAAAGGTTTGATAATCCAGCTTGAGTTCATTGGCTTCAATCTTGGAAAAATCCAGCACATTATCGATAATCTCCGCCAAGGCATTGGAGGAGACCATCACGGCCTGGGCACATTCCTTTTGATCGCTGTCTAATTGTGTATCCATCATTAGGGATGTCATGCCAACAATACCATTTAAGGGGGTACGTAGTTCATGGCTCATATTCGCCAGGAATTGGCTTTTCGCCTCCAGCGCTTTTTCCAGCTCCACATTTTTTCGTTTCAATGATTCTCTATACCAGCTTACACCTGAGCCGAGTTCGGCCAGAATGTAGCAGATAAAGGCAAACACCAGCACATTGGCCACTTCATCGAGTACAGGCTGGGAAAGCCAAGATTGTGAGGGATTAATAATAGGTGAGTGCAGCATATTAAACACCACCGTCGATGCGTACACCACCGAGGCATAGAGGCTTATCAACAGATACTGGCGACGGCGCAGGCGCAGAGCACCAATCATCATCGGTGCCAGAATGAGTATGACAAGGATGTGCCTGAAACCATCGAGCATGACTAGTGTCATCAGGGTGTTGCTCAAGGTCCAATATATTTGAATGGAGGTGAGGCCGGGATCTGAAAAACGTTCGGTATAACCTGTGGCAATCAGTGAAAAGATAATACCGCTTACGCACCAGGAAATAACAGCAATTGCAATGCCTGTTTCAGGCGCAATGTTTAAGCGCCCGGTGAAATAGGCGTAAACGCAGAGCAGGGTGAGCACGATGCCGGCGGCAACGGCCATCATCGTATTTTTTATGCGGAACATGCGTTTAGGGTGTGCGCTGAAGTCCATTATCTCTACTCAATCCCATCCATTTTAGTGGCTAGCATGAAGGGCCACTTTCCGGTTATTATTTTTATACAGTGATTGTATGGCAGGCAGAGGAACACGGCAAGGTAACGATTTGTTGTGCCATTATATATTGTGAATCGCAGCCTCAATTTTGCCCTATGGCGGACAAAAGTTTCACCTATGAGTAAGTGTTTAACCGCAGGCTTGGTTTGGAGGCTAGCTTGTGACATAAAAATCATGCGAGGCGGCAGCTACTATTTGCTCTTGGCGAGCAGGATGTGCAGACGTTTCCTGAATTGAAAATTCTTAAGGAAGAGATGCGGTTATCATCTGCGATAAGAAACACCGTTAGGCATAGTCAATATAGAGGAGCTCCATTGTTAGCGTACTTTAGTGTATTTATGCTTTATAGCTAATGTCAGATTTGGGCTTGAAGGGGAGTTTTTATTTTTCAGGGAATAATGTTAGTTTTAATCGGGCAGTTTTCTCTTTATTGAAACCATCTATAGCAATGAAAATTTCAGGCGGTACCTAAAGATTGAATCATGTACGCGTTAATTCTTCTTATACATATGCACACATAATAAAACCTGTGCTTATCAGAGAATGTGGAGTTCCAGCCATAAAACCGGTTCATTCACAGTAGCAGGGTTTAAGGAGTGAAGGTTTTCAACACCTGCTCTATTAAAAACAATTTAACATATTAACCAACAGCCCCAAGCTAATCGCACTTCTCCGCGGGTCTGAAATGACTTTCTCAGACCTATTCAACCTCTAGGCGGAATTCAGAATTATTACAATTGTAAGGGGCAGGTCTTGGAAAAAAGATAAAATAAATTTACTTATCATTGCTTGAAGCATGTTTATAAAAATAATATAGGCAGACCGGAAAAAATAAAACGCATCCAGATATACCCGAGCATCCGTATTGGGGACGCACCACGATGACGTTATGTTTCTAGATGTTTTTTACACCGTGATACTTTTGTGATCTATTCGTTATGGTTTCTCAACCCCTAAATAAAATATGCTCACTATCCTTAAAACGTGGGGGCAATAGCCTCTGATCATTCATTTTAACAGGAGGTTCTAACGATGAATATAAATCTTGTAAAACTCATCAAAAAAATCACGCTAGGTACGATACTGATATTTTCAGCAACATTGGTTTGGGCTGACTATTATGCAGTAACGGTAACCAATATCAGCAAAGGCAGTCTCTTCACCCCCCTCTTTTTCGCCACACATAAAGCCGGGCCGACATTCTTTGCTTTAGGCGATACAGCCAGTGATGAACTTGCCATGCTGGCAGAAGGTGGGGCAACCGGCCCTCTGGCCGATGCGTTAATAGCTACGGGGAAGGTGAAAGATACGGCCTTTACCGAAGACGTGTTAATGCCTGGCGCATCCGTGACGGTCAAACTTAAAGCTGGTCATCATGCCAAGTACTTAAGCATGGCCTCCATGATATTGCCTAGCAATGATGGATTTATTGCCCTGCAGTCGGTGAAACTACCCAAAGGTAGAAAAGGCAAAACTTTTTATTCCCCGGTCTATGATTCGGGCAGTGAAGAAAACAATGAACTCTGCAGCAGTATACCTGGACCTTGTGGTGGGGAAGGATACAGTAGTGATGATGGCGAAGGCTATATTCACATTCATTCAGGCATACATGGTGTAGGTGATTTAAGTACAGCCGATCATGACTGGCGACATGTCATTGCAAAAATCACGGTGAAGCGTGTTTGGAGAAATGACGATGATGATGACTAAGACTGCTTAATCATGCTCATCACATAACTGAGTGGCACGCTAAGCGTGCCTACTTGCATCATCCTCATCGCCCTGCAATGACTTTTTCCAGCCCGGTACGATTCTGCTGACACTTGGAAATATAGACTTTGAGATCCGGTAACTTATTTGGATTTGATCGATAAGGTAATCCCGCTTGCTTTTCAGCTGCCTAAAGCCCACAACCAGAGGTGTTTTTCTAAGTTAGCTACCCTAACATAGGCTTGTAGGGTCTACGTTACCTAGCTTTTACCTGTTAGAATACATCGAGTATTATCAGAATATGGAGTTAGATTTATTGCCTTTCTACTCTACTGAATGACCTCAGATTACTAAAACACTTCAACATGCTGTACTTCAGGGATATTGACCGTATCAAAGATGACTGTACGAAAAATGGTCGCCACTGGGTGAGAGGCTAATAACAGGCTCAGAGACAATCGTACCTAGCGAGTTACGACGCTTAAGTCTCTACGACAAACATTAAAACGTCATAGCCTATTAAACAAACTTAAATGATCTCCTCGTACCGACACAATCATACTTAATGGCAACATCATCGGCGGGTTAGGTTTGGTCCCCTCCAATGCCGTCAACGACAGTCCTGCCAGTGAGTTTTTAGCCAAACAAACTCAAACCTATTGTCTCATCGCTGTAGCCATTATTCTATTGGCCATTGTTATGGCTCTGGTATTATCCCAGCATTTAATCACATCCCAAAACTAATCATCACAAGCACGCTTGAGAAAAACCTAAAAAGTCGCTTTCACTGGATGCCCGATATCTCACACAAACTCAGAACACCATTAACCGTACTTAAATCATAATTAACCGCCATTCGAGACGGTATCTTTGTAGCCGACGAATAAAGGGTTCAATTATTTATAGATAAGACCGATAATCTGAGTCAAACAATGGATGAGATTTATCAGCTATCAAACTCCGATGCAGGTGGTTTCACCTAGCAAAAAGTGTCCCTGAATGCTCGGTGCTGCGCAAACCTGATATCAACATTTACCAGCCTTTAGGTTTCAAAGGTAACATTTCCATCTATCGACAATTCACTAAATAAATCAGCCCTCCCCTCAATAGCAGTTTGATCTTTATTTTCAACACTGCTCATGTCGCAGGAGATACATAGAATTAAAATGCCCACACGTCAACGACACTCACCAATCCCACAAGTATTTTTTGGTTCATAATTAATCCTGTTTATCTGTATTTTCCCTGCATATTAGGAGGTAGAAAACTTTGTACATAAAGCTAAAATAATAAACTTTATAGAGCCGGTTCTGATTAAATAATACTTATCAATACAGATTTAACGAGTTCGATAGAAGACGAAAATGGGGTTTGGCACTGAATTGAAATTTAGTAGAACTTGTGTGGATTTTATTTTCAGGTTGCGAAGATTACATTAAAATAAATCTAAAATTGATAAAGCATCTCACCCTGGCAAAGAATAACTACAAGGAAAAAAATATGAACTGGAAACCTATACTATGAGTGGAAATCGTTTGTTCAAAAAAATATAACTGCTCACGAACAATATTTTAAAAACGATATTCAATAAATGGCCTGATATAAAAATAACTATTAAATCCATTCAGCGTTTACTTTTTACATTTATTAAATTGAAACACACTTCGATAGACTTCATTGTAACGATAACCAAGGGCCGAACTTAGACTGTGATGACTTTCTATATTGCCAATAGTCGAAGGTTTTTTGGGGCATCGCGATGATGGCTCGGATTTCTCAAGCCACCTTAGTCTCTTGGTGGATTTATTGGTCAGCAGATTCTCAATCAAGGTCTAAGGCTGACCTGCACGTAACTTATTATACATGGTCAGGATGGCTTCCATAGATTGAGATTGCCGTTTTTTTTGATGGCCAGTATCAATTGAGGATGGTGGGCTATTGCTGAATCTTGGGGCACAAAACCCTTGGTCCAGGCGGGTAATTCAGTCGACATGGATGGACTGGCTAGTAGAGGCAGACAGAAGACCTAAATAAACGTTAATTTAACAAGATTTTTTGACGCTTTGTGAAAATATCAAGATGATGCTTCAATATGGAAGACGATAAATTCCTGCATCAGTTTAGGAAAGATAAGCAGGGTGATACAGTGGCTGCAATCATTCCCTGATGGTAGCTGGCCTAATTAGTGGGTGGCGCTGAAAAATGGCAGAGGATAAGTAAGCGTTTGGCTGTGATTCAGGATTAGAATTCTCTCTTTAGGCATTGTGCTTAAAGGACAATGATGAAGTGTCGAAATTTTTTACAGTTAATATTTCATAGATAATTTACTTTTTTATAATTTATTGTTTTAACGAAATATAATTTAACTGGTTCAATTAATGCTTGTATTTAAATAATAGTTATTAGACATAAAAGAGGTGGATAATGTACCTGAAATCATTGAAATTCATGAGTGCGACCATCTTGTTAATGTTAGGGGTTCCAGTAACCCAGGCCGGTCTTTTAGAAATTGTACTGTCCGCTGATCCATACCAGGATTATGTGGCGGCTGATGGGCCAGATACCGATCATCTACCCTTGGGCGCGATTCACGATGTCGCCGAAACTCAAGGAGCCATAGGCTGGTATAATGCAAACCTATATGCTACCGCAGATGTCGTATTAAGCTATGAGTATGTGGGTTTTGAAGCGGGATGGACTAACAGTTTTTTTGTGGATGATGAACTCGTTTTTGCAAATAAAGGTGCGGAATTTACTGCTGTAGAAAGTACTGCAACCTCCATCTCCTTATCGGGCATGTTAATAGATTTTGCATTCCAAACCATACAGAAAAATAATCTTGCATATACGGCAACCGTTGAGAATGGAAAAAATGTTGCACCCATAGGCATAGCTGGCCCTTATGAAAATGGTAAAGGTGCACCGAATTTTTTCTTGGGTTATTACGAGAACGATGCCAGCTCAAACTCTGTCTATATTGCTCTCGATGATGGCGGTGGTACATTCTGGAAGGCGGGCAGTATCGATGATGATAATCATGATGATTTGGTGATAAAAGTGACGGCTAGAATAGTTCCAGAACCATCAACTCTCTTTCTACTTGGACTGGGACTAGCGGGGCTACTTTTGGCTCGTAGAAAAGTATTCAGCGATGCCGCATTACAAGATTAGCTAGAAATGGCTGAGGATTATTTGAGCACTTTATTATTCTTATCATCTGATATTGACTAGAGCGGGGCGGTTCCTTAATTCTCAGACCTTAGCGTTGTGAATAGCACATATTTTGATCTGATGATGTCCTTAGTATCATCGGATTTTTTTACCTGTCGTTGGTTAAAATATTCAAAAGGATCTCCAAAAGGCAGTAATTATACTGAAGTTATTATTGTCTGAAATTGAAATCCAACTTATCGATATTATCAAATTTATTTTCTTTACCGCTTTACCGCTTTACCGCTTTACCGCTTTACCGCTTTACCGCTTTACCGCTTTACCGCTTTACCGCTTTACCGCAAGTTTGGAATCGTTCTATTCACTGACTGCTCAATGAGCTCGGTTATCCGTCATATCGATCTTTAACCCATTACGCCAAAACAAGAAATGACAAAGACGCTATTTATGCAGGTTTTTTTAGACGGTTGGATATTCCTCGCCCAAGATTTAGTTGTTAGAACTTAAGGTGCTAACAGGGGATATTGTTAGCTTTAATCGGGCAGCTTTCTCATTATTGAAACCATCTATACCAATGAAAATATCAGGCGATATATATAGATTGATCCATTTACACGTTAATGCTTCTTATACATAGCGTGTAATTGTTGCCATTCACCTAAAACAAACAGCACAATAACGCTGATATAAGTGATTAACCTCAATATCGACAGCAACTTCCAGGTTGCCTGTGCTTCGTTTAGACCATCTGCCAACAGCTTATCGGTGTTTAACAATGTCTGCTTCATGATGCCTGTGTACTGATGGCCTGCTTTACAGGCACTGCGACATTATGCCACATGCCAAAATTGTTGTGCCTTCTATATAATTGCCTGCGTTCACCATCATTGAGCTTAGAACATGAAAAGACTGACCTTTACACTACTATCTGCTGCAGCGATAGCTACACCCTCGGTATGGGCACATGACTGGCAATCCTCCCGCCCAGATAGCCATGCACCTATCTCGGTAATGGGAGATCACACCCATAAAGAAGGCGAGTTTATGCTGTCCTACCGTGCTATGTCTATGAATATGAAAGGCATGTTAGATGGTGATGAAAAAGTCTCCGTCGATGACGTGCTCACTGCCTATAAAAAAGACGGCATGAACGCCATGGCCCCCACCAAAATGACAATGCATATGCATATGTTTGGTGGCATGTACGCCAGCTCGGATAAAACCACCTGGATGCTGATGGTGCCTTATCTGGAAAACAACATGGACATGATCATGCGTATGGATATGCCCACAACCGACGCTATGGCTGGCATGGGCTCTATGGCTATGATGCAAACCATGGACATGGACATGCCCATGAAGATGAATAGCAGTGGTTTGGGTGATATCAAGGTAGGTGTGCTGCACAATATTCTTGATCGCGATGGTCACAAGCTACACCTAAATCTGGCGCTTAGCTTGCCTACTGGCTCTATCGATGAAAAAGTAAATGACAAAGTTATGGCTTATCGTATGCAACTGGGTTCAGGTACTTATGATGTATTAACCGGCGCTACCTATGCCGCGCAAAATAGCTTCATGGGTTGGGGAGCGCAAGCCATAGCGACCATCCGCACCGGTGAAAATGACCGAGACTATACCCTGGGCAATCGTTATAAAGTACAGGGCTGGTTACAAAAGCCTGTGCTGGATAACTTGTCTCTATCAGCCCGTTTGGCTTATGAAGATTGGGATAATATCGACGGTGAAGACAGTGAACTCATGATGATGAAAATGATGAACCCCTTGGCAGACCCTAATCTTCAAGGTGGGCAATTATTATCAGCCGGCATCGGCGCCAATTTAACCTTACCGGCAGGCAATAGACTGGCCTTTGAATACACTACAGAAATCGATCAAAAACTCGACGGCCCTCAAATGGCCTTTGATGATAGCCTGGTTCTAGCCTGGCAGATGGCTTTTTAATATAGTTAGACGCACTAAAACTGCTACTGGAATCCGCCCGTGGTAGTTTTAAAAAACATTCGCTGAAACCATCAGTGAGTAAGCCCTGGGAAAAAACCAAAAACGGATGTGCCTAATTTCTCACGTACACCAATAAGGGCAACATATTCCGGATCGGCATAAAATGCCTCTGCTTGCTCCATTGATAGAAACTGAATAATTTCCACTCTACCAGGTGGGAATTTTCCTTCCTTAATAATGCCTTTGCTTGTAGCAGATAACACCTTAGCACCATGTTTTTTCACCAAGGGTAATCCATGTTTTAAATACTGCTCTTTAAACCCCCGCGTTATATTGAGCATCTACAAACATAATTAAATATACCTTGATCGATTTTTCACTGGCCTGATCAGAGTCAGATTGAAGAATGACGTCGATAAACATTTTTTCGAATAAGTACCATGACTCCTCACATCATGAAAAAAAAGCTTATCTAAGTGAGTTGATATGCGCTATTTATTGCTTATATTTTCGACTTTTCTGATTAAAAAATTATAAGCTATTGTCAGGCATAAACACTATCGCCTTTCATGCTATAGAGAATATACAGCTACATAGAGATTAAACTATTTACGCGTTAATGCTTCTTATACATGCACCCTTATGGATATTTTAAATATCGTCTTTCTTAGAAGAAGAGCGAAAACCTGTATTTCAGAGTAGCTTAGATATTAACGTGGTCAGATGAAAGTTTTTTTGTAGTCGCTCATCACTGAACTTACGTAATTGAATATAGGCCCTGACCTAATCACATTTTTTTCGCAAAGGTAATATAAGAAAAACTGTACTATCTTTTTTTAATTAATGTTAACCAGTGTTGGTGGAAACGTTGATCTTTACAAAACTTTACTAGGTTATCTATTTCAAACGACACGTGAGTGATCTAGAGTAATATTACGTCGTTATAGCAGGTCTATATTTATGATATCTTCCCAATTCAGAAATAATAAAATGAGTTATTTAAGGGACGTTCATGTCTAAAACTTTGATAATTAATCTAGTTAAACGAGGTTGTAAAAGCATTGTATTATTACTACTTTCCTTTAGTTTATTAGCCTGTGGCGGAAGTGATGCCGATACTACAAGTACCGTAGAATCGAGTACTATAGAAACAACGCCTGAGCCAGATCCAATTCCTGTGTATATTGCTAATCCTAACTTGAATGAAACACCTAATGGCATGTTGAATGCGGTATTAACAAATCGCAATCCAGATTGTCGTGCATATGTGACGGATGACAATAATGGAGATTATGGTGCAAGAGGGATCACTGATAGATCAAATTTAGCCGCAGGTGCCCCCTATTTTCCGGGTACAAACAAAGAGAGTATTGTCATCATTGATTTAGTTATAGTTAGCGGTGGTTATATTCAAAACCCAAGTAAACCGGATCAGGCAGGCAGTTGGAATTATGCATCGGTTATTGAAACGAATGATCCTGAATTAGCTACGCATTGTCGAATGCAACATAATATGATTCCTAATCATGATTTAGGTTGGGATGTTGGTTCCCCTAATGAAGACAACGTATGGGTAACTGAGATAGATCATGATGATATGCAATTAACTTACCTTCCTGTTAATCCTAAATTTTCCAACCCTTTAGTGGCTGATGATACCGACCGTAATCCTACTAACTTTATGGACTACGACGGTATTTTATTAAATGGTATTGGCATTGCGATGGATTCAGGTTTTTGCTACAACCCGGATCATGAACGCGTTAATTCTGCTGGTAACTCAACAGGTTGTGGTGATGGTTCTGTTTGGTTCGAAATCCCCGCTTATACTCTGCAAGATCCATCGGCAGAAAAAATGGCGGCGATTTTTGACGAATATTTTGGTCATGGTTTTGAGGGCACATATCATTATCATGCGATGACACACCCTTTACAATCAAATAACGAAGCAACAATAGCACCAGGCCCAAATGGCTCACCGTTAATTGGTTTTGCCAAAGACGGGTTTCCTATTTATGGCAAGTGGTTTATAAATAAAGAGGGAGACTTAGTTAAAGCTGAATCGGGTTACAGGCTTAAAAATTGGCCCTTAAATCCTGATGGAAATGGTTTTGGTCAATCCCGTCAACCTTATATGGATACCCCTCCATTTAAAGAACACGGTACGCCACCAACACCTTGGGATGTGCTCAATCGCGCACAAGATTTTGACTTTAGCTTTACTAGTGAACCTTTTGGTATACCGCTAGGAAGGTATATTGACGACTGGGTTTATGATAATGGCAATACTGGAAATTTAGATGAATGCAATGGTGCTACTGATGTTAACGGCGTTTATGGTTATTATATAACCGATGCGTATCCCTATGGGCCTATTTGTACCTTTGGCGTACATGAACCATCGTTTGGTAAAGTCCCTCCATTACGCTGGGATGATGAATTAGGGGACCCAGCGAGAGTATTCGATGAAATGGGTAATAAAATTAATGGCCACTAAATTTGTATTCATGGAACTGAGAAACATTGTCATTAATATAAATGAGTACCAAAACCTAAACTGCTTGGGGCATAGAGTTTAAGTTTTCCAATTAAAAAAGCACCTGAATCAGGTGCTATAGAATCGTTTCACGAAATATCTATATGTCGTAGTTTTGATTAAATCAACTTATGTTAAATTTAGCCGTTATATCAACATTTTTCTTAAAAATAACAAACTGACCGCTATTCATATTATTTGATCTATTGATAATAATTTAGCTTAGTAGTATCTGGAAAGAATCCCTCTTTTAATACTCCTGTAATTCTTTATTCACTCAGACGGTACATAGAGATTAAACCCTTTACGCGTTAATGATTCTTATACATAAACCGTGTTTATCCATAAAAAATACACCTAAAAACAATGAGTTTTTTTATATCTGTTCATGACGTTGTTAGAGCGTTTATGAATATTGTGAATTAAACAACCCGGTCAACTGGCCAATACACAAAATTGCTGCTTAATTTATTAACAATGCCTGATTTTATCAGGGTGACAAGTTTGGAAAAAAGGTGGGCTGTCGATGGCTGAAACATCAGATCTAAAGGTGGCTTTAATCACAGGCCCTACCAATGGCATAGGCAGAGAAACGGCACTTGCCTTGGCCCGAAAAGGTTATAAATTATTTTTACTTTGCCGTAACCCAGAGTTAGGACAAGCCTTGGTTGAGGAGATTAGCAGCATAGCGAATAGTGAATCTGCAGAACTGCTTATTGCCGATCTCGGAGACTTTGATCAAATAAGAGCGGTAACTAAACAATTTTTAGCCACAAACCTGCCTTTGCATTTACTGATTAATAATGCGGGTGTGGTTAATCTTCAACGCATACTCGTCGAGGGGCAGGAGCAGATGTTCAGCGTGAATTATCTGGGCCATTTTTTATTAACCAACTTGTTATTGCCCAGGTTAAAAGAAACAGAAAAATCCAGGATTGTGGTGGTGGCCTCTGAAGGGCATGCCTTTTGTAAGGGCATTCAATTTCATGATTTAACATTTAAAAATAATTTCGGGTCATTAAAAACCTATGGGCATTCAAAGCTTGCCAATATATTAATGACTAAGTCTTTGAGTACACGACTTGAAGGCAGTAATGTGATGATTAATTGCCTACACCCAGGGGCTGTGAAAAGCAAGCTGGGTGATAACAATGTGAAATGGTATTCTGCAGTGATAAAGGCCTTAATCGCCCCATTTTTTATTGATACTAAACAGGGCGCACAAACCTCTTTGTTTTTAGCCTGTGATGATTCAATTAATGGTAGCGGTGATTATTATTATAAAAGTAAAAAATACCGCTTAAAATCTTGGGCAGAAGATGAACAACAAGCCGAACAGCTATGGCAAATAAGCCATAAGCTGGTTGGCTTGGCAGATGAATGTGCAGAGCCTTAGCCAGCTTTATGTTAAATGCAGCCAACAAGGCCAAGCCTGCAGCTAATGATTTTTAGGAGCTTATCTACACGGAATGAGGGCGAAGCCGGTAGGCTATTCCACGACCAATATTCCCTTGTTAGTACTTAAGGTTTTAACCAAGGAATACTTTTAGTTTTATTCGGGCAGCTTTCTCTTTATTGAAACCATCTATACCAATGAAAACATCAGGCGGTACATAGAGGTTGAACCCTTTACGCGTTAATGCTTCTTATACATAGCTTAATCGGCAGCCTGTAATGAGACTTAAGCAGCCTCACAATGGGTATAAGCAATATAGGTCTAATATTCAGAAATATCCCATCGGTGGCAGTGATGGCTAACATGCTAGAGCTATTCTTCATTAATTGTGCGCATAGGTTTATTTAGTCAAGCTTTCTAGGCCAGCGATTTTTAATGGTAGAGAAACAAGGAGGACTAGGTTTTAGAGTAAATACCTAGTAGAAAAGGAATTGTTCAGTTAATTTTTAAGCATCATTAGTATCTCGTATGGCTTTGGGATCAGAAAGGCTGGTGCTATAGCTGCAGCGTTTTTTCTCAAGAGATCTAAATTTTTTAATCACGATGAGATCTTTGAAAGTGGCGATGATTTTACCTTATCATCGCACTTGGCGGCTTAGTGTGTATTAGCCAATGTCATAACAGATAAGCAAGCTAGCCCAGTCAATCTCTGGGCTAGGCATACATAGACTTATAAAGGATTACCGTGTTCATCCTCCGCATCCAGTTGATTTCCATCCGGGCCAGCATCCCTTGGCGGAATCAGCGATTGGATTGCATTGGATTGCGTATTGGCTGCATCAGGGTCGGTTAATGTGCGTAAAAACTGCGCCACCAAATTCACTTCTTCTTGGCTGAGATTATTTGAAAATTCCACATTGCCCGAGAGAATTTCCTGAGATAGGGCTAGACCATTGGAGGCAACGGTATTGGCACAATCGGCCAACTCGGAGAATTGTGCTAAATCACACATTTCGCTATTGGCAAAGTAGCTAGCAATAGAGTCGCCATGGTTTTGATAATGAGCAACATTACGTTCCAGCGTGGCAAACTGTCCGTTATGTCCCCAAGGGCCGGTAATGGCCACATTCAATAATGTCGGTGCGCGGAATGCGCCAGGGCCGGTAAGGCCTTCGGCACCGTAATCGGCCCCATTACCGCTGGCATCGTTACCCACACCAATTTGTGGATAATTGCCTGGCAATTGGGCTTCCGTAGTGAAAAATGCACCCGCATGGCAAAAGGTACAACCGGTGCTGCTGGTCATAAAGGTAATTGCACCGCGTTTTTCATCATTGGAGATGGCGTTAGTATCCCCATCGACATAGTCAAAGAATGGATTATCGATAAATATTTGCACCGCTTCATAGGCGGCAATCGCCTCGGCGATTCTGGAGTAGTTAATGGTTGCATCACCAAAGGCGGCTGCAAATAAAGGCCCCCAAGCTTGGGCATTAAGATTGGCGGCCAGTACCGTTTCTCTATAAGCGGTCAGATCACTGTCTACTGATTCATCATATCCAAATTGAGTGACATCACCCATTTCCGGTGCTGCGGTTACCGGAAAATGTGCCTGTGCCATTAATAACATCAGGCTGCCATCCGATACTGCGGCTATGGTGTTGTTGCTGACATCATTGGACTCTGTGTTAATGCCTCTATTGGTCGCAGCTACACGATTATCCCAGAATAAGCCTCGGCTCCATAAAGCGGTATTGCAGGTTGCCGGTGAATTTCGTGGCACGATGGGCACGCTGTTACCATCGGTACGACCTGGGCCTAACAGTTTAGGGACCGCGGCATTTACGCCTATGGGCATGGATAAATCATCACCACCGCAGCCTAACGCGGGATGATGGCAGGAAGAGCAAGACGTATCGCCTTGGCCGCTGAGTGATTTGCTGTGGAAGAGGCGCATGCCTAATGCAACCATCTCCGGGCTCTGCTCGCTTCTGACTCTTGCGGAAAATGCGCGCATATCTTCTAAATGACCGGCCATATTGTTGAGTGTCAACATGGCTGCTAAACACGTATCCAAGTCCGCATCGTCAACCAGTAAGGCATTGCGTACATTGTTGCATTCGGAAAAATTGCTCACCCTATCATTATCGATAACGGTTTCGGCGCCGTTTTCGGTCGCGGGGTTGGTATTGTTCACTAAGGTTTTTGCGACAACGGTGACGGTTGCAGCTGGATTGTTGATATCGCGGGTAACGACGTAACTATAACTTGTGTTGACCGCTAGCGTGTTATCCACATAGTGATGGTTGCTTGTGGTCGCGATGGCGGCGTTGTCTCTATAAATCGTATACGTCGCGCCATCCTCCTGCCACGTAAGTCCAATGCTATTGCCAGAATAGGCGTTGGCAATCAACTCCTTAGCTGCGGTATCCGGGTTGACGTTATGCGTTCTAACCAAACGCACGGCATAGGCACTGATTCTATCACTGCGCGAGGCATTGGATTCGCCATTAACAAATTCAACCTGCCAGGCTTTATCGATGGCATCGATGCTGATGCTCGATGACCAATATTCTATGGCGGCCGTGTTAGGGAAACGATCTAGGTTGATGGCTGGCGTATGGCAAGCTGCTTCAACGATGGAACGCAATTCTTTGATATTGGGTAAACGCCAATCGTTAAAACCTGCAAAACCACTGCTGTTGACCGTTGGGGGGATTTGCAGTGCCTGCTGAAATGAAACGCCGCTGGCAGTGCCGTTACATTGCGAGTCTTGAGTTTGGCCTTCGCTGCACTGTTTCCACATCAGCCCTGTGGCGTTGTCGGTGACGGTGCCATTCAGATTATCTTGCAATTGCATATTGGAGCTGGTGGGCGTGATGGCTTCACAAAGACTCTGGGCAGTCGTGGCAAACACTAAACCACTTAACATCAGGCTGATAGAAGACAGAGTGCGTAGACTGGCTTTAAAAGTAGAAGGGATATTTTTATTGTTATCTATAGATGACATGGCATTTCTCCTAGTTAATGGTAACGATGGCGTTGACGGTGGCAGCATGATTTATCACTCGCCATTGCCACGTACAAGGCGTACATATTTCAGGCGGCTGGCATCACTGTTATCCCGCAGTGCATTGCTGTGTGTCCAGCCACTATTGAAATGCACATACCAAGCGACTGTGGGATCGGCGACGGAGGCATTCACCGATAAATATCCCATGCTCAGGGTGTTTGGGAAATAGTCGGTATCGATGGTAGGATTACTGCGGTCAAAGCTGACCAAGCCTTCCAACTCTTTAATGGTGGGAACACGCCAATCATCAAAACCACAGAGATTTTCGGTATTGCTGCCATCCAGTAATACATTCCAGTCGTTATAAAACTCGGTACCAAAGGCTTCTGCGCCCTTGCCCCCCCAACGGTAAGCTGTATTTTTATCATGCAGGCCTCCCTCAATGGTTTTAACTTCCCACACCAAGCCGGTAACATGGTCTTTAACACAGTTCCAGCTGGTTGCTGATGCGGGCAGTGCTTCACCGCTTTGATTTAATTTGCTAAAGCTAAAACCTGCATGGCCATCGCTATCATCGTTATGTGTAAAATCACGCCCCTGTGCACAATCTTGCTGGCTGATGGATTCTCCCAGACAACTGAGGTTATTGCCCGAAGGGTAATCGCCACCCAGGGTTAAGCCGGTATCATTCAGCGCAGCGCTACTGGGCTGAGAAGGATCGGTTGTTGGATCGGTTGTTGGATCGGTTGTTGGATCGGTTGTTTGTTCAACACCATTGTCGGTAACAGGATTGTTATTCGGGTTACTGATGCTGCTATCACTGCCACAGCCGGCTAAAAGGTTAGCCAGAATGATAACGCTTGCGACACTTAGTAGACGTGATAATGCATCGTGTGGCTGTTTGTCATTGTGGTGGAATAACTTCATAACATTCTCCAGTGGCACGCGGCAATGGGATGAAATGCACACGCTGATTATTATTCTTAAATCGTACTTATTGTTAATGAATAAAAAAATGCGGATGAATCAAAGGCTTAAATGGAAGCTGTAAGTCCATTGCTTTTATTATTATCAATGTTCTATTTAATAACGCGTGGAAGTCGAGTTGGTTGACAGCCCTGTGGCATAAATTTTAACTTTTTGATGCAAGTTACTTACGCAGGTTTTGATAGCTGTAGAGATATCTAAATTGAGAGCGCCAAGCTTTTATGTGGTATTAGATGATCTCCTTGCTCTGCGTAGAGGTATTATCTTGCTGTGTGTCTAGCTGTGCTTGGTTTTCCAGCCATAGATAAAATTCAATATCCTCATGCAGCAAATCATAATCTTCATTGATTAATACCATGTCTAAAGTATTGTCGGGCAAAGATGCTGAAGGCGTAGTATTCACAAGCCCTAGATAAACGCATAAGCCGACAATGCTTAGAGCTATGGCAGGCTTCTGCCATGCCTGTACCTGCTGTATCTGCTGTATCTGCTGTATCACAGAAGAGAATAAGCTCGGCTGTTTGCCTGCGGCTGTGATGGCTTCACAGCGTATGTTATCTAATTTTTTTACTGTTGCCTCATCAAGATGATCAGCCTGTTGATCAAACTGCTGTTTGGCTTTTTGGGTAATATTCCTATCGGAGGCATCATCGTTTTTCATCTTCGTTCTCCTGTAGATGTTTTTGTAATGCCGCGTTGGCACGTGAATAATGGGTTTTAACGCTGCCTTCGGTGCAATGCATGATATTGGCCGTTTCTGCGGTGGAATATTCCCACAATGCACGTAAGACAAAGGCTTCTTGTTGACGTTGAGGCAGTTTTTTTAAGGCGCCGTTTAACGCCGTTTTTTGTTGCTGGCTGGCATGGTGTTGTGCAGGGGAAGGGGACAAACTAGCGATATCAAAGACCTGTTTAGATTCCGTGTTTTCATGCTGTTGCCAAAAATAAAATAACTTTTTCATTTTTTGACTACGGTAATAATCTTTGAGGCGGTTTTGTAAGATGCGTTGGAATAAGGCTGGCCATTCATCTTCTGGTTTGTGGGCGTATTTTTGTGCCAGTTTAAACATACTGTCTTGCACCACATCCAAGGCATCATCTTCATTGGCGGTGGAAAATTTAGCCGTGACAAAGGCACGGTTTTGCACCGATTTTAGAAATTGATTGAGGGCTCGAGTATGGTTTATCACCAGTGATACCCCAGCGATAGCTCGGAATACCACACGACATCATCCAATTCCGTACTTAGCTGTGCTCCCAGGCTCATGGCATCCGTGAGCTGATAGTTCAGCTGGCTCATGACTTGGTTTGATGCTGTTTGAGTCACTGTATAAAAATAACGCACCAAGCCCAATTCCAGCATCGTTGCAGACCAATGGTGGCTGAGCGTGGTGCTGACATGCCAATCCAATAATGAAAACACTTGAGTTAATAAACTGCTTTGTCGGTTATTGCTGGAGCGCCGTGGTTGATTAAATCCAGACAGGTCTCGATCATAGCGATAAGCGGACGCGCTAACGTCTATCAGCCAGCTGTCTAGGGATAGTTGCCAAAACACAGAGGCACCGTCTCTTTGCACCGGCAACGTGAAGCCTTTTCTTGCTAATACAATCTCTATGGCCGCATGTTGATAGCCAACTGCAATCAGCCATTGGGCGGGGGCATATTGCAGAGAAAGCTCAACTTCTTTAGCGGTTAGCGTATCTTTATCACCGCTGTATTCATAGCGTGTTGATAGAGACCAAATGGCCATCGGGTCACTGCTAAAGGCGAGTAGATATTGTTCAATATCCAATTCCTGTGCTGCTGACGTATGGCTGACTTGCGTGTATCTGGCTTGGAAAACATGATAATTGATGAGGTTAAACTGTGTTTCAAGGCTGGTTAAACGGCTGCTCTCATCTTCACCGATACGGGCTATGATGGAATTTGGCCGATAGTCATCCCCTAGCCAAGAATTATCGCTAGCTATGGCAGGTGGCTGTATTAAAAACACAGCGCTTATCAACATAGATTGTGCTAACGGCTTTAGGGTGATGTATGGGACCTTTTTGTTTTATGGTACTGCTGTTTTTTTTGCTCAGGGCTAACCTTCTTCCAACGTTTTTTCAAAGTCTGTTGCTTATGTGGCGGCAGACTTTGAAAACGTTTAAATTGTTTTTTAACACGTCGAGCATCGGTTGGCGACAATTGTTTAAACTGTTGGTAGCGCTTTGCGACGCGTTGCTGTTTTGTACTGGACAGGCTTTGCCAACGTTTCAAACGTTGCTTAGCTTGCTGTTTCTGCTCTGGGTTCATCTGCTGCCAGCGTTGGGCGGCCTTAAGCAATTTCTGCTGTTTGGCTTCTGGCATAGTCTGCCACTGGGATTGAAACGGCTTAAGTGTTAGCTGTGTGGTTTGCGGTAGCTCATCCCAGCTCTGCGCAAAAAGAGAAGCACTCAGCATACTTAAACTCAAACAGCATAAAGCCCAGTATTTAATCTTCATTATATAACCTATCTGCAGGGGGCTGTTTATCTTCAGCAGCCTGATCATTGAGGCCATGAAAGACCATCATTTCAAAGGTGTCGTTATCCATTTCATCAAATTCGGCCAAAAACAACAGCATGTCTTTATCGGCTTTTGTAGCGGAATCGCCGATATGACTTAGCTTCTTCTTTTGAGGCTGATCATTCATTGAACCGGTTTGTGCTTGTGTGTGGGTAAAAGCCAGCAGCAACAAGCAGTAGCATAATGCCGTATAAAAAGGATGGTTGTGTTGGCAAATTTTCATAAAGCTCAATGTATCTTAAACCGTGTTAAAGGCAAAATCGTCGTCAGATAATACCCTTGGTTAATCTATAAAACGCGTGGTTTTGAATTAGGTTGACATGCAGGATCCTTATTTACAGATTTTTTGATGTTTGATCACTGTAACGATGGGTCGTACATCCCCAATTTTAAGCGACTGGTTAGCTCAACAGATTAAGAATAGCTAAGGGGCTTAGGCATTTCCGAGAATAGCTCATAGCAGCTCTGAGTCATGCCCTTCACAGAGATAGCTGCTTAAGCCTCGAAAGCGCCCCTCAATAAAACTCATTTCTCATACGCAATAAACCCGCCAATCGAAAGTGGATTTACTATTAATAAAAAGTTCTTAATGAGGCTAAAGCGGCCTGTACAAAGCGAGCTATCCATGCTGATTTTTTAGCTGGCAGGTTATTCCACGACCAATACTCCCAGGTTAGAATTTAAGATTTTAACAGGGGAGTGTTGTTAGCTTTAATCGGGCAGCTTTCTCTTTATTGAAACCCTCTATAACAATGAAAATTTCAGGCGGTAAATCGAGATTGAAGCAATTACGCATTCAATACTTTTATTCCCGAAGCGAAGGGCTAGCCTCTTTCCGCACACCTTTATAGATCATCTTCCTGACAATAACGGGAAATAACAGCTGAGTGACGCTCCAATGCGAAAAGCGAAAGCTGCCGCCTTTGGGTGTATAGACTGTCAGCCCATTATCTTGCAAGCCGAGTATCGAGCCCCATCGATAACTGACAGGCTTAAAGGCTTTCTGCCTAGTGCTGCGGTTATTGAGATAATGCCTGATATTGTCTGCAACAATATTATAACCGCCGTTTCTGGCTGAGCTGCGATTGGCATCCGTCGCCGCGATATCACCCACGCAGAAAATATTCTGGTGGCCATGAACACGCAGGTAGGCATCCGTTTTAACAAAGCCATCTGCATCTAACATAGCCTTGGGGATAAAGGCATTATTGGCTTGCAGTTGTCCTACAGCCCAGAGTATCAGATCTGCGTTAAAGTCGTCCTGGCCAGTAGTCCAATGCAAATTTCCGGCTGACAGGGATTTATAGCCACTATTGCTATCAATACGGGCGCGGTGCTCCGGATGTAGAATAACGCCTACTCGCTGCAATTTTCGCTTCAGTTTCTTTTGTGTTTTGGGATGATAATCGGGCAAAATCGATTTGCGACTGAAGAACAGATGTACTTCTTTATCGGCAAAGGCCGTCGCAATATTAGCTGCTGCACTGACGCCTGTTGCTCCTGCACCAACAATGGCGATACGACGAGCCGACTGTATATTTTGGGCCTGGATTTTTAGCTGCTTATCGATGCTATCGATATCCTGCTCTAGATTATTACGCCAAAATCCGTTACTGACACCGCTGGCAATTAACAACACATCGTAAGTTATTCGCTGTTCGACGCCATCATTGTGTCTAACGCTAACGGAGTTATTTTCGCTGTCTATGATCTTGACGCTACCGTGAATGATATTAACGTTATCCAGGCCTTGGTAGGCACTAAAATGCTGTCGATATTCCCTAGACCAAACATCAGGTTTACAAAGCCTTAGTCCCAGCTCTTGCCCGCTAAGCATCAAAGGTTTTGGGGAGATGGCAGTAATATCGAACTCGTCGCTCAGACGCACAGCCGACAAAATACCGGTATCACCGAGGCCGATGATAACGATGCGTTTACGATGTGTAGTAACCATTAAATCAGCCATAGCCTCAGTGAGACGCTTTTCTGGGGGGCATGGGAATCAGTCGCGATACCTTTTTTATATGTTCGGAATAACCGGGGCGCCTTACAGCACTGCGTTCATCCATCATCGGTATACTGATAAACACGATCATCAACGTCATCAACACTGCGCCAGGGATGAACCAGAGGTAATGCGCAGGGCTGGCGGCAAAGCCAAATAACATAAGCCCACACCAGAACGACAATTCACCAAAGTAATTAGGGTGTCTAGACCATGACCACAGACCACTGTTGATGAACTCCCCGGCTTTACGTTGTCCCAGGAAACGGTGCAGCTGAATATCGGAAAACAGCTCAATGAGGACGGCAAAAAAGGTGACTGCAGCGGCGATGATATCCAGGCCGTTGAATGCCGAGACCGGATATTGACTGATAATATACATCGGTAGACAAGCGACAAAGACTTGTAGCGTGGGTAGCAGATGTATGGCGATGAAATCCAGACAAGGGGCCAGGCTGGCGGGCACGTTGTTTCGCAGGTCACTATAACGCCAATCTTCATGGCTCAGCCCCTGCCAGTGGCTGGCCCAGTTCCATGTCAGGCGTATGGCCCAGAAGTTCACCAGGGCAAAGACCAGCCACACACGCAAGTCGTCGGCATTGGGGCCCGTCATCATCCAATAAAGCATTAATAACGGCGGAATGACGCTCCAATAGGCATCGTAGAAACTGGAATTTTTATGGTAGCGGCTAAAGGCAAAGATGATCGCCGTAGCGATGACATCGGCGATCAGCGCATTCCATAGTGGTGTATAGGGCAACAGCAACAGGGCTGCAGTGCCAACGGCTAATGTTAACCCGTAGGCCATATAGATGTGGCGCATATCTGTATGCATTATTATTATTCTCCACAAGTTCAATGAATAGTCAGCGTTATTAAACAATAACGCTGTGTCGTGTTATCACCGTGACAGGCTAAGTTGAACTGTCTAAGTTGAGCTGGCTCATGACTAACTCCATCAGGGTTCGGTAAACCGCCTGTGTTTCTTCGGCGCTATAGGCTGGCATATTTTGCTGTGTACCTATAAAAACAGCGTGTACCAGGTCGCCGAGTCTAACGGCTGCGTCGTGGTCTTCGACAACCAGTGCTGCCAAAGCCTGACAATGTTCACGGCGCATCTTGTCCACTCGCTGCAGGGCATTCTTGACGCTGTTGTCTGTTTGAGCCCAGCTACGAATCGCGTTCTCCAGCGGGGTTTGCAGGGTAAAGAGACCCTCGCCTTGATTGATGAGATTGTCTAGCCGTGGCCCTAAATCAACTATCTGACCGCTGCTATCGAGGATGTCGGCTGTCATTGTTTGTTCCCAATGTTCCAACATCGCATCGGTCAGCGCCTGACGATTGGAAAAATGATGATAAAAAGAGCCATGTGACACGTTTAGCCTGTCTAACAATGCCTGTAATGTGACCGCCGACGGGCCTCCACTGGCGAGTAGTTCTAGCGCTTGATCTAACCAGTCCTGCTTAGTGACTTTTGCCATAAAGAAAATGCATCTGTTGAACGTGGATAAAACCATAACATAATTTATGTTATGTTTTCAAGCGTGGTGCTAATGGCATTCTGCCTGTACCGGAGAATGGCAAGACTTTAGGCCGTACCGCCATCCATGAGACAGGTCATTGCTTAAGCCTTCTGCATATCTATGCGTCAAATGGCGCCTGTGATTCCAGCGATTTGGTGCATAATACTCCGACTGCCAAAGGACAATACGACGGCATCCCAACCTACCCTTCGTCCTCCAGCGGCAGCACAGTTATCACCATGAACTTTATGGATTATGTGAGTGATGAAACTATGTATATATTCACCGAAGATCAAAAAAAGAGAATGCGTGCGGTTGTTGCTAAGGGGTGTTGGCCGGGAAACAAAGTAGCCCATCTGTAAAATAAATCCAGCCTCCAGCGCATCACATTGCCAGGTTTTTGAAGCCCAACGTGCCGAAGCTGTTAACAGGAGATATTGTTAAATATAATTGGGCAGCGTTCTCTATTGAAGCCATCTATAAAAATGAAAACCTTAGGCGGTACATAGAGTTTTAACCATTTGCGCGTTAATGCTTCTTATACATTAATCAATGGTTTATCTGATTTTGGATGGGTACTGACTATTCAAACTTCGTGACATCAACAATCAGTTCGGCCTGAACATCTCTTTCAGGCAGATAGTCGCAGATAAATAACTGCTGTGTGGGCAGGTCGGCTAAGTTGAAATAGCGTTGCGAGAGTTCGCTATATTTATTGGCAATCTCCTGTATTTCGGCATACATTTTTTCCCGGATCTCTTCATTAAGCTTTAAAGGTTTCACCAATAATAGATCGGCACCACCTTTTCCGGTAACGATATTGTCACCAATGATTTTTAAATTTTTCTGGATATTACTGCTCACCATCAAGCTGTCATCTGAAAAATCTATCGGGCCAGAAACGAGGAATTTAAAATACGTATTTTTTCCTCTTTCGATGATGCCAATAGTTTGTAATTTATTCAGATAAGCCTCGCTGGAGGCGGGACTTATTGACCAGAATTGTTCAATCTCCTCCGGGCTTTGTTGAAATTGATACAGCGCCTTGAAATAGGTGTACAGGGCCGGATGTTGATAAAAAGCCTTATCCTGCTGCTCGCTGAATACATTGTGTGTTTGTTCCTGTTGTTCTATGGCATTCCATACATCGATAAAATCAAGTCCCACGGCATCACATAGTGCCAGAAGTTTGGACATGGATATTTCACCTGCATTGAGCTGGCGTTTAACCGTTAGCAGTGAAATTTCTAATTTATCGGCCAGCTGCTGATAAGTGTCCCCTTGCGTTTTCACTTCATCTTTTATAAACGATAAACAACGTTTGATTTTGTCCTGATAGTTCATGGCGGAATGTCTTATGGTAAGTCGTTGTTGATGATGTCTGTGATAGGCGCTTCGCCAATAAAATTTTGGGCTTTATAGTCACAGGTGATGATGCTCAGTTGTGGTTGGTTGCTGGGGATAAAATAACGTTCAGATATATTGGCGTATTTAGACACCAGCTCATAGATATCCAGGTGTAATTGTCCGCGTAATTCTTTACTGAGTTTCAGGTCTTTTTTTATCGTTAATGCGGCTGATGTACCGGGGCTAAAACATTGCTCGGCGACGTCGTAAAATACGTTCCTTAAGCCCTGATCCACGGCCAACGTATGGCCATCGCCGAATCCAAGAGGCGAGCTGACTAACATACGTATATTACCGTGCACGGATAACTGAATTAAGCCCAACATCTCAAGTTTGCGTAAATAGGCGTGGGTGGAGGCCGGGCTGATCTGGTATTTTTTTTCTATGTCTTTAGGGGACAAGTCCTCGAAAAATAGGGTTTCAAAATAGCGCCACAAATGTGGGTTTTTAGAGAAGGCCAGGTCCTGTTCCTGGGTATACATCGTATGTTTTGGGCGTTCCATTTCAATTTGTCGCCATATATCACTTATATCGATATCGGCGACTTCACAGAGGGCCATGAGTTTAGACATGGATATATCTTCTGCATTGACCTGACGTTTAATCGTTAGCAATGAAACCCCTAACTTATCGGCCAGCTGTTGATAGGGAATAGCCTTGGCCTTGATCTCTTTTTTCAGGGTTTCCAGAAAAACGCGGGTTTTATTTTGATACTCCATGGCTAATGGTGGTGCCTTTTTTATGTATGCTTTTTGTTAACAAGCATTTAATCGCAGCTTACCTGTGGAAAAAAGCGCTTTTTAATAGGTATCACTATTTATTGTTTGCGCGGGATCTTAGGTATCATAAAGTGATACCGTGTCGAGTTGAAGGACTTTTACTGCTGGCGGTAGACGATAATGGCTTTGCGGTGGGCACAGACATTATTGCCGCTATATAGGCTAAAGAAAATGATGTATTAGAAGTCTAGCCCCGGTCGCGAATGATAGGGGCGCAGAGGAAAAAGAAAGATCTAGGTTTCAGATTGAACTTGATTAAGTGGCGAATCGTCCACTACATTTTTATCCGTTAATTGGCTCTCAAAGGCACTCAAACGCTTATAGATGGAGATCAATTCAACGATGGTGCTCCATGAATGCACCAGGAACTGAAAGGAATTCTCAACCTTGCTAAAGGCGGCAACGATACGTTGCAAGATACCCAGCGTAACCGCACCAGAGACGATGGTGGGGCCCAGTGCGATATAGGGTACGATCACCGTGAATTGAATATAAGACCACTTGGCCACATCAAAATACATATAGTGTTTATACAGGCGATAGTAGTTTTTACGCACATTGCTGAACAGTTCTTTAATAGTAGCAGGCTCAGCCCTGTCTTCATGATCTTCGCCCAGTACCAACTCTTTTCTATAGGCGGCTTCAACACGCTGATTATTGAATTCCAGTCCCGGTAATTTGATGCCTACAACAGCCAGTAATAAGGTGCCTGAAGCGGCGGATATGATGGCGATATAAACCAGCGCCTGATCAACAGGGCCTATCCATGGCAGCTCTGTGATATGTTCACTGAGTCCCCAGAGAATTGGCAGAAAGGCTGCCAGGGTCATTATTGAGCGGATAAACGCGACGCCCAGAGTTTCCATAATCCTGGCAAAGCGCATGGTATCTTCCTGCACACGTTGTGCCGCGCCTTCAATATGGCGCAGCTGATCCCAGTTAGCCATATAATATTCGTTCATCGCCGTACGCCAGCGGAAGACATAATGTTTTACAAAAAATTCTAACAGTACCGCAACAACAATATAGATGGCGGCTATCTTGGCAAAAACCAAACAGGGTTCCAGGTATTCAGCAAAGGTGACCGAGCCCGGTGTGGTTAGGGCTTGCTGAATCATATTATAAAAGCCCCCAAACCATTCATTGATTTGCACATCCAGCATGACCTTATACCAGGTAACCAGCAGAATAATGGCAGAGCCCAGTATCGACCAAAGGGCCCATTTTTTATCTAAAAAGAACGACTTAAACATAGTGTGAATGTCTACTGCGGTGAAAGGGAAATAACGAAAATGAGTTATACTACAAATCACCCTGTAAAGAAGGTGAAGAAACGATTTAAGATGAGATTTTTAATCTTTTTATCAAAGAAACGATACCCTAAGTACAAAATTCATATCAGTTATTGATACCTGTTGGATTCGTCTTTACCCCCTGGCGACATTTTTATTTAATCACTGCGTTATCAATGCAGGCCTATAAGAAATAATAAAAAGGTCTACATCATGATTTTTACGTGGCGGCGCACAGTTGTCGTCTTTAGTCTTTGGGGATAAACCATATGCAACTACTGAATAAAATAATTTTAACGTCATGCTGTCTGTTAGTCGCAGCCTGTGATGATGACGATGATAAAACATCGTCAAATAATGCTCCGGTTAACGTTCAACCAGCCGGTGAAAAACCCGCAGTGGTTGATCCCATGCCGGAAGAACAAGAACCGCCTATTGTCATACCAGAAGAACTGGTTTGGCAATCCTGTTATGAAGGTGGGGATTTTCCTTTTGAGTGTACAACTCTCTATGTGCCTATGAATCATCAGGACCCTAGCGATGAAAAACAGGTGGCCATTGCGATGTTGCGCATTCCTTCGACGCAACCCGAATTTAAACGCGGCTCCTTGTTTTTCCATCCAGGTGGTCCAGGTCCTTCAGGCATAGAACTTTTTAAAGCAGGTGCGACGGAGGTGGTGCCCGATATATTACGTGCGCATTATGACATTATTGCCTTTGATCAGCGTGGCATAGGCCGTAGTGATCAGCTTGAGTGTTTTAAAGAAGAAAGTGATTATGAAGTGCTAATCACTACGGGCTATCCTTTGACTACCGGTGACATTGTTACCTGGAAGGCAAGCGATGAAGCTTATAGTGCATTATGTGCGCAAAATTCTTCAGAGCTAATTCATCACATGTCTACCGCCGATGCCGCCAGAGATATGGATTTAATGCGTCAGGCCGTGGGTGATGAAGAATTGAATTATTTTGGTGCTTCCTATGGTTCTTTTCTGGGGGAAACGTACGTCAATATCTTTCCAGAAAACGTGGGCCTTGTAGTGTTAGATGGCATCATCGATCCTATCGCCTGGACTACCGGTTATGGCGATGATGCCGAGACATTACCGCTATGGAATCGGACTAATTCGGCCATGGGAGCTCAGGATACCTTAAATGAATTTTTCCGTCTTTGTGATGAGGGGGGAGCAGAGCAGTGTACCTTTGCGGGGAATGCCGAGCAGCGTTTCTGGGCGATTCATCAACGTCTCAAAGAGCAGCCTTTAGAAATGATGTTGCCGGATCAAACGACGACCGTACTGCAGTTTCATGCTTTCTTATTTCAAATTGATTTGGCACTTAGGGATATAACGCTTTGGCCTGAATTGGCTAATCAGTTAGCTGGTATTGAAATGAATATCATGTTCGAAACCATCACTAATACTCCTGTGTCCTTGGGTTTAAGTATGAACTTTGGCCATGAACCACCAGTGTTGCCACAGCATGGCGTTAGTGCTTTTGCGATTATCTGCGCGGATACTGATAACCCGGCCTACTACGATATGTGGGAGCTGGCCATTAATGCCGATATTGAACGCGGATATTTTTCGGCACAGCAATGGGGCTGGGGAATTAGCACTTGTCATTCCTGGACTGGCTCACAGGATAGCCGCTATACAGGTCCTTTTAATAAACAGACTAACAAGCCTGTTTTATTGGTGACATCCACCTTTGATCCGGCCAGCCCTTATCAAGCTGCTTTAGCTGCACATGAACTTATGCCCAACAGTCATCTGCTCACAGTAGAGGGATGGGGCCATGGCGTGTTAGGTATGTCCAGCTGTGGTGACAATGCGATCATCTCTTATCTGGTGACGGGAATATTGCCGGATGAAAATCTGGCTTGTCAGCAAGATTTGGTGCCCTTTGGTGGTAGTTACCCTTCGACACTTTAGTTCAAGTATTTAGCCCATCAGAGACAGGGATGTCATCTGAATGCGAATAATATGCCTGCCCCTTTGTTGTGGCTTTTATGTGGAGTTTATTGTGGCGTATTGGGCTGATATAGCTATCATCGGTCATTAAAAAAACACGTTTGTTTGATGCCTTCTCAAATATAGAATATTTATTTGGAGGGCATTATTATTCATATGCTAGCAGCAATATCATTCTGGTTGATGTTCGACAGGGAAGGAGATTCATACTCGATTTATTTGTTAGGTATGGGATAAAAAAGAAGAAAATTTACATTCCTATTGGAGCCGCATGTTGTTTTCTACGCAGGCCAGGCCTCCGGTGATGCCAGAATATTTTCAGGTGGCCTTGGATTTTTTCTGCCATCATCAATAAATAGAAAATATGTCATTTAACACCCAGCCCCATATTTTTATATGGGCATGATATTTCAATGCTGTACAGGCTAATGTAAAGTGTTATTTCGAATGACTCGGAGCTGATGCCATGAAGGCAATAATTTTTACATTCTTTTTATTGATCTCGATATCACACTCTGCATTTTCTGCAGACGCTGTGGAAACCCGTTGTCACAAATTGTACCGACTCAGTGATTTATCTCATGCTATGGAACCGGGCGTTTTAATTCCGGCCAGCGATGCCTTGCCTGCCTATTGTCGAGTGCGCGGCGTGATAAATAGTGCAATTCGATTTGAAGTCACCTTGCCTGTTAAAGATTGGAATGGGCGTATGATGTTTTCAGCGGTGGGTGGTGATGCCGGTGTGATTGGCGATACGACCAGCTTGCTGCACAAGGGTTTTGCGATGGCGTCTACCGATACCGGGCATGAAGCCAGCGCTGGCAAGGCTTTCTATCGTCAACCTGAAGCATTGCTCAATTATGCCTATAGAGGTGTTCACCTTTCGACGCTGGCAGCCAAGAAAACGATCAGCCACTTTTATGGTGCCGATATTGATTACGCCTATCTTAATGGTTGTTCAAATGGTGGCAGAGCTGCTTTGTTAGAAGCTGAACGTTATCCCGAGGATTATGATGGCATCATCGCGGGTGCGCCATTGTTCAGGTTTGAGGAAATGAGCGCCTGGATGATGGGGCAATCCCGAGCACAGCAAGCCAACCCTTTAACTGCGGATACACTGTTAACGCTGGATAAAGCTTCTAAAGCCGCCTGCGATTTGCTGGACGGTGTAGCCGATGGTGTCATCAACGATCCCAGAAAGTGCACAGCAGATGTGTTTGATCTAAGCAAGCTGCAATGCAATAAAGGTCAACAAAAAAATTGCCTGACAGCTGGTCAGCTAAAGACCGCAGAAAGTGTGTATAGCGATGTTAAAGATGCTCAAGGTAATATCATCTCCCCTGGCGTATTACCTGGAGCAGAGGCCGCTGGTGACTGGGCCTTTTGGCAGCTGCCAAATAAGATCGTTGATGGAAAAACCGTGATCAGTACGATTGATGAATTAGTGACACTGTTAATGCGCCATGAGCCAGGTTTTGATGTTAATAAATTTGATACCGTCAATGATCGTTATAAACTCAAACAAGTCACCGCCGCTCTGGATGTCTATGGCGATCTGTCGGAGTTCAGGGCTAATGGCGGTAAGCTGCTGATGTATCAGGGCTGGAATGATTATCCTCTGCGCCCCCAGCGAGCGATAGATTATTTAAGTGATATTGAAAATGAACTGGGCGGCAGGAAAAAAGTGAGCCAATTTTTTCGTCTGTTTATGGTCCCAGGTATGAATCATTGTGCTGGCGGCCCTGGTGCGTGGATGGCTGATTATGTCGCCCCGCTGGTTGACTGGCGGGAGGAGGGTAATGCACCCGACAGAATCATCGCCCAACAACCCGGAAAGACGATCGCGATGCCACACCTTTCTCCCGCTGTAGAAGTCACTCCAAAAATTGCGTTTAGCCGACCGCTCTGTGTGTATCCTAAACTGGCCAAATTTAAAGGCATAGGTGACAAAAATGATGAGAAGAATTTTTCCTGTGTGCAATCTTAAATCACCGTTTTGAATCTGAATGGTGGCTTTGTATTTGGCCTGATAAAGATTGTTATAAAAACAGTTTAAATAATGTTTGTTGACCTTGGGCTAGCGTTACTCGCTGTAACGCTCGATATGGGGCTTTCATTTACCTGTGGTACAACTTCCGCCCCGAGATATTTTTCGAGCATCAATGTATAACAAAAAATACGGACCCAATTCTGTACCTCACTATTTTTCAGAGCATAAGAAGTATTAAGACTTAATTGCTTCAATCTCTATGTACCACCTGAAATATTCCTTGGTTAAAACCTTAAATTCTAGCAAGTAAATATTAATCCTGGGGTAGTCAATCGATTTAAAAAACTGCTCATCACAGGCTGTCACTAACAGACAGAAGAAGAGTAATAGAGCTTGGTTATTTTTTTCATTATTGACCTTTTTTATGCGTAATTTCCCATAGGCATACAGCGATATGGCTGTAAATCATTGGCCTCGATTAAATATTTTGAGTGGCTGAAGGTAAAGCCGTTTACGTTGAGTATCAGAGACTGATACGTGTGTAGCAGCGTGAGTATCAAAAATCGTGTAGAATGCGAAGCATTAAAAATGGCAGCTAAACTGACATAAAAATAATTATAATAAATCACCTGTAGTCGAAAAAACCTTAGATGTATCACTGTAGTAAACCACTATGCCTGAGGCGTATGCTCAGGGTTTTCACCATTTTTTCCAGTACCAGTTTGATGCTGCCTTCTGCTATTGCTGAAACTATTGAGTCATCTGTAGATGTTGTAGTTGACGAGAAAGTAGAGAATCAGAAGGTTGAAGAGACCCTGATCCTTGGGCTTAAGAGGCCGGTAAATGCAGCAGATTATGCCGGTGCCGTCACCAGTCTGAATCAACAACAGCTCAACGCTGACCCGCCGGAAAAAATTGAAGATGTCGCGGCGAGAGTGCCGGGCTTGTTTGTGCAGGATAATGGTGCCAGAAATAGCTCTCCTGTCATCATGCGCGGTATCAGCTTCAGAAGCATGGGCACCAATGATAGTGGCACGGATGGCGCGACGGTGGTGACCTATGTGGATAATATTCCGCTGCAGGGCTATTTTTCACCGCCGCAGCTGGTATTAAAAGATCTGCAACAGATAGACGTATTGCGAGGGCCGCAGGGCACGCTCTATGGCGCCTCTTCCTTATCGGGACAGATTCGCTATCAGACCCATAAACCACAACTCAATGAATTTTTTCTGCAGTTCCAGGGCCGGCTTTCTCAAACTGCACATGCCAGTGCGTTAAATTATGATACTGGCCTGGTCGTTAACGTGCCGCTGGTGGATGATCAGCTGGCAGCGCGTATTATGCTCAGTGAAACACGGCATGCCGGTTTTATTGATAACCCTTATTTAATCACCGGGCCTGAAAAAGACATCAATGACGACAACATCACCGCCGCCAGATTAAGCCTGTTTTATACACCCATCGATGTCCTGACGGTGTCGCTGATGTATCAGCAACAGGAAACGGAAGTGGGCGACAGACAGGCGGATAATCCAACTTTCACTGGCCAGGAATACTTAGCCAGTACCACGTATTTGCAGCCTATGGAAGGTGAATTTGAGGTGCTGGATTTTGGGCTGTCCTATGACTTTGACAGCTTTACCTTTTCCTTAGCTGTAACTCGTTATGATCAGCAGCAATACGTCAAGAGTGATCTCACCAGCCTTTTGCATGAGCTCAATAAAGATGTACAAGACATACAAGACATACAAGACATACAAGACATACAATACTATAGCCAAAGTGATGTTGGCGTTGATCAACAATCCCTGGAACTGAAGGTGATTATTCCAGCCACGCCTTTGGGTGATGTCGTGGTTGGTGTTTTTTATAATGAACTGAATTTACTCTCTACAAGCTCTAATAATTTAACCGATTATTTTGAAGGTGAAGAATTCAATGATTATCAAACTGAACAACAGTCGCGTTTTAAAGATGTTGCCCTGTTTGGTGAGTTCACCTGGCCTGTTACTGCCGCTCTGGATGTTACGGTGGGTGGGCGTTATTTTATTTATGAGGATAGTGCCGATGCCTGTTTATTTATTATCGATGTTGCACCGGACTGCCATGCAGCTAAACATCGCGATAATCACCGCAGCTTTAAATTTTCCGCGCTATACCGGCTCAATGGTGAAATCAATCTTTATGCAAATATAGCCGACGGCTTTCGTCGTGGTGGTGCTAATCCCGGTCTTCCTGCTGAGCTGGCAGAGTTAAGAACGCGAGATCCTGATACTGCCATTAATTATGAATTAGGTTTAAAAAGTGTTTTATGGCAGCAGCGTCTGCAATTAGATGCGGCGCTGTTTTATATTGACTGGTCCGATATCCAGCTTCTCGCGTATACGGTTGCACCCAGTTCGGGTAGATTGTATTCGTATATCACCAATGCCAATGATGGCCGCTCTTATGGTATGGAATTAAGTGTGTCGTTTATGCTCAGTGAAACATGGCAGCTTAATGGTAGTTATGCCTTCAGCGACGCATCATTAACCGAGCATGCGCTCAGTTATAATGATATCGATGGCAGCGGTGATAACGGCTATAAAAATGACCGGCTGCCAGGCTCTCCGCGCAATCAGCTATTTCTGGAGTTAATATACAATCATTCGCTGATGGGGCTGGATGTTGAGGCTGCAGTGAATGCTCAGCACATCTCTAATGTCACCACACAGCTGAATGATGAGCATGAGGGTTATAGGGTCTTACAGGGCTATAGCCTTTTTAATGCCCGTGGTTTTATTGGCACTGGGCAGTGGCGTACCGGGCTGTTCATCAATAATATTGTCAATCGACGTGTGATCACTGGGGTACAGCGCAACCCCAATCATGGCCAAAGGGGCATGTTTGATTATATTAATAGACCCAGAACGGTGGGTGTTGATGTGCTGTACCAGTATTAATCGAGTCGTAGGAATAGCAAAGGTTTAATGGCTGAAATTTAAAGCCTTATTCAAGATAGAAGTCTCGCTCTTCTTGTTTGGCTGATTGTATGGCGCTGAAATCAAAGTCCGTATTTTTTAGATTGAAGTTATCCAGAGCATAACTGTCGGTGAACAATCCGGTTGAATAAATCGTCTCGCCGACGATATAAGCTTTGTCTTTATAACTGGCTGCAACGATATTACGCTGTTTGGGTAAATGAAATAAATCATAACCCGAACTGAAGTCAGAGACGGGATTCTTCACACCTGCCTTTAACAAAAGTGTGGGAACGATATCTACATGAGCCGAACGTTGATTGATGATCTGCGGTTTGGTTTGTCCCGGCATTTTAATGATTAACGGTACATGGGTTTGAGCCCGGGTGAAGTTCCTTCCATGGCCCCAATGGCCGGCATGATTATCGTTAAACTCTTCACCATGATCGGAGGTGACGATAACAATCGTATTATCATCACCGCGTTCTTTTAATGCCGTATTGATCTCGGCAAAGAGGCTATCCATAAAACCCAATGCATTTTTATAATCATTGATATAAAGGTCGGCATCGCTGTTTTGATCAAAGAGAAAACCTTCTGCATTGCTGGGTAGCGGTGTGAAGCGTTTAAATTTTTCCGGGTAATCATAGTTATGATGAGAGGATGTTAAAAAGACAAATTTGAACCAGGGTTGACCAACAGCACTGCGGCTCAACGATTGTTTAACATCGGCAACCACCTGTAAATCATCTTCTACCGAGCTGGTGTTAATATGCATATTAAAACGTTGATCCGGAATCTGGCCAAAGAACATATCCTTCAGGGAAAAACGGTTTAAATTACTCGATGTGAAGGCTTCAATGGAATAACCCATATCGGCCAAAGTTTTTGTTAGCAGTGTCTGGTTTTGAAATGGATTGGATTGCATCGTATTCATATAGCTGGGATGCAGGCCATACATCAGAGAAAATAACCCGGTGACGGTCACATTACCGCCGCTGAAGTGCTGCGAATAATACAGATTCTGATCGGCAAACTGCTGTAAATTGGGCATCACCTCGGCGGTGAGCATATCGGCGCGCCAACTCTCCAAAACAAATAATAATATATTGGGTTTATTCGTGGCATTCAACTCAACATCGATCACATTTTTCGGGTAGTGCAGCAGGGCGTTTTTATGTTTTTTTTCATCCTTATTTGGGGCTGCCGATATTTCAAAATTTTCCGGGATAATAAAAGGATAATCATGTTTTAGGCGGTCAATTTTCATGGTCGCCGTGGAGGATAAATAATAGGGGAAATAAGGATTTAATTGGGTGATTTCATGCTGATTAAAATAGGCGGCCCAGCTGTGAATACATTGGCCAGAAAGCACAATCAGGCAAATTGTGAAAAACGACTTTAGTGTGTGTTTGGATACACTGCGCTTGGCTCTGGCATAGATAAAGAGGTTAAAACCCAGCACCAGGATAAAGGCGATTAATGCAATAAAAATAAGTTGTGGTGAGAGACCTATGCCCTTGGCATCATGAATCGCCATATTGATAAACATCATATCGATGTGAAATTTGTAGAGGCGAAAAACAAAGAAGTTACACAGCAGAATAAAATCCAAAATCACCTTGGGTAAGATCACCGCAAGATGCAGTACCGGAATAAACGCAAGAGGATACAGACCCAGGGTAATAAACACGGCTAAAAAAACATAATAACCAAGAATCGATAATACATAAAAGCTGGCAGTAAAAACGGCGCCGGTATCGGCCAGTGATATATACGCAAGGATAATGCTCAGTGTTAGCACGGAGCTAAGCAAGGAAAAATGTAATAAGGTTCTAAGCTGATTTAATACTGCAGGGAGCATAAAAAGACCTGAAATCGCCAACCATCCTTTTGAGTTGGATGTCTATGACGGTAGAGAGATAGAGGCAGTTCTGAAGGGAGGGATTATATCGTTCTGATTGATAGTGATAATGCCCTAAAAGGGAATATCATTTATTCAGTGGCGGAATGAATGGAATTATATGTCTTGGATTAACAGGCGTTAATTAGAGAAGGGAAATACTGAAACTATGAGTTATCGCTTGGGGTAGTGGCCGCAGTTGCTGCGACCAATCCTGTATTTAGGTTTATCTGGATAAAACCTTTAAGCTCTTTTCATCTTATCAAACAATAACAATAAAGGAGGCAGCATGAAAAAATCCAATATCAGTGCCGCCAGCAGCACTACACAGATCAATAACCCTTGGGTGCTATTATCAACAAACTGGGATGTTACCATCACCGCAAAACCGGTGATCAATACCAGCGTGGTCACGAATAAGGCCGGCCCCACATTGGCAAATGCCTGACGAACTGCCTCAGCCGCATCACCACCACTGTGCTCCAGCGCGCGCTTATATTTACTCAGAAAATGCACGGTATCATCAACCACAATACCAATGGTAATGGTTAACACCATCATCAAACCAAAATTTAATTCGCCGTTATACAAATACCAAAAGGCAAAACCGATAGCCGCCGGCAACAAGTTGGGAATCAAACTAATCAAGCCATATTTAACCGACCTGAATACCAGCATCAACACCAGCGATATCAAAAACAAAGCCAATAACGCGCCCTTAATACTGAAACGTAAGGCGTTCATGGTAAGTTCTGTCCAGATCGTGGTGTAACTAGTGCCTTCATAAAACATGTAATCGGGTAAATTTTGCAGCTGCCAGCTTTTGATGCGCTGGCGAATATCGATGATGCCGGCGGTATCCGTATTTACAAAGGTCACCACCAGTCGACTTGAACTTTTATCGATGGCCAGCTGGTTACTTAAATCCATGCCTGCAGGCAGAGACATCTCATACAAAAGCAGATACTGGGCCGCCAGCTCTCGATTTTCAGGGATGTTATAAAAGGTGGGATCATCAGCATGTAAATTTTGATTTAAACGTTTCATCACATCGGAAAAACTGTAAACATTTGTCACCTCCGGCTGCTGACGTAAAAAGGTGGTGAAGGCATCTAGATTCTGCAAGTATTCGGGTTCACTGATACTAAGCCCTGCTTTAGCCGCTATCTGGAACTGAATGTTGTAAATTCCACCCAGATATTTATCCACCATATCATTGCTTTCACGAATATGATGCGGCTTACTAATCGCTTCAGCCATCTTGTTATTAATCACATTTTGAAAAGCCAGATAAATACTGGCGATGGAGACCAATAGCGATACAAACAACAGCATGCGATAACGGTAGATAACAAAATTGGCGAGCTTATCCATCAGCAAATCAAAGCCCTTACCCTTGGGCTTGGCCTTTTGAT